>JAZRMY010000107.1:0-40266 GCA_045647925.1 Acutalibacteraceae bacterium | reverse complement strand
TAAGCTTACTAATTCAGGCGTAGTTAGATTTGATAACGAAGCAAAAAGTAATGTAGTAGTAGAAGGTGGCGTTCAAATAATCGCCAACAAGAATATTTCTTACACTTTATCGGGTCAAGACCCAACTCCGTTTACCGGCGTTACCAACCTCGTTGATACTAATGGAAATGAAGCAGCTAAGTGGTTCCTTAATGTTGATGGTGAATTTATTTATAATGTAAACTTTATTGAAGGTGAAACCGGTAAATTTACCGCTGTTAAGGAAGGCTATACCGCTGTTGCATTTAAGGACGGTCAGCTTGTTGAGAAGGCAGAAAACGGCGTTCTTGACTTATCTGATGAAGACGGCACATACGAAATTCGGTTCCTCAAAGCAGTTGATTTCGACCTTGATGGCGACTTCGATTTCGACAAGGCAGACTGCGACTACTTAAAGGCTAAGTTATTAAGCGATGCTGAATCCGTTGCTGATTATGACGTTAACAACGATAATGCATTCAATATCTGTGACGTAGTTTTCTTGTACGAAAAGCTCGCATAATTAAAAATTAAAAACGCTTCCTTCGGGAAGCGTTTTTTTAATGCGTAATTCATAATGCGTAATTAAATATTTTAAGTTACTATTTATAAATTGTAGGGGCGATTTACTAATCACCATTACTCATGTGATAAAATAAATTTTGCAATATATGTATTTGTAGGGACCGTCGAGGAAGACTCCTTCACGGTGTGACAGCGGGAGACGGGGTTGTTAAGCCGCCCCATACAATGTCACATAATATATTTTGTGTGTACATATTGTATTAAAATACGTGCTGTTTTGGTGGTTACGTTTTAAAATTTCCTAATTTCAAGCGAGGAATCGTCCTCGCCTTTTTCAATTTTACGTATTACTATATAATAACCGTAATCGTCCGACACTTTAATATAAACCCTATCGTTTACTCGTTTGCCCATAATGGCGCTACCCATAGGGGATTCCTTGCTTATAAGGCCTTGCATAGAATTTTGGCGCAAAGTTGTAACAATTCGCACCTGTTCCTCGCAATCGTCATCCTCAACATAATAGGTTACTGTATCAAATAAACCAATTTCGTCGGCCTTGCTTTCGGTATCAATTACAATTGCGGTTTTCAACATATTTCTAAGGTAACGAATGCGGCTTTCATTTTTACCGCGTTCGCGTTTTGCGGCGTGGTATTCGGCGTTTTCGGATAAGTCGCCAAAGCTTCGGGTAAACTTAACCTCTTCAAGTATTTTCGGCCTTACCGTGCCAATGCGGTATTCCAATTCCTCTTTCATTTTTTCAATATCAACTTTAGTTAATTCATCGTACATTTTATCACCAATTAAAATTATTTATTCACAGTAAAAGCAATCCTCTTGCCATTTTGCAGGGTTTGTATCAATATAATTCCAAATTTTAAGGTAATCGTCTTGTCCGCGTATCACGTGGTCGTGAAAGGAACGTTGGAAAATATTTTCACCGACTTCTTTATTAACAAAGCGTTTAAAAGTAGAAATCGAATGTGAAATAATATTATTTGTAGGGGACGGCGCCCTCGACGTCCCGCTATTGTTTTCAATCACTAATATTAAATGAATATGGTTAGGCATAATTACGTATTTGTCAACGGATAGGTTGTTGATATTGTTCGTTGATAAAATATATTTTTCCGCAATTTTGCCAATGTTTGTTAAAATTGGGTTCGGGGCGTCGAAGGCGCCGCCCCCTACGATATTTGAAAAAATCGGTTTGCGGTTATGGGTGCATATTGTAATAAAATACGCGCTGTTTTGGCTGTAATCGTAATTTCGAAGCCTTGTTGGCTTGCGATTCGGCAAAAGCATATTCATCACCATTTTAAAAATTATTCGCACTAAAAGCAATCCTCTTGCCATTATGCAGGGTATGTATCAATATAATTCCAAATTTTAAGGTAATCGTCCTCATCGCGAATTATATGGTCGTACGACCTATATTGCCAAATGTTTTTACCGATTTCCTTATTGCAAAATCTTTTGTATGTTGAAATAAATTTCGCAATATATGTATTTGTAGGGGACGGCGCCCACGACGTCCCGTTTTCAACATTAACAAATAAAATCATATGTATATGGTTTGGCATAATAACAAATTTTTCAACCGTTATATTAGGAATATTGTTTGTGGATAAAATATATTTTTTCACAATTTTGCCTTGTTCGGTTAATATGATTTTCGGACCGTCGGGGACGCCGGTCCCTACAATATCACATAAAATTTTTTGTTTTTCTTTGGTGCATATTGTAATGAAATACGCGCCGTTTTGGTTGTAATCGTAATTTTTTAGCCGCGTATTTTTGCGTTTTGGCAATTTCATATTTATCACCAAATTTATTTTATCATAAAATAAATTTTTTGCAAGAATATTGACAAAACTAACAGTAGTGTTAAAATAAATACGAGGTGTTTTTATGGCTATTATTAAATCCTTTGATGAATTAATCGGCAATACTCCGTTAATGGAGCTTGTAAATATAAAAAATGAATATAAACTAAACGGCAATATTTTTGCAAAGCTTGAATTTTTAAACCCTGCAGGCAGCGTAAAGGATAGGGTGGCGCTTTCTATGATTAATGATGCCGAGCAAAAAGGTCTTTTAAAAAAAGGTGGTACGGTTATTGAACCCACTTCGGGCAATACGGGTATCGGTCTTGCGGCAGTTTGTACTGCGCGTGGCTATAAAGCGGTTATCGTTATGCCTGATTCAATGTCGGTAGAGCGTATAAAGCTTATAAAATCGTTCGGTGCCGAAATTGTGTTGACCGATGGTAAAAAGGGGATGAAAGGCGCAATTGAAGAGGCCGAGCGAATTAACAAGGAAACGAAGGGTAGCATAATTGCAGGCCAGTTTGATAACCCCGCAAATCCCAAAGCGCATTACGAAACTACGGGTCCCGAAATATATAACGATTTGGACGGTAAGGTAGATATATTTGTTGCGGGCGTTGGAACAGGCGGAACCTTAAGCGGCGTTGGTATATATTTAAAGCAAAAAAATCCCGATATTAAGGTTGTGGCGGTTGAGCCGCAGTCAAGCCCCGTTTTAACAAAAGGGGAAAGCGGCGCGCATAAAATTCAGGGTATTGGCGCCGGCTTTGTGCCGGGCAATCTTGATACTTCCGTTTATGACGAGGTTATTGCGGTAAGTGATGACGATGCCTTTGAATACGCGCGAAAAATATGCAAAACTGAAGGTCTTTCGGTAGGAATTTCTGCGGGCGCGGCACTTTGCGGCGCTATTGCAGTTGCAAAGCGTGAAGAAAATAAAGGTAAAAATATCGTAGTTTTACTGCCCGATACGGGTAGCAGGTATTTATCTACTGAATTAGTTTAAAGCAATTTTAAGCCAAGTGTTGAAAAAACGCTTGGCTATTTTTTAATTTTACGCTTTTACTGAAGACGTAGGTAAGGGCGGTATTCATATTAATGCAAGTATTGTAAATGTTAAATCTGCTCAGGTTAAATCCAAGCTTGACAGTTATGCAAGTATGGTTCAGGCTGCTGTTGATAATACAAACGGTATTCTCGGCAAGCTTAAAGGTGAATAAGCATAAAATTAAGACCCCGCTTTAAGCGGGGTCTTTTCTAGTTTGAATATCCTGAAACGGTACCTTCATAATCATCAAGTATTCTTTGTGCAAACTTTTTCATTGTAAGGGTAATGCCGTTATCCTTAAAGCCTAAAACAATGCTTAAGGTACCTAAATATGTATCAATTACGCGTACTAAAATATGCAGTTTGCTTTGTTCACACCATATACCCGAAGCGCCATAGTAATAATTTCCGTCTTCATAAACCGAGGCGGTAAGCCCTAAACGTTTATCTTCGGGGAATTCACCGAATTTGTTGAAACCGATTCCAAACTCAATTTTTCGTATTTTATTATCTTTTTCAAATTCCAAAATACCGCTATCACTAATTAATTCAAGCCTTAGTGATTTAATTCCCATTTGGTTTTCTTCTAAAATATATTTCTTTCCTGCGATTTTTGAAGAAAAATTATCTTGTAAAGAATCTGTAAGCGAAATTAATTTTTGATTTTTTGAAAGACTACAAAGTGAATGGTGTTCCTCGTGATTTTCAGGTAGCGGTTGGCTGATTTTTTCAATAATATTTTTATATAATTCGTGAAGAATAACCGTCTTACTAACATCGTCGCACATCATATTTTCGCCCGTCATAACAAATATAAAATCTGTTTTAGGGTCGCAAATTGCTAGTTGGTCTGCCATACCTATAAAACCAAAGCCGTCGCGCGGCATTTTCCATATTAAATAACCGTAGCCGTTTTTATCATAAAGGGGAGTGGGTGTACCTGTTATATCATTGTCGGTTTGTTTAGAAATAGCCGCGGTCATAAATTCTTCATTTATATACCTTTTACCTCCCCAAACACCCTTGTTCATTACAAAACGGGCAAATGTAAGTAAATCCCGTGAGGTACACATAACACCTGAATCACTATGTGAATGTCCGCCTGGCGCTAAAAGGCAATAGGATTCTTTTGAAAAGCCTAACTGGAGCAAAACCTTTTCTTTAAGGTATTCAAGGTAAGGCATACCCGTAACCTTTTCAACAATACATCCGAGTATAAACGAGCCCGAGCTATCATAATAAAAATTCGTGCCCGAAATTTGATTGGCTGTAACATCAAAATATGCTTTGGCACGGTCATCTGTTTCCCACCAAGGCGAATATTTTGCCATGCAGCTTCTCATTGTTAGCATATCGCGAATAGTTGTTTCACGGTATTTTTTGTCAATATTTTCGTTTTGGTATTCGGGAAAATAATCAATAAACTTATCATCAAGTGACAAAAGACCCTCTTGCTCGGCAAGACCTACCGCAATGCTTACAAAGCTTTTGGAAACTGAATACATACGGTGTAGGGTGTTTTTATTAAAGGGCTCGTAATAAGCCTCTGCAATTATATTATTTCCCCTAGCCATTATAATACTGTGTGTATTAATATTGTATGAATTAAGAGTATTAATAAAATCGGTAATATTACGTGAAGGAATACCTGCTTTTTCGGGGGATATTTTGTTGAACATAATTTTACTCCTTAATTAAGGGCTTGGTGGTGTGAACGGTATTGAGTAGGGGTTTTACCTGTTTTCTTTTTGAAGATTTTTGAAAAATGATAAAAATCGCCAAACCCTATTTGTTTGTAAATTTCACCTATTGGAATGTTTTGATTAATTAAAAGCTCGGTAGCAATTTGCAGTCGGAATTCTAATATATAGTTGTGCAGTGATTGGCCGGTGGTTTGCTTAAAAAGTCTGCCTATATAAGATGGGTTATAACCAAAATATTCTGCAATGTTTTGATTGGTTATATTTTTCGAATAATTAGCGTGAATGTATTCTATAATTTGTTTTATTTTTTGTGTATTGTCGGGTACAGATAAGCTTTCGCGATTGTAAATTCTTAGTATATCTATTATAGCTTTACTCATCATTAGCGAAAGCATAGCGGACGAATATTTATCAGATAAAACACTTTCAATGGTTATGTTTTTAATTTGCCTTTTTAAAAGGGATGCGTTATAAATGACAATTGGTTTATTAAGTTCTTGATAATCCTCTATATAACCGCAATCAAATGCAGAATGCTCATCAAAAACCGCCGAAGAAAAAGGATGAAAGGTACGCTTTATATCTGAAAATTCTTGTGTATAATCAAAGTTTATGGTGTAGTATTCAATACCGCTTGTTTTCCATTCGTATTCGGTAGTGGCTTTAAAAAGAATAACAGTATCGGGGTAAAGCTTGTAAGCTTTATTTTTAAATTCAATTTCACCCTCGCCCGAAAGAATATAAAAAAGACGCGAATCCTTAGATTTTAATTTAAGAAAATTGCTTGAGTGCGAAAATTCAAGCTTTGCAAGTAAGGCCTGTCTTATAAAAGGCTTGGAATCACAAAAAAGCATTTACATCACCTGTTTTTAATTTACCACACATATACTGTATTGTAAAGTGTAAAAGTACAAAAAACACAAATTGATATATAGAATACACATTTACTGTATTTCAAAAATCTGTTAAAGTTATTGCGTAAAGGGGAGATTGTATTTTGAATAAAAAATTAACTATCGCCATAATTGGCTGCGGAAACTTTGCAATTAATTTTGTGGATTTATTTAAGGAGCATCCGTATACCGAAAAGGTTTATGTTTGCGATTTAATTCGAGAAAAAGCACAAAAATATTCGGAAAAATTTGATGTAGAAATTATAGATAGCTTTGAAGATGCATTGGCTGACCCTACTATTAACTGTATTGCTAATTTCACACAAAGGCACCTGCACGGTGATATAGTTATAAGAGCGTTAAAGGCAGGCAAGCACGTATATTCTGCGGTGCCGATGGCTCCAACCGTTGAAGAATGCAAGGAGATTGTTCGGTTAGTAAAGGAAACAGGGCTTACATATTTAATGGGTGAAACCTGTTATTACTATCCTTGCGCTATGTTTTGCCGTGAAGCTTATGCGAAAGGCAAATTCGGTAAATTTTCTTACGGCGCGTCGCAATATTATCATCATATAGATTCTATAAGCTATGGCAGAAGACCTGAAGAAAGGGGAATGCCACCGCTGCTTTATCCAACACATTCTACTGCTATGATTTTATCTGCGGTAAATTCTTATGTTAAGCGTGTTTCTTGTTTTGGATGTAAAGATATGTCGGGGGACAAGTCATTTACAAAAGAGGGTAATCAGTGGGAAAACGAGTATTTAAACCAATACGTATTAATGGAATTGGCCAACGGCGGTACCGCAAGAGTAAGCGAAGCAAGAGGCTTCGGTTGGTTCAAGCCAAGTTCGTACATTTCTGCGCTTTACGGTACTGAAGGCGGTTATGAATTCAGTAACGCTCAGCATATTTTGGTTACTAAGGATAAGGAAGCCGACCCAACAAAAGAAAAGGTATTCTTAGAGGACGTAAGCGATTACGTAAATCCTTGCGAAATGGTTAAAAATAAAGATTTACCCGATTTTAAGGAAAGGGTTGCTAACGGCGAATGGCAGTATTACGGTATTGCAAAAATTCAGGAAAAGGAATACGCAAGACTGCCTAAAGAATACGAAAATATAGATAACGGGCATATGGGCACCCATAAATTTCTTATAGATGATTTCTGCAAGGCCGCGTTTACGGGCGAAATGCCAATTCTTAATGCTTGGTTTGCCGCAAGGGTAAATATACCGGGATTGGTGGCTATCGAGTCGGCTAAAATAGGCGGCATTCCACTTGAAGTACCCGATTGCGGAACGCCTTGATAGTGAGGGTAATATGGGATATTTGTTTTTATCATTAGCCCTCGCAGGCGGCTTAATAAAAGGCTTTGCGGGTAAAAAAATAAGCGGAAATGTAGACGGCTTTAAGGATTGCATATTTGTTAATTTATTAAGAGTTTTGTTTTGTTGTATAATTGGCTTCTTACTTATTTGTATTAGTGGCGATTTTTCTTCGCTAACGCTAAGTCTATCTAATTTACCTATTTACATTTTTTCCGCTATAAGTATGTCGGCATTCTGTGTTAGTTTTATGTTTGCTTACAAGGTATCTGCTTATATGTACCTAAGCATATTTGGTATGTTGGGTTCGATTTTCACCTGTTTTTTGGGAAGCATTGTTTATAATGAGCAAATTAAGCTTAATAAATGGTTTGGTATGGTAATACTTTTAATTGCTGTTATAATAATGTCAAAATACAATAAAGAAATAATAAAAAAACAAAATAAAGCAAGTATTGTAATTTTAATTATTGCGGCTGTAAGTGTGGCACTATCGGATTTTTCACAAAAAATTTATACAAATGAAATAGGCGAAAATCCGCAGGTTTTTAATTTTTATACCTACCTTTTTGCAACTGTTTTACTTTTAATTGTTTTACCGTTTGCTAAAGGCAAATTAAGAAAAGAAAGCGGCGAAAGTCTTTATAACACAAAATATATTGCTGTTTGTGTTGTGATTTCTTTAGGGCTTTATTTAAATACATATTCTAAAACCTTTGCCGCAGCTTATTTAACATCGGCAGAAATTTACCCTGTGCTACAGGGGGCAAATTTAATAGCATCGGCAATACTTGCAAGTATTCTTTTAAAGGAAAAAATAACTAAAAAGAGTGTTATTGGTATGATATGCGCCTTTTTAGGATTAATAATTATGAACGTTTTGTAATGAAAAAAGCCGTGCAGAAAACTGCACGGCTTTAAAAATTATAATTTTATTAACCTTCAATAGCTCCTGTACGAACTGCTTCGAAATCTTCCTCGATTTCTTTTGAAGGTGCTTTTGTAAGTAATGATACAACTACTATAACAATACTTGAGAAGATAAATGCGGGTAATAATTCGTATATTGCGAAAACACCGCCTAAAGTGCTTATAACAAGCTTCCAAAGGAATACCATACCTGCGCCCGAAATCATACCTGCAACAGCGCCTGCGCGGTTTACACGCTTCCAGAAGAGTGAGAATATCATAAGCGGACCAAAGGTTGCGCCAAAGCCTGCCCAAGCAAAAGAAACAAGGTCAAATATAACACTGTTTTCATCTAATGCGAAGAGAATACCGATAAGTGCAATTGTTAAAAGTGTAATTCTTGTAACAATCATTACCTTTTTATCAGAAGCATCCTTTTTAACAACACCTTGGTAGATGTTCTTAGCAAAAGCGGAAGCCGCGATAAGCAAGTAAGAGTCAGACGAGCTGATAGTTGCCGCCAAGATACCCGCCATAACAAAGCCTGCAAGTATTGGTGGCAAGAAGCTTGTAGAAAGATTAATAAATATGTTTTCCGCAGAAGATTTAGTGAGTAACTGTTCGGAAGCGGGTAATTGGCCGTTTAAGTAAAGCTGACGACCAACAATACCAATAAATACTGCAACTGCAAGGGAAATTACAACCCAAATCATCGCGATTCTTCTTGACATTTTAAGCTCGCTTTCTTTACGGATTGCCATAAATCTTAAGAGCACCTGTGGCATACCAAAGTAACCGAGACCCCAAGCAAGCATAGAGAAAATAGTGAGCACACCGTACTTAGAAGCGGGACCAAACTGAGCAACACCGTTAGTTACTATTTGTACACCTTCGGAATCGGTCATAGGACTAGCAAGACCAAAGAATTCTAAGAAACCGGGAATTGATTGAGCGTTTGCGATAACCTCGCCTAAACCACCGGCTTTGATTGTTGCAATAACTACAATAATTGTAAGAGCAACAATCATAACAATTGACTGCATAAAGTCTGATGCACTTTCAGCCAAGAAGCCGCCAAGTATTGTATAAATAAGTACAAAAGCGGCGCCAATAAGCATCATCACCTTGTAGTCAAGACCAAAAAGGGCAGAGAACAATTTACCGCAGGTAACAAAACAGCTTGAAGCATAAACTGTAAAGAAGATTAAAATAAATAAAGCGGAAATTGTTAAAATTATCTTTTTATTTTCACGGAAACGGTTAGAAAAGAACTCGGGAAGTGTAATTGCGTTGTTTGCGCGAATACTGTATCTGCGAAGTCTTTTAGAAACGATTAACCAGTTGAAATATGTACCAATTGCAAGACCGATTGCAGTCCATGCCGCGTCAGCAAGACCACACCAATATGCAACACCCGGGAGACCCATTAAAAGCCAACCCGACATATCCGAGGCTTCGGCACTCATAGCGGTAACCCAAGGACCTAATGAACGGCCACCCAAGAAGTATTCTTCAGAGTTTTTATTTGCGCGTTTTGCGTAAATAATACCAATTGCTATAACTGCCGCCATATAAATGACCATAGCAATCAAAATTTGAATTGTATTGGAATTCATTATCTATATTTCTCCTCACTAAAAAATAATTTACAACATTATACCATAAAATATTGGTAAAAGCAACAAAATATTGACATAATATAATAAAGAGTGTAAAATTAAATTATTAATATGTAAGGAGGATTATTATGCAAGAAATAATTTTAGAACTCATAGAAGAAAAGAAGTTTTCTAAACTGCGAAGTATGCTTGATAATATGAATCCTGCAGATATTGCGCTTATATTGGAAGAGGCAGAGGAAAAAGATTTACCTGTTGTTTTCAGAATATTGCCAAAAGAGCTTGCTGCAGAGGTGTTTTCGTATATGGAAAGCGATATGCAGCAATTTTTAATTGAAAAATTCAGCGATACCGAGCTTAAAACGGTGTTAGATGAGCTTTTTATGGACGATACGGTTGATATTATTGAGGAAATGCCTGCAAATATTGCAAAGCGTATTTTAAAGCAGACCGATGCTAACACCCGTAAAAAAATCAACCAAATACTAGCCTATCCCGACGACAGCGCCGGTAGTATTATGACGACCGAGTATATCGATTTAAAGAAAAATATGTCGGTTGAGGATGCGTTTGACAGAATTCGCAAAATCGGTTTTGAAACCGAAACGATTTATACCTGTTATGTAATCGATTCGAGCCGTCATCTTATAGGTATAGTTTCCTTAAAGGATTTGCTTTTAAGCCCTAAAGATCAGCTTATTGCCGATATAATGGAAGAAAACGTTATATTCGCTAATACGCTTGACGATAAAGAAGATGTTGCAGGACAGTTTGAAAAGTATGACTTTACTTCACTTCCCGTTGTAGATAAGGAGAACCGCCTTGTAGGTATTGTTACGGTTGACGATGCGATTGACGTTTTGCAAGAAGAGGCTACCGAAGATATTGAAAAAATGGCGGCTATTTTACCGTCAGACAAATCGTATTTCAAAACAAGTGTATTTTCAACCTTTAAATCCCGTATACCGTGGCTTTTACTTTTAATGATTTCTGCAACCTTTACAGGCGCTATAATTTCAAGTTTCGAAGAAAAGCTCACAATTCTTCCTGCACTTATAACTTTTATACCAATGTTAATGAATACTGCGGGTAATGGCGGTAGTCAGTCTTCTGTAACAGTTATTCGTGCGTTATCGTTAGGTGACATTGAACTTAAAGATATTTTCCGTGTAATATGGAAAGAAACAAGGGTTGCTTTTGTTTGTAGTATTGTTTTAGCAGTAGTAAACTTTGTTAAAATGTTTTTGATTGATCATTTATTACTTAATACATTTGATTCAATGAAGCATTTCGAAGAAATTCTTGTGGTTTGCATAACACTTTTTGTTACTGTATTAATTGCAAAAATCGTTGGTTGTATATTACCCATAATTGCAAAGCGACTTGGTCTTGACCCTGCGGTAATGGCAAGTCCGTTTATCACAACTATTGTAGATGCAATTGCCTTGCTTGTGTATTTCAGTATTGCAGTTGCAGTTTTAGGTATATAATGATTGTAGTTAGTCGAAACGCTTAAAAATCGTTTCGACAAGCCACTTTTTAAGTGGCATAAGCAAAATTAAATTATAAGATTTAATTTTGCACGACATTCATTTCAATGGATAAGGACAAATTTTCACTTAAAATTTGTCGCAAAATCAAAGATTTTGTGGCGAAACAGGATTGTTTCGCCTAACCTTTTCCATTATAGAAAAAATCCCGAGGAAACTCGGGATTTTTGTTTATAATAAAATTTCTTTGTTTGTGCCGTAAAATATATCTTCTTTGTTGCTTATTAGTTTGAAAAATTCTTCTAATTTTATCCAATAATCAGGCTCGAAATCCATTTCGTATGAATGACCCCAAATATAAAAGATTTGTGGCTTATCTGCTTTTAATTCTATAATTTTTTGACCCAATTCCATTAGTTTGTCAAAATGGCGATGATATAAAGTTGGGTTAAATCTGTAAAGATTTTGTTGCGGTTCAAAACTGTTTGTTGTGGTAGTTGTGCGTGCGTATTTTACGCCGGTATTTTCTTTAATAATTCTTGCAACACGGTTATTGTTATTTATTCCACCACCGGGATATGCCATACCAATAACCTCATAACCAACTATTTCAGATAAATTGATTCTGTCTTGTTCTACTTGTCGTATAACTTCGTTGTCAGAAAGCTCGGGCAATTTAGGGTGGGTGAGGGTATGTACTGCAACCTCATGTCCTTCGTAGATGGATTTAACATCGCCGGGATGAATTTTATAATGAGATATACGGTTATTTTCACGAATTAGTACACCTTTTTGCCCTAATTTCTCTGAATTAATATTAAAGGTACACTTAAGATTATATTTATTAAGTAGTTCAATAAGTCTTATATCCTGTGTAACACCGTCATCATAACTGAATGTAACTGCTTTAAGTTTATTTTGGTTTTTAAAATTCATATTTATCACAACCTTTAAATTGATTATATCAAAATACAATTTGAAAATCAATGCTCGAGTTCGAGTAATATAGTTTATATAAAACTAAAAAGCACCGCATAAGCGATGCTTTTTAATGGCGGAGTAGGAGAGACTCGACCCTCTTGCGGTGCCCGAAGACTCAATACTGCCGTATTTCGCTTTTCGACCGCTGCGCCATTTCGCACTCACTTCATCTGCCACCGGCAGCGTTCGTGCTCAATGCCCGCACCTTCGGTGCTCGAGTTCGAGTAATAAAGTTTATATAAAACTAAAAAGCACCGCTTATTGCGATGCTTTTTAATGGCGGAGTAGGAGAGACTCGAACTCTCGCACCGGGGTTTAGCCGGCCTACGCCCTTAGCAGGGGCGCCTCGTCACCAACTTGAGTACTACTCCGTATGATTACGTTTATATTTGTATTGAATTTTAAAATTTGGGGTAGTGACTCGGCTTACGTGCCCTCTTGCGGTGCCCGAAGACTCAATACTGCCGTATTTCGCTTTTCGACCGCTGCGCCATTTCACACTCACTGTATCTGCCACCGGCAGCGTTCGTGTTCAATGCCCGTCACCAACTTGAGTACTACTCCATTGATTACGTTTGTATTTAAATATAAAAATGGCGGAGAGGAAGGGATTCGAACCCTTGTGCCTTTTGGGCAAACGGTTTTCAAGACCGCCTCGTTATGACCGCTTCGATACCTCTCCGTGTGACCAAATAATATTAACACAAAAATATTTGCTTGTCAACCATAAAAATCACATTTTTTATATTTTTATACTTCCTTGAACAATATTGTCCCTTTTAAAAGCGTTATTTACTGCATTTAATACTCTTTTTTTGTCGCCGGACCAAAGTGGCGCTATTAAATCTTTTTTGGCGCCGTCACCTGTTAAACGGTGAATAGTAATCTCTTTTGGCAGTATTTTAATGCAGTTTTCTAAAATTTCGATATACTCATCTAATTCTAAACATTTAAATTTACCGCTTTCAAATTCTTTAGCAAGGTCGGTACCCTTGAGAATATGCAATAATTGAAGCTTAATTCCGTCAATGCCGCATTTTCCCACATAGTTAACCGTTTCATACATCATTTCCTTTGTTTCAAAGGGTAATCCCAAAATTATATGAACTATAACTGTTATACCGATTTTCTTTAAATCACTTACCGCTTTGTCAAAAACTTCTAGTGAATAACCGCGGCGTATGTATTCGGCAGTTTTAGAATGAATGGTCTGAAGTCCCAATTCAACCCACACGGGCTTTATGCTATTTAATTTTTCTAATAGTGCTAATACGTCGTCGGGTAAACAATCGGGACGGGTAGCAATAGAAAGAGCAACTATGTCAGGGTGCATAATCGCTTTAGTAAAAATTTTTTCCAAATATTCTACAGGCGCGTAAGTGTTTGTAAAATCTTGAAAATAGGCAATATATTTACCGTTTTTAATTTTGTTTTCAACACGCTTTTTTGCGTTTTCTATTTGCTCATTAATATCGTCTGTGCTTTTTTCACAAAAGGTTCCAGAACCGTCATTTGAACAGAAAATACAACCTTTTGTATGAATCTTGCCGTCACGCACGGGGCAAGTCATACCGCCTGATAAAGCCAATTTATATACCTTACAACCGAACTTTTTTATTAAATCATCGCTTAATTTATGATACATACTCATCCCTCAAAAATATTTTATCATTTTTAGTAGCAAAAATAAAGTGTTTTGTGGTATTATATTATAGGTGATGATTTTGTTGTATATCTTATTATTTTTAATTCTATTGTTTTTAGGTGTTATTTTATACTTTTTTGCTTTGGCTTTTGTTAGAAAAAATAGTGTTAATCCCGATGATTTAAACACCGAACAAAATGCTTTTTTAAAGCCTTATACCGAGCTTTTGAAGGAAGGTATGGATTTTGTAGATAATACCGAGCATAAGCGTTACGAAACGGTTTCTTTTGATGGACTTAAGCTTTCTGCAAGGTATTATAACCAAAACAGTGACCGCACAATTCTTTTGTTCCACGGTTACCGTTCATCGGCAAGACACGATTTTTCCTGTGCAGTTAAAATGTATTACGAAAACGGCTTTAATATTTTACTTGTCGATCAACGCTCACACGGCTTATCGGAAGGTAAATTAATCACATTCGGGGTTAAAGAAAGCCGTGATGTTATTTCTTGGGTAGAATTTTTAAATGCAAAATTTCCTGTCAGCCAAATAGTTTTAAGCGGTCTTTCAATGGGCGCTACAACTGTTTTGCTTTCACTTAAATACGAAATGCCCCAAAATGTAAAAGGCGTTATTGCGGATTGTGGCTTTGATTCACCCGTTGAAATAATTAAAAAGGTTGCAAAGCAAAGCTTTAAAATAGATGCTACTTTATTTATACCGATAATGGATTTTTTCTGTAAGCTTTTCGGTAAATTTTCCATACAGAATATTTCTACTGTAGATACGGTAAAAAACACAAAGCTTCCCATTATGCTGATTCACGGTAAAAATGATAATTTTGTACCTTGTGAAATGTCGCAAACAACATACAACGCCGCAAAAGACCATGCAAAAATCGTATTGGTTGACGGGGCAGACCACGGTATTAGCTTTCTTGTGGCGCCAAAGTTTGTAGTGGGTGAATTAAATAACTTTTTTAATGAAAATCTTAGTTGACATTTTATATTAAAAATAATAAAATAATAATATCAATATAGTGGAGTTAAAAAATGAAAAAAATTATTTCTTTACTTTTAAGCTTGGTATTTATATTCACCTTTATTTCTTGCAGTAAGGTTGATAGAAATTATGGCGTAACAAGTGAGCCCGAGGTTTCGAGTGATGTTTCATCGGTAGCTAAAAACGATTTACCTGAAATTATGACGCTTGACCAAAAAATGGCTAATTATTTTGACACTAGTCTTTTTGACGAAGAAAACTATGCAAATGTTTATTTGGATAAAAAGTTTAAATTCAATGCTGTTTTCGACGGTTGTGTATTGTCGGTTCCAGAGAAAATGGAAACGCTTATGGCGGACGGTTGGAAGTTGTGCGACGGTAGTGACTATGATGCCGATTCATTGATTTTTGCTAAGGAAACCGTTTCACTTAATTTTGTTAATGAGTCGGGCGCTAAGCTTTGGGCGTTGTTTTATAATTCTTCAAATTCTTCTGTAAAGCTTTTGAAATGTAATATTGTAAAGTTTCGTATAGAAAATAATTATTTCGCAAACCCTACAAATTATGATGCTTTTAATATCAACAACATAACCAATACAACCGCTATAACCGATGTTATTGACACTTTGGGTACACCTTCGCATTTCTATCAAGTAGATGAGAATAATTATTATCTTGATTATTTTCTTTCAAAACGCGACCGTAGAAACAAAATCAGGGTTTATATTGATTTGAGCGATGATTGTGTAACCGCAATTGAATTTTCATATTACAAATAAAACTGTTGGCTGTCACAAGGTGGCAGCCAATCTTGAAATTGGAGAAAAAAATGAAAAATACATATTTTTTACCTGCAAATATTTTATTGCCTAAATCGGATTTTGAAAAATGGTCGGTAGTCGCTTGCGACCAATACACCTCCGAGCCTGAGTATTGGAAAGAGGTTGAAAATACCGTTGGCAACACTCCTTCGGCGCTTAACATAATTTTGCCCGAGGTTTACTTAAAGCCTGATAATACTGAAAGAATAAATAAAATTAATCAAAATATGTCAGACTACCTTGAAAACGGTGTTTTTGAAGAAATTGAAAATACCTTTGTTTATCTTGAAAGAGAGGTTACAGGCGGCAAAATCCGTAAAGGTATTGTGGGTCTTATTGACCTTAATGATTATTCCTACCAAAAGGGAAGTAAGGCACTTATTCGTGCAACCGAAGCTACCGTGCTTGAAAGAATACCTCCAAGAGTTGCTATAAGAAAAGATGCAAAGCTTGAAATGCCACACGTAATGCTTTTGATTGATGACCCTAATTGCAGTGTTATCGAACCGCTTGAGAATAAAATTAACAATTTCACAAAGCTTTATGATTTTGATTTGATGCAAAATAGCGGTCATATTAAAGGTTATTCTGTGGATAATAATACTGCTTTAGAAATTCAAAATTCACTATCTGAATTGGTTGAGGGCAGTGAAGACAAGCTTTTATTTGCTGTAGGTGACGGTAATCATTCACTTGCAACCGCAAAGGAATGCTATAATTTAAGAAAGGATGAAAATTCCCGTTATGCCTTGGTTGAGGTGGTAAACATTCACGATGCATCACTGGAATTTGAACCTATTTACCGCGTTGTATTCGGTGTAGACCCGCAAGCGCTTATTTCTGCTTTTGTAAATGCTTCGGGCGGCGAATATTTCGGGGAAGACGCGCAGAAGTTTATTTGTGTTTTTGGGGAAGAAACCAAGGAAATTTCGGTTAAACCCAACGGTAAGCTAAGTGTAGCAACCCTACAAACCTTCCTTGATGAATATTTAAAAGAAAATAGCGGTGCAACAATAGATTATATTCACGGCGAGGATGTTGTGTATTCACTTGCAAAAAGTGAAAATACGCTTGGCTTTATATTTGAAGGTATGCAGAAAAGTGAGTTGTTTGATGCTATTAAGCAGGACGGTTCGCTTCCACGTAAGACCTTTTCAATGGGCCATGCGGCAGATAAGCGCTTTTATATAGAGGCTAGAAAAATTTAATTTTAAGGAAGTGTGCATAGCATAAATTGTACACTTCTTTTCTGCATTTTAAAAAACGGAAGTGTTATTAGTGTTTAATAAATTACAAGAACAGGCATATTTATGTGCAAAGGAAATTATAGAAGTTTCTAAACTTGAAAAAGGCAACATATTGGTTGTTGGTTGCTCTACAAGTGAAATTATGGGCGATAAGATTGGTACAAATTCCTCAAAGGAAACGGCAAATGCCGTATTTAAGGGGATTTATTCCGCTGCAAACGAAAAGGGAATTTTTGTTGCCGCGCAATGTTGTGAGCATCTTAACCGCGCAATAATTATTGAAAGACAAGCCGTACCCTTTGCAGAGGTAGTTAACGTTGTACCGCAGCCAAAGGCAGGCGGCTCGTTTGCCACTTGCGCGTATGATTCTTTTGAAGATCCCGTTGCAGTAGAAGAAATAAAGGCTTCTGCAGGTATTGATATTGGATTTACGCTTATTGGTATGCATCTAAAAAAGGTAGCGGTTCCCGTAAGGCTTAGTAACAACAGAATAGGTGAAGCGCTTGTTATTGCCGCCAGAACTCGCCCAAAATTTATCGGCGGGGAAAGGGCTAATTACAATAAGGATTTGTATTAATTTGCTTGACATATTTATTATATGATAGTATTATCTTTTAAAGGATAGGTGATTTTATGAAATTTGAAGTATTAAAATTATTATCAAAAAACGCTAAATATTTGCCTGATGATATGGCTACTATGTTGGGTGTTTCTGTTGATGATATTAATGGTTATATTAAACAGCTCGAAAAAGAAGGCTTAATACGTGGTTACAAAGCAGTTATAGACTGGGAAAAGCTTGATGGCGCGTATGTTTCTGCTATTGTAGAGCTTAATGTGGTGCCAAAAGCAGGTCTTGGTTTTGAAGAGGTTGCTGAAAAGGTAATGAAATATAAAGAGGTTGAATCGGTTTACTTAATGTCAGGTAACTATGACCTTAATGTAATTGTAAAGGGCAAAACCTTGCAGGATGTTGCTCGTTTTGTGGCTAAAGAGCTTGCTACTATTGATTCCGTAACCTCTACTACAACCCATTTTGTTATGCGCCGTTATAAAGAAATGGATGTTGAGCTTGTGTCGGGTATGTCTGACGACAGGGGGCAAATCTGGGTATGATAGATTACGGAAAGGTTTTAAATAAAACCGTTACCGAAATGAAGCCCTCGGGAATCCGTAAATTTTTTGATATTGCGGCTACTATGGATGATGTTATTTCTTTGGGTGTAGGTGAGCCTGACTTTCAAACCCCGTGGGGTATTAGAAAAGCAGGTATTGAGTCGCTTCAAAGAGGTAAGACAAAATATACTTCTAATTGGGGTTTAATAGAGTTAAGACGAGAAATTGCTACATATTTAAACCGCAAATACAGTATAAAGTACAATCCCGAAAATGAAATTTTGGTAACCGTTGGCGGTAGTGAGGCTATAGATGCCGCTATACGCGCTTTAGTAGAACCTGGTGAGGAGGTTATAATTCCTCAACCAAGTTACGTTTGTTATGAACCGATAACTGCTTTAGCAGGCGGAAAGCCGGTTATTGTGAATACAAAATCGGAAAATGATTTTAAAATAACTGCTCAAGAATTAAAATCAGCAATTACAGAAAAAACTAAGGTTTTAATTTTACCATACCCTTCAAATCCAACAGGTGCGATTATGGAAAGGGAAGACCTTCAGGAAATTGCAAAGGTACTTGAAGGTACTAATATTATCGTTTTATCCGATGAAATTTATGCCGAGCTTACTTTTGGCGGAAAAACTCATGTTTCACCCGCAGCGATTGATGGCATGTGGGAAAGAACCGTTACAGTAAATGGTTTTTCCAAGTCATTTTCTATGACAGGTTGGCGTCTCGGTTATGCTTGCGGACCAAAACCCATAATTGATGAAATCACTAAAATACACCAATATGCTATTATGTCTTCACCTACAACAAGTCAGTACGCTGCAATAGAAGCGCTTAAGAACTGTGATGAGGATGTACAGTATATGCTTAAAGAGTATGATATGCGCCGTAGAATGATGGTTTCGGGCTTTAATAAAATCGGTCTTACTTGCCGCGAACCTAAAGGTGCCTTTTATGCATTCCCATCTATAAAATCTACAGGAATGACCAGTGAAGAATTTTGTGAAAAATTGCTTTACAGTAAAAAGGTTGCGGTTGTTCCCGGCACAGCTTTCGGAGAAAGCGGTGAAGGATTTATAAGGGCTTCGTACTGTTATTCGGTTGATCATATTAAAGAAGCAATAGCGAGAATTGGCGAATTTTTAAAGGAAATATAAAATAAATCTTGCAGTTTTTTCTGCAAGGTTTATTTTTTTAAAAAAAGATAATTTTTTTGTTGACAAAATGAATTATTATGGTATAATAGATTTTGCGCTATGGTGGATGTAGCTTAGTTGGTTAAAGCGCCAGTTTGTGGCACTGGAGACCGTGGGTTCGAGTCCCATCTTCCACCCCACGTTTTTACGGTACGAATTTTTCGTACCGTAAATTTAAATTTAATAGACACTTTGGGGTGTCGTCAAGCGGTAAGACACAGCACTTTGACTGCTGCATTCGTAGGTTCGAATCCTGCCACCCCAGCCAAATACAAAACCCGACCATTACGGTCGGGTTTTGTATTTGGCTGGGGTGTTCATAACCAACTTAAATATTGAAATTAGTTTTTTTAAGTGTAATTATTTTATCGGCAATTTGGGCGAAAATTTCTGCGCAGGAAATATTTTGATTTTGCGAGTTTTCACAAAATACAATAACTGTGTATTTAGGGTCTTCAAAAGGAAAGAAACCGCAGAACCAAGTGTTGTAAATTTCTTTGCCGTTTTCAAATTTACCTGTTTGTGCTGTTGCGGTTTTTCCTGCGGCGGTAACAGTTTTGGGCTTTGCTAAAACACCCGTACCCTCATCTATTACCGATTTTAGCGCCTCTTTTAAAATTGTTGCAGTATTTTCTTTCATAACAACGGTGGGACTGCCAAAATTATACTCTTTAAAATCGCCATCATTTAAAACGCCTTCTATTACCGATGGTATATAGTATTTGCCGCCGTTTGCTATCGCGCAGTATAGGGTAAGCATGGAAATAGGCGAGGCGGTAAGCTCGCCCTGACCTATACTAAAATTCGCTAAATGTGCAATATTTGCAAGTGTTTGTCTGTTTGGAATACTGCCTTTTGCGGTGTATAAATTATCGCATATTTTAATTTTTTCACCAAAATTGAATAAACGGGCGGTTTTATAAATATTATCACCGCCTATTTTGAAAGCTAAATTGTAAAAATAGGTGTTGCACGAGTTCATAAGTCCTGTATTAAGATTTGTCAGTCCGTGTCCGGTTTCTTTATGGCAACGGAAGGTACGGTCTATAATTTCGAAACTACCTGTACAATTATGTGTGAAGCCTTTGTATCCGCTTTCTATACCAGCTGTGGCAATACAAGGCTTGAATGCCGAGCCTACATTGTATGCGGAAACTGTGCGGTTGAAAAGGGGAGAATTCTCCTTGTTTAAATATTCCGAAATATTAGTGCAATCAAAATACGGTTTACTTACAATGCCTCGTATTTTTGAGGTTTTGGCATCGGCTATTATAACTGCACCGCTTTCGAGTGGGGCGGCGGCATTTTCTAAAATATTTTGAATATTAATATCAATCGTGCTTACTATTCCGTTTGCGATAATAGATGTGTCGTTTTCAAGGGTTGGCTCAATACCCTGTAAAATGTTACCAAGACCATCGCACGAATAAGAAACGGTAGCAGTTTTTTGGGAGTATAAAATATCATCATACGCCTTTTCAATACCCGACATACCTTTATTATCAATATCTGTGTATCCAACAGTATGAATTGCAGGTGTTTCAGGTGAATTGTGAGTGTAAATTTCGGTGCATACAATACCGTCACATTCAATAAACTCTTCAACCTCGCATATTGCGGGTTTTCCTTTTTTAAGGGTTTCTAAAACGGTATTAAGTCTGTCACCGGAAAGATATGCGCTAATTGCTGTAATTGCCTGAGGCGTAGGGGAAACACAAGCGATTATTTTTTTCTCGCTATTTGTTATTGGCATTAAATTCCTATCATAAATGGTGCCGCGCAAATTGGAAAGCTTGATTTTAATACTGCTTTGGGCAACTTGAACGTCTGCATAATTTGAATTTGCAATAACCGAAACACGTAATATGCAGCTTAAAAACAAAGAAATAATTATAAAAAAGCATATAGCGCTTCTGCGTGTAAATATCTTCCAAAACAGATTTTCGTTCATAAAAAACACCTCTTGTCTAGTATTGACAAGAGGTGTAAATTTAATCGGCCTTCATGCGAAGTAAAGAACCTTTTTTAACAGGTGTGTGGTAAGGGATTTTTATTGTCATCATTGGGTGTGGGGCAGATTCAATAGCCTTGCCGTTACCGTCATAAAGCTCGTTTGCGGTAACAATAAACGGCTTGGCTTTAGGTTCTAAGCAGTCAAATTCCTGACCCTTTAAGAACTTATTTTTTAAGGTGGCAACGATACAACCGTCTTCATACCCGTCAACAATTGCGGCTACCGAATAATCACGCACATAGCCTGCATTAGCATAGGTCTGAGCATTTTCGGGTCTGCCCATATAGAAGCCTTGCGAATAGTTGCGGTGGCTTATTTTATTAAGCTCTTCCATAACCCATTCAGGACAAGTCCAATCCTTATCACATTTTGCAAGACTGTCAAGCGCGCCACGGTAGGCGTTTGTTGTTACCGCTACATAATAGTGGGATTTTGCTCTGCCTTCAATTTTTATACTTTCAACTCCGCAATCTCGCATTTTATCAAGATAAGGCGCCATACACATATCGTTAGCATTTAAAATATAGGTGCCTTTTTCGGTTTCGGTAATATCAAAATACTGACCCGGACGTTTTTCTTCCATTAAAGAATAACTCCAACGGCAAGGCTGAGCACAGTCGCCACGGTTGGCATCTCTACCTGTCATATAGCTTGAAAGTAGGCATCTTGCTGAGAATGAAACACACATAGCACCGTGTGCAAAGGCTTCAATTTCAAGTTCTTTAGGTGTTTTTGCTCTTATTTCGGCAATTTCATCGAGTGATAATTCACGCGCCAAAACAATGCGGTTTGCACCTAAATTATAAAATGCATTTGCAGTTTCGTAATTACATATACCTGACTGCACCGAAATATGAAGCTCTGTATTAGGGGCATATTTTTTAACTAAACCAATTGTTCCTAAATCAGCGGCAATAACAGCATCAACGCCAATATCGTTTAACTGCTCCAAAAAAGCAGGTAAGCGTGGAATTTCTTCGTTATGGGGAATGGTATTGCAGGTTACGTGAACCTTTACACCGTTGTCGTGTGCATATTTAACGCCTTTTTTAAGGTCTTCTATACCGAAATTTGTTGCGGCAGTACGCATACCAAATTCTTCGCCTGCAAGGTAAACCGCGTCCGCACCATAGTCAACCGCGGCTATAAGACGGGTTAAATCACCTGCGGGGCATAAAAGCTCGGGTACTTTATTTGTTGTAATATTCATAAATCCAATTTTTATCCTGTTTTAGTTTGTTAATGGTTTTGTTTTGTTCTTGTAGTGTTTTATGGAAATAAAATTTACCGCTAGAATCGGTAACAAAGTAATAATAATCGCTGCCTTCGGGATTAAGCGCCGCGTTTATAGCATCAATTCCGGGTGAGCAAAGCGGTCCGGGTGGTAAATCCTTAATCTTGTAGGTATCGTATCTGTCATCATCGTGCTTAAAGGAATCGCCATAGAAAATTGTAGGGGAGGAGCCTAATGTGGCAAAATCATCACTCTTTAAGCGGTTATAGAAAACACCTGCAATTTTAGGTAGCGCCTTGGTATCAAGCCCTGCTTCCATCTGAATAATAGAAGCCATTGTAAGAACTTCGTTCATAGAGTAGCCTAATTTTTCGGCTTTTTTATACATATCATCAGTAATACGCTTTTCTGTTTCCTTAATCATACGGTTAACAGCCAAAACAGCGCACTCTTTAGAATCGTAAGAATAAAAGTCATAGGTTTCGGGGAAAAGATAACCTTCAAGTGTGTGGTAGGTTTTTTCACTATCGGCATTCGAAAGAAGCTTGGTGTTTAACTTAACCTCGTCTAGCGCGGCAAGAAAATCACTTCTTGTGCAAATACCGTTCTTTTCAAGTATTGTTGCAATACCCGGTACTGTAACCTTTTCGCCGTTTACATTTTTGGTGTAATCGTTAATGCCTGTGCCTTCGGGTATGGTAACGGTTACGCTTTCTGCCTTTGCACCCTCGGTTATAAGCATATTTGCAATAGAGTCATATCCGGCTTCGGTATTAAAGGTGTAAACGCCATATTTAAACTGACTTTCATAGCCTTTAATTTTAGCGTAAACTCTGAATAAAATCGGTACTTTTACGGCACCGCATTCGTTAAGCTGATTGGCAATTTTAGTAGCACTGCTACCGGGTGTAACGTCCAAAACAACCTCGTCGCCTCTGCCAAAGCCAACACCAATATAATCTGCCCCTGCATAGATAATCGAGAAAGCAAGACCGATTGATATAACAAAGATTAAGATAATAGAAATAGCGGCCTTCAAGCCATTTTTTGCTTTCTTTTTTGCTTTTGGCTTTTGGTTAATTTCTATTGCTTCAACCTCAAAGCCCTTGCCAATAACATAATCATCATTGTTTGGAAGGTTATTTTTAAATTCTTCGCTCATATTTTTACTCCGATTTATTTATATTTCATTTGTTTTTTTAGATTATCTGCAAAATCATTTCCCTTTAAATAGGCTAATATTTCAAAACCAAATTCGAAGGCGGCACCTGCACCGTGGGAGGTAATTATATTACCGTCACATACAACCTGTGTATCACATACTATAGCGCCTAAAAGGTCTTTTTCAAAGCCGGGGAAGCAGGTAGCTTTCTTACCGTTTAAAAGGTTTTTATGGCCTAATATAGAGGGTGCGGCGCAGATGGCACCAATAAGCAAATTATTGTCTGCACAGTAATCAATAGCACTTTGAACGGTAGCATCCTTTTCAAGATTGATTGTTCCCGGCATACCGCCCGGGAGAATAATTCCTTGCAAATTTTCAAAGCTTAAATTTTTATTTATGGTATCACAGGTTACAGATATACCGTGAGAGCCTGTAATTATATTACTGCCAACACCTACGGTTTTAATTTGTATATCTGCTCGGCGTAAAATATCAACAGGTACTAACGCTTCACATTCTTCAAAACCGTCTGCTAAAAAGATATAAATCATAAAATCCCTCTTAGTATATTTCTAAAACGCTTTTTAAAACATCATTTGCAATAGCTTCAATGCTTCTGGCTTCGCCGTTTTCACTGCAGGGAATAATATCCCAATTAGAATAATTTGCGGTGAATACTGCCGCCTTTCTGCAACGTGCAAGATATTCGGTATCGCTTTCGTGAATATCCTTTTTAGTTTCGTCGCCGCCGTAACGCTTGGATAAAAGCTTTTGTGAAACCTCAATCGGCATATCAAGGAAAATTACTTTGTCAGGCTTTGGAATACCTACCTTGTTGTATTCAAAATCGTAAAGCCACGAAAGGAAGCTTTCCCATTCACTTTCGGGTAGCTTTGAGCATTGGTGAACTGCATTAGAGGTAGTGTATCTTCCTGCAATTACAGTACCGCCGCCCAAGTAAAATTCGCCCCAATTCGCCTTAAAGGAAGCATAGCGGTCTACGCAGTAAAAGGTAGATGCCGCAAAAGCGTTAACATCACCCGGCTTTTTGCCGAATTCACCCGCAAGATACATTTTAACAAGTGTGCTTGAAGGATTATCATAATCGGGGAAGGAAACAGTCTTACAGTCAATCCCTTTTGCCTTTAGGTTTTCTGGTAATAATTCAAGTTGAGTTGATTTACCGCTACCGTCAAGTCCCTCTATAACAATAAGTTTACCCATTTTCTTTTAGTCCTTTATAAAATTCGCGTATTTCTTTTGCTTTGCCGCAGGTCATATTACCCTCACTGCAAGGTCCGTTAGCACAAGCAGGACCCGCATTTTTAAATAAATTCGGCGCAACCTCTAATACAAGCTTTAACATTTGGTCGGCAATTTCTTTAATTTCCCATTGTGCACGGTTACAGCAGCGGTGCTTAAAGAAGTTCATAAGTGAACGCGCGTTCATAGTCATAACCATTTGTGTTTCACAAGAGTTGGGAAGAACAAAACGAGCGTCTTCGATTGCTTTCTTTTCTGCTAATTTGGTTGCAGTTTTTTCGTCCTTACCCTCTGCTATAAAGGTTTTAATGTGTTTTTCTTTTAAAATTTCGGCAAGGCGGTCATACTTTCTTTGGTCCTCCGCCATAATTTCATCGTAAATTTCTTTTGCTTCGGGAATAGCTTCAATTTCGGGTGGGGTTACGTATTCAAAACTACCCTCACGTACATAGCGTTGGCTTTTAACCGAGAAGGATGCCATTCTGTGACGGGTAATCTGCGCTAAGAGAGAGCGCGAAACACCCTCAATACCAAAGGTAAAGGAAGCGTGTTCAATAGGACTTTCGTGACCTATTTCGGCAAGCATTTCAACAAACTTAGATGCTTGCTCGTCGGTAAGGTTTTCACGAAGACCGCTTATTGTAGAGCTGCTGTAGCAAAGCTTTGCGGCAGATGCTACTGTATGTTCGGGGTTTGGTGTGTGTGTTAAAAGATAAACTTTAGCCAAAATATAAACCGCCTTTCAAAAATGTCCATAATATTAGATACATTATACCAAATATTTTATAAGAGTTCAACAAAATTAAAAAAATATAATATTTTTTTATAAAAAGGCTTTTTTTGTCGAAAGATTTGTGGTAATATATAGTTGACAAATTATTTTACGGAGGTCATAAAATGGCAAGTGTTGATTTTAAGCATACCCCATACGGCGATTTAGCCTTAATCAGTATGCGTGGTTGCGAAGACATTTCTTCAAAGGTAGACTATTATTTAAAGCAATGGCGTGAGGTAGGCGAGGATGAAAGCTTTGTAGTAACTCCAAGCTGTCCCCGTTTCGGTACAGGTGAAGCTAAGGCAGTATTAAAGCATACTGCACGCGGACTTGATGCGTATATTATCTGCGACTGCTTTAATTACAGCGTAGAATACAAAATGTACGGCAGAACCGTTCCTATGAGTCCGGACGACCATTACCAAGACTTAAAGCGTGTTATTGCGGCTTTAGGCGGTAAGGCAAGAAGAATTACCGTTATTATGCCTATGCTTTACGAGGGCAGACAGCACAGAAGAACCGCACGTGAATCTATGGACTGTGCAATGGCTTTACAGGAATTAGTAGCAATGGGCGTTAAGAATATCATTACATTTGACGCGCATGACCCCCGTGTTAATAATGCAATTCCGCTTGACGGTTTTGATAACGTACAAGCTGCTTATCAGATGATAAAAGCTTTACTTAAAACTGTTCCCGATATTAAGCTTGACCGTGACCATACTATGATTGTATCTCCTGACGAAGGTGGTATGGGTCGTTGTATCTACTATTCATCAGTTTTAGGTCTCGAGCTTGGTATGTTCTACAAGCGCCGCAACTATTCTGTAGTTGTAAACGGCCGTAACCCAATTGAAGCACACGAATTCTTGGGTAACGATATTACAGGTAAGGACTTAATTCTTGTTGACGATATGATTTCTTCAGGCGAATCTATGCTTGATATTGCTGCTAAGCTTAAGGAAAAGGGTGCAGGCAGAATATTCATTTTCTCAACCTTCGGTTTGTTTGTAGAAGGTCTTGAAAAGTTTGACGAATACTATGAAAAAGGTCTTATTGATAAGATTTTCACCACCAACCTTATTTACCAAACACCTGAGCTTTTATCAAGAGATTGGTATTGCAGCGTAAATATGTCAAAATACATTGCGCTTGTAATTGATACTCTTAACTGTGATAATTCTATCAGCAGTCTTTTAGACCCTGTAGACAGAATTAAAAAGGTTGTAGAAAAGTATAATCAGAAATAATTCGGTGAATTAAATGAATAATTTTGAATTAGGCTTGCTTGATAAAATAGGGAAAATTTTTTCCTGCGAATTTTTAGATAAAGTAATACCTATTATTACAAAGCTTGGCGATGAAGGGCTTTTGTGGATTGCTTTGGCAGTAATTTTCCTGTTTTTTAAAAAGACAAGGAAAATCGGTATTTCAATGGGCTTAAGCCTTTTAATCGGCTATCTTGTTGGCAATCTTTTCTTAAAGAATGTTATCGCAAGGGTAAGACCGTATAATGTTAATACCGAAATTTCGTTACTTATTCCCGCACTTAAAAGTTATTCATTCCCGTCAGGTCATACACTTTCTTCCTTTGAAGGTGCAACCTCGATTTTCCTTAGAAACAAAAAGTGGGGAATACCCGCCCTTGTTTTAGCGGTACTTATAGCCTTTTCAAGAATGTATTTGTATGTTCATTATCCAACCGATGTTTTAGCAGGTGCGATTTTAGGTATTGCAATTTCGTTCCTTGCAAAGTTTATTGTGGATAAGATTTATTCAAAATAATATTAAATAACAAAAAAGTGTCAACCGCATGGTTATCACTTTTTTTGTTATTTATGCGGCATTTAACTTATAAATTTAAATTAAGTGATTCGGGGATTAGATTTATGTTATTCAGCTCTAATATTTTCCTTTTCTTATTTTTGCCAATTGTAATTATTGTAAATTGGTTAATAAAACCAAAGTACAGTAACATTTTCTTATTATTGGCGAGTTTACTATTTTACGCTTGGGGCGAACCGATATATGTTTTGCTTATGCTATTTTCAGTTATAATAAACTGGGGATTTGGATTATTAATAAATAAGTACCAAGCGCGAAAAAGAATTTTGTTGATTGCGTGTGTTGCTATTAATCTTTTGATTTTGGGATATTTCAAATATTTCAATTTTTTCATTGATGTTATTAATTCTTGTTTTAATAAGCAATTACTTTCATTTCGTGAAATTGCACTGCCTATTGGTATTTCCTTTTTTACTTTCCAAGCGCTTTCTTATGTAATTGATTTATGTAGGGGAAACTGTCAAGTGCAAAGAAATGTGTTGAATTTAGCACTTTATATATCGTTTTTTCCTCAACTTATTGCCGGACCAATCGTACGTTATTCAGATATTGACAAACAAATTAATAACAGAATAGTTACTTATGAAAATTTCGGAATTGGTTTTCGCCGCTTTTTATATGGTTTAGGTAAAAAGGTAATTATTTCAAATGCAATGGCACAATTAACCGATTCTATTTTTGAACTTCCTTTTGATAGCTTAACAACCGTCACCGCTTGGCTGGGCGCATTAGCATATACAATGCAAATTTATTATGATTTTTCCGGTTATTCTGATATGGCTATTGGTCTTGGAAAAATATTTGGTTTCGATTTTTTAGAAAACTTCAATTATCCTTATTTATCCTCTTCAATTCATGAGTTTTGGCAAAGATGGCATATATCTCTTGGAACTTGGTTTAGAGAATATGTATATATACCATTAGGAGGAAACAGAAAAGGAAAACTACGTACATATTTGAATTTGATAACAGTATTCTTTCTTACAGGTATGTGGCACGGAGCAAGTTGGAACTTTATAGTTTGGGGATTGTATCATGGTTTCTTCCAAATAATTGAAAGATTAAAATTAAAATTTTTCTTAGAAAAACACAAGTTTTTAAGTAGAATATATTGTGTTTTAGTAGTGATTTTCGGATGGGTAATGTTTAGGAGCGAGTCTTTAATAAACAGTATACGCTATATACTCAGAATGATTTTGCCGTTTAGATACGAATTTTCAGATATGTTTACCTTGTCTGTTGATTTGTCTATAAAGGATATATTAATTTTTGTTTTTGCGTTTGTTGGATGTGGAGTACTGCAATTGTTATTCAAAAAAATGCCCGCTTTAACTGAAAAATGGAAATTTAGTAAAGTAGAGGCAATGTATTTGGCGTTGGTACTTATATATTCAATAATTCTTTTAGCTGCGGGAACATATAATCCATTTATTTATTTTAGATTTTAATTTAGGGAGGAAACAATGAAAAAAAGTACAATACTAATGTATTTGATTATTTTTATAGTGATATGCATAATACCAACTCCTACATATAATCTTTTGGGTAATTATCTTGATAAAGAAAACTATGAAAAACGTAATTCTTCTGAAGCTCCAACCTTAAATTTATCAACGCTAAATTCATATTCCAAAAAGTATGAAGAGTTTTTTGATGACAATGTTCCATTTAGAACACAGTTAATAAAAATTAATAGTTTTATAAATTGTTTCATTTTTAAACAATCGCCTATTTCAAAGGTTATAATCGGCAAAGAAGGTTGGTTGTATTATAATCCTGCGGGAACCGATGGTGACCCTATGGCTGACACTATGGGAACCAATTTATATACTGAAGAACAGATGAAGCAATGTGCTGAAAATCTTATTAAAGTAAGAGAACAACTCAAACTTCGTGGAAAAGATTTTTATATTATGATTGCCCCAAATAAAGCTTCGATATATAACGAATATCTACCCAAAAAATATAATATTTCAGAAAACACAAGGGCAGACTTACTGGTTTCATATTTGAAAAAACATACAGATATTAACATAGTTTATCCAAAAGAAGAATTGATAAATAAAAAGAACATCTTATCTGATGCTCTAATTTATTATAAAACCGATACTCATTGGAACAATTTAGGCGGATACATAGGAGCTAAAAGTTTATTATCATCATTAAATATTAAAATTCCGGAACTCGAAAATGTTGAAATTTCTGAAATAGAACGAAATATCGGAGATTTATCAAATATGATGGCACTTACCGAATATTTTGATGATAAAGATTATCAAATTAAAGGATATTCGGAAAATAGTAATGTAACTTCTCAAATATTATCTAAAGAAAATTCTGATATAGTCAAATATAATGCCGAAAACAAGGATACAAGAACTTTGGTTTTAGTTCATGATTCTTTTTCTGAAGCAATGATTCCGTATATAAAAACACAGTTTAATGATTTTTATTCCATACACATCAATTCATATAGCGCTAATTATTTAAATAGTATAGATTATGATGTTGTAGTATTAGAAGTAGTTGAGCGTTATTTAGATAATTTAGTTTCTTTTAAAGTACAATAGTTTTAATAAAAAAAGGTGATAATTGTTATCACCTTTTTTTATATCTCGCCGCTGTCTTTAAGCAGTTTTAGTTTTAGTATTGCTGTTTGGGTTTTGGCGTCCTTAATTTCGCCGTTTAGTATCATTTCTACCGCCTTTTCAAGCGGTATTTTTTTAACCTCTAAAAATTCGTCTTCGTCGGGGTCTTGCTCGCCGAAATCAAGCTCGGTCGCGGCGAACATCCATATAATTTCACCGCAATATCCCGGTGTTGGGTAAAGCTCACCCAAAGGTATAAACTTTTTGGCGGTAGCGCCTGTTTCTTCTTTTAGTTCGCGTTTTCCGCATTCTAGCGGGTCTTCATTTAAAGAATCACGCTTACCCGCGGGGATTTCTAAAATTTCTTCCATATAAGGATAGCGGAATTGTTTTACAAATAAAACCTCGTTATTGTCGGTTAAAGCGGCAACACAAACGCCGCCGTTATGTTCAACAACCTCACGAATAGCGGTAGCGTTATTAGGAAGTAACGCAGTATCACGTCTGAGGTTGATTATTTTTCCTTTAAAAATATATTCTTTTGTAAGTTGTTTTTCGGTTAAATTCATTATTTTCACCCTTTTGAAATATATATAAATTAGGAGTTGAGAAAAATGGATAATATAGTAACAGTAAAGGAATACGATTATTACGAGAGGCAAAAGGTAATAGCAAGCCTTTGTGAAAAATATAAGTTTATTAAAAAAAGTATAATCGGTAAAAGTTGTGGCGGTAAGGATATAACCGCCTTAAAAATAGGCTCTGCCGAGGAATATTGTCTAATTGCTGCCGCATTTCACGGAAGCGAAAGAATAACAGCATTAATTCTGCTTATGTATATTGAGCAACTTTGCGAAGCATTACAAAGCGGGGGATACATAGAGGGTATAAATGCAAAGCGTGGTCTTATGGGCAGAGGCGTAATTTTTGTGCCGTGTGTTAATCCCGACGGGTGTGATATTTCACTCTTGGGTAAAAAGGCTTGCGGACAGTCGGCAGAAGAAATTGCCAGGCTTTGTAAAAATAATTTTGAAAAATGGAATGCAAATCTTCGTGGGGTAGATATTAACCATAATTTTAATGCCGATTGGGAAAATTTACGAAAAAAAGAAAGAAGCCTTGGGATTTACGGCCCTGCGCCTACTCGTTTTGGTGGCTTTAAGCCCGAAAGCGAGCCTGAAACAATAGCGCTTACAAACCTTTGCCGTAAAATTAAAATGCGCCACGCCGTAGCATTACACTCACAAGGAGAAGTGATTTATTGGACCTTTGGCGATAAAAGACCGCCCAGAGCTCAAAAAATGGCGGAAATTATGGCAACGTCATCAGGTTATGCTTTAGATGTACCGGTTGCTATTGCAGACGGCGGCGGTTTTAAGGATTGGTTTATAACCGAATTCAACCGCCCGGGTTTTACTATTGAATTAGGATTGGGTAAAAATCCGTTACCAATCGAGCAGGCAAAAGATATTTACCGTGATATCAGAGAAATGCTTGTTTTAACTACAATAATGTAAATGTTAAGCGTATCGGACAGTTTGTCCGATACGCTTTTTTGTTAAATAGATAAATCTTCTACAACAAGATTTCTTACAGTATTTTCGCTGTCACGTTCTCTTAAGAACTTTTCGGCAACCTGCGGGAAAAGGGCATAGCTTAATACGTCTTCTTCGCATTTGCCAATGCCTTTTTCTTGCATTTCTGCTTTATATTTTTCGAGTTCGGGCTCAATTAAATCTGCAGGACGGCAGGTAATAACCTCATCCTCGCCGATAGCCTTTTTACGAACATCCTCGTTAACCTCGGCAGGAAGTTGACCGTATTCGCCACGTAAAAGTGCTTTAGATTCCTTTGGAACCATCTTGTAGCGTTCGCCTGCAATAACGTTCATAACAGCCTGTGTACCAACAATCTGGCTTGTTGGTGTTACAAGTGGGGGATAACCGAAATCCTTACGAACACGCGGAACCTCATCAAGAACGTCATAATACTTGTCCTCTTTACCTGCTTGCTTTAACTGAGAAAGCATATTTGAAAGCATACCGCCGGGAACTTGATAAATTAAAGTTTTAGTATCAACGTTCAAAACCTTGGGGTCAAGTGTGCCTTCGGCTTTCATTTTATCTGCAACATTACGGAAATGGGTAGCAACGTCGCTTAATTTTTCAAGGTCTAAACCTGTATCGCGAACAGTACCCTTAAGGGTTGCAACTAAAGCCTCGGTTGCAGGCTGTGCAGTACCGTTAGCCATAGGAGAAAGCGCACAGTCAACAATATCAACACCTGCTTGTGCAGCCATAAGGTAGGTCATATCGCCTGTACCTGTTGTATTGTGAGTATGAAGATGAATCGGTACACTTACGTTTTCTTTTAGCTTTTTAACAAGTGAGTAAGCATCGAAAGGCAACAAAAGGTTTGCCATATCCTTAATACAAATAACGTCTGCGCCCATTTGTTCAAGCTCTTTAGCAAGCTTTACAAAGTATTCCTCGTTATGAACAGGGCTTTCGGTATAGCTAAGCGCAGGCTCGCAAATACCACCGTATTTTTTACAGCTTTTAATAGCTTGTTCAAGGTTTCGAGTATCGTTAAGCGCGTCAAATATACGGATAACCTCAATACCGTTTTCAATAGATTTTCCTACAAAAGAATCAACAACATCGTCAGCATAATGCTTGTAGCCTAAAATGTTCTGACCGCGGAAAAGCATTTGAAGCTTGGTGTTTGGCATATATTTTTTAAGTGTACGAAGTCTAGCCCAAGGGTCTTCGTTCAAAAAGCGCATACAAACGTCAAATGTAGCGCCGCCCCAACATTCTAAAGACCAGTATCCGATTTGGTCAAGTCTTTCGAGTGCGGGAATCATATCTTCGATTTTCATTCTGGTAGCCGCTTGTGATTGGTGAGCGTCACGCAAAATGGTATCGGTTATAAACAATTTTTTGTTTTCCATATATAACTCCTTATCCAAATATAGCGATTAATGCGCCTGCTGCAATTGCAGAGCCTATAACGCCTGCAACGTTCGGTCCCATAGCGTGCATAAGAAGGAAGTTGGAAGAATTTTCTTTTTGACCAACCATCTGTGAAACACGTGCTGCCATTGGAACGGCAGAAACGCCTGCAGAGCCGATAAGCGGATTAATTTTATTCTTTGTAAATAAGTTCATAAATTTAGCAAAAAGAACACCGCAAGCGGTAGCAACACCGAAAGCAACAACGCCTAAAACAATAATTGAAAGGGTTTGTAGGTTCAGGAAGGTTTCTGCAGTAGCGGTAGCACCAACCGAAATACCAAGGAATATTGTAACAATATTCATAAGCTCGTTTTGAGCAGTCTTGCAAAGTCTTTCTGCAACGCCGGATTCTTTCCAAAGGTTACCAAGCATAAGACAACCGATAAGGGGAGTGGCAGAGGGAACAAGTAAAGAAACGAAGATTGTAACAGCAATCGGGAAAATGATTTTTTCGGTTTTAGAAACCTGTCTTAAAGGCTTCATAATAATCTGGCGTTCCTTTTTAGTGGTTAAAAGCTTCATAATGGGTGGCTGAATAACAGGCACTAAAGCCATATAGCTATATGCAGCAACCGCAATAGGTCCTAATAAATGAGGAGCAAGCTTTGAGGTAACGAAAATTGCTGTAGGACCGTCAGCACCGCCTATAATACCGATTGAAGAAGCTTCAAATCCGTTAAATCCTAAGTAGATAGCGCCTATAAAGGTTGCGAAAATACCAATTTGGGCAGCCGCACCAAGTAAAAGCGATTTTGGATTAGAAATAAGCGGACCAAAGTCGGTCATAGCGCCGATGCCGATAAATATCAAGCAAGGATAAATACAGGTTTTTACACCTATATATAAATAGTCAAGCAAGCCGCCGTTTGAAAGAATATGGCCGTAACTGTGATAGAATTCACTGCCTTCGGTCATAAATTCGGTCCAAAGCGACTGATTGTAAAGACCGGCATATGGTAAGTTTGTAAGCAACATACCAAAAGCAATACCGATAAGAAGCAATGGTTCAAATTTCTTCTTAATTGCAAGCCACAAAAGTAAAAGTGAAACCGCAATCATAACAAGATTCTTCCAACCACCGTCAGTTACAAAGCCGTTAATTAAAAAATAAAAGCCGGTTTGTTCAAGAAAATTTAAAATAGCGTCCATAACAATTCTCCTTAAAAGGTAATTAGCCTATAACACAGAGAACTGCACCGGTTTCAACCGAAGCGCCTTTTTGAACATTTACAGATACAACAGTACCGTCGGCAGGGCTCATAATTTCGTTTTCCATCTTCATAGCTTCAAGAACCATAAGCACGTCACCCTTTTTAACAGTAGCACCATTCTGAACATTTACAGAAAGAATGGTTCCGGGCATCGGGCTGTTTACGGTTTCACCGTTTGTATTTGCAACGGGAGCAGCGGGAGCTGCAGCAGGAGCAGGAGCAGGGGCAGCCGCAGGAGCGGGAGCGGTTGTTTTAACATCGGCTGCGTCAACAACCTCTAAAGTAATTTCGTATAAAGTACCATTTACGGTAACATTGTATTTTTTCATAATTTTACACCTTTTTTCTTAAATTTTTTTAAATGATAAAATTCTTATAGCGGAAACATCAGTTCCGAGTTCTTCTGCTAATGCGGCAGAAACTGCAGCAATTATTTCTTGTCGGTTTTCGATAACCTGATTAGCAACAGTGGTATTTGTTTGGGCTGTAGTTACGGTTGCATTTTTTGATTTATTACCTGACATATTGCAAAATGCAGATAATATTTTGCAAAGTATTACAAGACCTATAAGACCAATAAATACTGTGGCAATACCAAGAATAACAACAAATGCTGTTGATGGTGTTGGCATAAAAATTAACACCTCCTTGAAGAAAAATATTGGGGATTATATTTTAAAAAAAAGCTTAATTTAGCAAATTTTAAAAATTTTCCGCCTTTTACAAAGATTATATACCATTTTACAAGTTTTTTCAATATATTTATAAAAATTTTTCCCATTTTTTTGAAAAATATTAAGTAACGAATTAATTTTATAAAAATATAATGTTAAGGGACAACCTGAAAGGAGCAAAAAAATGGACAGAAGAATATTTGATATGATGGATTTTTATAATAAATCCACCGAAACAAAAAATTGTAACGACGAACAGCATCCTGACCGTTGTTTTAATCCCGATTATTGCATTGCAACACCGAGAGATTATAATAACGGTATATTAACAATGGCTTTTGTGGATATGCAACCGCTTGAGAACGTTTACGAAACGGAAATGGCGTTAGAACGCGGAACTTTATTTCCTAATATAGATAAACCTTTTTTTGGAGGCAGAAATAAATGAACGCAAAAAATGAACTAAAAAAGAAAATTCATTCAATAGATTTTGCAATACACGAATTGGTATTATTTTTAGATACCCACCCAACCAACAAAAAGGCACTAGAACTGTTGAAAGAATACCGTATGAAGAGAAAAGAGTGTATTGAACTTTACGAGCAAAAGTTCGGTCCTTATATTGTAACATCTAAAGATGTACCTGCAAACGGTTGCTGGCAATGGCTTGAAGGCCCGTGGCCCTGGGAAAATGAGGAGGTTTAAGTATGTGGAAATATGAGAAAAAATTGCAGTACCCTGTAAACATTAAAAATCCAAATCCTAAATACGCGCAAATAATTATAAGTCAATATGGCGGACCTGACGGAGAACTCGGCGCTTCAATGCGTTATTTAACCCAAAGATACGGCCAACCTTTTAATGAGGTAAAAGGAATTCTTACCGATATAGGTACCGAGGAGCTCGCACACTTAGAAATGATATGTGCTATGGTGCATCAGTTGACAAAGAATTTATCGGAAGAAGAAATTAAGAAAAGCGGTTTTGACAAGTATTTTGTAGACCATACTGCAAGTGTTTATCCGGTTGCGGCTTCGGGGCTTCCGTGGCGTGCTGAATATATTCAGTCGAAAGGCGACGTTTTAGCCGACCTGCACGAAGACTTAGCGGCAGAACAAAAGGCAAGGGTAACTTATGATAATTTAATCAGATTAATAGACGACCCCGATATTTTAGACCCGCTTAAATTCTTGCGTCAAAGAGAAATAACCCACTATCAACGCTTCGGCGAGGCGTTACGTCTTTCTACCGATAAGCTTAACAGTAAGAATTTCTATGCGTTTAACCCGAATTTTGATATGAAACCTTGTAAAAAATAAATAATTGACAAGTTTTGATATGCACCTTAGAAAGTATTTTACTTTTTAGGGTGCATTATTTTGATGAAATTTTATATTTACAATTAACAGAAAAATTGGTATAATACAATTACTAATGTTTTGTTGAGGTTTTTTATGGAGTATTTTATTAATCCTGCGGTTTATTCGCAAACCTTTGCTTTACCGAGTGATGTTACCGATAAGTATTTAAAATTGGCAAAGGGCGAGCATATAAAGGTGCTTATTTACATAATGCGTAATGTTGCGAATTTACCCGATGTGGACAAGATTTCATCCGAAACCGATGTTTCGTTATACGATGTTAAAGAGGCGTTGCTTTTCTGGGCAGACGCCGGAATACTTATGCCTAAAGAGACTCCACAACAAAACAAAGCGGAAAAAACTACTGTTAAAAAGGTGTTAAAGCCGCAAAGGGAAGACGTTGCAAAGCGTGGACTTGAAGACCCTAAAATACGCTATATGCTTAACGAAACCCAGCTTAAATTTGGCAGAAATTTAAAGACCAATGAAACCTCAACTTTAGTTTGGCTTTATGATGACCAAGGGTTAGATGTTTCGCTTATTTTACTTATTGTTCAGTATGCCGTAACCCACGGGAAACCGAATATTCGCTTTATTGAATCGGTTGCCACCGATTGGCTTAATAAGGGGATTGACAATCTTGCCGATGCGGATGATGAGCTTAGAAAATTAGCACTCGGTGAACAGGCTTGGGCAACTGTGCAGTCTGCTTTTGGAATAGACCGCCGAAAACCAAGTAAAAAAGAAACCGAGCTTGCAATCAAATGGATTGACGAATGGAAAATAAGCAAAGAAATGCTTGGCGCGGCTTATGAAGCGTGTGTAGATTCAAGCTCTAAATTTACCTTCCCGTATGTTGCTAAAATTATTGAAAAATGGCACGAAAAGGGATATAAAACCGTCAAGGATTTAGAAAACGACCAAAAGCCGAAAGACGATTCTAAAGCAACCTACGACCTTGATTTATTTGAAAAAATGTTGGACGCTAAGGACTGAGTAATATGATAACAAAAGAAACTACATATAAGAAAGCATTTGAAATTAAAAAAGAACTTTTACAAGCTAACCAGAGAAATAGGGAAATGATGCTTTCTGCTGCATATAGAACCAATCCAAGACTTACAGAAATTGATAATAAATTAGCCGAATTGGGCGCTAATTTAGCTATTACTGCGCTATCCGGTGATAGCGGAAAAATAGAAACCCTGAAAGCCTTGTCGCAAGACCTTTCAAATGAGAAAGCTGCAATTTTTAAAAAGTGCGAGGTACCTGAAATTTCGTATGATTGTGCAGTTTGTAACGATACAGGTTATGTTGGCGGTAGAGTTTGCGAATGCATAAAAAAGCTTGCAAACAGCATTATGCTAAGCGAATTTACAAAGGAAATGCCACTTGATGACTGCAAGTTTGAAAATTTTAATTTAAAATACTATTCCGATAAAGACGATAACCGCAGAATGACTGCAATTTTAAAGCTTTGCAAGGAATACGCTATAAATTTCAACCCCAATTCTTCGCCGAATCTACTCTTTATGGGGGCTTCGGGACTTGGTAAAACACACTTAACCTTGGCAATTGTTTCGGGTGTGATTGAAAAGGGATTCACCCCAATTTACGGACCCTGCGAAAACCTTTTTTCACTTATAGAAAAAGAAAAATTCACAGGCGAAAACAAGGGCAGCTATGAAGCAATGATTAATTGTGATTTACTAGTGCTTGATGATTTGGGCGCGGAAATGACTACTGCTTTTTCAAAGGCGGCGCTTTATAATTTGGTTAATACCCGTATGCTTTCTAAAAAGCCTACAATTATTAACACAAACCTTACAATGAAAGAAATAGCCGACCGTTATTCTGAACGTGTTGCTTCAAGACTTATAGGTAATTATAATGCCAATAAGTTCTTAGGAAGCGATATAAGACAACAGAAAATTTTAAGAAAATAGAGGGATACTTTTGGGTTATAAAAGATATGCCGCAGGCAGTTACGATGTTGCGGTTATTGGTGGCGGACACGCAGGTATTGAAGCGGCTTTAGCTGCGGCAAGACTTGGTTGTAGCGCTATAATGTTTACAATTAGTGTTGACTGGGTTGGCAATATGCCCTGTAACCCGTCAATTGGCGGTACCGCTAAGGGTCACTTGGTAAGAGAGATTGATGCCTTGGGCGGCGAAATGGGTAAAGCGGCAGATAAAACCACTTTACAAAGCCGTATGCTAAACCTTGGCAAAGGCCCTGCGGTGCACTCACTTCGCGCTCAGATTGACCGCCGTGCTTACAGTGAATATATGAAACACGCTGTTGAGCTTCAAGAGGGACTTGACGTTAAACAGTGCGAAATTGTTAAAATCGAAAAGGCTGACGACGGTTGGCATTTGGTATCTAATTTAGGTGCCGAGTTTATTTGCAAAGCCGTAATTTTAGCTACAGGCACTTTCCTTGGTGGCAGAATCTTTGTTGGCGAGGTTAATTATTCGAGCGGACCTGACGGTAATTTCCCCGCAAATGAGCTTTCTGAATCATTAAAAGAGTTAGGCGTACCGCTTCGTCGTTTTAAAACGGGTACCCCCGCAAGAGTTGCGAGGGACAGTATAGATTTTTCATGCCTTGAAGTGCAAGAGGGCGACGAAAGGGTAGTGCCGTTCAGTTATTCAACCGAAACACCACCCGAAAACAAGGTTGTTTGCCATATTGGTTATACTAATGATGATACTAAAGATGTAATACTTAAAAACATTCACCGTTCACCGCTTTATTCAGGTGTTATTGAGGGTGTGGGTCCACGATATTGCCCAAGCCTTGAAGATAAAATAGTGCGCTTTGCAGATAAAAAACGTCACCAATTTTTCATTGAGCCTTGTGGTGAAAATACCGAAGAAATGTATTTACAGGGTATGTCATCTTCACTTCCTGAAGAGGTACAGATTGAGTTTTATAAAACCATACCTTGCCTTAAAAATGTTAAAATTATTCGTAATGCTTATGCTATTGAATACGATTGTATAGACCCTTCCGCTATGAAAGCAACCCTTGAAATGAAAGAGTTTGAGGGTCTTTACGGCGCAGGTCAGTTTAACGGCTCGTCAGGCTACGAAGAGGCGGCGGCACAAGGACTTATTGCGGGTATTAATGCTGCATTAAAGGTTCAGGGAAAAGACCAATTAGTGCTATCACGCTCGTCTTCATATATTGGTACTTTAATTGACGATTTGGTTACAAAAGGCTGTCAAGATCCGTATAGAATGATGACCTCGCGCAGTGAGTATAGACTGCTTTTGCGACAGGATAATGCTGATGAAAGACTAATGCCAATTGGCTATAAAATCGGTCTTGTTACCGAGGAGGATTACAGGGCATTCAGGCACCGTTTACAGCTTAAAGAAAACGAAATAGAACGCGTAAAATCCACATTCATAGCTCCTGATGCCGAGCTTAACAAGCTTTTGGAGGAAAGTGGTACGGCAGTAATGACAACGGGTATCAGACTTTCTGATTTGATAAAGCGTCCTCAGTTAAGCTACGATATGTTAGCTCCTTTTGATAAAGAACGTCCTGAACTTCCTTTTGGTGTTAAGGAAAAGGTTGAGGTTGAAATTAAATATGAGGGTTACATTTCGCGTCAGCAGGCTCAGGTTAATGAGATGTTAAGGCTTGAAAACCGCATTATTCCTGACGATATTGACTACGATAGTATTAAAGGTCTTCGTCTTGAAGCTATTGAAAAGTTAAAGAAAA
>JAZRMY010000106.1:0-1705 GCA_045647925.1 Acutalibacteraceae bacterium | reverse complement strand
CTTTGTACCGATGTCAAGGCTCATCATATCTGCAGGAATCTTGTCGGCGTCAACAACGTCAATATCGATAGGAGCATCAATCGGGTCAGGGAAGCTCTTTGTAATTGTGCAGTCGATAGGAAGAAGAATCTTAACGCCTTTTTCTTCTGCTTTAGCCATCATATCACGGCAGTAGTCGATTTTGGTTTCGTCGATAAGTGAAGTACCAACGCCGTAGCCCTTAGCTGCCAAGAAGGTGTATGCCATACCGCCGCCGATGATAAGTGTATCAGCTTTGGTAAGAAGATTTTCAATAACGGGTAACTTACTGTCAACCTTAGCGCCACCTAAGATGCAAACGAAAGGACGAACAGGAGTTTCAACAGCATTGCCGAGGTATTTAAGCTCTTTACCAATAAGGTAACCTGCAACAGCTTCTTTAACGTGTGATACAACACCAACGGTAGAGCAGTGTGCTCTGTGTGCGGTACCGAATGCATCGTTTACAAAAATATCAGCCAAAGAACCGAGTTCAGCAGAGAAAGCTTCGCCGTTCTTGGTTTCTTCTGCACGGTAACGGGTGTTCTGTAAAAGAACAACATCGCCGTCCTTCATTGCTTCAACAGCAGCCTTTGCATTTTCGCCAACAACGTTATCGTCAGCAGCGAAAACAACCTCTTTACCTAATTTTTCAGAAAGGGCTTTAGCAACAGGTGCTAAAGAAAGCTCGGGCTTGGGTTCGCCCTTCGGCTTACCTAAGTGTGAACAAAGAATTACCTTGCCGCCGTCTGCAATTAACTTCTCAATAGTGGGAAGTGCTGCGTTTATACGGTTTTCGTCGGTAATAACGCCGTTCTTAAGCGGTACGTTAAAGTCACAACGAACAAGTACCTTTTGACCCTTTACATTAATGTCATCAACAGTTTTTTTGTTAAGTGCGCTCATTTAAAACAATCCTTTCAAAGTTTGTTAAAATTTTTACAAGTATTATTTTACCACAAATTTTGCGTTTTTCAATATTTATTTAATATTTATATGTAGAAATTTTATATTTCTTCCCACTTGTAATTGTGTAATTGCCCAAAATTTTGCAAAGTGGGGTAATCCCATTGGCGTAAAACCTCGTAAGTTGCTATTGCAACCGAGTTTGAAAGGTTAAGACTTCTGATTTCTCCCTGCATAGGAATTCTGACGCAAGTATCGGGATTTTTAATAAGCAATTCTTCGGGAAGACCCTTTGTTTCTTTACCGAAAAGAAGATAGCAGTTATCGGGATATTCGGCTTCACTGTGCGCTTTTCTGCCTTTGGTTGTGAAGTAGAAAAATACACCGTCGTTCTTTTCGAAAAACTCGTCGATATTCTCGTAGTAGGTAATATCGAGATATTGCCAGTAATCAAGACCTGCACGTTTTAATTTTTTGTCGTCAATTTTAAAGCCCATAGGCCCTACTAAGTGAAGTCTTGCACCCGTTGCGGCGCATGTTCTTGCAACGTTACCTGTGTTTTGCGGAATTTCAGGTTCAACCATAACTATATTTAATTTCATTTTTATCACCAAAATAATTATAACTTTTAAATTTAACTTGTCAATCCTTAAAAACAGTAGTATAATGATTAAAATTGTAAAATTTCGAGGTAAAGTTATGGAAATGAAATATAATATCTTACAGCGTGTAAGACATATAGAAGAAAAGGCGGGCATTAAGTACGCAAAGGCTGACGGAA
>JAZRMY010000105.1:0-70083 GCA_045647925.1 Acutalibacteraceae bacterium | reverse complement strand
CGTGAGGGTCTTAATAAGGGTCTTCGCGTAGCATTCTCTGCAGGCTCAGTAATGGGCTTTACAGTAGTAGGCTTAGGCCTTTTGGATATTTCCATTTGGTTTGCGCTTTTAAAATTTGTTTTCGGTTGTACCGCTTCCGAAATAACAAGCGCTATGCTTACTTTCGGTATGGGTGCTTCTTCAATGGCACTCTTTGCCCGTGTTGGCGGCGGCGTGTTTACAAAAGCGGCTGACGTTGGCGCAGACCTTGTTGGTAAGGTAGAAGCAGGTATCCCTGAAGATGACCCACGTAACCCCGCTGTTATTGCCGATAACGTAGGCGATAATGTAGGCGACGTTGCAGGTATGGGCGCAGACCTTTATGAATCCTATGTAGGCTCAATTATTTCTGCATCTGCTTTGGGCGTTGCGGCTTTCGGCAACTTTAAGGCTATGGCTATTCCTATGCTTATGGCGGCAGTTGGTATTATTTGTTCTATTATAGGTACCTTCTTAGTTCGCACTAAGGAAAATGCTTCACAGAAGGATTTGTTAAAATCTTTAAGTCGCGGTACTAATTTTAGCGCAATACTTATTGCAATTCTTGCATTACCAATGGTTTACTTTATCCTTGGAAAAGCAAGCATTGGCCTTTATTTCGCAATCCTTTCAGGTCTTATTGCAGGTGTACTTATCGGTCAGGCTACCGAATTATTCACAAGCGAATCCTATAAGCCTACCCGTTCACTCGCAGAAAAGAGTGAAACAGGCTCGGCTACAATTATTATAGGCGGCTTGTCACTTGGTATGCTTTCTACCGTTCTTCCTATCATTATTATCGCAATATGTGTATTAGTAGCCTACGGTACTGCAGGCGGCTTCCAGGAAGGCGGCGCTTCACACGGTCTTTACGGTATTGCTTTAGCGGCAGTTGGTATGCTTTCTACACTTGGTATTACATTAGCAACCGATGCTTACGGTCCTGTTGCAGATAATGCGGGCGGTATTGCACAAATGGCAGAATTAGAGCCCGAGGTTCGCGAAAGAACCGACGCTTTGGATGCTTTAGGCAATACAACTGCGGCTACAGGTAAGGGCTTTGCAATTGGCTCGGCTGCACTTACTGCTTTGGCTTTAATGGCTTCTTATATTGATAAGGTTAAAGAGGTTGGCGGCACAGTAGAAGGCTTTGACCTTATGAACCCCACCGTTTTAATAGGCTTGTTTATCGGTGCTTGCTTACCGTTTGTATTCGCGGCTCTTACAATGGAATCTGTTGGTAAGGCTGCACAGTCGGTAGTAGTAGAGGTACGCCGTCAGTTCAAAGAAATTACAGGCATTATGGAGGGTAAAGCAGACCCCGATTATGCTAAGTGTGTTGACCTTTGTACAAAGGCAAGTCTTAGAGAAATGATATTACCCACAATCGTTGCAGTTGTAACACCTGTTGTTGTTGGTTTGATTTTAGGCTTTACAGGTGTAGTTGGCTTACTTGCAGGTGCTACCGCAAGCGGTTTCTTACTTGCAATATTTATGTCTAACTCAGGCGGTGCTTGGGATAATGCTAAAAAGTATATCGAATCAGGCGTTCACGGCGGTAAAGGCAGCGAACAGCACAAGGCTGCAGTTGTTGGCGATACCGTAGGCGACCCCTTTAAAGACACTTCGGGTCCTGCAATTAACATTCTTATCAAACTTTTAAGTATGGTATCTATCGTATTTGCGGCTTTGGTTGTTAACTTTAGCTTACTTTAATTTTAAAAAGCACTCTTCGTAGGAAGGGTGCTTTTTTTGTGGACATATTTGAAACTATTTAGTATAATAATTTCAAATGAGGTGTTGTAATGAATATTTATAACGAAGGCACAGCAAATTATCCCAGAAATAATACCGATGTATTTTTTGATGTTGCCAATAAAAAAGAATTTAGCGGAATTTTGGATAAAAATCTTAGGTTTATTGAAGAAATTCAATTAAAGGATATAAACGCTTGGAAGAATTTTGTGCTGCAATTTAAAACTGATTCGGATGATACGGATGCCGGATGGCGCGGCGAATTTTGGGGTAAAATGATACGCGGTGCCTGCTTTGTTTATTCATACTCAAAAGACCAAGAGCTTTATGACATTTTAAAGAATACTGTGGCCGATATGATGACCGCCCAAGACGATTTGGGCAGAATAAGCACATATAGCACAAAATGCGAGTTTGACGGTTGGGATATGTGGGCAAGGAAATATGTTTTACTTGGTATGCAGTATTTTCTTGAAATTTGTGAGGACACCGCATTTTCCGAAAAAGTAATCGATTGTATGTGCTTGCAAGCAGATTACATTATGTCAAAAATAGGGAAAGAGGATGGCAAGCTGCATATCGCAAAGGCTACACGTCATTGGCGAGGACTTAATTCTTGTTCTGTTTTAGAACCGTTTGTAAGACTCTATTCTTTAACACAAAATCAGAAGTATTTGGATTTTGCTGAATATGTTGTGTCGGTGGGTGCTACCGATGTTGAAAATATTTTCGAATTGGCATACAAAAACGAATTGCGACCTTATCAATATCCCGTTACAAAGGCTTATGAAATGACATCTTGCTTTATGGGACTTTTGGAATACTACCGAATAAACAAAACCGAATGGCATAAAGAAGCGCTTATAAATTTTGCTAACTGTATTTTAGAGGATGAGTTTACGGTAATCGGTTCTTGCGGCTGCACACACGAGCTTTTCGACCATTCGGCAGTACGCCAGGCAAACACTACTAACGGCGATATCGCTCAGGAAACCTGTGTTACGGTTACTTTAATGCAGTTTTTCTATCAACTTAACTTGTTGACGGGCGACCCGAAATATATGGACGCTTTTGAAATTTCGCTTTATAACGCATATCTCGGAGCGATTAACACTGATGGGTCAATAGGAGAGGGCGCAAAGCAAAGATACCCCGATTTAGCAGATATACCGCTTGCGTTTGATAGTTATAGTCCATTAACTGCAGGGACGCGCGGTAACGGTATTGGCGGACTTAGAAGAATGCAGGGCGGTTTCCATTACGGCTGTTGCGCTTGTATTGGCGCTGCGGGTATAGGACTTGCTATGAAATCTGCGGTGCTTACCACACAAAAAGGTATTGTAATTAATCTTTTTGAAAAGGGAAGCGTTGCCGCAAGCTTGCCAAACGGCAAGGAAATTAATCTTAATATTGATACTGATTATCCGAAAAGTGAAAAGGTTCGTATAACGGTAAATATTTGTGAGGGCGACCCGTTTGAAATACTTATCCGCAACCCTTATTGGAGCGAAAATACAAAAATTTTATTAAACGGGCAAAGCATAGAAGCCACAAAAGGCTATATTTCTATAAACCGAAAATGGACAAATGGCGACAAAATAGAACTCTGTTTTGATATGCGAACAAGGGCTATTTATCCCGTACCATATGGTAGTCAGGTGCTTATGAACAAGGTTGTTTGGGGCGCTAATTATATGGTGCCTACATTCGACAAGGAAGACCCGATTGCTAAAAACCATATCGCCCTTATGCGAGGACCTTTAATGCTCGCACAGGATAACCGCTTGGGTTATAGCGTTGATACACCCGTAAGCGTTAAGGTTGAAAACGGCTTTGTAGAAGCTAAAATTATTGATAACAAAACCGCACCTTATGAGTGTATTTTAGAAGCCGAAGTACCAACCAAAAACGGCGAAAGCTTTACTGTAACCGATTATACATCGGCAGGAAAGCTTTATAATCAAAAAAGCAAAATGGCAGTATGGATGCTGACAGAATAAAAACAGCACGTTTCAAAGTAAAAGACGAAGGAATTTTCCTTCGTCTTTAATATTATACACGTTGTTTTCTAAAATTGCTTGGAGTTTGGTCTGTTTCGGATTTAAAGGTTTTACTAAAATAATATATGTCCGAAAAACCGCACAATTCCGATATTTCCGAAACCGACAAATCGGTAGCGGAAAGTAGCTGTTTTGCATATTCTGTTTTTAGCTTTATTATATATCTGTTTGGTGTAACACCAAACGAATTTTTAAAAAGGTCGTTAAAACGGCGGCGGGTAACACCCGAATTTTCTGCCGCTTTTGTGAGACAGTTTTCATTGGTGTAGTGGCGGTCTATGTATTCCTTGGCGGTAAGCATACGACTGTCTTTTTTTGAATATGCCTTTTTTCGTACTGATTCGGTTTTGCCGCAAAGGCGGTAAAACAGCTCGGAAAGCTTAAGGTCGTTACCGCCTAAGGTAGCGCTTTCCTTTATAAGACGCTCGAGCAATGAAATAATTTCAGGTGTGGCGCCGTCCTGAATACAAAAGGTATCGCTTTCAATGTCTTCGTAGGTTGTAAAATGTACGCTTAACGATTCGCCACGTTCTTTAACATTAACAATATAATTGTCCTTTTGGTTAAAAAAGAATAGTGTATTTTTCTTAAGCGGGTATGTTTTTTCGCCGAAATCGTGCATTGAAAGACCGCTTAATTCCACCCCGATAATATGAAATTTTCGGTTTTCGGCTACCCATTTATCGCTTTTGGCTTTAAATCTTACGGCACATTCGATATTTTTAATCTTCATATTTTCGAATTTCATATTATCACCTCTTGTAATAAGTTTAGCAAATGTCGCTTGATTTGTAAATATAAAATTTCCTTATTTTACAAATTTCCTTAATTTGCATTGATTAGTGAATTTATAGGTGTTACAATTTTCTTGAAATCATAAAGGGAGGCTTTTCTTATGACAAATAACGCTATGCGAGAGGAATTAAAAGCATATTATTGGTATAAGTCGGACGATACGGCTCATGCTTTTTTTGACAAATGTATGCCCGAAATTGACAAACTTTATACCGAGGATATGAATCCGTACCAAATGAAGATGCTTCAGTACAAGGTTATTACCGATATGTTCGAACCTCGTCTATTTGCGAATTCGCCTTTTTATCACGAAACAGGTACCATTATCGGTAGAAGTGACGGTTCGAGAAGTTATCACGGAAATCCACATCCTGGCGGATGGACCTATTTTAAGAACGAGCATAAATTCCGTGAACAAGACAAGGCTCTTTGGGAGCTTAGAAGCCGCCAAGGTTATGAAGAACTTTTTTATCTTATTTGCGGACCTTATAATGACGTTGGTCAGCACTTTGCTATTGATAACCGCCCGATTTTAAAGGGTGGACTTTCTTCAATTTATGAACGTGCAAAGAAAGCGCTTGAAGACGCTAAAGAGGGCGAAGAAACCGATTTTTTAAATGCGGTTTGTACGGGTATGCTTTGCTTAAAGCAGGTAGCCGAAAAATTTTCGAACAAGGCAAAAGAGCTTTTAGAAACTGCCGAAACCGAAGAAGCAAAGAAAAACTATACTTTGGTTTATAATACCGCAAAGCGTGTTCCCTGGGAAAAGCCTGAAAGCTTTTATGAAGCATTTTGTACCCTTATTTTTATGAGAAGGGGACTTGGCGCATTAGAGGGTGTTGGTCCTAACACCTTCGGCAGACTTGATATGGACCTTTATCCGTTCTACAAGAACGATATTGAAAAGGGAATATTAACCCCTGAAAGTGCTTATGACCTTATTTGTAAATTCCTTATAACCTGGGATATGCACTATAACCACGACTGGAAGATGGAAGGCTACGCCGACCACGAGCTTGAAAATACATACACCCTTGGCGGATGCGATAAGGACGGCAATCCCTTTTATAACGAACTCACTAAAATGTTCTTAACTGCCGCAAGGGAAGAAAAAATTATTTTCCCGAAAATCAAGTGTCGTTTTTCTAAAAATTCGCCAAAAGAATATTTTGACGAAATCAATAAAGCAATAATTTCGGGAACAAGTACCGTTCTTTTACAAAACGATGAGGCTACAATCCCTGCTTTAATTAAGGCAGGAAGAACGGTAGAAGAGGCAAGAGATTATCTTGTTACAGGTTGTTGGGATATTACAACTCAAGGCACCGAAAAGTATGACCACGGTTCATACGTTAATCTGCTGAGACCCTTTGAGTATGCGGTACATAAGCTGCATGATAAAATGGACTATGTTGGTATGCAGTTCAAAACCTTTGACGAGGCGGAGAGCTTTGAAGAACTTTATGATTTGGTTTACTACAATACAAATATTCTTTTTAACGAAAGAATAAGAATATCTACTTTGGGCGGACATATTCGCAATCAAGTTGAGCCGACGCCTATTTTTTCAAGTACAATGCAACGCTGTATTGAAAGAAAGAATGACTTTACAACAGGCGGTCTTAAGTATTATGACGACTTCCTTCTCTGTATAGGTCTTCCGAATATTGTTGACTCGCTTTTGGCGATTAAAAAGCTTTGTTTTGACACTAAGCAATACACCCTTAAAGAAATGCTTGAAGCGGTAAGAAACAACTGGGAAGGCTATGAGGATATGCGTATTCAGGCTATTCACTGTCCCGGTTGGGGTGACGGTAGTGATGAGTCCAATGCGCTTGCCCGCCGCTTTAACGATGATTTATACAAAATGGTAAGCGCTATTACGGGCACTTACGGCGGAAAGGTACATTTAGGTCATATTACTTACACCGAAATTCGTTGGTGGGGCGAAAAGACACGCGCTACACCTGACGGCAGAAGAAACGGCGAATACTTCTCGCAAGGCTTAACGCCTTCAAGACTCAAGAAGATTCCGTCGGTTACAAGCGTTGTAAACAGTCTTGCGGCTTTGGACGGAGAAAAAATGGGTGCTAACAACGTTGTTAATATCATTCTTTCCTCGAATAATATGACACTTGATATTTGCGAGGCGTTTTTACGCGCTTGCGCAGGTACTGCTTTACAGTCACTGCAACTCAACTGCACTACAAAAGAGCAACTTTTAGACGCGCAAAAACACCCCGAAAAATACCCTGACCTTATCGTGCGCGTTTGCGGTTTCTCGGCTAAATTTACTGCGCTTTCACCTGAATGGCAGCAAGAAGTTCTTTCAAGAAATTTCTATGATTAATTAAGTATCAAAAAGTGCAAAAGTGTTATATAAGCTATTGCAATTAATGTGATTTGGTATATAATTGAAATAGAATGATACTGTTTGGAGAGGTTAAAATGGAAAAGGTTTTAAAGGCAACAATTTTTGATATTGAAAGAAATTCTTTTGTGGACGGTCCCGGAATTCGTACAACGGTATTTTTTAAAGGTTGTAACCTTAAATGTGCTTGGTGTCATAACCCTGAAAGTCAGTCCTTTAAGCCACAAATGATGTTTTATAAGGATAAATGTACCGGTTGCGGAAAATGTAAAGAAAAATGCCCTAACAATTTAGAAAAATGCGATTTATGCGGCAAATGTACAATTTACTGTCCCGTTGAAGCAAGACGTGTTTGCGGAAAGGAATATACTGTAGACGAGGTTTTGGCAGAGGTTATAAAGGATAAAGTATTTTACGATAATTCGGGCGGCGGCGTAACATTTTCGGGCGGCGAATGTATGCTACAAATAGATTTTCTTTTAGAAATTCTTAAAAAATGTAAGCAAAACGGAATAGGTACGGCTGTTGACACGGCGGGGCATATACCGTTTGAAAGCTTTGAAAAAATATTGCCCTATACCGATATGTTTCTTTATGATTTTAAGATTTTTGAAAGTCAAAAACATAAAGAATACGTAGGAGTAGGCAACGAATTAATTCTTGAAAATCTTGCGAAACTTCTTAAAATCGGCGCTAAGGTTTACATAAGAATTCCCGTTATTGAGGGCGTAAACGATAGTATGGAAGAAATGCAAAGCATAAAGGAATTTCTTTATAAAAACGGTAAGCCCGAAAAGGTAGAGCTTTTGCCGTATCACGCAATGGGCGAAAATAAATACCGTGCAATAGGAAAGACACCCCAAATCTTCAAAACACCCGACAAAGAAAAGTTAAAAGAATTAAGGGAAATTTTTTAAACACTCACCCAAGCGGTAAAGCGCTTGGGTGTTTTTTGTATCTTATTTCTTGAAAGCGCAGAGAACTTGTTATATAATAGAGTTAAAATGGGTGGAAAGGTTGATTTTTTGGCTACTACGCTTTTATATAAAATAGTTCAACTGTTTATTTTTATGATTTTGGGCTTTGTTTTAGCAAAAACAAAGGTTGTAAAAAGCAGTGACAGTACAGTACTTTCAAAAATTTCACTGTATCTTTTAATGCCGTCGGCAATTATAAATGCTTTCGATTTTGAACTTTCGGGTGAAATCGGCAAAGGAATACTTTTAGCGTTTTTAGCGGCAATCGTTTTACATATAGTTTACCTCTTGTTAGATGGGGTTTGCCATAAAGCCTTAAAATTAAACAGCGTTGAACGGGCTTCGGTCATGTATTCAAATGCGGGTAATCTGATAATACCGATAGTCACCTTTGTTTTAGGCGAAGAATGGGTCCTTTACAGCACGGCATTTTTGTCGGTACAGCTTGTATTTTTATGGACTCACGGTATAAAAATATTTTCGCCCGATAGTAAATTCAGCATTAAAAAAATACTGTTAAATGTAAACATAATTGCAATTATTTTAGGCGTTATTTTAATGATTTGCCCGTTCGGATTGCCTGTTTTTGTTAAAGAAATAACCTCGTCGCTTGGTGGTATGATGGGTGCTATCGGAATGATTATAGCGGGTATGGTTGCTGCTTCTATTGACTTTAAAAAAGCACTAAAAAACAAAAGATTGTATTTAACGGCAGTGTTAAGAATAGTTGTTTATCCGCTTATATCCCTTATAGTGATTAAATGTCTTTCTTTTATAAGTATTTTAAACGGAGAAAAAATACTATTGATTTCTTTTTTGGCTACTATGACTCCTGCGGCAGCTACCGTAATGCAATTCGCGCAAATAACGGGGGAGGACGCCGAATACGCTACGGCAATCAACGTTTTAACAACCGTAACGTGTATAGCCTCTATGCCGCTTTATACGGCGCTTTACAGCTTAGTTATTTAAAAATAAATTGGAATGAAGTATAAAAATTATGGTAGGAACAATTTTTGATATTAAAGAAATGGCGGTGCACGACGGCCCGGGTATTCGCACAACGGTCTTTTTAAAGGGTTGCCCTTTAAGGTGTATTTGGTGCCATAATCCCGAAGGGCTCTCTACCGAACCGCAAATTATGTATAAGGACGTAAGATGCGTTAAATGCGGTAAGTGCCAAAAAGAATGCAACCACCCCGAATGCCAACCGTTCGGCAGGTGCATTTATGCTTGTCCCGAAAACTGTCTTGAAATTTCGGGCAAAAAAGTAACCGCTAAGGAATTAGCAAAGGAGCTTAAAAAATCTGCAGATGTTTTAGGTAACGATTTCGGCGGCTTCACCTTTTCGGGAGGAGAACCGTTGGCGCAATCGGAATTTCTGTTAGAGCTTATAAAAGAATTGAGCGGCTATCACCTTTGCATAGAAACAAGCGGTTATGCGGACAGCAAGGTATTTAAAGCAGTTATAGAAAAGCTTGATTTTGTTATTATGGATATAAAGCTTGCGGACAGTGATTTGCATAAAAAATATACAGGTGTAGGCAACGGGCAGATTCTCACTAATTTTGAGATTCTTAAAAATAGCGGTAAAAAATATGTTATTCGCACACCGCTTATACCAAGTATTACGGATACCGAAGAAAATCTTGATGCCATAAAAGAAATAATCGGTAACAGCGAATGGGAAAAGCTGCCGTATAATACTATGGCAGGTGCAAAATATAAAATGCTTGGAATGGAATATGGTCTTTAAAAAGGACGGCAAAGTAATTTGCCGTCCTTTTAACATATGTGTAATTACATACAAAAGAAAAGTTTGTAAAAAATAGTATTATTATACTATTAAATCTTGCTTTTTTAATGATATAATGGTATAATACGAATGATTATATTTGGGGTATTGCGCCTTAATTCAAATAAAGCTATTTAACGAGAAAAAACGGCATAGTTTTTAACGCTGGTAAGGAGATTTTTATATGTCTCAGGATAATAAAAAAGTGTTGATTTTTTGTCCCAAATTTTTTGGGTACGAAAAAAGAATGGCAAATGCTTTTAAGAATGCAGGGTTTGAAGTTACTTTTTATGATGAACGCCCTAGTAATAGTTTTATAGGTAAGGTATCACTTAGACTTAATTTAAAGTTTTACAAGCCTGTTGTTAAAAAATATATTGCAAGGGTTATAGAAGAAAACAAGGAAAAAGATTTTGATTATATCTTTGTTGTAAAGTGTGAAGCAATGGGCGAGAATGAGGTTAATATGCTAAAAAAAGCCTACCCCAATGCAAAGCTTGTGCTTTACTTCTGGGATTCTGTTAAAAACATTCCCGAAGGGGAAAAGAAGATGAAATTTTTTGATAAGGTTTTCACCTTCGACCCCAACGATGCTGAAAAATACAATTTACCCTTTTTACCTGTACCATACGGTGAGGAATACACAAGCTATGAAGCTAACGACAACTATGAGTATGATGTGGCATTTATAGGTACTGCACATTCGGTAAGACCGCGAGTAGTTAAGCAAATTAAAAAGCAGTGTGAGGATATGGGAAGGAGATGCTTCACATATTTTTACTCTCCACATATTTTGGTTTATTTGCTTAACAAATTTACCAATAAGGATTATAAATACATTTCGTTTAAAGAGATAAACTTTAAAGCCCTTTCAACCGAAGAAGTATGCCGTATTTATAATTCAAGCAGATGTGTAATGGATATTGAGCATCCAAAACAAAACGGCACCACAACACGACCGGTTGAAATGCTGCCGATGAATAAAAAAATCATTACAACAAATAAGTATGTAAAGAATTTTGAATTTTACAACAAAAACAATTTCCTTATTATTGACAGAGAAAATCCCAAGCTTAATGAGGACTTCTTTGAAACGCAGTATCTTCCGGTAGAGGATGATGTTTTGTATAAATATTCTCCTGCAAGTTTTGTGAAGAGTGTTATAGAAAACTAGTTGCAAGGTAAAGTTAAATAATAAATAAGCAAAATGCAGAAGGGATATTTTTATGCGTATTGTAGTTAATGATATTGCAGCCAGTTCAGGCGGTGTATTGACAGTATTAAAGGACTTTTATAAGTTTGTAAAAGAAAACGATACTGAAAATGAATGGTACTTTTTGGTGTGCGACGATTATATTCAACCCACAGAAAATATTAATATAATTAAGTTGCCTGAAGTCAAAAAAAGCTATGTAAAGCGTTTGATATTTGATTTTATAACTGGAAAAAAATTAATAAAAGAACTTAATGCGGATTGTATATTTTCTTTGCAAAACACAGTTATTCACGGTGTAGATGTACCTCAAACGGTTTATCAACATCAGCCATTGCCTTTTCAAGATGTTAAAAATTATTCTTTCCTTAAAAAGAGTGAAAGAAAAATGGCAGTTTATCAGCATCTGATAGGCAAAACGATTTTTTTGTCAGCTAAAAAAGCGGATAAGCTTATTGTTCAAACCGAATGGATGAGGGAGGCTATAAATCGCAAGTGCTCTGTGCCGGTGGAAAAAATCGTGAAAATCGCCCCTAATATCGAAAACGCTGAAAATCTACGCGTGGATGTTCAAAGAAAAAACAATATGTTTTTCTATCCCACATCAGCCGTTCCTTATAAAAATATAGTTTGTATATATGAGGCTTGTAAAATTTTAGAAAGCAAGAACCTTGATTTTACTGTTAAGTTAACAGTACCTGACGGAGAAGCTCAAAGAAATATAGAATATATAGGTCAAATTCCAAGAAACGAAGTATTTGCTAATTTATGTGAAGGTGCACTAATTTTCCCTTCTTATATTGAAACATTCGGCTATCCTTTAATAGAGGCTGCTCAAATGGGCGCTATTGTTTTAGCAGCGGATTGTCCTTATGCCCATGAGGTGCTTAACGGTTATGAAAACGCATATTATTTTAATCCTTTTAAGCCGGAGGAACTAGCTTTACTGATAGAAAAGGTAGTATTGGGTGAAATAAAGCCGAAGGATGTTTTCAAAAAGGTTGATACTTGTGAAAATACTTGGAAGAAAGTAGTAAACGAAATAATTTCTACTAAAAAGGAGTGAATAACTTGACGGTTGCAGTTGCTGTTGCATTATATAATGGAGAAAAATTTATTGAAAAGCAATTAGATACTTTAAGGTTACAAACACTCAAGCCTGATCAGGTTGTTTTATGTGATGATTGCTCTACAGATAACACATTTAGTTTAGTTGAAGAATATATAAATAAGTTTTCTTTGCAAGACAGTTGGAAAATATATAAAAACGAAGAAAATTTAGGATATGCAAAAAACTTTTATCATGCTATGGAATTATGCGATTGCGATATTATTTATCTTTGCGACCAAGATGATATATGGCGTGAAGATAAAATCGAAAAAATGAATAGCGTGATGGAAAAAAATCTCCATATTTCATTATTAATGTGTAAGGGCGGAGTTATTGATGCTAATGGTCAAGACTTACACGGATTAATGATAAAAAAAGCTAAAGAAACTCACAGCATTACACCTGTTTCGGTAGAAACTATTCTGCGCGTATTTGATTGGACAGGAATGTTAATGTGCGTGCGTAAAAGCTTTTTTGATGCAAGAAAAGAAACAATTTCGAAAATTTCCTCTCCACACGATTTTGTGTTAGCGTTATCCGCTGCTGATTGTAATGAGTTTTATGTTTATGATTATATAGGCGCCTACCATAGACGACACAACAACAATGCGGCAAATGAGGAACACAGAATTTCTAAAATTCTTGAGTTAAAAAGAAAATTAAGAGATATAGATAATTTTAATAGCTATCTTAGTAATGTAACAGAATCGGAAATTAAAATAAAACAAAAAAACATGGATATGCTTAAGCAAAGGCTTATAAAATCACAGCAAAGAAAACAAGCGTTAGAAGAAAGAAGTATAAAAAAATTATTTAGGATATATTTTTTAGATAAAGAAAAAATGCTAAGACCAATTTCTTTAGTGTGTGATATTTGGCTTATCGCATTTGGAAGGATGAATTAATTTGTCTGCAATTTTATCACAAAAATTACACTTTAAAATAGAAAATCTTGCTTTTATATTATTGAATATAATAATGGCGGATGTTTGCATTTTTGGAGCAGGACGACTTATAGAAATGGGGCCTATTACTTTTAGAATGGCTTTGCTTTTATTATTGTTTGTGTTGTGCATACCTGCATTTTTCAAAAATATGAGCAAACTTTTTAAAAGCAGTTATATACGCTCGGTTGTTGTCTTTGCAATTCTTTTAGTTTTTGCTACTGTTATAGGATTTGTGAATAATAATCGAATGGGTTTAATTGTAACCGATATAAAAGGATTTATTTATTTTGCTTTTTTGCCCTGTGTTATTGTATTGGTTAATTCGTATGAGCGGGTTGTTGTTTTAGCAAAAACCACTATGTACGCAGGAGCGGTTCAAGCTTTGATTCATATAGTACTTATTTGTTTGCATATTGCCGACTTACCATGGTTTGAAAAGTTTTGCGATTTTTGCTATGAAAGAAGATTTTTTTATGTATCATACAAAATTTCGGAAAACAATATAAGGGTTAGCTTCCTTAGCCTTATTTGCTTATTGTTAGGTGTTGCTTTTTCGATTTATTTTAGTACTAAAATAACTTCAAAGGCATTATTGATTATATATCCTTTAATAACAGCGCTTTGTGGATTTTCGTTGTTTATGTCATATACAAGATCTGTGTATTTAGCAGTAGGCGTTATGGTTATTTTGTTGGCAGTGTGTTTTTTATTGCGAATGGATAAAAAAGAAAAACTTTCGATATTAAGACATTTGGCAATTACAGTGCTTGCGTTTAGCTTAATATTTATTGGATTTGCAATTAAAACCAAAGAAAATTATTTCACCTACGGCTTGTCAAGAATGTTGGTTGGAATTGATGTGTTTGACGGCTGGGATAAAGGACAAAATTCAGGGACTGATGATGTTGAAACTGAAGAAACGAAAGACTCTTTTCATCAGAACACAATAGAATCTGATAATATAAGGGCTATAACTGCGCGTGATTTGATTATCAATATAAAAAAATCCCCGATAATTGGATTAGGATTAGGTTCGGAAATACCCTCCCGTCCAGATGGGTTAAATGAGTATTTCTTCTTAGACCTATTTTCGAAAATGGGAATAATAGGACTAGCGAGTTATTTAGCTCCGGTTTTACTTATAATAATACAACTGATACAATTATTCAGAAGAAGAAATAAAGATTTTGTATCAACGGCAACTTGGTTTTGTATTTTGACGGGATTAATTGTATATTCGTATTTTACACCGTGTATGAATTCATCGGTGGGAATTATAATCTATTGTTGTGTAATGGCAGTGTTTGAAATTTATAAAAAATCTCATATAAACTTGGAGGGTCAGTTATGAAAGGTATAATTTTAGCAGGCGGTTCAGGCACAAGACTTTATCCGCTTACAAAGGTAACATCAAAACAACTTTTACCGATTTATGACAAGCCGATGATTTATTATCCTATGTCGGTGCTTATGAATGCAGGTATACGCGATATTTTAATTATCTCAACTCCGCAAGACACACCAAGATTTAAGGATTTATTAGGTGACGGACATGCTTTCGGCGTAAATTTATCCTATGCGGTTCAACCCTCACCTGACGGTCTTGCTCAAGCGTTTATAATCGGTGCAGACTTTATTGGTGATGATACTGTGGCTATGGTGCTTGGTGACAATATATTTGCAGGTCACGGCCTTAAAAAGCGCTTAAAGGCAGCGGTTGAAAATGCAGAAAGCGGCAAGGGCGCTACTGTTTTCGGTTATTATGTTGATGACCCCGAGCGTTTCGGCATTGTTGAATTTGATGAGAACGGACGCGCTATTTCAATAGAAGAAAAACCGCAAAAGCCCAAGAGCAATTATTGCGTTACAGGTCTTTACTTTTATGATAACCGCGTTGTTGAGTATGCAAAGAATTTAAAACCCTCTGCTCGCGGCGAGCTTGAAATTACAGATTTGAACCGTATTTATCTTGAAAACGGCGACCTTAATGTTGAGCTTTTGGGTCAGGGCTTTACCTGGCTTGATACGGGTACTCACGAAAGTCTTGTAGAAGCTACTAACTTTGTTAAAACAATCGAAACTCATCAGCACAGGAAAATTGCTTGTCTTGAAGAGATTGCATATCTTAACGGTTGGATAACTAAGGACGATGTGCTTGAGGTTTACGAGGTTTTAAAGAAAAATCAGTACGGACAGTATTTAAAAGATGTTCTCGATGGCAAATACATCGACATTCTTTAATATAAAGGAGAAATAATTATGAATATTATTGTTACAGGCGGCGCAGGTTTTATAGGAAGCAACTTTGTTTTCCATATGTTAAAAAAATATCCCGATTACAGAATAATCTGTCTTGATAAGCTTACCTATGCAGGTAACTTATCTACTTTAGCACCGGTTATGGATAATCCTAATTTCCGTTTTGTTAAAGCAGACATATGCGATAGAGATGCGGTTTACAAGCTTTTTGAAGAAGAAAAGCCCGATATGGTAGTAAACTTTGCGGCTGAAAGCCATGTTGACCGTTCTATTGAAGATCCCGGTATTTTCTTACAGACAAATATTATGGGCACTCAGGTGTTGATGGATGCTTGCCGTAAATACGGTATTACACGTTATCATCAGGTTTCAACCGATGAAGTTTACGGTGACTTACCGCTTGACCGTCCTGACCTTTTCTTTACAGAGGAAACCCCTATTCATACCTCCTCTCCTTATTCAAGCTCTAAAGCAGGCGCAGACCTTTTGGTATTGGCATACCACCGTACCTTCGGTCTTCCTGTAACTATAAGCCGTTGTTCTAATAACTACGGTCCTTACCATTTCCCCGAAAAGTTAATTCCGCTTATGATTGCGAATGCGCTTAACGATAAACCCCTTCCGGTTTACGGCGAAGGCTTAAATGTTCGTGACTGGCTTTATGTTGAAGACCATTGTAAAGCAATCGACCTTATTATCCATAAGGGTAGAGTAGGTGAGGTTTACAATATCGGCGGTCATAACGAAATGAAGAATATTGATATTGTTAAGATTATTTGTAAGGCACTTGGCAAGCCCGAAAGCCTTATTACCTATGTTACAGACCGTAAGGGCCACGATATGCGTTACGCTATTGACCCAACTAAGATTCATAACGAGCTTGGTTGGTTGCCCGAAACTATGTTTGCTGACGGTATTCAAAAAACAATTCAATGGTATTTAGACAATAAGGAATGGTGGGAAACCATTATTTCGGGTGAATACCAGAATTATTACGATAAGATGTACGGTAACAGATAATGAAGGTATTTGTAACAGGTGTTGGCGGTCAGTTAGGCTTTGATGTTATGAATGAATTGACTGCCCGCGGATATGAAGCGGTTGGAAGCGATATTTTAGATTCTGCCGATTTCGAAAATTATGTAAAACTTGATATTACCGATGCCACTGCCGTTAGGGAAGCTTTGTGCGAAATTAAGCCTGACGCAGTGGTTCACTGCGCCGCGTGGACTGCAGTTGACGCTGCCGAGGACGAAGAAAACATAGAAAAGGTTTATTCAATAAACTCGGCGGGTACCGAAAATATAGCTAAGGTCTGCAAAGAGCTTGACTGTAAAATGGTATATATTTCTACTGACTATGTGTTTAACGGTCAGGGCGAAGTTCCTTGGGAAGCCGACTGTAAGGACTATGCACCGTTAAGCGTATACGGCAAAAGTAAGCTTGAAGGCGAAAAATCAGTAAGCAGTATTTTAGATAAATATTTTATTGTTCGTATTGCTTGGGTTTTTGGCCTTAACGGTAAGAATTTTATTAAAACAATGCTTAATGTTGGCGCAAAGTATGATACCGTGCGTGTGGTTTGCGACCAAATAGGAACACCAACCTATACGCTTGACCTTTCACGCTTGCTTGTAGATATGCTTGAAACCGAAAAATACGGTTACTATCACGCTACAAATGAGGGCGGATTTATCAGTTGGTATGACTTTACCTGTGAAATCTTCCGCCAAGCAGGGTATAGCACAAAGGTTGTTCCCGTAACAACCGCCGAATACGGCATTTCTAAGGCGGCAAGACCCTTTAATAGCCGTCTTGATAAATCAAAATTGGTAGAATCCGGCTTTGAACCCTTGCCTACTTGGCAGGATGCACTTTCACGCTATTTAAAGGAGATTGAAAAAAGTGGGACAAATTAAGGTTACTAAATGTGATATAGAAGGCCTTTATATAATTGAACCTGCAGTTCACGGTGATAACAGAGGTTACTTTATGGAAACCTACAGTCAGCGTGATATGGCAGAAGCAGGGCTTAATATGGTGTTCGTTCAGGATAACCAGAGTATGTCGGTTAAGGGTGTGCTTCGTGGACTTCATTTTCAAAAAGAATTTCCGCAGGGTAAGCTTGTGCGCGTAATCAAGGGTAGAGTTTTTGATGTGGCAGTTGATTTGCGCGAGGGAAGTAAGACCTACGGCAAATGGTTCGGCGTTGAACTTACCGAAGAAAACAAAAAGCAATTCTATATTTCCGAAGGCTTTGCTCACGGATTTTTAGTGCTTAGTGATACAGCAGAATTCTGCTATAAGGTAACCGATTTCTATCATCCAGGGGATGAGGGCGGTCTTGCTTGGAACGACCCCGAAATCGGTATAAAGTGGCCGGAACTTAACGGCGAATATAATGGCACTGCAAGTGCCGAAGGTTATACTTTAGCTGATGGCACACCGCTAAATCTAAGCGAAAAAGACCAAAAGTGGTCAGGTGTTAAGGATACTTTTAAGTTTTAAGAGTAGTGATTTTGGAGAAAAACTATGAAAATTTCGGTTGCTTTGTGCACTTACAACGGTGAAAAATTTATAAAAGAACAATTAGAAAGTATTTTAAACCAAACAGTAGGTGTAGACGAGATAATTGTTTGTGATGATAATTCTACAGATAAAACAGTGTCTATTTGCCAAGAGATACTAAGCGAAAGCGGTAAAGAGTATAAAATAATAGTTAATGAACCTTCGCTCGGAGTTGCAGACAATTTCTTAAAAGCTTTAAAATCAACTACAGGTGATTATATTTTCACCTGTGACCAAGACGATGTGTGGCATTCTGATAAGGTTGAAATTTTTTTGAGTGCCGCCAAGGAAACAAAAAAGGACTTGTATTTCAGTAACGGCATTTTAGTAGATGGTGTAGGAAATCCACTTGGCATCACACTTTGGGAAGCTTATCTTATAGATTTTAATACTATTTCACAAGAACCGCTTATGAAAAGGATTATTAAAAAACCCGTTGTAACAGGTGCCGCAATGATGGTATCAAAAAAACTTATCGAACAGGTTAATACTATTCCTAAGTTTTTTTTGCATGATGAATGGTTTTCTATGGTTGCGGCGGCGAAGAATTCTGCACAAGCAATAAACTGTACAACCTTTGATTATCGCCAACATGAAAAAAATGTGGTTGGCGCAAAAAAGCAAAGCTTTGTAAAAAAAATGAAAGTATGGCTTGGTAATTACAAAAAACTTCAGGAAATACATCAAAGATATTATTCTAGGAGTAATAATATTTATGAAATTTCCAAAGATACGGAATATGAGTTTTTGGCATTACAGTATAAGTCCTTTTGGGAAACATTGGTGAACACTGATAAAAACAACCGAATTAAAAAAACTTTTGAAGTGCTGAAGCTTTTTATAAATGGAGAATATTCATCTTTTTATACAGGCTTTAGGGGCTTTATTCGTGATTTAATTTATGTTTTATTTTTAAAAGATAGGAGTTAGTATGAACAATAATGATAACCAAGAAATAATGGTTTCTATTGAATGCTTTACATATAACCACGAAAAATATATACGTAAGGCTTTAGAAGGATTTGTTACTCAAAAAACAAACTTTAAATTCGAGGTTATAGTTCACGATGATGCTTCTACTGATAATACAGCGGCAATTATTCGTGAGTATGAAGAAAAATATCCTGATATTATCAAACCAATTTATCAAACCGTAAACCAATATCAACAAGGAAAAAATATGCGCGAATTTACTAGTTCAAAGTTTAGGGGTAAATATGTCGCTTTTTGTGAAGGCGATGATTATTGGAATGATCCTGATAAATTACAGGTACAAATAAATTATTTAGAAGAACACAAGGAGTGCTCATATACATTTCATAATGCGGCAATAGTTCTTGAAAATGGCAGTCATTTTAAAAATAAATTTTTACCTGACAATGGAATATTTAAAGCTTTTGCTTGGGAGAACAGAGATAAAAAATATTATACGGGCGATGTAATTAATTTGGCATTTATACCAACGGCATCAATTGTTGCGAGAAGAGAATATATAATTCAAAGAAAAGATTTTTGCGAAAATCCTATTTGTGGGGATCTTCCGGAAAGGCTATCCTTATCATTAGATGGATACGGGTATTATTTCAACAGAATAATGTCTGTATATAGAACAGGAAACCCAAATTCTGCTTCCGGTTTGGCTTCTAAATCTAAAGAAGCGATAATGAATACTTTTTATGGACACAAAGCAATATTAGATGGTTTTAATGAATATACAGAATACCGTTGGAACAAAGAAATAGAATATGATATTAAGAGAAGAAAATTTCGAACATATTTCCAAATTGGAAATTTTGAAGGAATTAAATCTGAAGGCTTAGAAGACTTTATAAGAAAAGAGGCAACAATATACTTCAGGATTAAGTATTATATGCAGACTAAATTTGGAAAGTTGTATCAAATATTAAAGAAAATTAAGCACAGTATAAAAAAATAACTTAGCAAATGTTATGGGAGGGATAAAATGAAAAAAGCATTACTTTGGAAACTGCTTGAACGCTTTGGTGTCCAAGGAGTTCAATTTATTCTTCAAATAATACTTGCGCGAATCTTATCTCCGGATGATTACGGTGTTCTTGCAATAATGGTAATTTTCACAACGATTGCAAATGTTTTTATACAAACAGGCTTTAATACAGCTTTAATACAGAATAAAGACGTGACCGAAGAAGATTATTCAACGGTTCTTTGGATTACGTTAATTATAGCGACCGGGCTTTATGGAATTATATTTTTTGCTTCACCCTTAATAGGTGGATTTTATTCTAAGCCGGAACTTGTTACACCGCTTAGGGTGTTGGCATTAATGCTTTTCCCTGGTGCACTTAATTCGATTCAGCTTGCAAAAGTAAGTCGTGAAATGGATTTTAAAAAGGTTTTCTTTAGCAATGTTGGGGCTATAATTGTGTCGGGTACTGCGGGAATAGCGGTAGCGTTGCTTGGCGGTGGACTTTGGGCACTTGTAGTTCAAACAATGCTTAACATTTTTACCGCAACTGCAGTAATGTGTTCTACTGCCAAATTTAAAATTTATTTCAAAATAAATTTTTTAAGGGCAAAAGAATTGTTTTCTTTTGGATGGAAACTGCTTGTTTCCTCGGTTTTAGACACTCTTTATCAAAATTTGCAAAGTCTTGTAATCGGCAAAAAATACAATAGCAAAACTCTTGGATATCATAATCGCGGATTACAGTTTCCTCAGTTTTTGATTATAAGCATTACAGGTGCTATTCAAAGTGTTATGTTGCCAGCACTATCTGAAAAACAGGACAACAAAGCAGAAATAAAAAGTATGATGCGTAATGTTTTAACTTTAAGCGCATATGTTATTTTTCCTATGGCGTTAGGTCTTGCTGGGGTAGCGGAATCTTTTGTGAAATTATTATTGACAGATAAATGGCTACCATGTGTGCCGTATTTGCAGATTTACTGTTTTTCTTTTGTTTTTTTTCCCATCAATGCTTGTAATTTGCAGGCAATTAATGCAATTGGAAGAAGTGATTGGTTTTTAAAACTTGAAATCATTAAAAAAGTATATGGCGTCATAGCACTTTTAATTGCTATTATATTATTTGAATCCCCAATTGCCATTGCTTTGTCGGCTATTATTACTACAATTATCAGTTGTTTTGTAAATGCTGCACCGAATAAGAATTTAATTTCGTATTCTTATAAAGAACAAATTTCAGATATTTTACCGTCACTAATATTATCACTGATAATGTTTATTACGGTTTGGGCTATTGAATTATTTAAGTTTAGTGCAGTTGTTACACTTTTAATTCAGGTGGTTTTGGGAATAGCAATATATTTTCTTCTTTCTGCTGCTTTTCGTGTGAAACCATTTATTAAACTTTTGGAAATTGCAAAAGAGTTTAAATTGCAGAAATAATTATTGATTCAGTCAAATACCTAAATAGAGAGGATGTTTTTATGAAAATTTCAAATACAGCAAATGCGGTTGAGCCATCGCTTACCCGAAAGTTGTTTAATATGGCTAAGGAATATAACGATGTTATAGATCTTACTTTGGGTGATCCGGACGTTCCGCCTTCTGAGAAGATTCGTTTGGCTGCGTGTGAAGCAATAATGCAAGGCAAAACACGTTATTCTGCTAATGCGGGCTTGCCGGAATTGCGCGAAAAGATAGTGGAAAACTTTGAAAATGAATATAAACTTCAAATCGACCCGTCAAACGTTATAGTAACGGTAGGCGGTATGGAAGCCTTGTTTTTAAGCCTTACTTGTATGATAAATCCCGGTGACGAGGTAATTATTTTGGCACCGTATTACGTTAATTACAAGCAAATGGTTTCTATGTGCTCGGGTGTTCCTGTTATTGTAAATACCAAAGAAGAAAACGGTTTTGCGGTTTCAACCGAAATGCTTGAAAAGGTCATTACCGATAAAACGGTTGCCATAATAATAAATACTCCTTGCAATCCGACAGGTGCGGTGCTTGGCAAGGAATCATTAGAAGCAATTGCAACCCTTGCAAAAAAATATGACTTTGCTGTTATCTCTGACGAAGTGTACCGTTGCCTTATTTATGATGATGCTAAACATCAAAGCATCGTAAAATTACCTGATATGCTTGAAAGAACAGTTGTTATTGATAGTTTTTCAAAACGTTTCGCCATGACGGGGTACCGTGTTGGTTACGCAATTGCTCCTGCCGATTTTACTGCGGCAATGATAAAATTGCAAGAAAACGTTGCGGCTTGTGCTGCGTTACCGTCACAGTATGCCGGTATTGCGGCGTTTGAACAATGTGTTGATGATACGTTTATAAAGGATGAATTCCAAAAACGCAGAGATTATCTTTATACCGCAATTAATAATATTAAAGGCCTATCTTGTATTAAACCTGCGGCAACGTTTTATTTGTTTGTAAACATCAAAGAAACAGGACTCGATGCTTTGACATTTGCTTATAAGTTGTTAGAAAATCAACACGTTGCGGTGGTGCCGGGTATTGCTTACGGCGATGAATATAAAGATTACGTGAGAATTGCATACACTATGGAAATAGACGTATTAAAGAAAGCAATAAGCAGAATAGAAAAGTTTGTTTCGGATTTAGATAAATAATTTCAGGTGGTTATTATGAAGAAAATATTAATGCTTGGCGGCTCTATGCAGCAAATTCCCGCTATTGTACAAGCCAAAGAAAAGGGTTTATACACAATAACTTGTGACTATTTACCCGAAAACCCCGGACATAAATATTCGGACGAATTTCATAACGTAAGTACAACCGATAAAGAGGCAGTGCTTGAATTGGCGCGTAAACTTAATATTGACGGTATTGTGGCTTATGCTTCAGACCCTGCGGCACCAACAGCCGTATACGTTTCTGAAAAATTGGGTTTGCCGGGAAATCCTTATGACAGTGTAAAAATACTTACAGAGAAAGATTTATTCAGAGAATTTTTGCAAAAAAACGGTTTTAATACACCCAAAGCTTGCGGATATACAAGTTATGAACAGGCACTTGCTGATATAGACGGTTTTAAGTTTCCCGTAATGGTGAAACCGGTAGATTCTTCGGGTAGCAAGGGCGTAGTTAAAATAATGGATAAATCTGAACTTGAAGCTGCGGTAGAAGAAGCATTATCATATTCACGTGCCAAAAGAATTGTTATTGAAGAATTTATTCAGAAAAAGGGTTATCAGATTTCGGGTGACGGTTTTTCGGTTGACGGAAAACTCGTGTTTACGAGTTACGGTAATGAATTATACAGCGGAAAAGGTACCCGTGAATACGTTGCATTAGGAGAATTTTGGCCGTCGCTTCTTTCAGATGAATTAAAGAAAAAGGTTGACGATGAACTTCAAAAGTTAATAAAAGCACTTGGAATGAAAACGTGTGCTTATAATATTGAAGTGATTTTAGACCAAAATGACGACGTGTACGTTCTTGAATTAGGCCCAAGAAACGGCGGCAGTTATATTCCCCAGTTAATTAAATATGCAACAGGTGTGGATTTAATAGATTACACCCTTCGTGCAGCGGTTGGGGAAGATTGTTCTGATTTAGATTTTGTTGAAACCAAGGGTTGTTACAGTAATTATATGATTTACAGCACCGTATCGGGTAAGTATGACGGTCTTTGGTTTGACGAAAAGTTCGAAAAAGATAATTTGCTTGACGTATATTGCACCTATTCTCAAGGGGACGACGTTCACGCATATCAGAATACAACACATTCTTTGGGTACAATTATTTTTAAAGCTGACAGCGTTGAGGAAATGATTGAACTTACCGATAATATGGAAAAGAATTATAAGGTTAAGGTTAAATGAAAGAGTTTATTAAAATAACCGATAAAAATGATATTTTAAGATATTTATATGATTTTTCGGACGTTTTTCCGCATCTTTGTGAAAAAATTGAAAGTATGGAAGAATATGCCGCAAAATTGAGTAAGTTTTCTAACTTTTATATTGCTTCGTATGATGGAGCGGAATTAGGATTGGCTGTATTTTATTCTAATGATAAGCAGTCGAAAAATGCTTATATTTCACTGATAGGGTTAAAGAGTGTTGCAAGAAATAAAGGTCTTGGCAGTTGGCTTTTAAACAGGTGTGAAGAAGCATCTATTAAAGACGGTATGGAAAAAATGTCATTGGAAGTTGATTGTGATAACCCCTCGGCAATTGCTTTTTATAAAAAGAACGGTTACTGTCAAGGCGAATTCACTAATCGAAGCAGTATGTATATGCACAAAGTGTTAGGAGAAGATTGTAATGATTAATGTTACCCGTTCCTCAATGCCTGAGTTCGAGGAATATTGCGAAGAAATAAAAGAGCTTTGGGAAAGTCATTGGCTTACCAATATGGGTGCGAAGCATAAGCAATTACAGGCAGAGCTTGAAAAATATCTTAACACTCCGCATGTTGCACTTTACACTAACGGTCATTTGGCTTTAGAAAATGTTATAGCCGCGTTTGATTTTCCAAAGGGTAGTGAGGTTATAACTACTCCGTTTACCTTTGCTTCAACTACACACGCTATTGTAAGAAACGGTTTAGTTCCCGTTTTTTGCGATATAAACGATGTTGATTACACTATGGATGTAACAAAAATAGAAGCGCTCATAACCGAAAAAACACGTGCAATTGCTCCTGTTCATGTATATGGAAATATTTGTAATGTAAATGAAATACAGCGAATAGCCGACAAGTATAATTTAAAGGTTATATATGATGCGGCGCATGCGTTTGGTGTTACATACAAGGGCGAAAATGTGGCGAATTTTGGCGATGCTTCTATGTTTAGCTTCCACGCAACCAAAGTGTTTAACACAATAGAAGGCGGAGCGGTTACCTTTGGGGCGGATTCTTTTGTACAGCTTCTTAACGACCTTAAAAATTTCGGCATAAGAAATGCAGAAGAGGTTGCTTTTGTTGGTGGCAATGCCAAAATGAATGAATTTCAGGCTGCTATGGGTATTTGTAATCTTCGCCATATTGATGAGGAAATCCAAAAGCGTAAGGCAGTAGTGGAATGCTACCGTGAGCGACTATCGGGTGTAGAGGGAATAATATTGTGCAAACCTCAAGAAAATGTGATTTCCAATTATGCATATTTTCCAATTGTGTTTGACGGTTATAAGTATACCCGTGATGATATTGTTGCTATTTTGGGCAAAGAAAATATTTTGGCAAGAAAGTATTTTTATCCACTTGTTAACGAGTATGATTGTTATAAAGAAATGCCAACGGCAGATGTAACTAAAACACCTGTTGCAAAGCATATAGCAGACAGAGTATTAACACTTCCGCTTTATGCCGATTTAAGCTTGGATGATGTTAATAAAATTTGCGATTTAATTTTGAAATAAGTAAAGGCGGAGCATAGCTCCGCCTTTTAATATTTATGTAAATTTACCAATTGATTGTTTTTAAGTTTTCCTTTTGTAAAATATCATTCGCCTTTGAGAAGTGCTTGCAGCCCAAAAAGCCGCGTGAAGCCGAAAGGGGACTTGGGTGAACGCTTGTTAATTTATAATGTATGGGATTAGTTATAATTTCGGCTTTTTTCTGCGCGTGGGCGCCCCATAAAAGAAATACAATAGGGGTCTGCTTTTTGTTGAGCTCGCTGATTATACGGTCGGTGAAAATTTCCCAACCCATACCCTTGTGGCTTGTGGGCTGTCCCTCACGAACGGTTAAAACATTGTTAAGCAATAATACGCCTTGTTTTGCCCATTCGGTAAGCTCGCCGTGGGGTGGAATAGGCTTGCCAATATCACTTTGTAATTCTTTGAAAATATTTTTAAGCGATGGCGGCGGAGTAACACCCTGCTTTACCGAAAAGCAAAGTCCGTGCGCCTGCCCCTCACCGTGATATGGGTCTTGCCCGATAATTACAACTCTTGTATCTTGGAACGATGTGTATTTAAGGGCATTAAAAATATCGTTCATATTAGGGTAAATTTGCTGTGTAGAATATTCGCGCTTTAAAAATTCGCGCAATTTTAAATAGTAAGGCTTTTGCCATTCGTCCGCTAAAATTTTATCCCAATCGTTTCCAAGCGTTACCATAATACTTTGCCTCATTTTTTGTGTGATAATAACCAGTTAAGAGTTGGCTCTGTAAATGCTTTTTCCCACGAATTGTGGCCTACACCCTCGTACAAATCATATTTTAAGTTGGGGTTTATGGGCTTTAGCGCTTCAACCATTTCAATTGTCTGACTTGGAGAAACAATATCATCATCTAATCCGTGAAATGCCCAAATCGGCATTTTAAGCACCTGTGTATTCCACGCCATACCGCCACCGCAGCAGGGTGCAATAGCGGCAAACATTTCGGGGCATGCCATTGCGGTGTACCAGGTACCGAAACCGCCCATACTTAAACCGCAAAGATAAATTCTGTCGCTATCGGCAGAAAATTCGGTTATCATACTGTCAATAAACTTTTTAATGCTTTCTACTCTTGCCGCCCAAAATGTACCGGTAGGGCATTGAGGCATTATTAAAATACAGTCTTTCAGATTGTCATCATTTACAATTTTGGAAAATCCGTGAACTAAAACCTTTTCAAGCTCATCCCCGCCGTTTCCTCGTTCTCCCGCACCGTGAAGCTGAATTAATAAAGCGGGATTATTACTGATATTATCGGGGATATATGCGATAAAGGGAAAAATATTTTTGTTTTTTATTATTTTCATTTCAATCACCTTGACTATTGTATCATACTTTTTCAAAATAATAAAGTTGATTTTTAAAAATAAGTATTATATAATTAACGGGAAGCATATCGGCAAAAGGTATGCATATTTAAAAGGAGAATAATATGAAAATTGCTTTAATTGCACACGATAAAAAGAAAAACGAAATAATTGAACTTGCAAAGAAGTATAAGGATGTTCTTGCCAAGTACGAGCTATATGCAACAGGTACTACGGGAACGCTTATTATGGGTGAAACAGGGCTAAAAATTGAAAGAATGAAAAGTGGCCCTAAGGGTGGCGACCAACAGATCGGCGCTATGCTTGCAAACGGCGAGCTAGACCTTATCGTATTCTTGCGTGACCCACTTACCGCGCAACCGCACGAGCCGGATGTATCCGCACTTCTTCGTTTGGGGGATGTTCAAAGAATTCCTCTTGCAACAAATGTAAACAGCGCAACTATTATGTTGGAGGCGCTGAAAAATGAGACCTTTTTTGAAATAGTAAAAAACATAAATTTTAATGACTAAAGCATAAACAGCACCGATTTGACGGTGCTGTTTTCTTTTAAAGAAAAACTTTAATTTTTAGTTATGGTTTCAACTATTTTAAAAAGACTTATGCATAATTCTTCGTAAATATCATCGGCTAAAGTGTGTGGTGGTGCGGTTTCAAGGCATATTCCGCCCTTGTAATTAATTTCTTTTAAGGCTTTTGAAAAATCATTCCAATCAATAGTGCCGAAATAGGGTAAAAGGTGCAAGTCGCGGTCAGGAACACTGTCGTGAATGTGAAATGCGCGAATATTATTTCCCAAATCTCGTACAGCCTGCGCGGCAGAGAGCTCGGGGAATGTAGCAACATGGCCGGTATCAAGGCAGATTTTGAAATTATCATCATTCATAAGCTTAACAAAATCAAGAATTTCATAAGGGGTTGCGAGCGAAAAATTACGCATGGGCATATTCTCCAAGCAAACCGTAATTCCGTAAGATTTTGCAATTTCCAGAGTTTTACGCATAAATTCGAAATTAATATCTTTGGTTATTTGCTGCTTTTCGGTGCCCTTATCATTTATATCACAGGGCATTATAGGGTGGATTACCCAATTTTTACAACCAAGAACCGAGGTTGCCCATAAGGAACGCTTAACATTTTCTAATTTTAAGCTTCTAAGCTCCTCGGTAGAATCGTTTGGTGGCCAATGCCAAGGCCCGTGCACTTGATATATTTCTATGCTTGATGCTTTAGCAAGATTTTTTTCGAGAATTAATTTATCTTCGGTTTCTTTTTGAGAGTCCGAATACGGAAAAGAATTTGTACTCATCATATTAAAATCAACACAGGAATAACCGTGCTCTTTAAGCTTTTTGTATCTGTTTTCTCCCCAGCGCTGATGACTGCCAAGTCCAATTCCAATTTTCATATCGAACACCTCAGCCAAATTTTAGCATTTAAGGAACTAAATGTCAAGGTTATAAAGGCTATAAATTGCACAAAATTGGCAAAGCAAAAAAGTTACATTCAAAAGACAAAAAAGTTCACCGAAATAAAAATTTTGTTGATTGATTGCACAAAATAAATGTAATACACTTAATAAAAGTGCATTAATATATATATATTTCACAAAAATATATATTTATATCAAAAATGCGGAAAAGGGGAATAAGCTTGAAAAAATTGTTATCTCTTGTGATTGCTTTAAGCATCTTTGTGGTTTCATCAAGTATTTGTTATGCCGATAGTAAAGATACTGTTAAGGTATCCTCAGAATCTGCAGACGATTACAGTACATACTTGGAAACAAATAAGGATTTTGATAAAAATGTTGAGGATATTTATGCTGATATAAATATGCTCAGCGTTAATGGTGCTGCTACCGAAACCGTAGCCGAATTTGAAGGCAAAAAGCCGGTAGTAAAATGGAATGACGGAAAGGGCAGCATTACCTTCTCCTTTAATGTTTTAAAGGACGGCTTGTATAATATAGCCGTTGGCTATTATATGCTTGAAGGCGATACTGAGGCTGCTGAATTAAGTCTGTTAGTGGACGGAAAAGAGCCTTTTGAGGGTGTAAAGAATATTTCGCTTCCAAGACTCTTTGCAGATGACGGCGAAGTACGTGCAGACGGTATAGGCAATGAATTTGCTCCCGAACAAAAAGAAGTTTTTGCTTGGCAAGAAAAAAGACTTACAGATATAGAGGGGCTTAATTCTAAACCCTATCTTTTTGCTTTAAAGGCAGGTAAGCACACAGTTACTTTGTATGACTGCTCTACAGCAATCGCTTTTTCACACATAAAGCTTTGCGCTGAAGAAAAAGCAGCTCCGTACAGTGAGGTTCTTAAGCTCTATGAAGAAAAGGGCTATAAAAACTATGAGGGCAAGCAATTAGAAATTCAGGCTGAAAATGCTTATTTAAAGTCTTCTTATAATCTTATTTCCCAATCCGATGCAACAAGCGCTAATGTATATCCTTATGATGCTCTTGCAGGAAAGGTAAACTATATTGGCGGAAACAACTGGAGCGGCGCCGGCGATACAATCAGCTGGAAGCTTAACGCCCCGAGTGACGGCCTTTATGCAATTACCTTTGCATATCAGCAAAGCTATTTGGTTAACGGTAGCGCTTACCGTGTTTTAAGGGTTGACGGTGAAATTCCTTTTGCGGAAGCAGAGGAAATAGATTTTAATTACTGCAACTCCTGGAAGCAAAAGGTTTTTGCAGATGAATCGGGCAAGCCGTACCTTATTTATTTAACTGCAGGTGAGCATACCCTTTCTTTAGAGGTTACAGAACCCGCATATAGCCGTAACTTTGTAAAGCTTACCGATACTAACGGCGAATGGAAAGCAGCTCCTGCTACTACCTTTACTAACCTTGATATAAAACAAGGTGAAAACGTACTTACCCTTTTGGTTTACGGTGGCTTTGAGCTTGAAATTGATAACATCAGATTGGTTGAATCCAATGTAGATGCCTTCGTTATTAATTTTGCAGATAACGGCACCTTTACTGAAGAATCCGAAAAGCCAAGCACAAGCGATGCGTACGAAATTAAATACGTTGCTGACAATGAAGGTTTAAAGACCTACGGCTCTAACGGTGTTCTAAAAATAGCACCTTCAAATAATATGTATTATGGTATTAACAAAGCTAACTTAGGTGTTAATTTTGTAACAGGTAACAAATATCGTTTATCCATGGATTACAAGATTACAGTACCTTCACCCCAGAACTTCTATTTCGCTGTTACAAATATTAACGGCAACGGAAACCATGATTTCATCAATTATGAAGATGAATTAAGCGGTTCCTTAAGCTATGAATTTGTATACACCGGTGCTGTTGATTTGGTTATTTACGGTGGCGGAGAAGTTATCTTAGATAACATCGTGCTCGAAGAATTTGTTAATTACCCCGTACTTGGCGTAATGAAGAGAGAAAGTGATACCGAACAAGATAAGGTTTCTGCTCTTGCATACGGTATGGCATTAAAGGATGTTAACGGTACAGAATACATCTACGATGCAAACGGTAATGCAATTGAGGTTGCACAGAAGGGCTTTGTTACTGCTTTAAGTAATAAGTTTAAGGGTGAGCTTACTTTAGATACTGCAAAGAATAACATTTATGTTAAGGATGTTGCAGTTTCTGCACCTGCTGATACAGTTACTATTTCAGGTGTTGCACATAATGTTTATACATTGGCAATTACAGATCCCGAGCTTGAAAGAAGCATTTCTGTAAGAACCTATGTAATAGACGCAAGCGGTAACGTATATTACGGCGAAGCTATTGAATATGCTGCAAATCAGCTTGCAGACTATGAATTTAATACTTGGATTGGCGCAACCGTAAAATAGTAAGTTAAAACTAATAAACTACGCAGCCCTGCTAATATAACGGGGCTGCGTGTTTTACATTTGATAATTTTATGAATATGGGAGCTTTATTATGAACGATTTTAAAATTTTATTAAACAATAGCGCAAACGTTGCTGCAAGCTTAATAAAAAATATACCCGAAGTTGACGGCGAGGAAAGACCCGAATTATTAAAATACAGGGCTGAAAAGAACGCTTTTTGCGATTCTGCTTCAGGCGTTACCGCAAGAAGCACTAAGGTTTTTAATATTACTGATGAGCCTTTTCGTCTTTCACACCTAAGCTCGTTGTTTGTAAAGGACGTTGCGCCGGACTTTCATAAAAAGAACGTTTTAATACATATTTGTAATTTTGCTTGGCAGGGTGAAGCACAATGGGCTAAATTCATCCCGTATGAAATGGGCTTATATCCCGTTGCGAAGCACTTTTTCTCACATATTGATAAAACTATTTCAAATATAGGCAGCTGGTCTACCCACAAATATTATCCAATTATAATTATAGAGGATAAGGACGATAAAAAGGCATGGTTCTTTGAATTAGAATCGGGCAGTAACTGGTCGTTCGAGCTTGGAACCTTTACCGATAATGACGTTTGCCATTTAACCGTAGACTGCTGCGCTTGCAGTGAAAATAATAACGGTTTTTATAAAACTGTAAATCCCGGTGAAAGCTTTGAAACACCCAAGGTTTTATACGGTGTGGCAGATAGCTTTGAAAATGCAATTCTTTCACTTTTAAAGTATAAGCGCGAATACGGTCTTAAATGCAACGAATTGCCCGTATGCTTTAACGATTATATGAACTGTCTTTGGGCAATGCCAAGTCGCGAAAAATTAATTCCGCTTATAGACACAGCCGCTAAGGTTGGCGCAGAGCTATTTTGTATTGACGACGGTTGGTTTATTCGTGACGGTAACGGTACCGATTTTGGCGACTGGATTGAAAACGACGCTATTTTCGGCGAAGGCGGATTAAAAGGAATTATTGAATATATCAGAAATAAGGGACTTATTGCGGGAATCTGGCTTGAATTAGAAACAGCCTTCTGCTTTACCTCTATTTCCAAAATTGCGCCCGATGCTATGCTCACCCGTTTCGGTCAGAGAATCGGCGAGGAAAGACAATTCCTTAATTTCTCCTGCAAAGCAGTTACGGATTATTTATACTCAAGAGTTAAGCATTTATACGATATGGGTATTCGCTACATAAAGAACGACTATAACCACAGTACAGGTATCGGCTGTGACGGTGATGATTCTTTTGCGGCGGCGCTAATGGAAAATAACAAGAAGTTCTATGAATTTATTGACCGCCTTATTGCCGATATGCCCGACCTTGTTATAGAAAACTGCGGAAGCGGCGCTATGCGATGTGACAACGGAACCTTAAAGCATTTCCATTTACAAAGCACAAGCGACCAAGAAATTTTCACAAACAATCCGTCAATAATCCGCGGTATGCAAGGCTGTATGGTACCTGAAAAAATGGGCATTTGGAGTTATCCTTTCCCTGCAGTATATAAGTACCGTTTGGATATTAATTCCGCATATACTAAGGAATATATGGAACAAATGGCAGACGGCGAACAAACAATTTATAATATGGCTTGCGCATTTTTCGGTATTATGACACTTTCGGGTCATATAGAAAAATGTGACGAATACAATCTTTCACTTATCGAAAAGGCTATAAAGGCTTATAAGAACGGCCGTGAGTTTATTTTAGAAAGCTTACCTGTTTTCATAGGCGAACAACAGAAAATTTATACCGAAGGCTATAGCATTTTAGCGCTTAAGAACGATAAAAAAATAAGAATAGGTATCTTCCGCAACGGCGGTGAGGATTCAATTGATTTTGAAATACCTAAAGAATTTTGCGGCGGTAAAATAACTGAAATTTATCCCTGCAAGGATGACAGTAAAAAGGTATCACTCAAGGGAGAGCGTATGTATTTCAGTTGTTCTCAAAAACTTACTGCGGCGGTTTACGAAATAGAAATGTGAGGCTTAGCTTATGGCAAAATGGAATTTTATTGCGGCTACAACTGAATATAACACCCTTGAAAAAAGTGTACCTGCACCTTATTTAAGAAAAAGCCTTGTTTGTGAAAATGAAGTAAAAGGTGAATTACAGATTGCCGCATGCGGTTTTTACGAGCTTTTTATAAACGGCGAAAGAATAACCAAGGGTTTTTTGGCGCCTTATATAAGTAATACCGATGATTACATTTACTAATCGCTGCTTTTAATGGCCAAAAAAGCGGCATAAAAAATACGGTTGATTATGCTAGGAAAAAAGGAATTCTAGTAATCAATATCATTTAAAGTTATTACATCAGCAAAACAGATTATTGCATCCATTAATTCAACAACAAACTCCCTGTGTAAGTTGACAGTTTTATTGTTGGCAATTTTGTGATATAATCGAAATATTTCCGTTCGCATATTCGCATCCCCGGTCTATAAGGTAATCATGGTATACTCATCGCAAATTAGCATTTCTTATCTCAGAACAATTGAATATGTTAAAAATAAGCCGTTAAAAAGACATTGCTTTTTAACGGCTCTCAAAACGTATTAAGAGCCCGAGAATAACTCTCGACGCTCTTTTTTTCGCAGAGTTCTACACTCCAATAACTGAGCGTAAAAAATAGCATATCCAAGGGTTTCTATATGAAATTGACGGAAGTATTTGACGGCGTTAGAGTCCTTCAACAACTGGTAGTTTGTTCATATTATCTCTCTTCAATTCTAACGAAGAATGAACATACCGTTCCAATGTAATTTTCGGACTGGAGTGGCCGAGTATCTCACTTAATGACTTTATTTCAAATCCAACTTCAACACAACGTGTTGCGAAGGTATGACGGAGTGTGTGGAAATGTACGCCCGATAGATTACATTCCTTAACATACTTATCCATCTTATATTGAAGCGTTCTCGGTTCAATAAATCGATTGCTTTTGCCGGTAAGGACATACGCTGAAGGAACAGCAGTATATTTTCGGCATAGATTTGTAATATGATCGGTAAGCGGGATTATTCTTGCCGATGTATCGCTTTTGGGCGAGCTGATCACAATTTTGGTTTTTCCTGAATCTAAGCTTTCATAATCATGTAAGCGTTGCATTGTTGATTTAATTTTGATGATCTGCTCCTCTAAGGATATCGATTCCCATTTTAATGCACAGATCTCTCCTATGCGCATTCCGGTCAACAAAGCTAACAGAGTGCCAAACTTACATTCGTCCATATCTTTATACAAGTATTGGACAAATTGAATTTGTTCATCCTTAGTGAGCACCCGCATTTCCTTTTTAGGATCCTTGGGATAGAATATCTCAACATGAGGAAATACACCTGTATATTGCCGTGCTGAATACTTGAGTATCGAATTTAAGACAACCAAAATATCCTTTGTTGTTTTAGGTGCCAATTCATCTTCAAATAATAGTTCTTGTGTGAATTGCTCGATTAATGCCGTTGATAATGCCTGGATAAAGCATCCGCCCAATTTGGCTTTGATATGCTTTTCCACTATAGTGTTATACTTCACATAGGTAGCTTCTTTTACTTTAATCTTATTTAGTCGTAGCCATTCATCACAATAATAAGTGAATCGCCTTCGCCGACTATTGTCTGGTGCTGGCACATTGGTCAGTAGAGCTGCCTTTGCTCTTTCAACTTTCTCCTTGGCTTCTCGATATGTTTTGCCATAACAGTACCCGTAACGTGCAGAACCATCGGGATCGTACCCTTTGATATATCGGGCCTCCCATCGTTTATCCTTCCTTTTGTAAATGTTTTCGCCTTTTTTTGACATGACAAATAACCTCCTATTTAATATTTGGGCCGATAATAACGCGCGGGCTCTTTTGAACTGACGGAGGTTCTGACGGCGATTTGCAATAAAAAAACACCAAAATTGCCGCAGCTTTAGCCTCTAATCATATTCAAATGGAAAAACTTTTTGAATTTTCCTTGTTTAGAGGCCAAAACCACTTGCAATTTCAATGGTTTTATGCTAAAATCTTTCCCGTGGAGTGTAGAACTCTACGAAGGTGGCATAAAACAAGGGTTTTTCTGTTTTAATGCATTTTTTCAAAAAGCCTTCTAAACTTGAAAATTTGTTTCTCATATTGGAGTGTAGAACTCTACGAAGGTGAGAAAGTCGGAAAACGGCGCTTTCAAGGGTTTCCCTTTTTAGCAGATCAGAAGAACAGAAACTCACTCCGCTATTCTTATCTTGGACTGCAAGCTGCACCCTAGGGTGTAGTTTGCTTATTTTTTCTACATTGTTGTAGTAAATGATTATTCTGCTATGAAAGGAGAAAGATACCATGACGCAAGATGAGATGCGACTTGCGTTACTCGACAGCACTGTCCGGATTATTGCAAAAGATGGTCTTGACAAAGCGACAACACGAAGTATTGCGCAAGCGGCCCAATTGAACGAAGCTTACATTTATCGTTTTTTCGATGACAAAGAAGATTTATTCAAAGAAGCGTTTACTATGCTTGACAACGAATTAATTTCAAAAATCTTATTGCACCTGCCGATTATGTCGGCAAACGAATTGGATTTTGAAACCAGATGTCGCGCTTTGTTCTTTGCTTGTTGGAAATTCATTCTTAGCAACAAGGAAAAATGCCTCAGTTTCATTCGCTATTATTATTCGCCCTACTTCAAAAAGTATTCGTATGATGATCACCAAATAAGGTATCGGAAAGTCATTGAGATAATGACACCTGCCTTTCGCCCGAGGGCTAACGTTTGGATGCTTTTAAATCACATACTCAATACGATGTTGAACTTCGCAACAAAAGTATTTAACGGCGCTGTAAAGGATTGCGATGATACTACCGAGCATGTGTTTTTACTTGTTTACTCTTCGATAAAACCGTATTTAAAAAATTCTTAGCAGGAGGTGTAAGAGTGGAAAGAAAGTTTCCTATTAAAAAAATATGGGATGTTACATCCTCTGTTTTAGTTGGCGTAGTTGTAATATTCGCTGTTCTTTTAATCGGCGTTAGGTTATTCGGTATACAGGTGTATTCGGTTATCTCCGGTTCGATGGAGCCTGAGTATCCTGTAGGTGCCTTGATCTATGTAAAAGAGGTAAAGCCGAGCGAAGTAGAAGTTGGGGATGTTATCACATTCGTGCTTTCCAACGAAACTCCAGCGACTCATCGTGTTATCGCCATCGATAAGGACGCTCAGCTGTTTTACACTCAGGGTGATGCCAACTATCAGATAAATGAGGAAACCGGTGAAAAGGTATATATGGAAGATCCTCCGGTTCATTTCAATAATTTGATTGGAAAACCAGTATTTAAGATTCCCGTATTGGGCTACATAGCTTATTACATTCAGCATCCGCCTGGTATGTATATTGCAATTGCTGCAGGTGCGATTCTTTTGATTCTTGTATTTCTTCCGGATCTGTTCAAATCAGAGAAGAAAGAAACCAAGAAACTCCCCACGAACGATGGGGACACTAATCAGGGGTAACGCCGAAAGGCTCCCAAATATAATAAGGAGGTTTTTGTCATGAGAACAAAAACGAAAGCGTTGGCCTTGGCCTTATGTGCGGTGTTACTCGTCGTTACTACTGTATTTGTAACGATGGCGTTCCTCACCTCGAAGGACACGGTCACAAACACATTCACCGTCGGAAAAGTAACCATAACGCTCGATGAAGCGGACGTGGATAACTCTAAAACCGACACAACCACAGAAGGCAGAGATAAGGCTAATAAATATCACCTTATTCCTGGCCACACCTATGATAAAGATCCTACTATTCACGTGGCGGACAATAGCGAAGATTGCTGGCTATTTGTGACAGTGAAGAACGGTCTTTTGAATGCCGAAGATGCTTCTGGAAACACAATAGCAAAACAGATGGAAGCTAACGGTTGGGAAAAAGTCACTGGTGCTACAGTAGATGGCATTGACGTTTATGCTCATACCGCAAAGCAGAGTGCTGGTGCAGACGTTACTGTATTCAAAAACTTTAAGATTGCTGGAACCACCGATGTTTCTCTGTATAAAGATGCTGAAATTGTTGTTACCGCTTATGCAATCCAGGCAGATGGCTTCGCTACCGCTGCCGCAGCTTGGGCTGATGCTGGCGCAGAAGCACAGGCAAACTAATTTGAAATAATGGCAATAGCCTTTATTTATCAAAAAACTCTTGAAGAAAGGAGGCACTGGCTATGAAAAAGAAAGCGATTGTTGCAGTTGTTGCACTTGTACTTGTACTCTGTTGTGCTATGGGGGGTACACTTGCTTGGTTGGTAGATGAATCTGATAAAGTTGTTAATACCTTTACATATGGCGATATAAACATATATCTTTCTGAAACTACCGGAAAAGAATATAAAATGATTCCCGGAAATAGCATCAAAAAGGACCCTGTTGTTACCGTTAAAGAAGGCAGTGAAGCTTGCTGGTTGTTTGTAGAAGTTAAAGAGTCTGAAAACTTTGATGACTTTATGACCTACGCTATTGCAGAAGGCTGGACTCTTTACAACACAACCACATCTGGTTCAAATATCAAAACAGATAACACAACTGCTGATACTTATGTAATCTATCGTGAAGTAGTTAAGACTACAAAAGATGAGTTGTTTTATGTGCTTGCAGGTAAAGAAGGATATCAGAACGGTTACGTTACTGTAAATGACACTGTTACAAAAGAAATGCTGAATGCTCTTGACAAAAATGAAGACGGTTCTGACAAGACAGAAAAAACTTATCCCACTCTTACCTTTACTGCTTATGCAGTACAGAAAGATAACCTCACTTTGGAACAGGCTTATAACCAAGCATTTAATGCAAACTAATTATTAGAAAGGAATAGATCACAATGAAAAAGAAGATTGTTTCGATTTGCCTTGTTGCAGTAATCGCAGTAATGGCAATTACCGGTGCTTCTCTTGCGTATCTTACCGATACCGATGAAGCTGAGAATACATTTGTAATTGGCAATGTAAAAATTGAACAGTACGAAAAAGACCGTAATGGCAATGACTTCGTTCAGGACCAGAAGCTCCTGCCTATCGTAAACGACAGCAAGGATGCAAATGGTTATCACCTTGGCGGCAACTACATTGACAAGATCGTCACTGTTAAAAATACCGGATCTGAAGCTGCTTATATTCGTACTCACATCGCAATTCCCGCAGCTTTGGACGATGGTCCTATGACTTATAACGCAAGCGCTAACGTTCTTCACTGGAACGGAGCTTCTGCCACCGACACCTTTGGCGCTGCTAACTTTGGCGGTACCATTGAGAACGATTGGTACTGGGGCAAGAGCGTTGAAAACGATTGGCCCGACAATGGTGGTGACTGGAACTGCTATCAGACAACCATCGACGGTGTTCGCTACAACGTTTACGTTGTAACCCATGGCACCGCTGTTGAAGCAGAAGCAACCACAGCTCCTTCTCTGTTCGGCGTTTACCTCGATGCTGGTGTGAACTGTGATGAAAACGGTTACTTCATCATGCGCAATGGTGCTCGTGTTGATGTTGATATGAGTAACACCGATGTTCTTGTACTCTCCGAGGCTGTTCAGGCTGCAGGATGGGATAATGCTTTTACCGCATTAGATCAGGCTTTCGGTGCTGTTGGTTCTTACAACCCTTGGAATAAATAATCCACTTGAAAGGAATAACGCACAATGAAAAAGAAAATTGTTGCACTTTGCCTTGTTGCTTGCCTGGCAGTCATGGCAATTGCCGGTGCTTCTTTGGCTTATTTTACCGCTGAAGACTCTGCCGACAATGTGTTTACTATGAAGGGCATTAAAGTTGAAATCAATGAAGAATTCGTACAGGGTTCTGAGCTGATTCCTGGTCTCGACATCAACAAGGATGTTTATGTTACCAATACTGGTACTTCCGATGCTTATGTTAGAGTACATATTGCGATTCCCGCAGCTCTTGATGATGGCGATCCTTCTTTTGCGGCTTATAACAATTTCTTGCATTGGAATTTCACAAATGATTCCCTCGCTGCAGGACAGTGGAGCTGGTTGCCTGAAATGACCGAAGGTACCGGTTATCGTGGCAACGGCGAAGGCAATTGGAATTACTACACTACCGAAATCAAAGGTATCAAATACGCTGTTTATGTTGTTACTTACCGCACTGCTTTGGCTGGTGGTGAGAAGACCGCTACTCAGGCACTTGATAAGGTATATGTTGATACCAGTGTTGATTGCGAGTGGGATGAAGCTCAAAATTGCTTCTACTACACTGACAACAAGGGAAACACCGTTTATCCTTCACAGTTTGCTGATGAGGACGGTAACGTAACCATTAAGGTGTTCGCTGAGGCTGCTCAGACCGCTACTTTCGACAATGCATACGATGCGCTTAACACCGCATTTGGTACTCCCGGCTCCAAGGGCTACGTAGCTCCTTGGAATAAGTAAAAACAGTGGATTAATGGCATAAGGTGATGCCGAGTTTTATAAGTGAGTTGAGGTCAATGTTAGGTTTTATAGTTGGAGTTTTCGTTGGAGGAACAATTGCATTTCTCGTCTTTGCCATTTTGGGTGTCGCAAAGATGGATGATCGCGATGAGTTCTCTTGTTCAAAAAATAAAAAAGAAACAAATAAAGAACAATCTGATACGAAGGTAGGTTGCACATTCGATGAATGAAAATGACTCTGCACTCTATCTCCTTGTAGGATTGGTTGCATTTGGTTTTCTTATACTTCTCTTGTTTGGATTTGCACAGTTCATCAACGAATTTTCCCAAGAACTGAAATATCTCAATAATGAGATTGGACGAACTTCAGGTGAAGAAAGACGATATTGGATCCGTCGTAGACGGCAATTATGGCTTTCTCTTATTCCGTTTGTCAAATATTGATTAAACCACGTATAAGGCTTGGCAGAACCGGCTGCGATTAGTTCTGTTTTGTCTTCATACCTCGCGTACTCTGCTCCCTTCGGGGGGCAGGGTATGTATGAATATCTCAAGGTTTGTTTTGAGGTACTCATACATGCCCTGCATATTGCCAGAGCGATGATAAATATAATCACAGACCTAAGTGCGAAAGGAAATGAACCATGAAGAAAAAGGTATTTGTCTGTGCGTTTATAGCTGTATGTCTATCCATTGTGGCATACGGTACAACGGCATATTTCTCCTATGAGGATACGGCAACAAATGTAATAACTGCCGGAGACGTTAAAATCGAATTACAGGAGTGGGCTATACCCGATACTGGTGGAGATCCGATTCCCTTTGAAGATGTCATCGATGTACAGCCTGGTATGGCGGTATCTAAGATTGTCGAAGTCAAAAACACCGGACATCAGCCGGCTTGGGTTCGTATCTCTGTCGATAAAATGATCCAACTGGCTGAAGGCGTTGAGGGTGATGTGGATTTATCCTTGATCGAGTTTGATATTAATGATCAGTACTGGATTGAAAAGGATGGTTATTACTACTATTACACTGTTTTGACCCCCGGAAATACAACGGAATATCTTTTTTCTTCCGTAAAATTTTCTGAGTCTATGGACAATATGTATCAGTACAGCAAAGCAATTATTGAAGTGACGGCGCAGGCCACACAAGTAGTTCACAATGGCGATTACGTTTTAGATGCTGTTGGTTGGCCTAAATCTGAGTAAGGAGGAAATAAAGAAATATGAAAAGATTATCCAAAAATAGAGTCCTGTCTTTGTTTCTGGCCTTAGTGATGCTGTTCTCGGCATTGCCTTTTAATACGGTTGGAGCAAATGCCAGCACATCTATCGGCGATATTAATCCCAATTATGGTTCCGTAATCGGAAACACCGCGCAATTTAACATTGAAGATTCTATTAACTTCCTGATTCATAATGACCCTGAGAATTTTGATTATGATACCGAATCAGGCGACTGGGCAAACGAGGAATATTGGATTTGGTATTATGCCGAAGAATCTCAAATTGATTTTCCTGAAAACCTTGAATTAGTTATCACGAATTATTACTGGGATTCCGATAGCACAGCTCTTTGGTATAAAGTCGAAGCAGCTCCTGGGCAAACCTTACCGGAAAAACTGGAGCAGTATCCTTGGGTATACCAAAACTATACAGAGAATTATGAGGATCCTGAGTTGCTTGAGTTTTACCCTGATCTGCTCAACATCTCAAGCAGCGGAAAAAATTATGTTTTCGATGCAGAAGGCAATCGGGTTTCTTCAATAACATTCTCCGATTTCAAAGCACAGAAAATATATGCTGATTCTTCCCTACAGGGTTCCGTAAAATATCAGTGGCAAATCTTATCTGATGGAGCCTGGATTGATATTAATGGCGGTAATAATGCAGCATTCACGCTATATTTCGGCATGATTGCCAACGCGTTGGATGACAATGCTACAGCAAAATTACGCGTTGTATCTACTGCTGGTAGCAAAACCGTTGAAGGAAGTCCAATTACTGTTAGTATGGCAGCTTCTACAAATGACTTAACCTCTCCTGCAGTATATTCGCTTCGAACAAGAAGCTTAAATAACGGTGTTATGGCTACTGCAAACGATGAGAATATTAATGCAACGGTAGATGTAACCGTTAGGTATGTTTTTGGCTCAAACGGTGAGACGGTTGCTACAGACCGAACCTATACCATTCAGCAGAATGGCAGCGTGTCGGATACTTTTACTCTTCCTGTAAAGGAAGGCTTTGACGCTTATCTAGAGGATGACACAAGTACAATCCTTACTTCGTATTCAATAAATCTCACTAATGTAACTGACGACATTGTCATTACTTTCAGGTACTGGCCAGCAAAGGTAAATTACACTGTTATTTACTATTGGCAAAACGCAAGTGATGATGATTATACCGAGCATTATCGTTACACTGCTAGTGACTTTACGGGCAATACGGCAACAATTGACCCTATCGTATATGACGGATTCTATCAGTTGCTATATGAATCTGTCCCCATTGCTTCTGACGGAAGCACAGTCATCGAGGTTTATTACGATCGTCTGTATTATAAAATGACTTTTGACTTGGATGGCGGATATGGTGTGCAGCCTATTTACGCTCGTTATGGGACTGAAATAGAGGTTCCTAATCCGGTCAAAGCAGGATATTCCTTTATTGGATGGGATGATATCACCACTGGCACGGGAGACGGAATTGCTGATGTACTTCCCTCTGAAGTGCCTGCACATCACAGTGCATATGAAGCAATTTGGAAAGCAGCTGACACGGCCAAGGTCACTGTTGTGTATTGGGGTGAAAACGCCAATGATGAGGAGTATTCCTACGTGAAGTCTCAGGAAGTTTTTGTTGCTCCGGGAACAGAGCTTTCTTTTGGTACAAATCAATTGATATGTATCTTGGATGAACACACTCACGGTGACGGGAATTGTACATATAAGTGCAATGCCGAGGAGCACACGCATACGGAAAGCTGCTATAAGTTTAGCTGTACTCAGGAGGCACATACTCACGAAGAAAAGTGCTATGACTGTGGAATAGAAACACATGCACACAGCAATTCCTGTTACCCTAACGCTGGTGATAGTTTCAGTGGAAGTTTTGCTGAATGGAGTGTTGATGGCACAGAAAGTAACGGCTCAATTGGTGAATCTAGCAGTTGGGGCCAACCTACTGGTTACAAGTACATTTACATAAATGGCACATGGTATAGGTATACAGGTAGTGCGAATGTTGGAGACACAGTTTCTCCCACTTGCGGTAAAACAGAAAGTTCTCATACTCACACTGATGATTGTCTTGGATGCGGAAAAACTGTACACTCGCACACCAATTATACCGGTTCTTGTTACACACTTTCTTGTGGAAAAACAGCACACTCACATAATGCCGATTGTTATTCGTGCGTGCAGCATGAACATAACGATGGTTGTTACTTGAAAACTACAAATATGGATTCTGATTTATGGACATACGTGAAGTCGGACACGGTAACAGTTGAAGCTGATGGGTCAACTGTTATGAATGTGTACTATGATCGTGTTTCCTATAATGTAGAGTTCCATAGCAACAAAAACTGCACCAGTGAATACACCAGCCTACGAATCACGGCTAAATGGGGCGAAAGCATCCTTAGTAAATGGCCCAAATACAATGGTAGTTCGAGCTGGTTAGTTGAGGGTAAAAGTAATACCTGGCAGAATAGCATTCAAATAATGCCCGTGGGTGGCGCAAAATTTTGGGGGCCTAAGACGGGCAATGGAAGCTATACAGCCACATACTATGTAGAAGCGCTTCCTGGAGATTCAGATACTTTTGTATACAATGGCGTTACATACAAATATCATCACGAAGATACGAGTGTTAGTAGTGGTAACGTAACAGATGAAGAAAAGTATGGCATCGAAGGCTTCACATATAAGGAAGGTACTAGAAATGGTGCCACTTACAGCGGCGCTAAATTCTACTACACACGCAACACCTATACACTTGAATTCAGTAACGGCGAAGACATTGTAAGAACGAACGGAGTTCTGTATCAAGCTAACCTTGGAGGATACGATTTCACCCCCGAGGCTCCCTCCTTCTACGAGCCCGGCTCGGTGAAATTTGCAGGTTGGTATCAGAATCCGGAATGCACTGGAGATCAGTTTGTCTTATCTGAACATACTATGCCAGCAACAAACCTGATTCTGTATGCCAAGTGGGTTCCTGTTACTCACACCGTAAGGTTCTATACTGACCAGGCACTTGTTGGAAGCGATTCTATTTACCAAAAGTATGATGCCATTCAGCATGGTAGTTTGCTCCAAGATCCTTACATCCCCCCGAATGATCCTGAAAAAGGACAATACATCTTTGTTGGATGGTTCTACATTGATGCACAGGGGAACGAGCAGATGTGGGATTTTGATAATACCACAGTGACAAGGGATGTTGATGTTTACGCAAAGTGGAGCTCGAACACCCTTGTGAAATATGAAGTTAAATTTGTTTATAAAGATGGCGATACTGAGATTGAAATTGCTGATTCAATTACGGGTAGCGCACTTGGCGGTAACTCCAAGACTTTTGAAGCCAAAGGTAACGAGCAACTGTATTCCGGATATCAGACAGGATACTTCCCCAAGGTTCAGAGTCACACAATTGTAATGGACCTTGAAGACACAAGTAAAAACACATATACATTCTATTACGAGAAGATCTCCTCTGTTCCTTATACGGTGTATTATCTCGATGCAGCCACAGGACAGAACGTTGTAGGTACGGATGGTGTTGAGGTTCTACCCGTTACCCACAGCGATAATAAGAAAGCAATCGTGACGGAAACCTATGTGAAGGTTCCGGGCTATTTGCCCGATACATACCAGCAAACACTCATCATCGATCCAAACGGTGAAAATAAAATTATTTTTTACTACACCAAGGATGAGCTGAACGGTATGTATGTTGTTCACTACTGGACCGAGAATTTGGATGGCACATACTCTGAGCATTCCATTTTTGAAGGACGTGGAGAGAAAGGCTCTACTGTAACGGCAACCGTAAAGGATATCGAGCACTTTACTCATGATGCATCGATTTCTGGAACAGCTCTTTCCGGTACGATTTCAGTTGAATCAGTCCTTGAGTTGCATGTGTATTACACAAGAAACAATTACCCTTTCAAGGTGCAGTATCTTGAACAAGGCACAAATAGGGTTCTTTCCCCTGAGAAAATAGTCACAGACAAGGCATGGGAAGAAATCGTAACAGATAAGGCAATTGAGATTGCGAATTACACTCTTGTAGGTGATGCTGAAAAGTCAATCATAATTCGTAAGGATACGACGGATCCGACAGTCAACATCATCACTTTCTACTATACCGAGAACAGAGTGACCATCAATTATGTGGTTGCGGAAGGAACTGGTACAGTAAATCCCAGCAGTGAATCCGTCAAAATTCTTAATGGTACTGCCAATGGCTCTAAGGCTACAGCCGGCAAAGGATATCGCTTTGTTGGCTGGTACAGCGACAGTGCTTGCACAAATCTTCTGAGTCAAGAACCTGAATTTGTTCCTACCAAAGAGGCAGGTACAAAATGGGTAAACGGAACAACATTCTATGCGAAATTTGAACCGGACAATACCTCGCTAACCATTAAAAAAGTATACCCGGATGGTGCAGATTACTCTATTGATAAAAATCAAACCTTTATCTTCACTATCAAGGGTGTGCCCGGAACGAATACTGCAGCAATTGATCTTACTGTTACCATTCACGGAAGTGGTGAAATCACTATTACCGATTTGCCAATCGGCGATTACGTGGTAATGGAACAAACAGAGTGGTCATGGCGCTATGAACCTACAGAGGCTGCTCAGAGTATTACACTGCACCCCGTTGAGATTAACGGCGTTGTATTCAAGAACACTCGTGCAGAAATCTATTGGCTTGACGGTGATTCTTACAAAGTAAATATCTTTAAGAAGAAAGAACAGTAAGAGAGGAGGAAATGTAAATGTTTAACAGAAAATATTCAGGAAAATATTACGTTCCTACTCATCGCCGCCGCAGAACAAAGCACGGAAAGCAACAAAAGCTCATTATTGCAGTTGTTGCCATTCTATGTTCCATTATCTCTTGTGTGAGCTTGGCGTTCTTATTCACCGGCACTGATCCGATGAAAAACGTTTTTGACAATACATATGTTGCCTGTGAGGTTGTTGAGAATGGTCCTGATGAAAACAGTCCATTCGATGGTAAAACAAAAACAGATGTCCGAATCAAGAACACTGGAGAGGTTCAAAGTTATATCAGAGCTGCTGTCGTTGTCACATGGATGTCAGAAGATCAGTCTAAGGTAACAGCTATCAAGCCTGAAGAAGGCTCTGACTATGAGATCACGTACTCTAAATCAGTGGATGAGTCTTCTAATTGGGTTTTGGGAAAGGATGGATATTGGTATTACACTGTACCGGTTAGTATCGACAGTGAAACTACCAACCTAATTGAACGCTGCGTTTGTAAAGTGACGCCGCCTGATGGATATTACCTATCAGTTGAAATCGTTGCTTCCTCCATTCAATCAACTCCGGTAAGTGTAGTTGAAGAACAATGGGATAGTGGAATAAGTGAAGTAAACGGAACTACATTAGTTATCAAGCAGTAAGGAGGGGTAAATATGAAAAGAATAATGAAACGCGTGTTTACCCTCCTTGCTGCTCTAGCAGTGGTAGCAAGTATGACAGTTACAGCCTTTGCAGCAGGAACCGTTACATATGATGGAAATGCTAAAAAGTTCATCTTTGAACCGGGAAGTGAATATTCGCCGACAGATCTGTTTTCGGATTTCAAAGGTGTAATGCCTGGTGATAGCATCACACAGAAGGTGTATATCAAAAACGATGTGTCAAATAACGTTAAAATCAGGCTTTACATTCGCTCCCTTGGTGCAAAGGAAGGCTCAGAAGACTTCTTATCGAAACTGAATCTGAGAGTATCGCAGAACGGAGATTCTAACCTTTTTGATGCCCCTGCTGATCAATCGGCTCAATTGACAGAGTGGGTATATCTCGGCACTTTTTACTCTGGTGCAGAAATTGACCTGAATGTCACGCTCGATGTTCCTGTAGAGCTTGGAAATGAGTATCAAGAGGCCGTTGGTTATCTTGAGTGGCAGTTCAAAGTTGAGGAACTCCCCGTTGAGCCTGACGACCCAAAGCCCCCACAAACAGGTGATACAACAAACATACACCTATATATCGCTCTTGCGAGTGTGAGTGGACTTGTTTTAATTTTCTTGCTGGTGTTCGGACGCCGCAGGAAGCAAGAAGAAATCTAACAAATAAGCCTGTTCATGCGCTTAGTATGAATGGGCTTATTTCTGTTTAGGAGCGAAAAAGAAAGTGATTATAAGAAACATATTCCAAAAAGTTTTGGACCGCACAAAAATGCGTCGATTGCGAAGAGAGGAAAATGATGAATCCCCTTTTGAACGATGTGTCATATGCGGAAAATTGACAACGGTACGTAAAGATACACACATAGATTTCAGGGACCATTATGAAATCGGTTTGGGACAAATGTGTTATGAGTGTGACAGGAAAAACAATAATAATAATCCGGTGTGCAGTGAAGACAAAATGCGTCGCTTTATAGAGCAGCTGCGCAGAAAATAATAGGTGTAAGTTTTGAAAAACAGAGAAAACCTTATTGGTAAAAGATATGACAAGCTCGTTGTTGTAGAGCAAATGGAATCAACAAAGCAAGGCCAACGTCGATGGCTTTGCAAATGCGATTGTGGAGGCACTTGTGTTTCCACTACCGGTAATTTGAATAGTGGGCATACCACAAACTGCGGATGCAAAAAGTCTCCTGATTTAACGGGAAAAGTTTTCGGAAAATTGACCGTCCTTGGTAGGTCAGATAAAAGAAATCCCCGCGGGAAACGGACAACCCCTATGTGGGAATGCAGATGTGAGTGTGGTGCCATTACATATAAAGCTACAGATACCCTCACGAATCCTGATATGAGTATGTGCAACGAATGTGCCGGCAAATATGCTGCAGATATCGCACGACAATCCGCAGGGTTCGTTGGAGGAACACAGATAACAAAGATAGCAGATATGAAGCCAACGGCAGCTAATACAAGCGGTGCGCGTGGTGTTTATTTTGAAAAACGTAGCAATAAGTGGAGAGCACGATTGACATTTAAGGGTAAAATTATGAGTTTCGGATCTTTTGCACGTTTTGAAGATGCGGTATTTGCCCGGAAAGAAGCTGAAAAGATTTATTTCGGGGAGTTCCTGGAAGAAAACGGATTAGAACTTAAAGAGAATGTGGAGGAGTGACTATTATGGAAAAAGATTTACTACTTGTTTTATCAGAGAAAATCGGATGCATGTATTTATCTGATCTCAAATTTATTCAAGATAAAAGCAGAATAAAGTCTGCACTACAGCATTTTGAAGCGCATGATTTTTCCCTTCAACAGTGGAATGGTGCTGTAGAGTATCTGACCGAACAAAAGAAGGAGTTTACATCCCCCAATGAAGCTAAGAAATTCTTGTTGGATGTAGACTTTGTCACATGTCAACGTGCGTAAGGTGTGTTTATGCTGCGAAAGACTAAAAAGCTCGTCCGGATTGCGTTGATTGTACTGTTGCTTTTGATTTTCTCTTTTTCGCTATATCAAATTATAAGCACAATATGTCACTATTCTGAAAGTGAAGAAACATATAAGGATATAGTAGCCAATGTTGTTACCATAAAGGATGCTGACGATATTAACGAGCAAGAAGGAGAAAAAATAGAGCAGGCCCCAATAGCTGTTGATTTTAATGCACTGTTATCGCAAAACAAAGACGTTGTCGGGTGGCTCTACTGTGAAAACACACCGGTTAATTATCCTATTGTCCAAAGCAATGATAATGACTATTATCTTCGCCGGATGTTAAATGGAAAATATAATATTGCCGGTACTGTCTTTATGGATTATCGATGCCATTCAGACTACAGCAGCCTTAACACAATATGAGAAGGGTTATTAGTGTCATACTGGCTCTGAGTTTCTTCTTTATTGCGGTCTTCGCCGGATATCATCTCATCCGGGAACACAGAGAGAGGCAGGAAAGTGCCGATTCCTATTCTGACCTTGAGGAGTTTATCTCTTTTCCCGAGGTCCCTCCTTTTGAAGATACTGATGAGACAGATTCAACTGAGTCTGGAGAAACCAAACCGGTACCTGCAGGGCCGGAAGTGGATTTCACAGAACTGACTTCAATAAATGGTGATTGTGTCGCTTGGATTTACATCGATGGCACAGCGGTTAATTATCCCGTCGTTCAGGGCTCCGATAACAGCTATTATCTCAAGCACCTCTTTAACGGTAAGTGGAACAGTGCGGGATGCATCTTCCTTGATTCCAGGGTGAGCGAAGATATATCAGACCGACATAGTATTATCTATGGTCATCATATGAAAGACGGAACTATGTTCTCGGGACTGACCAAGTATAAAAAGCAATCGTACTATGAGGAGCACCCGGAAGGATTACTTATCACTCCGGATTGCACTTACCGGATAGAATTCTTCGCCGGTTACGTAGCCAGTGTTGAGGATCCATCCTGGAAGACAAAATTTGAGTCTAACGCGGACTTTGAAGCGTGGATAAAGGAAGCACAGAAGCGGTCGTGGTTTACAAGCCCCCTTTCTCCCGCAGTCACCGAAAAAATAATTACATTATCAACTTGCAGTTATGAATTTGAAAATGCGCGATATGTTTTACATGGAATAGTGAGAGAATTAAATGCGGCTGCCGATTAACGACGGCTGCATTTCTCTTGTCATTCATATTGTTGAGCAGCAACTATGAAAATTGAAAAGAGATATTTATTATAGCCCCAGTTGTCGTTCACCACCAAATGTGAACCATCATTCCTTGAAAAAAACTTACCTTTGATATTAGCATATAGCGTAGATGCACTTCTATACGCTAATTCAAATGAAGACGGCAATTACTTATACTAATAATAAAGAAGTAATGCTATCGGCTTGGGAGGTGATGGTTTGGATAAGGTCGAATTAGGAATGAAGCTTCGAGAAGCAAGAAATAAAGCCGGCTTCACGCAAGAGCAACTTGCAGAAAAGGCGGATATCGGTGTAATGTACCTTGGTGAAATTGAGCGTGGCGTAAAGATGCCTAGTATGAAGATATTCATTAAGCTTATTGAGGCATTAAACATCTCAGCTGATTACATTTTGAGAAATGAACTCCCTTCCGGGAAGGAATACGTATTGGATGAAATTACAGAAAAGCTTGCGGGCCTTACACCAAAACAAAGAAAGACGGCGGTAGATATATTAGACGCCTTTATCAAAAACCTGTAATAGAATATCAAGAGAGTTATCGTTCGGTAGGAACGGTACCTCTCTTTTTTTGCGCCACTTATCGACAGGATTCAAAAAATTTTTATTCGACACCACGCTTCGACAAATTCTGCATAATCCCTGTGTTAATATTAGCACATAGCAAGGAAACAATGCTGTTTGCTAATGTTGAAAGGAGTGATATAATGGTAGTTGTTGGAGTAACCCGTCGCATTGACGATCTTGGCCGAATTACGATTCCTTCTGAAATACGCAAAACATATCAGTTGGATAAGAACGATCCGGTCGAAATCATAGGACCGAAGATGGCATCCTTTTACGTGTCCCCAATATACGTATAACTAAATTGAATGAAGAGAACGAGTAAAGGAGATTGAATGATGTTTAACACTATGTTTGAATGCTTTAGGAAAGAGTCTATGTTATTTGAATTGATAGCTTTTATGGAGAGGAACTCTGACGGCTTTGCAGAGAGCCGCAGCAACTATAACGAATGCCTCAATATGCTCAGAAAAGAACTCGGTGATAATGCTACCGTATCCGTGGATGAGTTTGACGCAGCTCTGCACGATGCAATCTGCTCAGATTTGGTATACTCAGCATACTTGGGCTTTAAGGCGAACCTTGATTATTACGAGAATCCTCTGGCGAACAATTTCTTGGAAGTTGACCCGGAGATCTACCTGCGCGAAGGTACAGCACACCGTCTGCCTGCATATGAGAAAGCTTATGCCAAGGTAGATGCTTTCTATAAACAGCTTTCCCCTGAGCTGAGGGAAGCAACAGATGCAGTAACCGATTATGAGTCCCACCTTGAAACCGTAGGCCCGAAACTTGCACATTATTGGGCGTTTAAGAAAGCAAATAGCTTTTTCCCGAAGGTTATCCCTGGATACTGTGCATCCATACCTTTTACATACGCCTATCGCAATACATAGTGTGGTGGAGAGGTATAAAAATAAAGCGGAGTGAAATTTCACTCCGTTTTTGTTATCTGTCAAAGAACTTTTCCTGTTTTTCAAGAAAGCGTTGTCGCTCAGTATCGCTTAAATTATTAAACTTAGTAAGAACCTTTGATATTTTTTTATTTTTTGTTAAGCGTTTAACTCGACTTACTTGTATTGGATATGTAAATAAAGTTAGGAAAAATCCGTTTCCAAGAACTTCCGCAAGAGAAAATGTTTTGGCGAATTTGAGTACATCTTTTCGATTGGTTTCGTAAGCGTCGGTTAATTTATAAAAATCATTGAAATTTCTTACTTCAAAAAATGAATAAATCATTGGAACTAATTCTAATATATCAAATTTGTCAAACGTTCCAAAAACATAGTTCTGCAAAGTGATATCTAATCGGTCACCATCTTGTAAACCCTCAATATGATAGTTACAACCAACGCGTAGAATCATCTTATCCAGAGAATTCATCAAAAAGCCGGTAGCCTTTTTAGCAAGTCTATCTTTCCAATCGTTCTCCTCGATTTCTTCTAAAACAGATTTTACATCTGCTGTTATTGGAATAAGAGATAAAGAAAATTCATTATCAAAAACTTCTGCTGTGATTGAAGAGGAAGTCATCCCTTCCTCACATAAATCCGAAATATAGTAATATCGTTCGCCGTGAGAATCGGATATTTTTATTTTGCAGTCATAAATACTTTCTTTAAGAGCAAGTGTTATTTTCATTTTTAACCACCGACTTTAATTTATTATACCATATTTCATTTCAAAGCATTTGCGCGTCTGTTTGTTTAATTATTCTTGCAATAAACTTCTATTCCGTTCTTATTTATTTCGTTTAACACATCAGAAAATGCAAATTCAAGTTCTTCTTTGACGTGTTTGTTTTTAACACCGCGGTAAGCGGTCTTTCCAAGTCGAACATATAGCAAGTCCACGCTTACAAGAACTATGCGCTTTTCGTCCGTTTCATTAAAGTGCGAAATTTCTGCAACGAGCGTATATGTATATCCCACTTTAGGTCTCGAATTTAATTCTTCAAAATCATTTGTGATATATAAATATTTTGGCTTGATATCAAGGTTGTATTGTTTTGCTTGGGCAACAAAAGGCTTTAACAATTCCCTTGTTTCTGTTCTTGCTTCCCGCTCTATTGGAACAATTTCGTCTATTAAATGAGCTTTAATTTCTTGCTGTTTTTTGTGTTTGTGCTTTCTTATCCAATTTTTAAAATCTTCAAGCATTAAACCATCTATTGTTCCATCCCAATATTTTTCGAGTAAATATTTTGTTCGAAAGGATTTTCGAATATACCCGTTCATATAAAATCGGGTTTCGCCTTCGTTTATGCCGCTAATACTAAAAACATATCTATAGAAAAAATCTATGGGACTTACCCTTACATGTATTTCTTTATCTATAACATCAATAGAGTGTATATTTTTCCACAAATATCTTTCGGTTGGGAGAAAAATATAGCACAATGATACGCCCTCGTTATCAAATGTATAACAATAGGGTGTAAATATTGCGGGAAGTATTGTAAATAGCAACGCAGCAATACCAAAACCAGTCCCCCAAGGAATGTCACTATCTATAAAAAATTCGGTGGAAATCCATGCTAAAATCAAGCCCAAAATAACACAAATGTTAAAAAGCTTGTTTAAAGCAAATTGTTTTCTTTTTTTCATACTAACACCTCATTTAATTTATTATAGCATATTTCATTTCAAAAGTAAATTCTCACAGTATAAATTCCTTTTAATCACAAATAATAACATCGCGATTTAAAATTTGTGATGTAGGGGACGGCGCCCTCGACGTCCCGTCAGGCTTTGCGCAAACTTACGGGCGGTCGTGGGCGCCCGCCCCTACAAAAAGTCAATAAGGAGAGATTTATATATGAAAGCAACTGGTATTGTGAGAAGAATCGAGGAATGCGTTATAATAGGGCAAACCGCTTGAAACCCGCATAAGCACTAGGGTTTTCACTGGTTTGCCCCATTGAACGCATTGGTGTCGAAACAAGGATGGTGTGGTTTTTTATACATAGCAAAAGCGAGGTGAATTTCACCTCGCTTACATATCATTATGCCCCGCCACTATAATACACTGCACAATAAACAATATTTAAAAATCCCAAAACAAGTGTTACAAACATACTAATAATATTAAAAACAACATATGCTTTCTTTTTAAATTTTATAGATTTAACTAATGCAATAATAGAAAAAATAAGATAAATAGGTGTTAGACTCAAAATATATGGTATTATAGTCAAAATGAAAATTATATCTGAATAAGTTTTCGGATATCCTAAAAAAACAATCACTAATATTGAAAATAACCAAGCAATCCATGAAAAAGAGCAAAAATAATTATAAAATTTTTGGAATTTCATAAATATATCACCTCATTTAAATTTTAACACATATTACTTTTAATATCAAGTCTTGCAGTATAAATTCCCTTTTATCACAAATAATAGTATCACGATTTGAAATTAAAGGAGAATTTATATATGAAAGCAACAGGTATTGTACGCCGTATAGAGGAATGCGTTATAATAGGGCAAACCGTCTGAAGTCCGCATGAACACTGGGTTTTTCGCTAGTTTGCCCTATTGAACACAAGGGTGTCAAAACAGGGTTTTTATGCGGTTTTTATACATAGCAAAAGCGAGGTGAATTTCACCTCGCTTTTGTTTAATGCTTTAGTTTATTCTTCAATCAATCTAGTCCCAGAAGGTGCGGTCTTAGTAGCGGTGTTGTTTATATAATATGCTAGAATTTCCATTCTGTTTTCAACTCTGGCCAATGAATGTCCCCCCTTGGTTAAGAGGGCTATTAACCGCATTTCTTCAATTACTTCATTTGAATATCCGGCATATTCTTCTTCAACAACATTGGCTTTAGCAGAAAAGAAAACCGAAAGTTTATCGTCAATTTCTTTTAGGCGCTTTAGCTTGATTTCGGTATCTGTGCTAAAATCAACATAATTCAATCCCGCTAACAGCAATAAGTATTTAAGAAATCGTTTTCTGGTATTAGTTAATACAGATTTTTCTATAGATAATATACTGTTAATTTGAGAGACCATCATGTTTGTGCGATCCAAACCCGATGTAGGTGTGTCAGCTTTAGCTGCATAACCTTGAATCGATTTGTCTGTTGTTCCGAAAGAAATTTTTCCATCAAACAATCCTATAATGCTATAAAATATTTTGTCAAATTCTGCACGATTATCCACGAATCCGATTGTATCAAGAAAAAGATTTTTGTGTGCAATACTTTCGAGGAAATATTCAAGATTTGTTGCTGGCATAGAGTTAATAATTTCGCCGGCTCTTAACCTTTCTTGATTCTGCAGAAATCTGAAATATTCGCGTACTTGGTGGTCGCTAGCATCGGCGATATATGTCATCGGAATATTATACGAACCTATATTACCTTGAATTATAGTGGGTAAATCGCTAAATTTAAGTCGCACACTGCCTTTGTTCGAAAGTTTTTTGACAAGTTTATCAACACTTTCGTCTTTAACATTGGCTTGTTCATAATAATCTTTAATTACTTCAATTATTTTCTTTGACCATTCACTTTTAATTATGTATTGGTTGGTCGCAAAATCACGGATAGTAGTTAATCTTTGCTGACCATCAACAACTTCTGATCTAGCACCTTTTGCGTTTGGCGCGTTTAGCACACGTACACTGATATTTCCTGTGGGGTAGTTTTTGATAACACTATAGATTAACTTGTCCTTAAAATCATCTTTCCAAACATATCCGCGTTGATAAGACGGCTGAAGGTCAAGTCCGCCGAAGTTCACAGTATTGATATCATTAAGTACTGTTGTGACAGGAATAGATGAGTTGGAAAATCTCATTTGCTCTAACATATTATTACTCCTTTTTTCTTAAACTGTATCTGTATTATATCACAAAAAATTAAAAAGTCAAGCAGATTCTAATAGAATCTTAAAACTTTACCGCAAAATATTCAAGATTCGCAAAAAATCTTTTCGAGAGTTTACTTTTGAGCCCACTAGAAACTCAACCCACAGTTGCGTTGGCGTAAACTGATATGTTATACTAATTGTAAGAAAAATCCTTTATAATAAACATACGGAAGCTTTCGAGTGAATTTTAAGGAGTGAAAAGTATGACATTGAAAATTGGCGAAAAAATAAAAGAGTTGCGAAAAGCACAAGATATAACTCAAGATAAATTAGCGGATTATCTTAACATCTCATACCAAGCTATTAGCAAATGGGAGAACGGCTTGGCTTTACCTGATATAACTTTACTGCCTAAGTTAGCAAATTTCTTTGGTGTTAGCACAGATGAGTTGCTTGATTTAAAAACAAGTGAAAATGAAACCGAACTAAGAGAATATGAAAAAGAGTATCACGAACTCGGACGCAAAGGGAAAGTTTTAGAGAAAATTGAATTGTCTCGTAAAGTGCTTGATTTGTATCCAAGGAACTATCAATGGATGTTAAATCTTGCTTATGGTTTAGTGTCTTATTGTGCTACAACCGAACAAGAAGAACACAGCAAAGAGCACAAATTTATTAAGGAAGCTATATCTTTATGCGAAAAAGTATTAGAAGACTGCACAGTTGATAGTATCCGACATAGTGCTATACAAATACTTTGCTACAATTATCCGAACATTAACAAAAAAGAGGAAGCTATTAACCTTGCTGAAAATATGCCAAATATGCTAATTTGTAAAGAAATGTTGTTGAGCCATATTTATACAGGAAATGAACGTTTAAAGCAAGAACAAAACAATTTAAGATTTATGCTTCATTTTTGTTCTAGTATTCTTTATTTAATGGCTTGTGATAAGGACTTGCGTCAAGGTTTATCCGTTGAACATAGAATTAAAATGCTTGATACCGCCATTAACCTCAACAAAACAATGCTTTCAGATGATGAAAATGAAGATTTATACAATAGCCAACTTTCATTATATTATTTAATGATAGCAAAGCTTTATTGTCAAAAAAATGAAAGTGATATGGTTATTAAAAATTTATTGTTGTCGGAAAAATGCGCAATAAATTATGATAGCGCTTCAAATTTAGGAGAGCAAAATTATAATTCTATTTTTTTCAGTAAACTAACTTGGAATCACAAAAATATAATTACTAATTGTGATAAAACTCTACAAGAGCAATTATTATTTAATCTCGACAATTCGTGTTTTGACCAAATTAAAGATAATGATGATTTTATAAAGCTTAAAAAACGCTTGAAACAATCTAATCTTAAAAAGTAATTATACGCAGTATAAAACTCCTTTGTTGACAGATAATAACAGTGTTATTAAATCAACAAAGGAGTTTTTATATATGAAAGCAACAGGAATTGTGAGAAGAATAGACGACCTTGGTCGTGTGGTTATACCGAAAGAAATTAGAAGAACTATGAGAATTCGTGAGGGGGACCCTTTAGAAATTTACACCGATGCGGGTGGGGAAGTTATTTTTAAAAAATATTCGCCGATAGGCGAGATGGCGGCTTTTGCGGTGCAGTATGCCGAGGCGCTTGGCTCGGCTACCAAACTGTCTGTTATTATTTGTGACCGTGACCATTGTGTTGCGGCGGCGGGGATTGCAAAAAAAGAGGTTTTGGAACGCCGAATCACACCGGTTTTGGAAGAAATTATGGAACAACGCCGTACGGTAAGCTATGACCAAAGTCAGCAACATATGGCTCTTGAAGGGATAGAACGCAACATCTGCGTTGCGGTGCCGATTATTGTTTCGGGCGACGTTACGGGAGCGGTTGTTTTGATTTCTAATGAAACGGCGACTACTGCCGACCAAAGCGACATAAAGCTTTGCACCGTTGCGGCATCCTTTTTAGGAAAACAAATGGAAGAATAAAAATCGGTCATTTGACCGATTTTTAAGGTAATAGTTAAGAGTGAAAAGTGAAAAGGTAAGGTGTACCTTTGGCACGCATAAAGAAAAACGGACAAACATTAATAGTTTGTCCGTTTTTCTTTATTTACTTTCAATAATTTCCTTGCCGCCCATATAAGGTTGTAACGCCTTTGGAATACGGAGAGTGTATTTTTCGCCGTCAAACGAAAGGTTGTTTTCAAGGAAAGCAATTAACATTCTCGGCGGAGCAACAACGGTGTTATTAAGGGTGTGAGCAAGATACTTCTTACCGTCAGCACCTTTGACACGAATACCTAAGCGTCTTGCCTGAGCATCGCCCAAGTTAGAGCAAGAGCAAACTTCAAAATACTTTTGTTGTTTCGGGCTCCAAGCTTCAATATCATAAGACTTAACCTTTAAGTCAGCCAAGTCGCCGGTACAGCATTCAAGAGTACGAACAGGAATATCCATGCTTCTGAAAAGTTCAACAGAGTAGTTCCACATTTTGTTGAACCAATCCATACTTTCTTCAGGCTTACAGATAACAATCATTTCCTGCTTTTCAAACTGGTGAATACGGTAGATACCGCGCTCTTCAATACCGTGAGCGCCCTTTTCTTTACGGAAGCAGGGTGAATAGCTTGTCAAAGTGAGCGGAAGCTTTTCTTCTTCTGTAATAGTATCAATAAACTTACCAATCATAGAATGTTCACTTGTACCGATTAAGTAAAGGTCTTCGCCTTCGATTTTGTACATCATAGCGTCCATTTCTTCAAAGCTCATAACGCCGGTTACAACGTGGCTTCTAATCATAAATGGCGGAATACAATAGGTGAAGCCCTTATCAATCATAAAGTCGCGCGCGTATGCGAGTACGGCAGAGTGAAGTCTTGCAATATCGCCCATAAGGTAGTAAAAGCCTTCGCCTGCAACCTTACCTGCGGCTTCTTTATCAATACCGTTGAAGGCAGCCATAATGTCGGTATGGTAGGGGATTTCGAAATTAGGTACAGTCTTTTCGCCGTACTGGGTTACTTCAACGTTTTCGCTATCGTCGCGACCTACGGGTACGCTATCATCAACAATGTTTGGAATTTTCATCTGAATTTCCAAAACCTTTTTGGAAAGCTCGGTTTCTTTTTCTTCCAAAGCCTTTAATTCGGCAGCTTGTTCGTTAACAAGCTTTTTCATTTCTTCGGCTTCTTCACGCTTGCCCTGACCCATAAGCATACCAATCTGCTTACTTACTTTATTACGGTTAGCGCGAAGCTCGTTTGCGCGGTTGTTAGCGGCGCATTTTTCGTTATAAAGGGTTATAACTTCGTCAACAAGGGGAAGTTTGGAATCCTTAAATTTCTTTTTAATATTTTCTTTTACTAATTCGGGATTTTCACAAATAAATTTAATATCCAGCATTTTTTCTCCTCCAAAGGGCAAAATAATACAAATACAGTATAACATACCAAAAATACTATGTCAATTTTAAGGAGAGAAAATTTATGAAAAAAGATAAAAATTTCCCCGAAACGCCCGATATTGCCGATATACCGAGTAATCATAAGACCGAACACGACAAAAACGCCTTTGATATGATTAACGCTTACGGCACTTATGAAATTCAGCCTACCGCCGACACCGATAATCAATACCCCGCAATAGCCCAAGGCTTTAACCCGAAATTTATTAAAACCGACCGCCAACACAAAAATTACAAGGGCGACAGGTTTGAAAAATCAAAAAATGATACTAAAACTTGACAAAACACGCGGCAACAATTATAATATATAAGTAAAATTTTGTTTTTCTGGAGGAAAAATTATTATGATTAGTGCCGGCGATTTTAGAAATGGCGTAACTTTTGAAGAAGATGGCAACGTATTACAGGTTGTTGAATTCCAACATGTAAAACCCGGTAAGGGCGCTGCTTTCGTTAGAACAAAGGTTAAAAATGTTATAACAGGTTCGGTTATTGAAAAATCTTATAACCCCACCGCAAAATTCCCAACCGCATTCGTTGAAAGAAAGGATATGGAATATTCTTACAACGATGGCGACCTTTATTACTTTATGGACCAAGAAACCTATGATATGGTTCCGATTAACGCAAGTGATTTGGGCGACAACTTTAAGTTCGTAAAAGAAAATATGGTTTGCAAAATCTTATCCTACAAGGGTAATGTATTTGGTATTGAACCCCCAACATTTGTTGAATTACAGATTACTCAGACCGACCCCGGCTTTGCAGGTAACACAGCCACAAACGCTACCAAGCCCGCAACAGTTGAAACCGGTGCTGAAATCCGTGTGCCTTTATTCATCAACGAAGGCGATATGGTTCGTATTGATACCCGTACAGGCGAATATATGGAACGCGCATAAGGAGGATATTCAAAATGGATATTTGCGAAAAGATTGCTTATATTAAGGGCTTAGCAGAAGGTCTTTCACTTGATGATAGCACAAAGGAAGGCAAAATCCTTAACGCTATTATTGATTTACTCGGCGATATTACCGAAGAAATTTGTGACATTGAAGACGGCTGCGATGAGCTTATGGAACAAATCGATGCAGTAGATGAAGACTTAGCTTCTTTAGAAGATTTCATTTATGAAGATGATGATTGTGATTGCGATTGCGACTGTGACTGTGATTGCGACTGCGATTGCGGTGACGAAGAGGTTTACGAAATCGAATGCCCCGCTTGCAATGACGTTATCTATCTTGATGCTGATATGCTTGAAGAAGAGGGTATGGTTTGCCCCAACTGCGGCACCGACCTTGAATTCGATTTTGACGGCTGCGACTGTGACTGCTGCGGCGAAGAAACCGAAGAATAATTTTTAAAATTTTAAGTGCCGCACCTTGAAGTGCGGCATTTTAAATATGTGAAGGTAGTTATGGAAAGAACAGAATTAAAACTTAAGTATGATATTTGCGAAAATGCCAATTCGGGAATGCCTGTAATTGTGGTGGCTGCGGGTGCATCTTCAAGAATGAAAGGCACCAACAAGCAACTTTTACTTTTGGGCGGAATACCGGTATTAATAAGAACACTGCGTGCTTTTGAAAACAGTGATAAAATTTCAAACATAATTCTTGTTGTAAGGGATGAAGATTTGTTTGAAATACAGATGCTTTGTAACAAATATATGATTACTAAAATATCGGATATTGTTTGCGGCGGCAAAACAAGGCAGGAGTCTGTGCTAAATGGCTTTGCAAGACTTAAGGAAACTGACAGTAAGGTGCTTATTCACGATGGCGCCCGTCCTTTTGTTGACGGAGAAACTATAAATTCTGTTATAACCGCGCTTGAAACCTGCCATGCGGTTACTTGTGGTGTAAAAGTTAAGGATACTATAAAGGAAATTGATGAAAACGGCAAGGTTATAAAAACGCTTAATAGAGAAAATTTAATCTCTGTACAAACGCCACAGGGCGTAACTGTTGCGGAATATTTAAACGCATCGGGAAATGTGGATGTTTCAAAGTTTACTGATGATACTTCCATAATGGAAGCGGCGGGATATGACGTTTTTGTTGTTGAAGGCAGCTATAAAAACATAAAAATAACTACCAAAGAAGATATTGCTTTTGCAGAAGGCTTTTTAAGTGAGGAGGAAGCAGAATGAGAATCGGCCACGGTTATGACGTTCATAAATTTGCTGAAAACCGTAAATGTATAATCGGCGGAGTGGAAATTCCGTATGAAAAGGGACTTTTAGGCCATTCGGACGCTGACGTTTTGCTTCACGCAATATGCGATGCGCTTTTGGGTGCGGCGGCACTCGGGGATATTGGCAAGCATTTCCCCGATAATGATAATTCTTTCTTGAATATTGACAGTAGAATTTTGCTTAGAAAAACCGTTGAGCTTATCGAAAGCAAAGGTTATAAAATTGGCAATATTGACGCTACGGTTATTGCTCAAAAGCCGAAGATGGCGCCTTTTATTTCAAAAATGGCAGAAAATATTGCCAAAGACTGTAAGACGGATATCAGTAATGTTAATGTAAAGGCAACGACAGAAGAAGGCCTTGGCTTTACAGGCGCGCTCCAAGGTATAAGCGCCCACGCGGTGTGCATTATTGAGTAATAAATAATATGTATAATTCATACCATTTTATTGGTGGTATGATGAAATTGTATTTTGTATTTACAAGGAAAAAATTAGCAGTTATTTTGGCTGTGATTATAGTTTTACTCATCTTAATAGGGCAATTTATGAGTGTTCAGTCGGGTGGGATTGACGGTTCTACCAATGCAAAAAGAGTTTCCTTTTTACAGGGACTGGGGTTTGAAATCAACGAAACTGCAACCGAAATAAAGGATATTGTTATTCCTCGAAATTTCAGTAAGGTGTATGAGAATTATAATTCCTTACAAAAACAAACAGGGTTTGACCTTAAAAATCACCGAGGAAAGCCCGCAAAGGTGTATAGCTATTCCTTGCAAAATGATAATGAACGGCAAATACATTTGATAGTTTGTGAGGATAAAATTATCGGTGGGGATATAGCGTCCCTTAAAATAGATGGAAATATGACAGGTCTTAAAAGGAAAAACGAATGAAAGAACAAAGATTTGACAAAATAATATCATCACAATTTAATATTTCCAGAAAGGATGCCCGTATTGGTATAAGAAAAGGCAAGGGTACGGTTAATGGGGCTATTATAAAGGACCCTTCGGCGCAGGTTTCGCCTGATGCCGATATTTCTTATGACGGACAGGCTCTAGAATATAAAAAGCACATTTATATATTAATGAACAAACCAAAGGGTGTGCTTTCTGCCACTACCGATAAAAACAAAAAAACGGTGGTGGATTTAGTACCACCCGAATTAAAAAGAAATAATCTGTTTCCTGTTGGACGACTTGATAAGGATACAACCGGCTTGCTTATTATAACCGATGACGGTGAGTTTGCTCACAATGCAATTTCTCCTAAAAAGGATGTTTTAAAAACATATATTGCTACGCTCGACGGACCTGTAACGCAAGAAATGGTTGAAAAGTTTTCACAAGGTGTTGTATTGGCTGACGGTACGGTTTGCAAAAAAGCGTATCTAAAACCGCTTAGTGATAATAGGGCAGAAATTAAAATAAGCGAGGGCAAATACCACCAGATTAAGCGTATGTTTGGCACGGTAAATCTTGGTGTTAATGAATTGTGCCGCACGGGATTTGGCTCTTTAACGCTACCGCAGGACCTTTTGGAAGGTGAGTGTAAAGAGCTTCCAATATGGGAAATTCAGGCAATGTTAAAAAAATGTTAATAAAAACATAGCAAATTAGACAAAAGGTTATTTATAATGTTGGATATTATTTGCATTGTAATTCTTGAAATTCTTTGATATAATAACAAATGACAAAAAATATGTTTTCAGCAATAGGAGGCTGCAAAATGGCAAGTTTATCACTTCGCAATGTTTATAAGAGATATCCTGGCGGCGTAACAGCTGTTACAGACTTCAACCTCGAAATCAAGGATAAGGAATTTATCGTATTCGTAGGTCCTTCAGGTTGCGGTAAGTCTACTACTCTCCGTATGGTAGCTGGGCTTGAAGAAATCTCTGACGGTGAAATCTACATTGGAGATCGTCTTATCAATGACGTTGCTCCTAAGGATCGTGACATAGCAATGGTTTTCCAGAACTATGCTCTTTATCCTCATATGACTGTATTTGATAACATGGCTTTCGGTCTTAAGCTTCGTAAAACTCCGAAGGAAGAAATCCGCCGTCGTGTTGAAGAAGCTGCTCGTATCCTTGATATTGAACATCTTCTTGAACGTAAGCCTAAGGCTTTGTCCGGTGGTCAGCGTCAACGTGTTGCTTTAGGTCGTGCAATCGTTCGTGAACCTAAGGTATTCTTACTTGACGAACCTCTTTCAAACTTGGACGCTAAGCTTCGTGCACAAATGCGTACCGAAATTTCAAAACTCCATCAACGTCTTGGTACAACCTTTATCTACGTAACACACGACCAGACAGAAGCTATGACCATGGCATCTCGTATCGTTGTTATGAAGAGCGGTGTTATCCAACAGGTTGATACTCCTCAGAACCTTTATCTCTATCCTTGCAACCTCTTCGTTGCAGGCTTTATCGGTTCACCTCAGATGAACTTTATCGAAGCTAAGATTCTTAAGGAAGGCAATGACTTCTTTGTAGAATTTGGTTCAGAAGACACCAAAACACGCGCAGGCGTTAAGTATAAGATTAAGCTTCCGGCTGATAAGAATAAGGACGATTGCCTTGTTCCTTATGTTGGCAAAGAAGTTATCATGGGTATCCGTCCTGAAAACGTACACAACGAAGAAGACCTCGTTAAGATGTACAAAGACGGTGTTGTTGAAGCAAATGTTGAAGTTACCGAACTTATGGGTGCTGAAACCTATCTTTACATGAACTGCGAAGGTCAGTCTATCAACGCTCGTGTTGCTCCTACTAACACTGCTAAGCCTGGCGATAAGATTCAGATTGCTCTTGAACCTGATAAGATTCACATCTTTGATAAGGACACTGAACTTACCATCACAAACTAATCAATTAGTTACTGCCGCAGAAAAAACTGCGGCAGTTTTTATTTTATTGTTGACATTGACGCTTTAAAGTGTTAAAATGTCATTATGTTCAAAAAGTGGGTTTATTTTTCAAGAAAATCTGCTTTAATTAGGAAGTTTATTTGGAGGACAAAATGGTTATAACACAGTATTTAGAGCGTAACGCTAAATTATATAGAGACGAGGTTGCACTTGTAGAGGTTAACCCTTCGGAAGAGCGTGACAAGGCGGTGACTTGGCGCGAAGCAAGTTTAATTGAGAGCGCAACCGATGCCCCTTACAGACGTGAAATGACATGGCACGAATTTGATGTTAAGGCAAATAAGTTTGCTAATTTGCTTTTAAGCCGTGGAACAAAGAAAGGTACAAAGGTTGCAATTCTTTTAATGAATTCACTTGAATGGTTGCCCATTTATTTTGGTATTTTAAAGGCGGGTTGTATTGCAGTACCGCTTAATTTCCGTTATTCAGGCGAAGAAATTAAATACTGTCTTGATTTGGCAGATTGTGAAATTTTGGTATTTGGACCCGAATTTGTAGAAAGATTAGATACCGTTTATAGGGATTTAATTAAAATTAAGCAAATGTTCTTTGTGGGTAAGAATGTTCCCGATTATGCCGAGGATTGCGCTAAGCTTATGACCTACTGTTCAAGTCTTGTTCCCCCTGTTGAATTCAGTGAAGAAGATTTTGCGGCAATTTATTTTTCTTCGGGAACAACCGGCTTTCCGAAGGCTATTTTACATAGACACAAAGCATTAGAAGCATCCTGCAGAACTGAGCAGAATCACCACGGACAAACAAGAGATGATGTATTTTTATGTATTCCGCCGCTTTATCACACAGGCGCTAAAATGCATTGGTTCGGTAGTCTTTTATCGGGCAGTAAGGCGGTATTACTTCGCGGAGTTAAGCCTGAATGGATTTTACGTACCGTTACCGAAGAAAAGTGTACAATAGTTTGGCTTTTAGTGCCGTGGGCACAGGATATGCTTGATGCAATTGAATCGGGCAAAATTAAAACAGATGATTATCTGTTAGCACAATGGCGCTTAATGCATATCGGCGCTCAACCCGTACCGCCAAGTCTTATTCGCCGTTGGCTTAAGGTGTTCCCAAATCATAAATACGACACTAACTACGGTCTTTCGGAATCTATAGGCCCCGGTTGTGTTCATTTGGGTGTTGATAATGTACATAAGGTGGGTGCAATAGGTAAAGCAGGTCACCTTTGGGAAGTTCGCATTGTTGATGAAAACGGTAACGAGGTAGAAAACGGCGGAGTTGGCGAATTGGCTGTAAAAGGCCCCGGCGTTATGGATTGTTACTATAAAAATAAAGAAGCTACCGATGAAATTCTTAAAGACGGTTGGCTTTATACGGGCGATATGGCAAAGGTTGATGAGGACGGCTTTATCTATCTTGTTGACCGTAAAAAAGACGTTGTAATTTCGGGCGGCGAAAATCTTTACCCCGTTCAGATTGAGGATGAATTACGTAAATTCTCAAAAATTAAAGACGTTGCGGTTATCGGTATTCCCGATGCAAGACTCGGAGAAATTGCGGCGGCAATTATTGAAATTAAAGAGGGTGAAACCTGTAACGAGGACGAAATTAATGAGTTCTGTAAAGAACTTCCCCGTTACAGAAGACCCCGTAAAATTATTTTTGATAAGGTGCCAAGAAACCCAACAGGTAAAATCGAAAAGCCTGTTTTAAGGGAAAAATATTGCAAAGGCAGTCTTGTAGAGGCACAGCTAAACGCTTAAACGATTAAGGAGAATTATATGAGTAACAACACAAAAAGTTCATACCGTTGGTTTATTTTAGTTGTGTCGGTATTGGCAATGTTGTTTGCAGGAATTATTTACGCTTGGTCAATTCTAAAGGTGCCGTTTGCTGAAGATTTTGGGTGGAAGGCAGAACAACTTTCCCTTAATTTTACGCTTACTATGTGTGCTTTTTGTATAGGCGGTCTTTTGGGAAGCTTTTTATCCCGTAAAATCGGGGTAAAATCGGTGGGTATTGTTTCGGCTGTTTTGGCGGGTAGCGGTATGGCGCTTACAGGATTTTTAAACGGTAATAATGTAGCGATGCTATACCTTACTTATGCTGTTATGGCAGGTCTTGGTATAGGTATTGCTTACAACGTAATAATTTCCACCGTTAGTACGTGGTTTCCCGATAAAAAAGGCTTTTGTTCGGGCTGTCTTATGATGGGCTTTGGTGCAAGCTCGCTTATTCTTGGCAATCTCGCAGATTCACTTTTTAAAAGCGACTTTGCAAGAAAGGGCACCTATATTCTTTTAGGTATTGCGCTTTTTATAATATTGGGACTGGTTAGTCTGGTTTTAAAACGTCCCGAAGTTAATGATGTTTTACCTGCTGTGAAGAAAAAAGCGGCAAGCGGCTCTGAGGATTTTGAACAGAAAGACTATGCCACAAAAGATATGCTAAAACGCTTTTCTTTCTGGCGTGCCTTTGCTTTACTTACCTTTGCGGCGGCGGTTGGCAATTCGGTTATCAGCTTTGCCCGCGATTTAGCTCTTTCGGTTGGCGCAGCAACGGCTTTGGCCACCACTCTTGTTGGCGTGTTAGCGGTTTGTAACGGTTTGGGAAGAATTATCACAGGTGCAATGTTCGATTTTCTTGGCAGAAGAAAAACTATGATTATCGCTACAGCTTTAACTATAGTAGCGGCAGGTACAACTTTGCTTTCGGTAATAATTAGTTCTTTACCTATATGTATCATAGGCCTTTGCTTGACGGGATTATCTTATGGTACTTGTCCCACAATGGTTACGGCGTTTGTTTCGGCATTTTACGGGCAAAAGCATTTTGCCACAAATTTCAGCGTTATGAACTGCCATCTTATTTGCACGTCCTTTATGGCGACTGCTTGCAGTAAGCTGTTAAACGTTTTCGACGGTTATACAGCACCCTTTATTTTACTTTTAGGTCTGGCGGTTGTGGCTTTTATTCTTAATTTAAGCATTAAGCGTCCGTAAAAGGTATTAATTTAGTTGATTTTAATAGAATTTTATAATATAATATTTAGTTGTAATATTTATATTTTATAGAGGTGTAAATTAATGAAAAAACTTATGCTCGGAAATGAGGCTATTGCTCGCGGTCTTTACGAGGCGGGTTGTTCCTTTGTTTCAAGTTATCCGGGTACTCCAAGTACAGAAATTACAGAGTATGCGGCAAAATACCAAGAAATTTATGCCGAATGGGCACCTAACGAAAAGGTTGCGCTAGAAACTGCATTCGGCGCTTCTTTGGCAGGTAAAAGAAGCTTTTGCGGTATGAAGCACGTTGGTGTAAACGTTGCGGCAGACCCACTTTTTACCGTTGCTTATACAGGTGTTAACGCGGGTCTTATTATCGGCGTTGCAGATGACCCTGGTATGCATTCTTCACAGAATGAACAGGATTCCCGTCATTATGCAATCGCATCAAAAATTCCTATGCTTGAGCCTGCGGATTCTAAGGAGTCTATTGAATTTGTAAAAACAGCGTTCGATATTTCCGAAAAATACGATACACCTATTTTTATAAAAATGTGTACCCGTGTTGCTCACTCACAAAGCATAATTGAAGAAAGCGAAAGAGTTTCATTTGAGCAAAAGAAATACGAAAAAGACGGCGCAAAATACATAATGATGCCCGGTAACGCTAAGAAAAGACATCCTTTGGTAGAACAAAGAACGCTTGATTTAATCGAATTTGCTGAAACTTCTGAAATTAACCGTATTGAAAACGGTAGCGATAATTCGGTTGGTATCATAACTTCCTCTACAAGCTATCAGTATGTTAAAGAGGTATGCGGTGACAAATACCCCGTATTAAAGCTTGGTATGATAAATCCGTTGCCGATAAACAAAATCAAGGATTTTGCGGCTTCGGTTTCTAAGGTTATTGTTGTTGAAGAGCTTGACGGTATTATTGAAAGCCATTGTAAAAATATCGGCGTAGATGTTTGCGGTAAAGAATTGTTTGGACTAATCGGTGAATTCAGTCAAAACATAGTTGCTGAAAAATTGGGCTTCGAAGTACCCAAAGGTGATGCTTTGGATGAAAATATTCCTATGCGTCCGCCCGTTATGTGTGCAGGCTGTCCGCACAGAGGCTTGTTCTACACCTTAAAGAAGAATAAAATTACTGTTATGGGTGACATCGGTTGTTACACCTTAGGTGCGGTAGCTCCGCTTAACGCTATTGATACTACTATCTGTATGGGTGCTTCGGTTTCAAGTATTCACGGCTTTAATAAAGCAAACGAAGGCGCTACTGACGGTAAGACTGTTGCCGTTATCGGTGACTCTACCTTTATGCACTCGGGCGTTACAGGTCTTATAAATATTGCTTATAACGGGTCAAATTCTACCGTAATTATTCTTGATAACTCTATTACAGGTATGACAGGTCACCAACAAAACCCAACAACAGGCTATAATTTAAAGGGTGACCCTTGCTCTAAGATTGATTTAGAGGCACTTTGCAGAAGTGTTGGTATTAACAGCGTACGTGTGGTAGACCCTTATGACCTTAAGGAATGCGATACTGTACTTAAGGAAGAATTAGCAAAGGCAGAGCCTTCGGTTATTATTTCCCGCAGACCTTGTGCGCTTCTTAAATATGTTAAACACGCAGGACCTATTAAAACCAATAATGAAAAATGTATTGGCTGTAAAATGTGTATGCAAATCGGTTGCCCTGCTGTAAGTATGGAAAACGGCAAGGTTAAGATTGATAATACCCTTTGCACAGGCTGTGGCGTATGTTCGCAGATGTGTAAGTTTGATGTTTTCGAAGCAGTAAAGGAGGGTAAATAATGCAAACTAAAAATATTATGATTGTCGGTGTAGGCGGTCAGGGTACATTACTTGCAAGTAAGCTTTTAGGCAGACTTCTTTTAAGCAAGAATTATGATATAAAGGTTAGCGAGGTTCACGGTATGAGCCAACGCGGCGGTAGTGTTGTAACCTATGTGCGCTACGGCGAAAAGGTTTATTCTCCCGTTATAGATAAGGGCGAAGCAGACGTTATCGTTTCCTTTGAAATGCTTGAGGCTGCCCGTTGGACCGAATACCTTAAAAAAGGCGGCGTAATTATTACTAATACCCAACAGGTTAATCCTATGCCTGTTATTACGGGGGCGGCAGAATACCCAGAGGCGCTTGAAAACAAAATCAAGGCAAAAGATATTAACTTAGATGCGTTTGACGCCCTTTCTTTAGCAGAAAAAGCAGGTAACTCAAAGGCTGTTAACATTGTTCTTTTAGGCAGACTTTCGAAGCAATTTGATTTCACAGAGGATGAATGGATGACTGCTATTGAACAAAGCGTTCCCGCAAAATTTTTAGAGCTTAACAAAAAAGCTTTTCTCTTAGGTAGAGATTACGAGGTGTAAAAAATGGCAAATTACTATCAGAAGGATATGGAATGCGCTTCCCGTGAAGAAATGGTTGCTTTACAAAGCGAACGACTTGTAAAACAGGTAAAGCACGTTTGGGATAACGTTCCGTATTACCGCAAGAAAATGGAAGAAAAGGGCGTAACACCCGATGATATTAAGGGTATAGACGATTTACATAAGCTTCCGTTTTTAACCAAGGATGATTTGAGGGAGGCATACCCTTACGGTCTTTTAGGAAAACCGCTTAGTGATTGCGTAAGAATTCACTCTACTTCAGGTACAACCGGTAAGCGTGTAGTTGCTTTTTACACTCAGAATGACGTTGATTTATGGGAAGACTGCTGCGCGCGTGCCATCGTAGCGGCAGGCGGCACTAAAGAGGACGTTTGTCAGGTAGCATACGGCTACGGTCTTTTCACAGGCGGTTCGGGTCTTCACGGAGGCAGCCATAAGGTTGGTTGCTTAACACTCCCTATGTCTTCAGGTAATACTGACAGACAGTTGCAGTTTATGACCGACCTTGGCGCTACAATTCTTTGTTGTACACCTTCTTATGCTGAATATCTTGCGGAAAGTATTCACGAAAGAGGTCTTCGCGACCAAATTAAATTAAAAGCAGGTATCTTTGGGGCAGAGGCTTGGAGTGAAGAAATGCGCCAAGATATTGAAAAACAGTTAGGTATAAAGGCATACGATATTTACGGTCTTACCGAAACAAGCGGCCCCGGTGTTGCTTTCGAATGCTCTGACCAAACAGGTATGCATATAAATGAAGACCACTTTATTGCAGAAATTGTTGACCCCGATACATTAGAGGTTTTACCCGAAGGTAGTCAGGGTGAATTGGTATTTACCGCAATTACTAAAGAGGCTTTTCCGCTTCTTCGTTACCGTACAAAGGATATTACCGTGCTTTCGCGTGAAAAATGTTCTTGCGGAAGAACACTTGTTAAAATGCATAAACCTATGGGCAGAAGCGATGATATGCTTATTGTTAAGGGTGTAAATGTATTCCCGTCACAAATTGAAGCGGTGCTTTTGGAAAACGGTTACCCTGCAAACTATCAGATTATTGTTGACCGCGTAAATCATAGCGATACAATTGAAATATTGGTTGAAATGACACCCGAAATTTTCTCAGATTCATTAGGTAAAATTACCGAAATGGAGAAAAATCTTGTAGCGGCGCTTAAAGCAATGCTTGGTATTTATGCGAAGGTGCGCCTTGTTGACCCCAAATCTATTGCGCGAAGTGAAGGCAAGGCTGTTCGTATAATTGATAAGAGAAAGATTTAAGGAGGGGCAAAATGGCTATTAATCAGATTACTGTATTCCTAGAAAACAGAGCGGGTAAGCTTTTGGAGGTTACTAAAATCTTATCGCAAAATCAGGTAGATTTAAAGGCAATTAATATAGCCGAAACCGCCGATTACGGTCTGCTTCGCTTAATTGCGGCAGATACCGATTTGGCAGAAAAGGTTTTAAAAGAAGAAGGGCTTATTTGCACTAAAACTCCTGTAATAGCGGTTGCAGTGCCCAATAAACCCGGCGGACTTAACGATATGCTTGAAATATTAGCAAAAGAGAATATCGACGTTAATTATATGTATTCTATCTTCGGTCATATAGACGGTTTGGCATATATGATTCTTCAGTTATCTGACACCCAGAATGCACAGACTGTTTTAGAAAAGAACGGAATTGTAATTGCCAATCCCAAAGATTTGGGTATAAATTAAAAATAAAAGCCTTTTTAGTCTTTTATTTTTTTGAAATATGTGGTATACTTTCTTTAATTGGGGTGATTATATTGAAAAAAATAATAACTTTACTTTTAAGTATAATGTTAATTTTAAGTTTTAGTATAACTTCTTTTGCTGAGGATGATGATTTGACGGGCTCTGTTCCGGGTTCAGATACTTCTTCGGATACAACATCTGCGGGTGACGGT
>JAZRMY010000104.1:0-38234 GCA_045647925.1 Acutalibacteraceae bacterium | reverse complement strand
GGGACCGATGGATTCTATACCTAAATATATAAGCAACCGCCATAACCCGAGTGATATAGTTTATGATACGCCGCTTTTAAAGCCTATACTTGACGTAACCTATGGCTGTATTGTTTATCAAGAACAGGTTATGCAAGTGTTCAGAACTTTGGCGGGGTATTCTTTAGGCAGAGCGGATATTGTCCGTCGCGCTATGGCTAAGAAAAAACATGCAGTTATGCAAAAGGAAAGGGAATTTTTCCTTTACGGCGAAAAGGACGAGCAGGGCAATTTAATAACAAAGGGCGCCGTAGCAAACGGTGTAGAAGCGCAAGTAGCCGAAAAGATATTTGACGATATGTCAAGTTTTAGTTCGTATGCGTTTAACAAAGCCCATGCTTGCGCATATTCATTTGTAGCATACCGTACGGCGTATTTAAAATGCCATTATCCCGCCGAATATTTTGCGGCGCTTATGACGGGCACTATGGATAGCGCGTCTAAGCTTTCGCTTTATACTGCTGAATGCAGAAAAACAGGTATTAAAATTTTACCGCCTTCGGTTAACCATAGCGGTAAGGACTTCACGCCCGATGCTAAAACTATAAGATTCGGTCTTTTAGCGGTTAAGAATTTAGGCATTTCGGTTATTGAAAGATTAATTACAGAGCGTGAGCAAAACGGTGAGTACACCTCGTTTTATGATTTTTGCTTGCGTAATTATTCAAGGGAATTTAACCGCAAGGCACTTGAAAGCTTGGTTAAAAGCGGCGCTATGGACTGCCTTTCGGATAACCGCCGTGAAATGCTTTATAATATAGAAGGGGTACTTTCTGCGGTAGAAAATGAACGTCGTTTTTCGGGTCAGGGTCAGCTTGATTTGTTTGACGAAATGGGAAGTCCAAACACCTTTGTGCCGCAAAGAGTTCCCGAAATGTCACAGGAAATGAGGCTTTCCCTCGAAAAAGAGGCTACGGGACTTTATCTTTCAGGTCATCCGCTTGATAAATATGAAGCCTTTTTAAAGGGTGCTAAGTTTGATTCATTGACAAAGGTAATAGCAGGGGAATATCCTGACGGTAAAAGAATAACAGTAGCGGGTATTGTAAGTGGCTTGAAGGTAAGACAGCTTAAAAATAATAATTTACTTGCCTCTGCTCAAATTGAGGGTATTTCGGCTTCGGTTAATATAACCGTTTTCGATAAGGCGTATATGCTTTACAAACCATACCTTACAGATTCTAAACCTATTATTCTGACGGGAAGAATATCCGAACGCGAGGATAGGGATACCGAAATAATCTGCGAAAAGATTGAAGCTATTCCAGAAAACTTAAGTGTAAATGAAAAAACTTCAAATCATAATAAGGGACTTTATTTGCGAATAGAAAGTATGGAAGCCCCTATATTTGCAGAGGTTAAAAAACTATTATCCCAAAGTAAAGGGGATATACCTGTTTATATTTACTGTACCGAAAACAATAAGAAGCTATTGGCGCCTAAAAGTTTGTATATTAATGCAAACGGGGAATTGTTCAAACAGCTTGAAGCAATTTTAGGTCGAGAAAATGTAAAATATATAAATTGAAAATTTATGTTGAAAAATAGTAAAATATGGTTTATACTGTATTTTGAAAATTTTTTGGAGTTGATTTAAATGAAAACTATAGGTGTACTTACAAGCGGCGGTGACGCTCCCGGTATGAACGCGGCTGTTCGTGCAGTTGTAAGAACAGCAGTTTCGCTTGGTATAAATGTTAAAGGTATCCGTAGAGGATACAATGGTCTTATGGAAGGCGATATTATTGATTTGGATGCCCGTGCGGTTTCGGATATAATTCAGTTGGGCGGTACTATGTTATATAGTGCAAGAAGTCCTAAATTCAAGACTGAAGAAGGCATCAAAGAAGCAGTAGAAATGTGCAAAAAGCACGGCATAGAGGGTATTGTTGTAATCGGTGGTGACGGCTCTTTCAGAGGTGCGCGTGACTTATCACTTGCAGGCATTCCCTGTGTTGGTATACCCGCAACTATTGATAATGATATTTCTTCTACCGAATATACAATAGGTTTTGATACTGCAATGAACACCGTTCTTGACATGGTGGACAGACTTCGTGACACCTGCGACTCTCACGCACGCTGCAGCGTTGTTGAGGTTATGGGTAGAAAAGCAGGTCATATTGCTTTAAGAACAGGTATTGCAGTTGGCGCAATTACAGTTGTTTTACCTGAACTCGGACTCGATTTGGATGCTGTTATTAAAAAGATTACCGATACTCAGAAAATGGGCAAAAAGCACTTTATCGTAATTGTTGCCGAAGGTATCGGCGGTGTTTCTGAAATGGCTAAGGCTATTGAAGAAGCAACAGGTATTGAAACCCGCGCCACAATATTAGGTCACGTTCAGCGTGGTGGCAGACCTACCTTGCGTGATAGACTTATTGCAACACAAATGGGTTATGAAGCGGTTCAGCTTCTTAAAGACGGTATTGGTAACCGCGTTGTTGCATACAAGCTCGGTAAGGTTGTAAATTACGATATTTACGAGGCTCTTAATATGACTAAGGGCATTGACGAGCATTTGTGCGAAATCGCAATAACAACAGCTATTTAAAATTTTAAAGAGTCGATGCAAATCGGCTCTTTATTGATAGTAAGGAGAAAATTGTTTTGGAAAAGATTTTAGTCGGTATGAGCGGCGGTGTGGATTCATCGGTTTGTGCACTTGCATTGGCAGATAAGGGGTATACCGTTTCGGGCGTTACCTTAAGTCTTCTTGGCAACAACCAAAGCGATACTAATAATGTGAATGACGCTAAATCGGTTTGCGACCGATTGGGTATAGAGCATTACGCGCTCAATTTATCCGAGGATTTCAAACGCTTTGTAATAAACAATTTTATAGATGAATATTTAAAGGGCAATACACCTAATCCTTGTATTGTTTGTAATAAGCATATTAAATTCGGCAAAATGCTTGAAGTGGCGAAAGAAATGGGATTTTCAAAGATTGCTACAGGGCATTATGCAAGAATTAAAGAACAAGACGGAAGATATTTGCTATATAAGGCGGCAGATACCTCTAAAGACCAAAGCTATGTGCTTTATTGTCTTTCGCAAGAGCAGTTGTCCCATGTGGAGTTTCCTTTAGGCGAATTTTCCAAATTGCAAGTGCGCGAAATGGCAACCGAAAACGGTTTTGTAAACGCCAATAAAAAGGATAGTCAGGACATTTGCTTTGTGCCTGACGGGGATTATGCTTCCTTTATTGAAAAGACGGCGAATTTTGTTTCGTCTACGGGCGACTATATAAACCAAAAGGGCGAAAAAATTGGCGAGCATAAGGGTATTATCCATTATACTATAGGGCAAAGAAAGGGTCTTGGCGTGGCTTTTGGTCATCCTGTTTTTGTGATAGATAAAAACGCCGGCACCAATCAGGTTGTTTTGGGCGAACAGGAGGATTTATTTTATAAGTCGGTATTAGTTAAGGATGCTAATTTTATACCGTTTGATAAATTGGAAAGCGAAATGGAAGTTCGCGCAAAGCTGCGTTATAGCCAAAAAGAACAACCCGCAACAATAAAACCGCTTGAAAATGGCGAGGTTTTGGTAGAATTTTTAGAGCCTCAGCGTGCGCCAAGCTCGGGTCAGGCCGCAGTTTTTTATGACGGCGATATGGTAATAGGTGGCGGAACAATAGTTAAGGGAATAGAATAAATTTTAAAGGCATATCCTTTTATATAATGATTGTAGTTTGTCGAAACGCTTAAAAGCGCTTCGACAAACTACAATCATTAAAAAGTATAAAAGGGTGTGCTTTTTTTGAAGAAATTTTTAAGTTTATTGATGGCTTTTTTAATGCTTTTCAGTGTTAGTGTTTCGGCTAAAGAGGGGGTAACAGTTTCAAGCGAATGCGATATTTCGGATATTGATGTACCGATTGATGCTACGGTTGAAAATTCCCCGATAGGTCAAAAGCTGGATATCAAGGCTAAATCTTCAATTTTAATGGAAGTAAATACGGGTGAAATTTTGTATGAGGATAATGCGGATGAAAAACTGTCGCCCGCATCTATTACCAAAATAATGCCGCTACTGCTTGTAATGGAGGCCTTGGAACGCAAGGAATTAAAGCTTGAAACAGTTGTTTATGCAAGTGAACACGCGTGTAGCATGGGTGGTTCGCAAATTTGGCTTGAGCCGGGCGAGGGGATGACGGTTGATGACCTTTTAAAAGCAACGGTTATTGCCTCTGCTAATGATGCTTGTGTAGCGCTTGGTGAAGCAATTGCGGGTAGTGAAGAGGGCTTTGTGGCATTAATGAATAAAAGGGCAAAAGAACTTGGTATGAACAATACAAATTTTGTGAATGCTACGGGACTTGATGCCGAAAACCATTATACCTCTGCACACGACGTTGCGGTAATGTCTGCAGAGCTCATAAAGCATCCGCTTATTAAAAACTATTCTACTGTTTGGATGGACAGTCTGCGCGACGGTAAAAGCGAGCTTGTAAATACAAATAAATTAGTTCGCTTTTACGAGGGTACAACAGGTCTTAAAACAGGTACTACAAGCATTGCAAAATATTGTCTTTCTGCAACCGCAAAGCGAAACGGTATGGAGCTTGTGGCGGTGGTTTTGGCAGGCCAGACCAGTAACGACCGCTTTAATGGTGCGAAGAAGATGCTTGATTACGGCTTTGCTAATTATAGTTACGAAAATTTAGGAGCAAATTTAAAGGACGGTATTACCGCAAAGGTGGAAAAGGGGGTTAAAAGCGATGTGCTTGTAACCGCTAAGGATAAAGTTAATCTTTTGGTCCCTAAAACAGATAAAGGCGATATAACAAGAAAAACCGAATGGAACCAAAAAATTACAGCGCCGATTAAAAAAGGCGACGTACTCGGCTACGTTAACGTTTATATGGCTGAAACGCAGGTTGGAAAAATTGAAATACTTGCAAACGAGGACGTAGAAAAGTTGAATTTATGGGTAACTTTCAGGTGGATTTTGAACGGTTTATTAACTTTGTAAATTTTTTTGCAAATACACATAATTTTGCTTGAAAAAATCCAAGATATATAGTAAAATATAATAAAATAAAAATATTAAGGTGAAATAACAAATGGCAATCAAATTTAACTCCTCTTTCGCGGCAGATTTTTTACGCGAAAACGACCTTTTGGGTCTTGAAGCACAGGTAAAAGCTGCTCACGAATCAATTAATGCAAAAAGCGGTCTTGGTAACGACTTTTTAGGTTGGGTTACTCTTCCGACTGATTATGATAAGGAAGAATTTTCCCGCATAAAGCTTGCTGCAGAAAAAATCAAGAACGATACCGATGTTTTAATCGTTATTGGTATCGGCGGTTCTTATTTAGGCGCACGTGCTGCTATTGAATTCTTAAAGGGACCGTATTTTAACAATTTAGCAAACGGTGTGCCCGAAATTTATTTTGCAGGTAACAATATAAGTGGTTCTTATCTTGCAGATTTACTTAAAATTTGCGAAGGCAAGCGTGTATCTGTTAATATTATTTCTAAATCAGGTACCACTACCGAGCCTGCAATCGCTTTCAGAGTATTCCGTAAGTTGTTAGAAGAAAAATACGGCGAAGCAGAGGCTGCAAAGCGTATTTACTGTACAACCGATAAGGCAAGAGGCACTTTAAAGAAATTAGCAGACGAAAAGGGCTATGAATGCTTCGTAGTACCGGATGATGTTGGCGGAAGATTTTCTGTACTTACTGCAGTTGGTCTTTTACCAATCGCTGCTGCAGGCGCTGATATTGACGCTTTAATGGCAGGCGCCGCTGCTGCTCAAAAAGAGTATAACGAGCCCGATATGTATAAGAACGACTGTTATACCTACGCTGCTTTAAGAAATGCTTTCTACCGCAAGGGTAAATCGGTTGAGCTTCTTGTAAGCTACGAACCAAGATTTACTATGATGGCAGAATGGTTTAAGCAGCTTTACGGCGAGAGTGAGGGTAAGGATAATAAGGGTCTTTTCCCTGCATCTGTTACATTCTCAACCGATTTGCACTCTATGGGACAGTATGTTCAAGACGGTGCGCGTTTAATGTTTGAAACTGTTGTAACCTTTGGTGATATTGAAAGTGATGTTGTAATTGAAAAGGAAGAGGATGACGGCGACGGTCTTAACTTCCTTGCAGGCAAAACAATGTCCTTTGTAAACCGCAAGGCATTCGAGGGTACAGTTTTAGCACATACCGATGGCGGTGTTCCTAACCTTGAAATTAATGTAGATAAGGCTGATGAAGAAAACCTTGGCAGACTTATTTACTTCTTTGAAAAGGCTTGCGCTATTTCGGGTTATGTTTTAGGTGTAAATCCCTTCGATCAACCTGGTGTTGAAAGTTATAAGAAAAATATGTTTGCACTTCTTGGTAAGCCCGGTTTTGAAGCGCAAAAGGCAGAACTTGAAAAACGCTTAGGTAAATAATTCAGAAATAACTGCTAAATGCAGTAAAATAAAAGGAGTTGGTACAAATGATTAAAATCATTATCGGAAGAAAAGGCTCGGGCAAGACTAAATTGTTGGTAGACATGGTAAACAAAGCTGCTGAAACAAGTCTTGGCAACGTAGTTTGTATTGAAAAAGGAGATACATTAACCTATTCCGTTACTCATAAAGCTCGTCTTATTGATGCAGACGCATATGGCATTTCAGGCTACGGCGAATACTACGGCATGGTAGCGGGTATTAAATCCGGCAACCACGACGTTACCCACATTTTTGGTGATGCTACATTAAGAATAGGCACCCGTGATTACGATGAACTCGTAAGCTTCTTTGAAAGAATTGCAAAAATTGAAGATGTTGAATTTATCTTTACAGTTTCTGCTGATAAGGAAGAATTACCGAAGAAATTGTTCGATATTGCTGAGGTTTGCAATTAATTGTTACTTACGGGCGGAGTTACCGCCCGTATTTTTTGCGTTAAATTTAAAAAAATCTTGACAAAGCCATTTTAAATATATATAATAAACTTTGTTACGGTAGAGGTGGAAGTATGATTATTGATTTAAAACGTATATTTGTCAATGAAAATTCTACTTTGCCGATAGAGTATTCGTTGGATTTAAGCGATGTTGAACATTCGGGCAGTTTTCCGCTCAAAAAGCCTGTTTTGTTTAACGGAACAGTTTCCAACAAAGCAGGTCTTGTAAGGTTCGAGGCAACTGTAAATTATATTTACGAAGCCCCGTGTGACCGTTGCGGTGTAGATACTGCAAAGCCTGTTACCGTGGAAGTAGATAAATCATTGGCAACCGCTATTGAAGGGGAAGACAGTGATACTATCCTTTTGGTACCCGATATGAAGCTGGATATTGATGAATTCCTTTATACAGAGGTTGTAATCAGTTTACCTATGAAGCATTTATGTTCGGATACTTGTAAGGGTATATGCTCTAAGTGCGGTAAAAATTTAAACCAAGGCGAATGTGACTGTCCGACAAAGGAAATCGATCCTCGGCTTCAGGCACTTGCCGACTTACTGAATAATTAATATTTTTTTATCAATTTAAGGAGGTGCTGAAAATGGCAGTACCAAAGAGAAAACATTCAAAAGCAAGAAGAGACAAGAGAAGAAATAATGTTTGGAAGTTAAGCGCTCCTACTTTAGTAAAGTGCTCTAACTGCGGCGAATACAAGCGCCCACACAGACTTTGCGCTGCTTGCGGTCAGTATGACGGCCGTGAAGTTGTAAAAGTTGCAGAATAATTTGTTAACAAATTGTCGACTTTAGTCAGAGGGGGAGAATATCCACCTCTGATTTTTTTAGATAAAAAAGGGAGGATAGTATGTCTGTTATTATAAAGTCGGTAGATATCGGCAGTCCTGCACATAAAGCAGGTATTAAGGACGGTTATACCCTTATTTCAATTAATAAAAACGATATAATGGATGTACTTGATTATCGTTTTTATCAGAATAATGCTAAGTTAATAATAGAATATATTGACCAAAACGGAAAGATTAAAAGAAAACGAATCAAAAAGAGTGAATTTGAAGAATTAGGTCTTAATTTTGAAACTTATTTAATGGACAAGCAGCATTCTTGCCTTAATAAGTGTGTTTTCTGCTTTATAGACCAGTTGCCTAAGGGTATGCGCGAAAGCCTATACTTTAAGGATGATGATTCACGTCTTTCCTTCCTTTTTGGTAACTATATTACACTTACTAATATTACCGAGCACGAAATTGAACGTATTATAAAAATGCATATAAGCCCTATAAATATTTCGGTGCATACTACTAATCCCGAGCTTCGTGTTAAAATGATGAAGAATAAAAACGCGGGCAATGTACTTTCGGTTATTAAAAGGTTTAACGATGCGGGGATTAAAATCAACTGTCAGTTGGTATTGTGTCCGGGTTATAATGACGGCAGCGAGCTTGAAAGAAGTCTTAGGGATTTAACAAGTCTTGAAAATGCCGAATGTATTGCGGCGGTGCCTGTTGGTCTTACAAAATATCGTGATGGTTTAGCCGAGCTTACCCCCTTTAACGAGCAAACCGCGGCCGAAACGATTGATATTATTAACCGTTTTGGTGAGCAGTGTATTGAAAAATACGGCTCAAGAAGGGTTTATGCTTCTGATGAGTTTTATTTACTTTCCAAAAGACCTATGCCTAGTGCCGATTACTACGGTGAATTTTTACAGCTTGAAAACGGCGTAGGGCTTTGGTCACTTCTTTTAAAGGAAGCAACAGATGCTATAGAATACGAAGATTATAAATTGGAAACCAAACGAAAAATATCCATAGTTACAGGTGCAGCGGCATTTCCTTTAATTACAGAAATTGTTGACAAATGCAAACAAAAATGGGATAATTTAGAGTGTAAGGTTTTTGAAATAAAAAACAACTTTTTTGGCGAAAAAATAACTGTGGCAGGTTTAGTTACCGCTACAGATATTAAGCAACAAATAATGGATAAAGATTTGGGTCAGGAAATGCTTATTCCTTCGGTAATGCTAAGGAATGAAGGCGATATGTTTCTTGACAGTATAACAGTTGAAGAACTGTCTAATGATTTAAATGTGAAAACAACTCCTGTTTTAGTGGACGGTTTTTCACTTATTGATGCTATTTTAGGAAAGGAGCTTTGATATGGCAAAACCTATTGTTGCCGTTGTGGGCAGACCTAATGTTGGTAAATCTACACTTTTTAATAAAATAATAGGTAAGCGTCTTTCTATTGTGGATGATACTCCCGGTGTTACCCGTGACAGAATTTACGGTGATGGCGAGTGGCTAGGCAGAAAAATGATGTTTGTTGATACGGGCGGTATTGAACCTAAGACAGACGATATTATTCTAAGCAGTATGAGAGCGCAGGCACAGCTTGCTATTGATACGGCTTCGGTAATAATTTTTGTTACCGACCTTAAAAGCGGTGTAACCGCTGCGGATATGGATGTAGCTTCAATGCTTCAAAAAAGCGGTAAGCCTGTTGTACTTTGTGTAAACAAGTGTGATAATATAGGCGAAACACCAATGGAATTTTATGAATTCTATAATTTGGGTATTGGTGAGCCTATTGCGGTTTCTTCGGTACACGGTCACGGCACGGGCGATTTGCTTGATGCTGTAATTTCACACATTGCTCCCGAAGAATTTGAAGCGGAAGACGAAGAAATAATAAATGTTGCAATAATTGGCAAGCCAAATGCCGGTAAATCCTCGCTTGTAAACCAAATTGCAGGGGAGCAGCGTTCTATTGTTTCAAATATTGCAGGTACCACCCGTGATGCTATTGATACCAGAATTGATAAAAACGGGGTTAAATATAATTTTATTGATACTGCAGGTCTTCGCCGTAAGAGCAAGGTTGAAGATAAAATTGAAAAATACAGTGTGCTTCGCGCAAAAATGGCTATTGAACGCGCCGATGTTTGCGTTATTATGATTGACGGTCAGGATGGCTTTACCGAACAGGACTCTAAGGTGGCAGGTCTTGCTTTGGAGGAGGGTAAGGCTTGTATTATTGCGGTTAATAAGTGGGATGCCGTTGAAAAAGACGGTAAGACTATGGATAATTTCCGCAAAAAGCTTATGAATGATTTCTCGTTTATGCCTTATGCACCGATTATTTTTATTTCGGCTAAAACAGGGCAGAGGGTAGACCGTCTTTTCGAGCTTATAAAATATGTTAATGAGCAGAATACAATGCGTATTTCTACAGGTAAGCTTAACGATATTTTGGCAGATGCTACCGCACGCGTTCAACCCCCATCGGATAAGGGTAAGCGCCTTAAGATTTACTATATGACTCAGGCATCTACAAAACCGCCTACATTTGTATGCTTCTGTAACAATGCAGAGCTTTTCCATTTCTCGTATCAAAGATATTTGGAAAACCAAATACGAGGTATTTTTGGTCTTGAGGGTACACCTGTAAGGTTTGTTATACGCGAAAGGGGCGAAAAATAATGCTTGCAACCGCTATTGTAACTGTAATTGCCGCGTATTTGATAGGTAGTATTAATTTTGCGGTAATTTTTGCAAAGGCATTTCTTAAAAAGGATGTCAGAGAGCTTGGAAGCGGTAACGCGGGTGCTACTAATGTTTTGCGTAGCGCAGGCTTATTACCGGGCATATTAACATTTGTGTTCGATGCCCTTAAGGGCTTCGCCGCAAGCTATATGGGTAAAATTGTTTTTGATTATATTTTTAATCAGACTTCAAGCGATTGGATGGTGCCTATTTTTGGCGCATATCTTTGCGGAACTGCTTGTATGCTAGGTCATATTTTTCCGTTTTTCTTTGATTTTAAAGGCGGCAAGGGTGTGGCTACAAGCGTTGGTATTTTTGCGGTATGTTGCCCTATCGCTATAATAAGCGGACTTTTGGTTTTCACTTTAGTAACAATATTTTCAAAATATGTGTCCTTAGGCTCGGTAATTGCAACCGCGGTTGTTGTGATTTTATCTATAATTTTTTATGATAGAACGGCCGCATTATTGCCCCAGGTGTTCTTGGCTTTAGCTATGGGCGCAATAGTAATTGTAAAGCATAAGGAAAATATAAAACGATTAATTGCTGGTAATGAATCCAAAATAAAAATCGGGAGGAAATAGCATTGGCTAAAATAACCGTTTTAGGCTCAGGCGGTTGGGGTATGGCTTTGGCAATTTCGGCATTTAATAACCGAAACGAAGTAACCCTTTGGTCACCGTTTGAACAAGAAGTTGATTTGCTTAAAGAAAAGCGTACCAATGAAAAACTGCTTCGTGGCATTTTTTTGCCCGAGGGAATTGAAATAACAACCGATATGTCTTGCGTAGAGGGCAGCACCATAACAATTATTGCTACCCCTTCTACTGTTATTCGTGATGTTGCCAATAAGCTTTCAAAATATAAAAATTTTGGTATAGTTGTAAATGTTTCAAAGGGTATTGAAAGGGAAAGCCTTAAGTTTTTGTCTGACGTTATAAAGGACGAAATACCCGATGCTTCGGTTGTGGCGCTTTCGGGACCTTCCCACGCAGAAGAGGTTGCGCGTAATATACCAACATCTATTGTTGCCGCTTCTGATTCACGCGCCGCTTCACAGGCAGTACAGGACATTATGTCGAGCGAAACCTTGCGAGTTTATACTTCGGGTGACCTAAAGGGAGCAGAGCTTGGCGGCGCTATGAAGAATGTAATAGCAATTGCCGCAGGCTTTTGTGACGGCTTGGGACTTGGTGATAATACAAAGGCAGCCCTTATAACAAGGGGACTTGCCGAAATGACAAGACTTGGTGTTTGTATGGGCGCTAAGGAATACACCTTTGCAGGGCTTACAGGAATAGGCGACTTGGTTGTAACCTGTACCTCCCGCCATAGCCGTAATAACCGTTTTGGTTATAAGGTTGGCAGTGGTGTGTCTATCGATAAGGCTTTAGAAGAGGTTGGAACGGTTGAAGGCTATTACGCTACCGAAATGATTTATAATCTAAGCCGCAAATATAATGTAGAGCTTCCTATCATTAATGAGTGCTACGAGGTGCTTTATAAGGGTAAGGATGTGCTTACATCGGTGCCTGATTTAATGCGTAGACCCATAAGAAGTGAAAGATAATTTTTGAATATTAAAAAAAATACTTGATTTTTGTAAATCTTTGTGGTAATATATATCTTGCTATGCGGTCGGTACATATAACCGACGAATGAAAAGGAGGTGCAGACCATGGCTAAATGTGATATCTGCAATAAAGAAATTGCTTTCGGTATTAAGGTTTCTCACTCACACAGACGTTCAAACAGAACTTGGAAGCCCAACGTTAAGAAGGTAAAGGCAATCGTTAACGGTTCTCCCCGTCGTATCAATGTTTGCACCCGTTGCTTACGTTCAGGTAAGGTTACCAGAGCTATCTAATATTTCTTACAAACAAACCCTGAGCATTGCTCAGGGGTTTTTTGTATCACAAAGGGTGATTAAATGTATAAAGCAGTTATTTTTGATTTAGACGGTACGCTTGTAAATTCGCTTGAGGATTTGGCCATAAGCACTAATTATGCCTTAAGCACACACGGTTTTCCCACACACGAAACCGAAAAATACAAGTATTTCGTCGGTGACGGTATGATAAAGCTTATGGAAAGGGTTCTGCCCGAAGCAAACCGTGATGACAGTACAATTGAAAAAGTGTTTAAAAGCTTTTTTAAATATTACAGTGAGCATTATCTTGATAAAACTGTAGCTTACGAGGGTATACATAATGTGCTCGAAGGTCTTAAGGCAGACGGTATTAAAATAGCGGTTGTTTCTAACAAAAAGGACGATATGGCAAACATTGTGGTTGATAAAATATTCGGCGATATTTTTGATTTTGTTGCCGGAAAGCGCGAAGGCTACCCTACAAAGCCTGACCCAACGCTTACTCTTGAGGTGATTGATATTTTAGGAGTAACCCCAAACGAATGCGCTTTTGTAGGTGATTCGGGTATGGATATGGCAGTGGCTAAAAATAGCGGTTGCCTTGCAGTTGGCGTTTTGTGGGGCTTTAGAGAAGCAGAAGAATTAAACCAAAACGGCGCAGATTATATTTTAAATACTACTAATCAGATTACCGAGCTTATAAGGGAACTTAACAATGGATGCAGTAACTAAAAAATATTTTCCAACAAAGTTAGCAGGCTATGTCGGCTTTGTTGTACAGGCAATAGTAAATAACTTTTTGCCAATACTTTTTATAGTTTTTCAAAACGTTTATAATTTGAGCTATGAAAAATTGGGTAGACTTATTCTTTTTAATTTTGCTACCCAAATGTTTATTGATTTAATAACACCTAAAATTATTGCAAAAATTGGGTATAGAAAAGCGGCGTCTTTGTCACAGGGGGCTGCAGCGGCGGGACTTATTTTGCTTGGAACATTACCAAGCTTGATGAATAACACATACCTTGCTATTATAATTTCAATTATAATTTATGCTACGGGTAGCGGACTTATGGAGGTCATTTTAAGTCCGATGATAGAAATGCTGCCAACCGGTAACAAATCGGGTAATATGGCGGTGCTTCACTCCTTTTACTGTTGGGGACAGGCCTTTACGGTGTTGGTAACAACGGGGCTTGTATTTTTATTCGGTTTTAAGCAGTGGTATTTTATCCCTGCTATTTGGGCTATAATTCCGTTTCTTAATATGTTCAGTTTTCTGAGGGTGCCTATAGTCCAACCAAGTCCTGATGAGAAGATGTCCACTTTTTCGGAGCTTGTAAAAAAACCGCTCTTTCTTGTATATATGGTTATGATGTTTTGCGCGGGCGCTAGTGAAATTGCAATGGCAGAATGGGCATCCATTTTTGCGCAAAATGCTTTGGGTGTTTCAAAGGCAATAGGTGATATTACGGGGCCGTGTGCCTTTGCTTTATTTATGGGAACGGGCAGAGTGGTTTACGCGAAGCTTTCTAAAAAGGTTTCCTTTACAAAAATGCTTGTAATACTAAACATTTTCTGTTTTGTATGCTATATGGTAGTTGCCGTTTGTAAAATACCTATTATAGCTCTTATTTTCTGTGCGGTATGCGGATTTACCGTAAGTATTTCTTGGCCGGGTATTTATTCTGCGGGGGCTCGAACCTTTACAACAGGCGGCGCGGTTATGTTTAGCGTATTTGCAATGTGTGGCGATACGGGTTGCGCTTTAGGTCCTTGGCTTATAGGCGTCTTGGCTGATAAATTCAGTCTTAATGTCGGTTTTGCGGCGGCATCGGTATTTCCGCTTGTAATGGTTATATGCGCGCTTTATATATTAAAACTTCGCTCTTGCAAAAGCGGTAAATAAATGATAGTATATAGATGAGGTGAACAGTGTGAAAAGAGAAGACTATTTAAGTTGGGACGAATACTTTATGGGTATTGCGGTACTTTCTGCTATGAGAAGTAAAGACCCTTCTACCCAAGTAGGCGCCTGTATTGTTAATGATGATAAAAGAATAATGTCTATGGGATATAACGGTATGCCAAGATGCTGCAGTGATGATGAATACCCTTGGGACCGTGACAGTGACCCGCTTAATTCTAAATATTTGTATGTATGTCACGCAGAGTTTAATGCAATATTAAACTGTGAAAGAAATGTCAAGGGCTGTACAGTTTATACAACACTTTTTCCTTGCAACGAATGCGCTAAGGCGATTATTCAGTCGGGAATTAAGGAAGTAGTATATATGGCAGATAAATACGCTAATTCGGACAGTGTTATTGCCGCAAAGCGTATGTTTGATACTGCAGGTGTTAAATACAGAGAATACAGCATTACTGATAAGAAGTTAAACATTGATTTATAAGAAAAACCCTCGTTCCAAGAACGAGGGTTTTTTATTTACTTATTTTGCAGCGTCAATAATTTTTTGTGCTATCTGTGCGGGTACCTCTTCGTAACGTGCAATTTCAAGGGTAAAGGTTGCGGTACCTTGGGTTATTGAACGCATCGCGGTAGAGAAGTCAGACATTTCGGCAATCGGAACCTCACCGAGAATTTCCTGTAGTTTATTTTCTGCAGGGTTCATACCGATAATTCTGCCGCGGCGCTTGTTGATATCGCCAATAACGTCACCGAGCATTTCATCGGGTACTAAAACCTTTAAGGTGCCAATAGGCTCGAGCAATACGGGTGAAGCCTGAGGAATACCTTCCTTATAAGCAATACCTGCCGCCATTTTGAAGGACATTTCAGAAGAGTCAACCGGGTGGTAAGAACCGTCGTAAAGTGTTGCCTTAACACCAACCATCGGGTAGCCTGCAAGCACGCCTTTTTCACTTGCGTCACGAAGTCCCTTTTCAACTGCGGGGAAGAAGTTCTTTGGTACTGCGCCGCCAAATACTTCTTCGCAGAATACGAGGGATTCTTCTTCACATGGCTCAAACTTAATCCAAACATCACCAAACTGACCGTGACCGCCTGACTGTTTCTTATGTCTGCCTTGAACCTTAACTGATTTACGGATAGTTTCACGGTAAGCAATTTTCGGTTGCTTAAGCTCTACCTCTGCGCCGAATTTTGACTTAAGTCTTGAAACTATAACGTCAATATGCTGTTCACCCAAAGCGCAAAGAATAAGCTCGTGGGTTTCCTTATCGTTATAAACCTTAATGGTTGGGTCTTCTTCTGCCATACGGTTGAAAGCGGATGTAATTTTTTCTTCGTCGCCTTTAGCTTTGGGATAAACTGCAACCTGTAAAGTTGGAGCAGGGAAGTCTGCTTTTGCAACCGAGATATCGCCCTTAAGTGATAAAGTATCACCTGTTAAAACGTTACCAAGCTTTGCAACTGCGCCTATATCACCTGCGGAAATAGCATCTGCATCTTCTTGCTTTCCGGCTTTAAGCCACAATAGCTTGGAAAGTCTTTCTTCTTCGCCTGTACGGTTGTTTTTAAGGCGCATATCGCCTTTAACTGTACCCGAAACTACCTTAAAGTAAGAAAGCTTACCAACAAATGGGTCGGCGATTGTTTTAAATACACAAAGTGCAGGGTCGCCGTTTTTATCAAATGCTTTTTCTTCGTTTTCTGCATTTTTGTATTTGCAATCTGCTACGCTTGGTAAAATCTTTAAAAGATTGTCAACCATAATCGGCACAGCGTCGCCAGACTGTTGAACGCCACTGTAAACGGGACAAATATCACCGTTTTTAACGCCTATTGAAAGACCGCTGATCATTTCTTCGGTTGTAAATTCTTCGCCTGCAAAGTATTTTTCCATAAGCGCTTCATCGGTTGTGGCAATTGCTTCTAAAAGCATACTTCTCATATTGTCAATTTCTTCACTAACAGGTAAGCGCATTTCCTTGATTTCAAGACCGTCACAGGAATATGCCTTATTTTCAATAAGATTTATGTAAGATTTAACCTCTTCGTTTTCAATATAAGGAACAACGATAGGGCAGATAACAGCGCCGTACTGACCTGCCAATGCAGATAATACACGGTAAAAATGAGCGTGTGTAGAATTTAATTTACCAATAAATATTGCAACGCTTTTACCTAAAGCGCGTGCCTTTTCAAAGCACTGCTTTGCGCCTACGGTAAGACCGGATTTACCGGATATGGTAACAATTGCGCTATCTGCCGCAATTAAAGCCTCGCTAACACCGCCTGCAAAGTCAAAAAGACCGGGAGCGTCGATAAGATTTAATTTATTATCGCCTATCTCGAGGGCATAAACCGAGGTTGAAACCGAGGTCTTGCGTTTCTTTTCTTCTGCATCAAAATCCATTACGGTTGTACTGTCGCTTATCTTACCTATTCTTTCGGTTGCTTTTCCGTAGAAAAGAATAGCGTCTGCCAAGGTGGTCTTACCTGAACCGCCGTGGCCTAAAAGGGCGACATTACGAATGTTGTTTTCTGAATACTGTTTCAATTTGATGCACTCCTAACTGTGAATTAACTTTATGTTTATGATTATACCACACATCTTTAGTAAATACAACCAATTTTTTTGTAAAGTGTTAAATAAAATTATGTAAATGTCATAAATTTGGGCATTTTGTAGTAATTAGCAGAAAAATATTTATGCAATTAGAAATAAGCATAAAACAAAAATTACAAAATGTAACGATTTTTATTGTATAAATGCCGAAAAAATTACATATTTGCAATCATTTGTAACTGAATTGTTTTTGGTAATTTAAAAGTCGTTTGTATATAATAGTTATATACTAAAAAAGGAGGCGGTAATATGCGTAAAAATGTTATGGTAGCAATATCATTGTTGCTTTGCGTGTGTCTGCTTTCTTTTGTTAAGGTTTCCGGTAAAAATACCGCAAAGGTAGCGGTTGCTTCCCGCAGTCGCGAGGTTATAACCGTTGCCGATAATACAAAAGCGCTCGAAAGCCGTTTTCTTAATATGCTCAATCATAGCTTTGTTTATGATAACGATTTTTATTATAAGGAAACCCTCGTAAACAATTCGGTTTTAGCATTGCTTGATTTAGCTAAAGACGGTTTTGTTGCAGAAAATCATGTAAGCGATTACATTTTTAATATGTACGGAATTACTTATCCTGATTTTAGTGATATCAATATCGGTTTTGAACAAAAGCAAGGCTATGTATATGTTGTTCCGCGCGGTTACAGCGTGTGCGAGCATAAAATCGCATCTGTTACCGATAATAAGGATGGCAGTTATACCGTTGTAACCAACGTTGAAATTTCTTTGGATGACGGAACAGTTATTACCGATACTGCTTCAACAATATTTTTACAGAATGCCGAATCACACTTCGGTTTCAATATTGTATACAGTGAAATCGGCGCAGAAATCGAAACCGCTTTAAGCTGTTAAAATCATTAATCCCCGACAAAAGTCGGGGATTTTTTATGTCCATTTGCAAAATGGTTTTATTTATGGTAGAATAAGGATAAGAATTTTAAAAAGGAATTTTTAGTATGACAACCGATGTAATTATTATAGGTGGCGGAGCGGCAGGTCTTTGCGCTGCGGTTTATTTAAAACAAAAAGCGCCAAGGCTTACCGTAAGGGTTTTGGAAAGACTTCCGCGCGTTTGCAAAAAATTAAGTGTTACGGGAAACGGCAGATGTAATATTTCTAATATAAAAATTACAGCTTCACGTTATCACGGCGAAAACGTAGAATTTTGTGAATATGCTTTGGAAAAATATGATTTGAATATATGTGAAGATTTTTTTAATACATTAGGTGTGCCGTTTGTGTTCGAAGGGGATAAGGCGTTTCCGTCTTCGTTACAAGCGGGTTCTGTTGTGGACTGCCTTCGTTTTGCGGCAGAGGATTTGGGTGTTATAACTCATACAGATACCAAGGTTACAAATATTCAGGTGCTTAAAAACGGATACAAGGTTTGGTCGGAAAAATTAAGCTTTGATGCTAAAAACGTAATAATTGCAACGGGTCTTTATTCGGGCGGCGAAAAATACGGGTGCGACGGTTTTATGCTTGATATGCTGAAAAAAGCAGGCTTTAAAACTGTTAAAACCACCCCTGCTATTGTACAGATTAAAACACAAAATGACCTTACAAAGCAGTTAAAGGGTATCAAGGTGGATGCGGTAGCTTCGCTTAAATCGGACGGAAGGCTTATAAGAAAAGATTTTGGTGAAGTGCTATTTTGTGATTACGGTCTTTCGGGTCCGCCTATAATGCAGATTTCACGCGAGGTTTCAAGAAACGATGCAGCTAAAACAGTAAGTCTTGATATTATGCCCGATACCGATTTTAATGAATTAGTAGAGCAAATTGCAAAAAGGGTAAAAATAATGCCTAAAAGACCGCTTGAGGAATTTTTTACAGGTCTTTTAAATAAAAGACTCGGTCAGGTTATTTTAAAGTCGGTAGGCTGTAAGCTTTCTGACAAAGCCGAAACACTTAACATTAACATAATTAAAAAGATTGCAAGTGCAATTAAAAATATGGAATTTACTGTTACGGGTACTACCGGCTTTGCTAATTCGCAGGCAACTGCCGGCGGACTTAATACCAATCAGTTTGAAAATACAACCATGCAGTCAAAAGAATATAAAAAGCTTTATGCAATAGGTGAGATATTGGATATTGACGGCGACTGCGGCGGATTTAATCTGCAATGGGCGTGGAGTAGCGCTATGGCGGCAGTAGATTCAATTATCGGGGAAAATAAATGATATTACTTAACAATTTAAAATTACCGCTTGATACCGATTTTAGCGATTTAAAAAGCGTTACCGAAAAAATGCTTAAAATTACTACAAATTCGGTTACACTTTATAAAAAATCGGTGGATGCAAGAAGGAAGAATGATGTGCATTTTTGTTGTTCGGTTTTAATTGATATGAAAAACGAACAAGCTTTACTTAAGAAGAATAAAAACGCACAAATTTTTACAAAAAAAGAATATGTGTGGCAAAAGTGTGATACCATACCCGAATTACGCCCTGTGGTAGTAGGCTTTGGTCCTTGCGGAATTTTTTGTGCATATACCTTAGCGAAAGCGGGACTGAAACCGCTTGTAATTGAACGCGGAGCCGACGTTGATACAAGAACCAAGGATGTAAACGAATTTTTAAACGGCGGGGAACTTAAGGAAAACAGCAACGTGCAGTTTGGCGAGGGCGGTGCAGGTACCTTTTCTGACGGCAAGCTTAATACGGGTATTAAGGATATTCGTTGCCGCACGGTGCTTGAAGTCTTTGCTCAGTTTGGCGCCGATAAAAAAATCCTTACCGACGCTAAGCCACATATTGGTACCGACATTTTGTCAAAGGTTATAAAGAATATAAGAAAAGAAATAATCTCACTTGGCGGAGAGGTTTTGTTCGGTACAAAGCTTGAAAAAATTAATTTTGAAAATGGGGAAATCACATCTGTTACGGCAAACGGCGAAATAATACCTTGTGATACCGTAATTTTAGCAACGGGACACTCTGCAAGGGATGTTTTTTCTATGCTGAAGAATAAGAATATCGAAATGGTGCGAAAGCCGTTTTCTGTAGGGGTTAGAATCGAGCATTTGCAAGAGGATATAAATAAAGCGCTTTACGGCGAATTTTATAACCACCCTGCGCTATCGAGTGCGGATTACAAATTGGCAACCCATTTACCGAGCGGTAGGGGTGTATATACCTTTTGTATGTGTCCGGGTGGCGAGGTTATAAATTCTACGAGTGAGAAAAATTCGCTTACCGTAAACGGTATGAGTAATTCGGGGCGTGACGGTGTTAACGCAAACAGCGCTTTGCTAGTAGGCCTTGAACCCGAAGATTTCGAGGGTGACGATGTGTTGGCGGGCTGCGAATTTCAAAGAAAAATTGAAAAAACTGCTTTTGAAATTTTGGGCGGCAAGGTTCCTGTTACAACGGTTGGTCAGTTCTGTTTCGGTAAGGAATTTAATATAACTAAAGTTAAGCCTACCGTAAAGCCTCAATATGATTTTGCGGATTTCAGTGAAATTTTTCCTGAATTTATAATCCAAAGTCTTAAAGACGGAATTTTGGAATTTGATAAAAAGATAAAAGGCTTTGCAAGTGAAGCTGCTGTACTTACCGCCCCCGAAACCCGAAGCTCTTCCCCTGTAAGAATAGTAAGGGATGAAGCATATCAAAGCGTATCTGTTAAGGGGCTTTACCCTGCGGGTGAGGGTGCAGGATATGCAGGTGGAATAATGTCTGCGGCAGTAGACGGTATGCGTGTTGCAGAAGCAATCATTATAGAACATTTTGGAAAAACAAATTAACGGGTGAAAATTGGTAGGCAATATTTTCCCATACATTTTCAAACGGTATGGATTCTTGGTTTGTTTTTAAAACAGGAATTATAAATTTTCCACAGTTCGTATTAATAGAATAAAAGTAAAATCCCTTTAGCTTTTTTAAAGCTGAAAGGGCTTTTCTACAGTTGCCCGTAAAGCTTATTAGTATATCTTTTTTAACTTCTATTTCAATTAAGCTACATTCTTTTGAAAGGTTTAAAAGCAAAACTGTAAATATATTTTTGTTTATTAAAAAATTACCACGGCAATTTACAGAAAAAACCAATTTTTCGGGTTTTATAAGTGAAGCCGCACCCAATAACCCCCAAGCGAATTTTTCAATATTGAGCGGTTGCTTATGGTGGTAAAAAAATGCTTCGGCACTGTAAATTTTGCTTAAATTTTTTAAATGTTTTTTGTTCAAACTGTTCCTTAAAATCAAAATAGAGGTCAAATTTCTTAATGCGGCGGTATAACGCTCAAAGGAATTCGGTAAAACTGTCAAATTATCACCTCTTTGGTATAGAGTTATTATGCCAAATTATTAAAAAAATAAAAAAATTGTTAAAAGTTAAACAAATTACTTGAAAAAATACAAAAAATAGAGTAAAATATATATCGTAAAAATTTTAGGAGGTATATTCCAATGGTAAAAGTTGCTATTAATGGTTTCGGCCGTATCGGTCGTCTCGCTTTCCGTCAAATGTTCGGCGCTGAAGGTTACGAAGTAGTTGCTATCAATGACCTTACAAGCCCCGCAATGCTCGCTCACCTTTTAAAGTATGACTCTGCACAGGGTAGATATGCTCTCGGTGATACTGTAACTGCAGGTGAAGACAGCATTACTGTAGACGGCAAAACAATCAAAATTTATGCTGAAAAAGACGCTAAGGATCTTCCTTGGGGCGAAATCGGTGTAGACGTAGTTCTCGAATGCACAGGTTTCTACTGCTCAAAGGATAAGGCTCAGGCTCATATCAATGCCGGCGCTAAGAAAGTTGTTATTTCTGCTCCTGCAGGTAACGACCTTCCCACTATCGTTTACAGCGTAAACGAAAAGACTCTTACAGCTGATGATAAAATCATCTCTGCTGCATCTTGCACAACAAACTGCTTGGCTCCTATGGCTGATACTCTTAACAAGTATGCTCCCATCCAGAGCGGTATCATGACAACTGTTCACGCTTGGACAGGCGACCAGATGGTTCTTGACGGTCCTCACAGAAAGGGTGACCTTCGTCGTGCACGTGCTGCTGCTTGCAACATCGTTCCTAACTCAACAGGTGCTGCAAAGGCTATCGGTCTTGTAATTCCTGAACTCAACGGCAAGCTCATCGGTTCTGCTCAGCGTGTTCCTGTTCCGACCGGTTCTACAACTATTCTTGTTGCAGTTGTTAAGGGTAAGGACATTACTAAGGAAGGCATCAATGCTGCTATGAAGGCTGCTTCTTCTGCTTCCTTTGGTTATACTGAAGAAGAACTCGTTTCTTCTGACATTATCGGTATCACCTACGGTTCATTGTTTGACGCTACTCAGACAATGGTTACTAAGATTGATGACGACACTTATCAAGTACAGGTTGTTTCTTGGTATGACAATGAAAACAGCTACACCAGCCAGATGGTTCGTACTATTAAGTACTTCGCTGAAATCTAATTTTAGGTTAAATTTAAAAGCCGACCTTTTAGAAGGTCGGGTTTGTAATGTTAATGAATATACTAAAGGTTTTTATTGTTTTTACGATACTGTTATGGTATACTATTAATATATATCCTTTGGAGGAAGTGTATGAGAATTTTAGCAGTGGGGGACGTTTGCGGTTCTATCGGTTGTGAATATGTACGCAAATGTTTACCTGCTTTGAAAAAGAATAAGAATATAGATGCGGTTATTATCAATGCTGAAAATTCGGCAGACGGTAACGGTACCACACGCGACAGCGCCGAATATTTATTGAATTTGGGTGCTAACGCTTTAACGGGTGGCAACCATTCTTTAAGAAGACCCGAATTTTATGAATTTTTAGACCAAAGCGACTGTGTGTTGCGCCCGCATAACTTGGGTGATGATAAAAGCGGCAAAGGTTATTGCTTGCTCGATTTTGGCAGAATTTCGGTTGCAGTAATTAATTTAAGCGGTAAGATTTATCTTGAAAAATTGGGGGCAGACTGTCCCTTTAAAGCGGCGGATGCGCTTATAGAAAAGGCTAAAAATGATGGCGCTAAAATAATTATTGTAGATTTCCATGCCGAAGCTACAAGCGAAAAAAGGGCGTTAGGGCTTTATCTTGACGGTAAGGTTTCTGCATTTTTTGGCACTCATACCCATATTCAAACTGCCGATGAACAGATTTTGCAAAACGGTACAGGATATATAACCGATATTGGTATGACAGGACCTATAGATTCTGTTTTAGGTGTTAAAAAAGAAATTATTATAAACCGACTTAAAAGTAACGATATGTCGAAGTTTGAATTAGCAAACGGTGAATGCAGTTTAAACGGCTGTATTTTTGAAATAGACGAAAAAACGGGCAAAACCACCCGTATAGAGAGAATAAATATTTAAAGTAGGAAAATAATGAAAAAATTATTATCTGTTATTTTATGTGTGGGGCTTATATTTGCTTTGGTAGGTTGCAAAAATGATGATAACAGTACCGCCTCAAATAAACCGAATACCACAGAGCAAGCGCAACAAAAAGAATACATTACACTTTTATATTCTAAGTCGGACGGGTTTAATCCTTATACAATAAAGACCGATGTAAACCGTCAGCTTTGTATGCTTTTGTATGATTCACTGGTTAAGCTTGACAATGAGTTTAACCCTGTTTACAGCATTGCACAAAGCGCCGAGGTTAGTGATAAGATTTGTACTGTAAAAATAAAGAATTTAACCTTTTCGGACGGAAGCCGACTGACCGCAGAGGATGTTGTATATTCTTATAATCTGGCAATTGCTTCAAAAACCGAGTACGCAAGTGAATTGTACGGTGTTGCTTCGGCTACTTCACAGGATGTAAATACGGTTGTATTTAATTTAAAAAATTATGACCCTTATTTTGTAAACGTTCTTGATTTTCCGATAATCAAAAAGGGGAGCGACACACTTTCGGATTCTGACAGTGTAAAACTGCCGCCCATTGGTAGCGGAAGATATAAGGTTAGTGAGGATTTATCTTCGCTTTTGCAAAATGGGAACAGTGCCGAAAAGGGAAGCATTACCGAAATACGCCTTATAAATGCGCCCGATTTGGAATCGGTTTCGCATTACATTGAAATTGGCGCAGCAGATATGTATTACAGCAATATTTCTGACGGTAATATTTTAAGAATGAGCGGTCAGAAGATAGATATTAATCTTAATAATTTGGTTTATATTGGTATAAATCACAGCGTGGGGGATTTAGCCACCCGTCAGCTTCGTCAGGCAATTTCAAGCGGTATAGACCGTGAAAAAATCTGTAAAGAGATTTTTTATAATAATGCATTGGCGGCAACAGGCTTTTTTAATCCCGTTTGGCAGGGGACAAAATCTGTACAAAACATACAAACTATAGCAAATTCGCAAATAACTATTGAGAATTTGAAAGAAATAGGATATAATAGTTTAGATAAAGAAGGTTTTTACAGAAAAAACGGTGGCTCGTTACGGTTTAGTTTGCTTATAAATAAAGAAAACCGTATTCGTGCGGCTGCGGCTTATGCCATTGCCGAACAGCTTAAAACAGTAGGCATAAAAATCACCGTGGTTGAGGAGTCTTACGAAAATTATTTGCAAAGACTTGTAAGCGGCAACTTCCAGCTTTATTTGGCAGAGGTTAATATGACAGACAATATGGATATCCGTCCACTTGTTAAAGAGGGTGGCTCTATGGCTTACGGAATAAAAACTGCAAAGCCGCAAGCTACCGAACAGACCGATGCTAGCGAGGTGCAGCCTGTAACAGATATTTCTTACAGTACTGTGCTTGAAAAGTTTTACAGTGGCGAAACTGCAATTACAGATGTGGCAGCCACTCTTCAAACTGATATGCCTATAATTCCTATTTGTTTTAGAACGGGCATACTTTTCTGTAATGAAAATATTGAAAATATTAAAAACTCGTCCAAGGGTGATATTTATTTTTCAATTAAATCATATAAATTCAAAGTAAATTAGGAGGATTGGTTATGATAACTTACGAAACAAGGTTAGGTAAAATTGTTATTAGTGAAGAATATCTTTCAAAGCTTATCGGTAATGAGGTTACTTCTTGCTTTGGTGTTGTGGGAATGGTACCAAGCACCAGTAAGCAAAAGCTTTTTAGCAAGCTTTCTAAAAATGAACAGTTGGATACCGGAATTAAGGTTATCGGAAATACCGATTCTATATCTGTTGAGCTTCATATAGTAGTTACCTATGGAATGAATATAAATGCTATTGCCGCAAGTATAACCGAAAAGGTTAAGTATGTGGTTAAAGAGGCTACCGGAATAGAAGTAGATAGAGTAATAGTTAAGATAGACGGAATTAAAGAATAATTCGGTTTTCACTAAAGGAGTGTAAGATTTTGATTAACGGCGATATTTTGCGCGATGCAATAATTTCTGCAACAAATAATTTGAGCAATTACCGCAAAGCAGTTGACGATTTGAATGTTTTCCCCGTACCTGATGGGGATACCGGCACAAATATGTCTATGACACTTTCCAATTCTGCACGCGAGCTTGAAAAGCTAAGCGGCGTTACCGCAGGTAAGGTTGCGGCTACTAACGCATCTGCCTTACTTAGAGGCGCAAGAGGCAACTCGGGCGTTATAACCTCCTTGCTTTTCCGCGGCTTTGCAAAGGGAATTGGCGAAGATGAATTTTTAACCCCACAGAATATTACAGACGCTTTTGTTTTTGGTGTTGAAGCCGCTTACAAGGCAGTTATGAAACCGACTGAGGGTACAATCCTTACGGTTGCACGTGTGGCAAGTGAATATGCAAAGGAAGCGCTTTCACAGGGCAAGGATGAGCTTGCAATTTTTGAATATGCGATTGAAGGCGCAAAAAAAGCGCTTGAAGAAACCCCCGAATTATTACCTGCACTTAAAAAAGCAGGCGTTGTTGACGCGGGCGGTAAGGGCTTTGTATTAATACTTGAGGGTATGCTTTCGGTTATGAAGGACGGCGTTATGATTAAATCCAACGCTGTAGCAGCTGACGAATCAGACGAAGAGGAATCTTCTTTCAATGCTGCAGGTGAATTTGAAACCGAAATCACCTTTACTTACTGTACAGAATTTATTGTAAAACGCGCGGAAGAATGCGAAAAAGAACCGCAAGAGCTCAGAAGCTATCTTGAAACAATAGGTGACTGTGTGGTTGTGGTTGATGATGATGAAATTATTAAGGTTCATGTTCATACCGACCATCCGGGTAACGCTATTGAAAACGGTCTTACCTTTGGTTCGCTTATCAATATAAAGATTGAAAATATGCGCGACCAACACGAAAAAGCAAAGCACGAAGCAACTGAAGCTAAGAAAAAACCTGCTAAGAGTGCTGACAGAACAGAAACCTTTACCCCTGTAGAGCCTACAAAACCGGTTGGCTTTGTATCGGTTTGCGCGGGCGACGGTTTGGCAGAGCTTTTCCGTGATTTAGGTGTAGATACTATAGTTTCGGGCGGCCAGACAATGAACCCCAGTACCGACGATATTTTAAAGGCTATTGAGGCTACCCCCGCTGAAACTGTATTCGTACTTCCTAATAATAAAAATATTATTATGGCGGCAGAGCAGGCTATTCCGATAAGCACAAGAAAGGTTATTGTTATTCATACAAGAACAATTCCTCAGGGTATTTCGGCTATGCTTAACTTTGACCCCGATGCAGATGACAACCAGAACGCTATTGAAATGCAAAAATCAACCGAGCGTATTGCAACAGGTCAGATAACCTTTGCTGCAAGAGATGCCGATGTTGACGGCGTTAAGATTAAGCAAGGCGAGCTTATGGCTTTACTTGGCGGTAAAATCACCTTTGTTGATACCGACCTTGAAAAGACCGTTTTAAAGCTTTTAAAGAAAATGGTTAAATCTTCAAGCGAATTTATAACCGTTATCCACGGTAGCGATGTTACTGCGGAACAGGCGGCTTCTATTGAAGCACAGATAGAAGAAAAATTCGGTTCTAAGGCAGAAATAACCTTCATTAATGGCGGACAGCCGATTTACTACTACATTCTCTCAGTAGAATAGGAGTGTTAAAAATGACAGCCAACACTGATATTAGATATTTAAAAGGTGTCGGTGCTAAAAGAGCTGAAGTTTTAAAATCAAAGGGCATCGACACGGTCGGTGCCCTTTTGCGTTTTTTCCCAAGAAAATACCTTGATTGGACAAATATCACACCCCTGAAAGACGCTTTGTGGTATGAAAATGTTTGTATAAAAGCAAAAATTGTTACCCCTATAGAAACGGTGGAAACCCGCCGCGGAATTACCATTTATAAGTTTTTGGCAGAGGATAATAGCGGCAGATTTGCAGTAAGCCTTTTTAATCAAAAATTTTTGGCTAATAGACTTAATTTCGGCAGTGAATATCTATTCTACGGCAAGCTTGAGGGCAGTTATATTTTAAGGCAGATGAACTCGCCTGTCATTAAGGAAGCGCATTATAACGGAATAGAGCCCATTTATAATGCAAGTAAAAATATGTCGTCTGCCACAATACAAAAGCTTGTTAAAACGGCGCTTTCTACCTGTGAATTGCCCGAAATTTTAAATAACGATATACGCAACCAAAACGAGCTTTGCGATATTAAATATGCGCTAGAGAATATACATTTCCCAAAAACGAAGGAATCCTTTGAGAGAGCTAAAAAACGCCTTGTTTTTGAAGAGCTTTTCTGCTTACAGGTAGCGCTTTCGGTAATAAAGACAAAGTCCCATTCGCTTAGCGGCTGTGTTATAAAAAGAAATAATTTTCCTGAATTTCAAAAAATGCTTCCCTTTGCACTCACCGATGCACAAAAGCGTGTAACCGAGGAATGTATTGCAGATATGCAGTCGGGAAGACCAATGAGCCGATTAGTGCAAGGTGACGTTGGTAGCGGTAAAACCGTTGTTGCGGCTGCCCTTTGCTTTGTTGCGGCTAAAAACGGTTATCAGTCAGCCTTAATGGCCCCTACCGAAATATTGGCAGAGCAGCACTATAAAACCTTTTGTTCAATCGTTGAAAATACAGGTATTAAATGCGGTTTGCTTACAGGCACGCTTACTAAAAAACAAAAAACCGTAATTAAGGAACAACTTAAAAACGGCGAAATTGATGTTATTATAGGCACTCACGCGCTTATTGTAAATGACGTTGAGTTCGATAATTTAGGGCTTGTTATTACCGATGAGCAGCACCGTTTCGGTGTGGCGCAAAGGGGTAAGCTTGCCGAAAAGGGCAACAATCCACATACACTTGTAATGTCGGCAACACCTATTCCGCAAACCTTGGCTTATATACTTTACGGCGACCTTGATATAAGCATTATTGACGCTTACCCAAAGGGCAGACAAAAAATAGATACCTACTGCGTAGATACCTCATACCGCCAAAGAATTTATAACTATATAAAGAAGTTTTTAAACGAGGGCAGACAAGGGTATATAGTATGTCCTTTAGTGGAAGAAAACGAGCAAAGCGATATGACCGCGGCTACAGAATATTACGAAAAACTAAGGGCTAATGAGTTTAAGGATTATTCTGTGGGTCTTTTACACGGTAAAATGAAAGCGGCTGAAAAGGAAGCGGTTATGCGCGAATTTGCAAACGGTAATATTCAGTTACTTATTGCCACAACCGTTATAGAGGTTGGTATCGATGTACCCAACGCGGTTATTATGGTAATAGAAAATGCCGAGCGTTTTGGTCTTTCACAGCTTCATCAGTTGCGCGGCAGAATAGGAAGAGGCAAGCATAAGTCTGACTGTATTTTGATTTCAGACAGCGCTTCGCCCGAAACCGAAAAACGCCTTAATGTTATAAAACAAAGCAGTGACGGTTTTAAGATTGCCGATTACGACCTTGAATTACGCGGACCCGGTGATTTTCTCGGCAACCGCCAAAGCGGTTTGCCGCAAATGCGAATTGCCGATATTTTTGCAGATAAGCAGGTGCTATTGACCGCAAAAAAACAAGCCGAGCAGTTACTTACTGCCGACCCTAAATTAAAGCTTATCGAAAATGCGAATTTAAGGCAAGAGGTAATAGAAATTTATAAGTCGCTAAATAAAAATAGCTGATAAATTTTAAATGAAATTAAGTATTAAACAGAAAACGAATGAGCTCGGTTTATACGAACCCATTCGTTTTCTTTTTATCCCTTAACCGCCCCTGCGGCGACACCCTTTATAATATATTTTTGGCAAGAAAGGTAGAAAATTATTACAGGTATTATTGAAAGCACAAGCATTGCCATCATAGCCCCCATATCTACCGAGCCGTAGCCACCTTTTAAATACTGTATTGCTATTGGTATAGTCTGGTAGTCCTTACCTATTACAAGGTAGGGAAGAAGGTAGTCATTCCAAATCCACATGGTATTCAAAATTGCTACTGTAATGGTTGTGGGTTTAAGAATAGGGAAAACTATTTTCCAATAGGTCTGTAAAGGACTGCAGCCATCTATAGTGGCGGCTTCTTCAATTCCTTTTGGTACGGATTTTATAAAACCCGTAAACATAAAGGTAGCAAGCCCCGCGCCAAAGCCTAAATATATAACTATAATACCTATCGGGTTATCGAGCCTTAGAATATTTGCGGTTTTAGACATTGTAAACATAACCATCTGAAAGGGTACAATCATAGAAAAAACCAAAGAATAGTATAAAATTGAGGTAAAAGCAGTTTTAACGCGTACAATGTACCACGCCGTCATAGAAGTGAAAACCACGATTGCCGCAACCGAGAAAAGCGTAATAAACAGCGACCAACCGAAAGCCGAGGGAAAGCCTGTATTATTTATACCCGTAGTATAGTTTGAAAAGCCTGCAAAGGTATTTGAATCGGGCAAAATAAACGGTTCGGTTGCAATTGAAAATTTTGATTTAAAGGAATTTATAAGCACGATTAATACGGGCGCTATAAATACCAATGAAATTATGATTAAAAGTATAAAAAATACTGTGTTTAAAATTTTACTGTTCATTAATGCTCAACCTCTTTTCTGCGCGTTAGTACAAGCTGAGTTAATGCTATTGCCGCTACAAGTAAAAAGAAAATGACCGCTTTTGCCTGTCCTACACCCTCATAGCCTATTCGTGAATAAAAGGTTTCGTATATATCAAGCGCCACCATTCTTGTTCTGCCCGAGGGCGCGCCTGCGGTTAACGCAAGGTTTTGGTCAAAAAGCTTAAAGGAATTTGTTATGGTTAAAAACAGACATATTGTAATTGACGGCATAACCGACGGAATTATAATTTTAAAAAGTGTGGTAAAGCTTCCTGCGCCGTCAACCTTTGCGGCTTCGGTAATGCTTGTGGGAATATTTCCTATACCTGCAATATAAATTATCATCATATAACCAATCATTTGCCAGTTCATAAGGATTACAAGTCCCCAAAAACCAAAATTTGCGTTTGAGGTTATGGTGTAATCAAACTTATAAAGCACGCCGTTTATTATAAGCTGCCATATATAGCCAAGTACAATACCGCCTATAAGGTTTGGCATAAAAAATACGGTTCTGAAAATATTGGTTCCCGTAATGTTTTGTGTTAAAAGTAATGCCAATAAAAAGGCAAATATATTTATGCTTATTACCGATGCCAAGGCAAATTTCACCGTAAACCATAATGAAGCAAGAAAACCGCTGTCACTTGAAAAAATTTGCAAATAGTTTTGAAGCCCTACAAATTTTGCATTTGTAACGGTGGTAAATTCGGTAAAAGAAAGGTATAAACCTAACACAAAGGGTATTACAAAGGCAACTAAGAAAGCCAAGAGAGTAGGCATTACAAATATCGGAAAATACTTTTTAACCGATTTCATTTATTTTCGTTCACTCTTCCATTTTTCAGTGATAATTTTTTCAACTTCATCCCACTTTTTTGCACCCTGAACATAGTCAAGCAATGCGCTACCTGCTTCCTTTTTAAATTGGTCACTTGGGAAAGCGGTGAAAATCCAAGGGATAGTGGTTACAGAATCGTCGTTCATATAACGTGTTATTTCTTTTGCTAGTGGGTCATTGGGTATCTGGTCGTCGCTAAATGTGTTAAAGGGGGTTATAAAGCCTAATTTTTCGGTAACATATTTTTTGCCCTTTTCGCTTGAGAAAAGCCACGCTAAAAAGTCTAGTGAAGCCTTTCTTTGCTCCTCGGTAGCGTTTTTGTTAATTGCAAAGTAGTTTTCGGTGCCTATGCAAATTCCTTGCCCTTTTTCACCTTCAATGCCCATATAAATTGGCAGCATTTTAATGTCGCTTGCCTTTACGGTGTTACCCTCAACACCCGCAATTTGCGACCATCCCCAGTTGCCGTTTTGCACCATAGCAACCTTGCCGAGCGCAAACTCTGCCATAGAATCTGCAACAGATTTTGAGCCTAAAAGATTTTTAGAGGTTATAGAATTTTCTATATAAAGGTCAAAAATATTTTTAAAGTTTTTCGAATATTTAAAAAGTATTTCTTTAGAATCTAAAAGTGCTAGGGTTGGGTCAAGGTTATCCTTATTGTCGCGGTATTCGTAGTAAAGTGGTATATTTAATAAATGTGTTTGCCAACGCCAATCCTCGCCGCTCGAAAGTGAGGTAGAGGCAAAAACACCCTCAATGCCAACCTCTTTTTTGTGTGCGGTCATATCTTCCACAACCTTTTTTAAGGTGTCGAAGTTGTTTATTTCGTCCATACTTTTAATATCTGTTTTTTTGTTGGGCAACGCGAAATATCTGTCCATAATTGCATTGTTATAGATAATTCCGTAGCCTTCTACAACGTAAGGAATGGCGTAAACGCCGTCCTCGTCTTTAATTGCCAAAGATTCATCTGCTAAATACGAATAAAGCTTGCTATCTTTAATGTTTAAACAGTAGTCTGACCACGAATTATAGCCAATAGGCCCGTTGACCTGAAAAATAGTAGGTGCGCTTGTTTTGGCAATTTCGGACTTTAAGGTTTGCTCGTAGGTGTTTGCGGCGGCGGTTACCACCTTAACCTTAACACCTGTTTCTTTTTCGTATTCTTTTGCAATTTCTTCGTAAACTGCGGCAGATTCGGGTTTAAAGTTTAAAAAGTAAACCTCTGCAGTATTTTTTTCTCCGCATCCTGCAAGAGAAAAACAAGAAAGTACGCAAAAAATTGATACTATAAATGATGTAATTCGTCTTTTCATTTTAAAGCCTCCTTGAAAGATTTCTTTTACTACCTTTCCACAAAATGCAAAAAATATTAGTAGGTAAAAAAATAATGTAAAAAAATAAAAAATATTGCTTGACATTACGATATTATTGTGGTATATTATTTAGGCGCTTTAAAAAACGCTGGTGTAGCTCAGTTGGTAGAGCAGCTGATTTGTAATCAGCAGGTCGGGGGTTCGAGTCCGTCCACCAGCTCCACCTTTAAATGAGTCTTTAATCGGACTCGAAGCCTGAGAGGGTGAGCGCCGTATAAAAAATATCACAGTGTGATATTTTTAGGTGCGAAGTGTGAACGGCTTGCCGAGAACACGGCAAACTTTTGAAAAAAAGGTTGCGTCCGTCCACCAGCTCCAGCTTTATAAAGCCAAAATTAAATATGGGAGTGTTCCCGAGTGGCCAAAGGGGGCAGACTGTAAATCTGTTGTCTTCGACTTCGGTGGTTCGAATCCACCCGCTCCCACCAAACAAAAGACTTGCTACGGCAAGTCTTTTTTGTTTGGTGGAACTAAGTGTTTCGCAAGCGAAACGATAAGTGCCATCGGCGTGAAGCATCCTGCGGATGTGAAGTGTGCCTACGGCACGATAAGGAAACGAAACACTTAACTTCACTTTGAGCGTTAGCGAAATACTTCATTATGGCGTGAGCCATAACTTCACTGTGGCAACGCCACAACTTCACTTAAAACCTAATTCTTGCGCTTCACTAAAAACTATAGTATAATATTACCATAAGGAGTGATAACAATGTCCGAAAGCAAATTGCGCGATATGTCGTTGGATTTCGCCGTATCAATCATAAACCTCGTAAAAGAACTTAAACTCAAAAAAGAAAATATAATCTCCAACCAAATCGGCAGAAGCGGAACTTCTATCGGTGCAAATATCCGTGAGGCACAATATGCTCACGGTAAAGCGGATTTTGTTGCTAAACTACAAATAGCGCTTAAAGAGGCAAACGAAACAGGTTATTGGCTTGAACTTTTATATAAGACAGATTACATTGATGAAGTAATATATAAAGAACTTGATTCACTCTGCACAAGTATTCGTGTAATGCTGATTTCTTCAATAAACACAGTTAAATCAAATAACCAATAAAATACAACACCCTTTTCCAAACGGAAGAGGGTGTTATTTATCTTTTCTGCCTATAAAATAATCGGCGGATACATTATAAAAATCGCAAAGTTTTATTAAATCCTCTATTTTAAGTTCTGCTCGACCTGTTTCAATATGGTTATAACCTTGTTGAGATTTATTTATTATTTTTGCAATTTGCGCTTGTGTAATATCATTGTCTTCTCTTAATGAACGCATTCTTTCACGATATTCCAATAATCTCACCTCTAAATTAGCATATCATACTCATAAATTGAGTATTGACAATTACTCAAAGATTGAGTATAATTGTTTTGCTCGAATTTTGTTGAGTTTAAAAAAGGAGGTTGTTTTATGAAAAAAATTATGGTAGGAATTCTAATTTTTGCAATGTTGATTTGTTTTGCGGGTTGCGGTGGAGCAAAAGGTGAGAATATCACAGGAATAACCACAACAGATAATATGGTATATTTTGAGCCGAAATGCCCCGAATGCAAACATATAAGTCGCACAAAATCGTTGAACCTTTGCGAAGGAGAGGACTATAGCGGAATGTACCAATGTGAAGAATGCGGCGAGATTTACGACATATCAATAGAAAGATAAAAATATTGAGGTGTAAAATATGAAGGATGAAACAAAAGCGATATTAACATTAATTGTAATATTGATGTATGCTATAGGTATCATTTTGTTTTTTATAAATTTATTTAATGATTCAATGGGTGACGCTTATTTTTTAAGAGTTAAAATATTTTGCGGACTCATGGTAGGTGCAACTATTCTTGGTGGGATAGTAAAAGCATCCGGAAATAATGAAAATGATACGTAACACTAAAATTATAATTTTTAAATAAATGGTTATCATTTAGTGTATTTTTCTGAAAATATAACTCGGACAGTCGAGACCGCCTGTCGCTACAAAATAAAACAACACCCTTTTCCAAACGGAAGAGGGTGTTTTATTGTGTATAAATTTTATTATTTCTTTAAAATCTTCCGACTTGCTTTTTAAACGGGTGTAAAGTATAATTAATTTGTAAATATTTGCTTTTTTTTACATAAAAAGCAGAAAGGAAATATTGCTATGATTAAATACGAAATTGAAGGCGGAAATTTACCCGTTGTTATTTGTTACCCGCAAGAAAATCAGACGCTTTGCAGTGAAAGTGGCGCAATGAGTTGGATGAGTCCGAATATGGTTATGAATACCAATGCGGGCGGCGGAGTTAAAAAGGCGATAGGAAGACTTTTTTCGGGCGAATCTATATTTATGAACGAGTATACGGCGGTAGGCTCGGGCGGTATGATTGCCTTTGCATCAAGCTTTCCCGGCTCTATTATTCCTTATCAGGTGACTGAGGGTAACGGAATTATTATTCAAAAACGCGGTTTTCTTGCAATGGAAAAGGGACTTGATTTGTCTGTATATTTCCAAAAAAGCTTGGGCAGAGGCTTTTTGGGCGGCGAAGGCTTTATTATGCAGAAGGTAAGCGGCAACGGTATAGTGTTTATTGAAATTGACGGATACTGTAAGGAATACGAGCTTGCGGCAGGTGAAAGCATTGTTGTGGATACAGGCTACCTTGCGGCAATGAGCGAAAGCTGTACAATGGATGTTCAAACCGTTAAAGGCGCTAAAAATTTATTTTTTGGCGGCGAGGGCTTGTTCCATACAAGAATTACAGGTCCCGGTAAGGTATATATACAGTCTATGCCGGTTATAAATACTGCACAGGTTTTAACACCTTATCTGAATATAAACAATAACAGCAATAGCAATAATGACGGCGGAATTAATATTCGTTTCGGAAAATAAATATTTTACTTGCAATAAGGGTAATTTTTGTATATAATGTATATGTTATTTAAAAAACAGAGAGGAAGAAAAATTATGAAACGTATTTTTTCAGTTTTATTAGTTTTGGCAATGATTTTTTCATTGGCAGCATGTGGCGGTGCCACAACTATGACTATGGGTACAGGTAGCCCCTCAGGTACATACTATGCTTACGCCGGTGTTCTTAGCCAGTACATCACCAACAATGCAGGTGTTACTGCAAACGCTGTATCTACACAAGGTTCAAAGGATAATATTCAGGGTATTGATTCAGGCGACTATCAGTTAGGTACTGTTCAGTCAGATGTTATGCACTACGCTTGGAACGGCACCCGTTCTTTCGAAAAAGACGGCAAAATTGATACATTCCGTACCGTTGCAGGTCTTTATGCAGAAGCAGTTCAGCTTGTTACTGTAAATCCTGAAATTAAGTCTGTTGCTGACTTAAAGGGTAAGAAGGTTTCTATCGGTGCTTCAGGCTCAGGCGTTTACTTCAACGCTATTGATGTTCTTACTGCTGCAGGTCTTACTGAAAACGACATTAAGCCACAGTATCAAAACTTTGATGATAGCGCAGATGCACTTAAGGATGGCAAAATTGACGCTGCATTTATAGTTGCAGGTGCTCCTACAAACGCTATTACAGAGCTTAGCATGACTAACGGTAACGTTCGCATAGTTCCGATTGATGGCGATATCGCTAGTAAGCTTATGAAGGACAATACCTTCTATTCAGTTTATAAGATTCCTGCAAACACCTATAAGAATCAGACTGAAGAAGTTACAACCGTTACTGTTAAGGCAACATTAATTGTTGATGCTGACGCTAGCGAAGATGATGTTTATAACTTAACTGCAGCTATTTTTGATAATATGGATGATATCGAAAAAGAAAATGCAAAGGGTGCTGAATTAAGCCTTGAAAATGCTACTGAAGGTCTTACAGTTCCTTTCCATGCAGGTGCTGCAAAATACTTTAAAGAAAAAGGAATTGAAGTAGCAGTTAAATAATTGACTATATAGGTTGATTTTTTAAGATTAATAGCTGCGGCGAGTTAATGTCGCAGCTATTTTAATGTTTTTATAGAAAGGTAGGGAGTTTGTTGTTTTTCTCGAAAAAGAAGGCAGTTGAATCTAACGAGCCAATGGATTTAGATGCCGTAATGAAAAAATTTGACAGGGAATCCAACACTCGTATTTGGGAAGGAAAGTATAAAATCGCAATTAATTGTATTCTTGCGGCTTTTTCCTTGTTTTGCATTTATGTAACATTTTTTGCAACCTGGCTTGACGCTATAAGACTTTCAAGCTTTGTTGGTTGTATTGTATTTATCGGATTTTTGATATATCCTGCTAAAAAGGGCACACAAAAGGTTAATTACATACCGTGGTATGATGTAATTTTAATGGTTTTAGGCTCGGGCTCGTTCTTTTATTACACCTTTGATGCTATGACTATCATTCAACAGGGTAATAAATTTGAATTGTATCAGATTATAATTGGTGTTATAGGTATACTTTGCCTTTTAGAGCTTTGCCGCCGTTGTGTTGGTATTCCAATTATCGTTGTAGCGGTAGTATTTATTGTTTACGCAATCTTTTGGGGACTTACTAACCCCGATATGCTACGAAGAATTGAAGGCTTGGTAGGTAAGCTTTTCTACACAACAACATCGGGCATTTTATCAACACCTGTTAATACCTGCTCTAAATATATTGCAATATTCATTATTTTCGGCGCTTTCCTTGAAAGAACCGGTATTGCAGATTTCTTTATAAAAATTTCCAACTCTATTGTTGGTGGATTTTCGGGCGGACCTGCAAAGGTTGCTGTTATTGCAAGCGCGCTTGAAGGTATGGTTTCGGGCTCCTCGGTTGCAAATACCGTAGGCTCAGGCTCGGTTACAATTCCGCTTATGAAGAAAACAGGCTATAAGCCTGAATTCGCTGCCGCTGCCGAGGCTTCGGCTTCTACCGGTGGCCAGATAATGCCACCTATTATGGGTGCTGCGGCATTCCTTATGGCAGAAAATATTGGCGTACCTTACAGTAATATTGTAGTGCGCGCAATTTTACCTGCTTGTCTTTATTTCTTGGGTGTATTTGTTACAGTTCACCTGGAGGCTAAAAAAGAAGGTCTTCGCGGTCTTTCTAAGGAAGAATTACCAAGATTCTTACCACTTTTAAAGCAATCATATTTATTACTTCCTCTTATTATATTAATTGCTCTTGTAGGCTCGGGCTCACGCTCAATTGCATATGCCGCTGCAATAGCAATTGTGGCAGCAATCGTTGTTGGTATATTCAATAAGGAAAATAGAATTACACCAATGCGTATTTTCGAAGCGCTTGCGGCAGGCGGTCAGGGTATGATTACCGTTGCAGTTGCTTGCGGCGTAGCAGGTATTATTGCAGGAACCATTACAATGACAGGTCTTGCAACAATGCTTATTAACGGCATTTTAGCACTTGCAGGTGATAAGATTATAATCGCGCTTTTCTTAACAATGCTTACCTGTATTGTTCTTGGTATGGGTGTTCCAACTACTGCAAACTATTGCATTATGGCTGCAACCTGTGCGCCTATTCTTATAAAAATGGGCGTTCCTGCTTTGGCGGCGCATTTCTTTGTTTTCTATTTCGGTATAGTGGCAGACTTAACACCTCCTGTAGCTCTTGCGGCTTATGCGGGTGCCGCTATTGCTCAGGCAAACCCAATGAGAACCGCGTTTACCGCTACAAAGCTTGCAATCGGCGCGTTTATAGTGCCTTATGTATTTGCACTTAATCCTGCAATGTTGTTTATTAATACAACTGTATGGGAAGTTATTTTAATATGTATAACCTCGTTTGTAGGTATATTCGGGGTATCTGCCGCGCTTGAGGGATATCTGCTTCACAGAATGGCTTGGTTTGAAAGAATTATAAGTGTAGTCGGTGGACTTTTACTTATTTATCCGGGCATCACAACAGATATTATAGGTCTTGCACTTGTAGGTGTTGTATTGGTTATTCAAATTTTAACTAAAAAGAAAGCTTCACCTTTAGAAGCTTAATTGTTATAATGATTGTAGTTTGTCGAAACGCTGAAAAGCGCTTCGACAAGCCGATTTTATCGGCTTTGCACAAATAATTTTTTAAGAATTTATTTGTGCACGACACTCATTTCAATGGATATAGTCAAATTTTCAATGAAAATT
>JAZRMY010000103.1:0-27941 GCA_045647925.1 Acutalibacteraceae bacterium | reverse complement strand
GCGCTATAACCAAAGGTCAACGCGGCGAAGAATTAGTACCGTTCAGCGAACTTTCTGACGCTTTCGCTTTTTCAGATGACGGCAGAGGCGTTCAGTCACGGGAAATGATGCGCGAAGCCATGATAAAAGCAAAAGCTTTGGGCAAAACAATCGTTGCTCATTGCGAAGACAACAGTTTACTTTTCGGCGGTTATATACACGACGGCGAATACGCAAAACTTCATAACCACAAAGGTATTTGTAGTGAAAGTGAATGGGGACCGATTAAAAGAGATTTAGAACTCGCAAAGGAAACGGGCTGTAAATACCACGTATGCCACATTTCTACAAAAGAAAGTGTTGAGCTTATCCGCAAGGCTAAAGCTGAAGGGGTAGACGTAACCTGCGAAACCGCACCGCACTATTTAGTGCTTACCGATATGGACTTAAAGGAAGACGGTAAGTTTAAAATGAATCCTCCGCTTAGAAGCGAAGAAGACCGCCTTGCTTTAATTGAGGGCATTAAGGACGGCACGATTGATATGATTGCTACCGACCACGCGCCCCACAGTGCCGAGGAAAAAAGCAAGGGACTCGAAAAAAGCGCTTTCGGCATAGTAGGAATTGAAACCGCATTTTCCGTTATGTATACATTCCTTGTAAAAACGGGCATAATAAGTTTAGAAAAATTAATTGAAATTATGGCAATTAACCCTCGCAAGAGGTTTGATATAGCGCCGAACGGCTTTACCGTTTGGGATCTGGAAAAGGAATTTATTGTAAATACCGACGAATTCCTATCCAAAGGCAAGGCAACACCGTTTGAAGACTACAAACTTTTCGGTGTTTGCGAAATGACAGTTGCAGAAAATCAAGTAAAATATATTAAGGAGAATTAGCATGGCAAAGAGAAAAGACATAAAAAAGATTTTAATTATCGGTTCGGGCCCAATCGTTATTGGTCAGGCGGCTGAGTTTGACTATGCGGGCACACAGGCTTGCTTAGCACTTAAGGAAGAAGGCTATGAGGTTGTACTTTGCAACTCTAACCCCGCAACCATTATGACCGACACCACAATTGCCGATAAGGTTTACATGGAACCTTTGACACTTGAATTCGTAGCAAAGGTTATCCGCTACGAAAGACCCGATGCTATTGTTCCCGGTATCGGCGGTCAGACAGGTCTTAACCTTGCTATGCAGCTTGAAGAAAAAGGCGTTTTAAAGGAATGCGGAGTTGAACTTTTAGGTACAAGCAGTGAAAGTATTGAACGCGCTGAAGACCGTGAAATGTTTAAAGAGCTTTGCGAATCTATTGGCGAGCCTACCATTCCTTCCGAAATTACCTACGATTTAGAGCAAGCTAAGAGAGCTGCAAAAGAAATCGGTTACCCCGTTGTACTCCGTCCTGCATTCACCTTAGGCGGTACAGGCGGCGGCTTTGCTTATAACGAGCAAGAGCTTATTGAAATCGGTCTTAACGCATTCAAATTATCACCCGTTCATCAGGTTCTTATTGAAAAGAGCGTTAAAGGCTATAAGGAAATCGAATTTGAGGTTATGCGTGACAGCAACGACACCGCAATTACCATTTGCGGCATGGAAAATATCGACCCCGTTGGCGTTCATACCGGCGACTCAATCGTTGTAGCTCCGATTATGACACTTAACGACCACGACCTTAAAATGCTTAACGACAGCGCAATTAAAATCATTCGTGAGCTTAAAATTGAAGGCGGCTGTAACGTTCAGTTCGCATTAGACCCCAATTCAAGCCAATACTATTTAATTGAGGTTAACCCCCGTGTATCACGTTCATCTGCTTTGGCTTCCAAGGCGAGCGGCTACCCGATTGCACGCGTTACCGCTAAAATTGCAGTTGGTATGACTTTGGAAGAAATCGCAATTGCTAACACCAACGCTTCATTTGAACCCAAGCTTGATTATATAATCGCAAAATTACCCCGTTTCCCGTTTGATAAGTTTGCCACCGCTTCCAACACACTTGGTACACAGATGAAGGCTACAGGTGAAGTAATGGGTATCGGATCTACCTTAGAAGAATCTCTCTTAAAGGGTACCCGTTCACTTGAAATCGGTGTAAATCACCTTTATCACCATAAGTTTGACAATATGAGTGATAACGAACTTCGTGATTATATCGGCGAATTCCGTGACGATAACCTTTTTGCTATTGCCGAGCTTTTATACCGCGGCGCTACCGTAGAAGAAATTCACGAAATCACAAAAATTACCGCATTCTTCCTTGAAGCTGTTAAGCGCATTATCGATATGGAAAAGAGCCTTAAGGATAATAAGTTTGATTTAGAAATTCTTAGAAGCGCTAAGAAAATGGGCTTTTCGGACAAATATGTTGCACGTCTTTGGGAATGCAGTGAAATTGATGTTTACTCTTTCCGTAAAGAAAATAAGCTTACTCCTGTTTTCCGTATGGTTGATACCTGCCACACAGGTGCATATATTCCTTATTTCTACTCATCCTATACAGGTGAAAACACATCAATTTTAACAGATAAAAAGAAAATCGTTGTATTGGGCGCAGGTCCTATCCGTATAGGTCAGGGTGTTGAGTTTGACTATTCAACAGTACACGCTGTAACCACAATTAAAAATTCAGGCTACGAAGCAATTATTATAAACAACAACCCCGAAACCGTTTCTACCGACTATACAACGGCAGATAAGCTTTATTTCGAGCCTTTAACTCCAGAAGACGTAATGAACATCATTGATTTCGAACAACCTGAGGGTGTTATCGCTTCTCTCGGCGGTCAGACTGCAATTAACTTGGCAGAACCGCTTCGTGACCGTGGTGTTAAAATTATCGGCACCGACTGTGACGCTATTGAACGCGCAGAAAACCGTGACAGCTTTGAAAAAATCCTTCACGAGCTTAACATTCCGCAACCAAAGGGCAGAGCGGTTACTAAAATTGAAGACGGTATTAAAGCCGCAAGTGAAATCGGTTACCCCGTGCTTGTTCGTCCGTCCTTCGTTTTAGGCGGCCGTGCTATGCAGATTGTTGCCGACGAAGACCAGTTAAGACATTACCTTAAAACTGCGGTTGAAATTGACGAAGACCGTCCCGTTTTGGTTGACAAATACATTCAGGGTAAAGAGGTTGAGGTTGACGCTATTTGCGACGGCAGAGACGTATTTATCCCCGGTATTATGGAGCTTGTTGAACGTACCGGTGTTCATAGCGGCGACTCTATTAGCGTTTACCCCGCATTCAGTATTTCTAACAAGGTTAAGGGAATAATTTTACAGTATGCTAAAAAGTTAGGCCTCGGTATCGGCATTGTTGGTCTTTACAACATTCAGTTTATCGTTGATAAGGACGAAAACGTATTTATAATCGAGGTTAACCCCCGTTCATCACGTACTGTTCCGTTCCTTTCAAAAGCAACAGGCTACTCTCTTGCAGATATTGCAACCGAGGTTATTTTAGGTAAATCCCTTAAAGAACAAGGTATTTTCGATATTTACCCGCAAGAAAAAGACCGTTGGTACGTAAAAGTTCCGGTATTCTCGTTCAATAAAATCCGTGGCCTTGATGCTTACTTGTCACCTGAAATGAAGTCTACCGGTGAAGCAATCGGTTACGATGACAAACTCAACCGTGCGCTTTCTAAAGCACTTCAGGCAAGCGGTATGAAGGTACAGAACTACGGTACAGTATTCGTAACCCTTGCTGACAAAGACAAGCAAGAAGCATTACCGCTCGTTCGCCGTTTCTATAACTTAGGCTTTAATATTGAAGCAACCGAAGGTACTGCTAAATTCTTAAAAGAAAACGGTATTAACACAAGAATTCTTAAGAAGATTGAAGAAGACCCCGACGAAATCCGTGATGCATTACGTCAAGGTCATATCGCTTACGTTATTAACACACGTGATATTGCTTCAAGCGGTCAGGCAAGCGACGGCTTTAAAATCAGAAGCTACGCTACCGAAAACAACGTAACAATCTTTACCGCTCTTGATACTGTAAGAGTTCTTTTGGATGTTTTAGAAGAAACAACATTAACTATTTCTACAATTGATGCATAAGGTGAAAATTTATGACAAAACAAGGTTTTTATAAGGTTCTTTATAATTTCCAGTTAGCGCCGAATATTTTTAGAATGGTGTTAGAGGGCGACACTTCCGCCCTTTTAGCACCGGGTCAGTTTGTAAACATTAAACTTGAAGGTAAGTTTTTAAGAAGACCTATTTCGGTAAGCGATTATGACGATAAAACCATAACCTTAATTTATAAGGTTGTAGGCGAAGGTACCGAGCAGATGTCCAAAATGGGAGCAGGCGAGGTGCTTGACCTTCTTACAGGCCTCGGCAACGGCTTTAACCCCGAAAAATCGGGCGAGAAGCCCTTGCTTATAGGCGGTGGTGTGGGTATTCCGCCACTTTATAACCTTTGCAAAGAGTTAATTAAAATGGGCAAAAAGCCCACCGTTATATTAGGCTTTAACACCAAAAGTGAAATCTTTTACGAAGATGCTTTCAAAGCACTCGGTGCAGAGGTTATTGTAACTACTGTTGACGGTAGCTACGGTGTAAAAGGCTTTGTAACAAATGCTATGGAGATGGATTACGACTACTTTTTCACCTGCGGACCAATGCCTATGTTTAAGGCAATTGAGTCGGTAGCGAAAACAAGCGGTCAGTATAGCTTTGAAGAAAGAATGGGTTGCGGCTTCGGTGCTTGTATGGGTTGCAGCTGCAAAACAAAATACGGTAATAAACGAATTTGTAAGGACGGCCCCGTGCTTTACAGGGAGGAAATAATATGGTAAACACAAAAGTTAATTTATGTGGAATTGAACTTTCCAACCCCGTAATTCCCGCAAGCGGAACCTTTGGCTTTGGGTACGAATTTGCAACACTTTACGATATTAACTGCCTTGGCACATTTTCCTTTAAAGGCACCACCCGTGACGAACGCTTTGGCAACCCCACACCAAGAATTGCTGAATGTAGTGAGGGTATGTTAAATTCTGTTGGTCTTCAAAACCCCGGTGTTGAAAAGGTTATAAGCCACGAACTACCCCTTTTAAAGCAATGCTTTAATAAAAAGGTTATGGCAAACGTTAGCGGATTTTCGGTTGAAGATTACGCCTACACCTGCGAAAAATTAAACGGCGAGGACCAGATTGGCTGGTTCGAAGTTAATATTTCCTGCCCTAATGTTCACGGTGGCGGACTTGCTTTCGGCACAAGCGCAAAAAACGCTGCCGAGGTTACAAAAGCAGTTAAAAAGGTGACCGACAAGCCTGTATTTATAAAGTTATCCCCAAATGTTACTGACATTGTGGAAATCGCAAAGGCTTGCGAAGACGCTGGAGCAGACGGTGTATCACTTATAAACACACTTCTCGGTATGCGAATAGATTTAAACCGCAAAAAGCCGATTTTGGCTAACAAAATGGGTGGTTTTTCGGGTCCTGCAATAAAACCCGTAGCACTTCGAATGGTTTATCAGGTTTACGAGGCAGTAAAAATCCCGATTATCGGTATGGGCGGTGTTCAGTCTGCCGAGGATGTAATTGAAATGATGCTTGCAGGCGCAACCGCAGTACAAGTAGGTGCGGCAAACCTTGTTAATCCTTATGCTTGCAGAGATATTATAAATGCTTTACCAAAAACAATGGAAAAATATAAAATCAATGACTTAACAGAAATTATAGGAGGCGCACACAATGGGTAAGGACGTAATTATTGCTTGCGATTTTGCGAGCAAAGAGGCAACACTTAACTTTTTGGACAAATTCACAGATGTAAAACCCTTTGTAAAAATCGGTATGGAGCTTTTTTATGCAGAAGGTCCGCAGATTGTAAAAGACATTAAGGCAAGAGGACACAAAATATTCCTCGATTTGAAGCTTCACGATATTCCGAATACAGTTAAAAAGTCTATGGCAGTTTTGTCAAGACTTGACGTTGATATGACTAATCTTCACGCCGCAGGTACAATTTCTATGATGGAGGGCGCACTTGAAGGCTTAACACGTGAAGACGGTACAAGACCGCTTTTAATTGCGGTAACTCAGCTAACTTCCACCGACCAGGAAAGAATGGAAAACGACCTTTTAATAAAAGAGCCTATCGACAAGGTTGTTATGCACTATGCTAACAATGCTAAAATTGCAGGGCTTGACGGTGTTGTTTGTTCACCATTAGAAGCAGGTAAAGTACACGATACTTGCGGTAAAGAATTCTTAACCGTAACCCCGGGTGTTCGCTTTGCAGACGGTGACATCGGCGACCAGAAGCGTGTTATGACACCTGCCGCTGCAAAAGAAATCGGTAGTGACTATATCGTTGTAGGACGTCCTATTACCGCAGCCGAAGACCCCGTTGCAGCGTATAAGAGATGCTGCGATGAATTTATAGGATAAATTAATGCGTAATTCGTAATGCGTAATGCGTAATTAAAAGGAGAGTTAAAATGGAAGGCTATAAAAGAGAGTTTATTGAGTTTTTAGAAGGCGCAGGTGTTTTAAAGTTCGGTGATTTTACCGCTAAATCGGGTAGAAAAATCCCTTACTTTATTAATGCAGGCGATATTAAAACAGGCGAACAGATTTGCAAATTAGGCGAATTTTACGCAAAAGCATATTTTGAAAAAATCGGCAACAAAAAGACTGTGCTTTACGGCCCTGCTTATAAAGGTATTCCGATTGCGGTTTCAGTAGCAGTAGCACTTGCTAAGAACGGACTTGATGTACCTTTCTTCTTTAACAGAAAAGAAGAAAAAGACCACGGCGAAGGCGGCGTGTTTGTAGGCTACAAGCCACAGGCAAACGAAGAAATCGTTATTGTTGAGGACGTTATCACCGCAGGTACCGCAATCAGAGAAAGTATGTCAATTCTTTCTTCTCTTAAAGACACTAAGGTTTCTGCTGTATTCGTTATGGTTGACCGCAAAGAGAAGGGTAAGACCGAAAAGAGCGCTATGGCAGAGGTTGGCGAAGAATACGGCTTCCCTGTATACTCTGTTGTGGACGTTTACGACATTATTGAATACTTAGAAGAAGACGAAAAGAACCGCGAAAACGTTGAAAGAATTAAAAACTATCTCGCTATTAACGGAGCAAAGGAATAATTTATATGAGAAGTTTATTTGATATTGCAGAGCTTTCTGTAAGTGAAATTGATAAATTGCTCGCTACTGCCGGTGATATTATTGAAAATCCTCAAAAATACGCCCACAAGTGCGAGGGTAAAAAATTAGCAACCTTATTCTTCGAGCCATCAACCCGTACTCGCCTAAGTTTTGAAGCAGCTATGTACGAGCTTGGCGGTAATGTATTAGGCTTTTCCGAAGCGCAAAGTAGTTCCGCTTCTAAGGGCGAAAGCGTTGCAGATACTGCAAAGGTTGTTTCCTGCTATGCCGATATTATTGCAATGCGCCACCCCAAAGAAGGCGCACCGCTTGTTGCGGCTATGAATGCAACCATACCCGTTATTAATGCGGGTGACGGCGGCCACAATCACCCAACACAGACTTTAGCAGATTTACTTACAATCAAGCGTGAAATGGGCAGACTCGATAATCTTACAGTCGGCTTTTGCGGTGACTTAAAGTTCGGCAGAACAGTGCACTCGCTTATAACCGCGCTTCGCCGTTACAGTAACATTAAGTTTGTACTTATTTCTCCAAACGAGCTTAAATTACCAACATATGTAAAGGAATCTCTTAAAAAGGATAACTTTGAAATCGTTGAAACCACCGATTTGGAAGCAGTTATGCCCGAGCTCGACATACTTTATATGACACGTGTTCAGGGTGAGCGCTTCTTTAACGAGGAAGAATACTTAAGACTTCGTGACAGCTATATTTTAACCCCTGAAAAGTTGCAAACCGCTAAAAAAGATATGGCAATTCTTCATCCGCTACCCCGTGTAAACGAAATAAGCGTTGCTATTGATAACGACCCACGCGCTTGCTACTTTAAACAGGTGCTTAACGGCAAATATATGCGAATGGCTTTAATCTTAATGCTTTTGGGGGTAGAATAATGAATATAGATTCAATTAAAAACGGCTTTGTTATAGACCACATTACCGCAGGTCTTGGTATGAAGATATACACCCTTTTAAACCTTGACGAATTAGATTGCTCGGTAGCGTTTATTAAAAACGTACCAAGTAAAAAAATGGGCAAAAAGGATATTATTAAAATTGATGCCGATATTGAGGTTAACACCGATATTTTAGGCTACATTGACCCCGACATTACGGTTAATGTTATTAAAGACGGTGTGATTACAGAGAAAAAGAGCATTGAATTACCCGAAAAGTTAACCAACGTAATCAAATGCAAAAACCCCCGTTGTATTACTACAACCGAACAGGAATTACCCCAGATATTCAACCTTACAGATAAAGAAAACCGCGTTTACCGCTGCCTTTACTGTGAATCTAAAGCATAAAAACACCCGAAAGGGTGTTTTTTTAATGCGTAATTAAAACAAAAGTGTAGGGGACGGCGCCACGACGCCGAGTTGCCATAAAATTGCAATGATAAATTCGATTTGTGTTTTGTGTGTAGGGGCGATTCTTGAATCGCCCGCAATTACGAATTAAAAAAATGAAAAATTTTTTCAAAAAAGTGCTTGACTATTCACTTTTTTTGGTATATAATTGTAAATTACTAATGATGATGGGGTATTATGCGATATTTCTATTTTTTCGCCAATTGGCGATATTTGGAAATACCCACAATATCTGTTGTCTATGGCTCTATTGCGGCACTAAATATGCCGTAAAATATACGGAGGAGTGATTGTAAACCTATGGAATCTACTTCAATGGTAAAACCTGTTGCGTTGGGCAAAAATAATCGTATGACTTTTTCTAAAATTAATGAAGTTATCGATATGCCTAACCTCATTGAAATCCAGAAGGATTCGTACAAATGGTTCGTTGAAGAGGGCTTAAAGGAAGTTTTCAGAGATATGACCGCTATAACCGATTATAGTGGTAATCTTCAGTTAAGCTTTATTGACTACCGTCTTAACGAACAACCGAAGTATGACGTTACCGAGTGTAAGGCCCGTGACGCAACATACGCAGCACCTTTGCGTGTGACTGCAAGACTTGTGAATGCCGAAACAGGCGAAATTAAGGAAAGCGAAGTTTCAATGGGTGATTTCCCCATTATGACTGAATCAGGCACCTTTGTAATTAACGGTGCAGAACGCGCTATTGTTTCGCAGTTGGTTCGTTCTCCAGGCGTATATTACGCTGTTAAGATGGACGAAAAAACCGGTAAAAAGCTTTATTCCTCCACCGTTATTCCTAACCGTGGTGCTTGGCTTGAATACGAAACATCTGTTAACGATGTTCTTTATGTTCGTATTGATAAAAACCGCAAATTGCCTATTACAACCTTTATTCGTTCTTTAGGTGTAGGCACTAATCAGGAAATTCGTGAGCTTTTCGGTGAAGATGAACGCTTGGCTGCAACCTTGGATGCTGATGATACAAAGTCTGTAGAGGAAGCATTGGTTGAGGTTTACAAAAAGCTTCGTCCAAGTGAACCTGTTACAATTGAAGGCGCACAGACCTATATTGAGCAGTTGTTCTTTGACCCTCACCGTTATGATATTTCACGTGTTGGCCGTTACAAATATAATAAAAAGCTATCAATTGGCGCCCGTATTAAAGGCGCAGTTTTGGCGCGTCCTGTAATTGATCCTATGACAGGCGAAATTATCGCTGATGCTGACACCACCGTTACCAAGGAATTGGCAAACGAAATTGAAATTAAGGGTGTAAGCTCTGTTTACGTTAATGTAATGGATAACGAAGGTAACAAGAGCGAGGTTAAGGTTCTTTCTAACGGAATGGTAAACCTTGCAGACTTTACCGATTTTACTGCTGAAGAATTAGCAGAGCTTGATGAGCTTGGTCTTAACGAACAGGTTTCTTTTGCAGTTTTAAAGGACATCCTTGAAAACGCTTCTTCAAAAGAAGAATTAAGAGAAGCTTTACTTGAAAATGTGGACAATCTTATTCCTAAGAGCATTACTGTGGACGATATTTTCGCAACCATAAGCTATTTCTTAGGTCTTCCTCATAATGTTGGCGATGTGGACGATATCGACCATTTGGGCAACCGTCGTATCCGTAGCGTAGGCGAGCTTTTACAGAACCAATTCCGTATCGGTATTTCCCGTATGGAACGTGTTGTTCGTGAAAAAATGACCTTGCAGGCGCAAGACCCTGATAATATTACTCCCCAATCGCTTATAAATATCCGTCCTGTTGTAGCGGCTATTAAAGAATTCTTCGGTTCTTCACCGCTTTCACAGTTTATGGACCAGACAAACCCCCTTTCCGAGCTTACTCACAAGCGTCGTTTGTCAGCCCTCGGTCCCGGCGGTCTTTCCCGTGACCGTGCATCCTTCGAAGTTCGTGACGTTCACTATACCCACTATGGCCGTATGTGTCCTATCGAAACTCCTGAAGGTCCTAACATCGGTCTTATCTCTTATCTTGCAACCTTTGCTAAGATTAATAAGTACGGCTTTATTGAAACTCCTTTCCGCAAGGTAGAAAACGGCAAGGTTTTAGATGAAGTTGTTTATATGACTGCAGACGAAGAGGACGATTACATCGTAGCACAGGCAAACGAACCCTTGGATGAAAACGGCTATTTCATAAACAAAAAGGTAAATACCCGTTTCCGTGAAGGCTTCCAGGAAGTTGAATCAACCAAGGCAGAGTTTATGGACGTATCACCTAAGATGGTTGTATCCGTAGCTACCGCTATGATTCCTTTCCTTGAAAACGACGATACTAACCGTGCGCTCATGGGTTCAAACATGCAGAAGCAGGCTGTTCCGCTTCTTAAACCCGAAAACCCATTCGTTGCAACCGGTATGGAATACAAGGCTGCTGTTGACTCGGGCGTTGTAGTTCTTGCAAAGCGTGACGGTGAGGTTACTTTTGTTAGCGCTGATACTGTTAAGGTTCGCGCTACAAACGGCGAAATTGACGAATACGAGCTTATTAAGTTCTTGCGTTCTAACCACGGTACCTGTATTAACCAGAAGCCGATTGTTGAGGTTGGCGAAAAGGTTATCGCAGGTCAGGTTATTGCCGACGGTCCTGCTACAAGCAAGGGCGAAATTTCTCTTGGCCGTAATGCCCTTATCGGCTTTATGACCTGGGAAGGCTATAACTATGAAGACGCTGTTTTAATTAACGAACGCCTTGTTCGTGAAGATATTTATACATCTATTCATATTGAAGAATACGAAATCGAATGCCGTGACACAAAGCTCGGTCCGGAAGAAATCACACGTGACATTCCAAACGTTGGTGAAGATGCACTTAAGGATTTGGATGACCGCGGTATTATCCGTATCGGTGCCGAGGTTACCGCAGGTGATATACTTGTAGGTAAGGTTACTCCTAAGGGTGAAACCGAACTTACCGCTGAAGAACGCCTCTTACGTGCAATCTTCGGTGAAAAGGCACGTGAAGTTCGTGATACTTCACTTCGTGTTCCTCACGGTGAATACGGTACAATCGTTGATGTTAAGGTATTTACAAGAGAAAATTCTTCTGAATTAAGCCCCGGCGTTAACGTTGTTGTACGTTGCTACATTGCACAGAAGCGTAAGATTTCTGTTGGTGATAAGATGGCTGGTCGTCACGGTAATAAGGGTGTTGTATCCCGTATTTTACCAAGTGAGGATATGCCTTTCTTACCCGACGGTACTCCGCTTGATATAGTTTTGAATCCTTTGGGCGTACCTTCCCGTATGAATATCGGTCAGGTGCTTGAGGTTCACTTGGGCTACGCTGCTAAGGCACTTGGCTGGCACATCTGCACACCTGTATTTGACGGTGCGCACGAAGAAGACATCCGCGAATGCTTCCGTTTGGCAGAAAATTCTACTAAGTCTGACGATTACGCTTACAAGAACAGCGCAGCGCTTGACTTCTCAAGAATTCCGCTTACAGAAGATGCTAAAACCCAACTTTATGACGGCCGTACAGGCGAACCGTTCGATAATCCTGTAACAGTAGGTTATATGTATTATCTTAAGCTTCATCACTTGGTTGATGATAAGATTCACGCTCGTTCTACAGGTCCGTACTCACTCGTAACACAGCAGCCTCTCGGTGGTAAAGCACAGTTTGGTGGTCAGCGTTTCGGTGAAATGGAAGTTTGGGCACTCGAAGCTTACGGCGCGGCTTATACACTTCAGGAAATCTTAACTGTGAAGTCCGACGATGTTGTGGGCCGTGTTAAGACTTATGAATCAATCGTTAAGGGTCAGAACATTCCGAAACCGGGTGTACCTGAATCCTTTAAGGTTCTTATTAAAGAATTACAGTCTTTGGGACTTGATGTTAAGGTACTTGATAAGTACGACGAAGAAATCGATTTGAAGCAATCCTTTGAAGAGGATGACGATATCGGTCTTGGCACACCTGCAATCCCTGAAGACAGTGAATTCCACGAAGAAACCGTTGTAGACGGTTTGGATGGCTTTGGCCTTGAAGATGAAAATGGCGAGGCTATTGCGTATGAAACTGACTCTGATGAGTCTGACGAATAATTAGGAGGGGCAAAATAATGGCAGAAATTGAATTTGAATCCATAAAAATAGGACTTGCGTCTCCCGAACAAATCAGAAGCTGGTCTTACGGCGAAGTAACAAAGCCCGAAACCATTAACTACCGTACCTTAAAGCCTGAACAGGGCGGTCTTTTCTGCGAACGCATTTTTGGACCTCAAAAGGACTGGGAATGCCACTGCGGTAAGTACAAGCGTATTCGCTATAAGGGTAAGGTTTGTGAACGTTGCGGCGTTGAAGTTACACGTGCTAAGGTACGTCGTGAGCGTATGGGTACTATTGAACTCGCAGCTCCCGTATCTCATATATGGTATTTCAAGACTATCCCGTCACGTATGGGCTTAGTTCTTGATGTATCACCTAAAGACTTGGAACAGGTACTTTATTTCTCTAAATATATCGTTACCGACCCAGGTACCACTCCGCTTGAAAAGAAACAGTTACTCAACGAAAAGCAGTATATGGATATGCGCGAAAAGTATGAGGATGACTTCGAAGCAGGAATGGGCGCAGAGGCTATAAAGAAGCTTCTCTGCGAAATCGACCTTGAAAAAATATGCGAAGAATTACGCGCAGACCTTGAGGATTCTTCAGGTCAAAAGCGTATCCGCATTCTTAAAAGACTTGAGGTTTTAGAAGCATTCAGACAGTCAGGCAACCGTCCTGAATGGATGATTCTTGACGTTATTCCGGTAATTCCACCCGATTTACGTCCTATGGTTCAGCTTGATGGCGGCCGTTTCGCTACAAGTGACCTTAACGACCTTTACAGACGTGTTATTAACCGTAATAACCGCCTTAAGAGACTTTTAGAGTTACGCGCACCTGACATTATCGTTCGTAATGAAAAGAGAATGCTTCAGGAAGCGGTTGACGCTCTTATTGATAACGGTCGTCGTGGCAAGCCTGTTACAGGTCCTAACAACCGTGCTCTTAAATCCCTTTCGGATATGCTTAAGGGTAAGCAGGGTCGTTTCCGTCAGAACCTTCTCGGTAAGCGTGTTGACTATTCGGGCCGTTCAGTTATCGTTGTAGGTCCTGAACTTAAGATGTATCAGTGCGGTCTTCCTAAGGAAATGGCACTCGAGCTCTTTAAGCCTTTCGTTATGAAACGCCTTGTTGAAACTAAGGCTGTTACAAATATTAAATCTGCAAGAAAGATGGTAGACCGTGCTTCAGCTGAGGTTTGGGATGCATTAGAATTGGTTATTAAAGAACATCCTGTTCTTCTTAACCGTGCTCCTACACTTCACAGACTTGGTATTCAGGCATTCGAGCCTGTACTTGTTGAAGGTAAGGCACTTAAGCTCCATCCTCTTGTATGTACTGCATACAACGCCGACTTTGACGGCGACCAGATGGCTGTTCACGTACCGTTATCTGCAGAGGCTCAGGCAGAAGCACGTTTCTTAATGCTTGCTGCTAACAACCTGTTGAAGCCTTCTGACGGTAAGCCTGTAACCGTTCCTACACAGGACATGGTTTTAGGTTCTTACTACTTAACACTTGTTAAGGCTGAAGAACAAGGCGCAAACAAGGTGTTCAGAGATAAAAATGAAGCTATTATGGCTTATAATGACGGTATTGTTGGTCTTCACGCTCCTATCCGTGTTCGTATGACCAACGAAAACGGCGAATCCAAGCTTGTTTGGTGTACAGTAGGTTTCATTATCTTTAATGAATCTATTCCGCAGGATTTAGGCTTTGTTGACAGAACAAATCCCGATACCGCATTTGACCTTGAATGGTGCTTTAAGGTTAAGGATGCTTCTAAATTAACCGTTGACAGTAACGATGATGTTATTCAAAACAAGGTTGGCAAGAAGCAGCTTGGTAAAATTGTTGATAAATGTATTGAAAAGCACGGCACAAGCGAAGCTGCAATAGTTCTTGATAATGTTAAGGCAACAGGCTTTAAGTATTCTACAAAGGGTGCTATCACCGTTGCTGTTATCGATGCTGTTATTCCTCCTGCAAAGAAAGAAATTCTTGCAGCAGCAGAAGAACAGATTGATAGAGTTTCCAAAAACTATCGCCGCGGTCTTATCAATGATGATGAACGTAGCCGTCATATAATCGAAATCTGGAACAAAGCAACCGAAGACGTTGCAGATGCACTTAAGGGCAACCTTGATGAGTTCAACCCAATCTTTATGATGGCTGACTCCGGTGCGCGTGGTTCTATGAGCCAGATTCGTCAGCTTGCAGGTATGCGTGGTCTTATCGCAAATACCGCAGGTAAGGTTATTGAAGTTCCGATTCGTGCTAACTACCGTGAAGGTCTTAACGTACTTGAGTACTTTATTTCTTCACGTGGTGCGCGTAAAGGTCTTGCCGATACTGCGCTTCGTACTGCTGACTCGGGTTACCTTACCCGTCGTCTTGTTGACGTTGCACAGGATGTTATCGTTCGCGAGGATGATTGCGGCACCGCTGAAGGTCTTACTATTTCAGCAATTAAAGACGGCAACCACGTTCTTGAAACCTTAGAAGAACGTCTTGAAGGCAGATACTTGTTCGAGGATGCTATCCATCCCGAAACAGGCGAGGTTATTTGGACTACGGATGAAATCGTTACTGCTGATGCCGCTAAGAAAATTGTTAATGCAGGTATCACTTCTATTGCAATCCGTTCCGTACTCACTTGTCATAGCCATCACGGTGTATGTAAGAAGTGTTACGGTCGTAACCTTGCAACAAGCAAGCCTGTTACAACAGGTGAAGCAGTTGGTATCGTTGCTGCTCAGTCTATCGGTGAACCCGGTACACAGCTTACAATGCGTACCTTCCATACAGGTGGTATCGCATCTACCGAAGATATTACACAGGGTCTTCCCAGAGTTGAAGAACTCTTCGAAGCAAGAAGACCTAAGCGTTGCGGTCTTATCGCTAAGATTGACGGTACTGTTCGCATTACCGAAGAAAAGAGAAGCAATGTAGTTGTTATCACTAACGACGAGCTTAAGACCGAAGAAAAGGTTACTATTCCTTACGGTGTACGTTGCCTTGTTAACGATGGAGATTATGTAAAAGCAGGCGATATGTTAATCCCCGGCGCTAAGTATCCGCAGGATATTCTTGAAGCACAAGGACCTGAAGCAGTTCAGGAATATATCATTGCTGAAATTCAGAACGCTTACCGTACACAAGGTGTTGATATCAACGATAAGCACATTGAAGTTATTATTCGTCAGATGATGAAGAAGCTTCGCATTGTTGATTCCGGTTCTACCGAACTTTTACAGAACGTAAGCTATGAATACAAGGAAATTGCCGATGCTAATGCCGCTATTCAAGCGCGTATTGATGCAGGCGAAGAGGGTCTTTCAAAAGCTACCTATCAAGCAACACTTCTTGGTATTACAAAGGCTTCCTTGGCTACCGAATCCTTCTTATCTGCTGCTTCCTTCCAGGAAACCACACGTGTTCTTACCGAAGCCGCTATTAAGGGTAAGGTTGACCCATTGTTTGGTCTTAAGGAAAATGTTATTATTGGTAAGCTTGTACCTGCAGGTACAGGTATGAAGTGTGAGGAAATTAACCCCGCTTCCTACGAAGAAGAAACCGAAGAGGTTTTTGAAGAAGTAGCAGAAATTGCTGAATAATAACCTATAAAGCATAATAAAAAACCACCCGAAAGGGTGGTTTTTTATATCTGTATATTTATTTAAGCACGGTTTCTTTGCCTTTTTCAATATCTTGAATAGTGGTTTTGCTTTCGTGGGGTATTGGCTTCCAGGTAACCTTAACAAATAGCGCAAGATATGTAGTATATCTGCCTATAATATCAAAAATAGGCCAGGTAAGTACATAAAGCAGCTTTTTGTGAAGCGGTATTTTAATAATTCGCTTATGCTCTACAATAAACAGATAAATTGCCGTTACGGTGTTTTCAATATACTTGCCTGCGCGGTATAAAAGCCTTAACCAAATCTGCATACCAAAGCCGATAAGGAAAGCGTCAAAGCCGGAATTCAAAGTAACTTTAAAGGGAAATAGGAATCTTAAAAGCTTTGCTAAATATGTGCTGCCGCCAAAGAAGGTTAGGGTTTCAACACCACCCGTATAGCAGTAGCAAGCGTACATAAACACAGGAACAATAAGCCATCTTGCAACATTGAAAACCGAAAGCGGTGTTAACTGCATTAAGGTATCATAAGAAGCAAGTCTGTGGCGAATGGATTCTATAAAGCCTAAAATAGCGGTTTTAAAGGTAAGCTTTTTCTTTTCTTTTTTTGCATTGGTAAAGCGGTTTCTTATAAACAGCTTGCCAAAGAATATGTTAACAAAAAGGTATGGACCTGTTTCCAAAAATGCAAGTAAATGACCTTTTGACCAACGAAGGCGTTGGCGAAGTGCAATCTTTAAGCTTATAGGTTGCTCGTCGTAAAATTCTGCCGCATCGTTATATGAAATTTTATACCCTTGTGCTACGGCATCTGCTGTTAAAGCACGGTCTTCGGTAAGGGAAGTATATTTCCAACCGTTTTCCACAATTTCACTAGCAAATAAAAAGCCTGTACCTTGTATATTGGTAGCAAGCCTTAAAACACTTCTTGCGCGGTGATTGTAGCGTATTGAACGAAGCCAATGTAGCGCATAGGTAGAAGCTATCCAGCTTTCAGAAAAATTCTTTGTATTACGGTATGATGTAATTATCTTTTCGCCTGCATCAAAAGAATCATTCATTCTGGAGATATAGTCTTTTTTAAGCAGATTATCGGCATCAAAAATAAAATAGCCTTCAAAGGACTGCCTGCCGTAGTCTTCTTCAATGCGGTCAAACAAAAACTGTAAGGCAAAGCCCTTGGTTTTGCGCTCGTTATCAAACCGCTCGTAGCAGATAGCACCCTTTTGACGCGCTATTTCGGCAGTTTTGTCGGTGCAGTTATCGGCTATAACAAAAACCGTTAAAAGTTCTTTCGGGTAATCCTGATTTGCAATACTGTCAAGCAAATTACCTATAACCGACTGCTCGTTTCTTGCGGCAATAAGAATAGCGTATTTATGGTTGTTTTTGGCAGGCTTAAATTTTCTTGTAAAAAAGAAGCCTATTACTTTATACGCGGTTTTATAAATAAGCATAGCGCTAAGCACAGAGCCAATAGCCGCGTAAATGACCTTTGCTACGGGGTATGCGCCGCCTATAGCCGAAAAAACCGTTTCAAATATATTAAGTGTAATTCCCATATTTTAAACCTCACTTACTAAAAGATTATATAACAAATCCGCGTAAAATACAATAGTGATATTTTATGGTTGTTTTAAGGCATAAAAAATGGTAAAATAAATGAAGTTAATATTTTGAGGTGTAAAATGGATATTTTAAAGAAACTTTGCGAAGAATTTAATTTAAAAACTTTTCAGGTAGAAAATACCGTTAAGCTTATTGACGACGGTAATACTATACCCTTTATCGCAAGATACCGTAAGGAAGCCACAGGCTCGCTTGATGACCAGATTTTGCGCGAGCTTCACGACCGCCTTATGTATCTTCGTAATATGGACGAAACAAGGGAGAAAATCAAGGCAGCTATTGAAGAACAGGGCGCTTTGACCGATGAATTAGTAGCGGCTATTGAAAATGCGGTTACCTTAACCGAGCTTGACGATATTTACCGCCCTTACAAGAAAAAGCGTAAAACAAGGGCAAGCGTTGCTAAGGAAAAGGGACTTGAGCCTTTGGCAGATATTATTTACGAGCAAGCACCCGATTGCAAAGAGCCGATTGTTTTGGCGGAAGAATTTATAAACGCAGAGCTTGGCGTAGAAACAGCCGAGGATGCTTTGCAGGGCGCAATGGATATTATTGCCGAAAAAATTTCGGATGATGCCGATGTTAGAAAGCGTATGCGCTTTGTTTGTGCGGCTCACGGCATTTTAAATGTTAAGGGCGCTAAAGAGGATTTAGACGTTTACGAAATGTATAAGGAATATAGCGAGAGCGTTGCAAAAATTGCCGACCACAGAGTTTTGGCAATTAACCGTGGCGAAAAGGAAGAATTCTTAAAGGTTTCTATTGATTTTGATAAGGACAAGGCAATGTTTATAATTGCTAAAACCCATATTAAAGAGGGCTCGCCTGCAACCGAAACTGTAAAAGCGGCGGCTGATGACGCATATACAAGACTTATTTTCCCGTCTATTGAGCGTGAAATAAGGTCGTCCTTAACCGAAAAGGCAAGTGATTCGGCAATTAAGGTCTTTTCTACTAATCTTAAGCAATTGCTTATGCAACCGCCCGTTAAGGATAAGGTTACTTTGGGTCTCGACCCGGGTTACAGAACGGGTTGTAAGGTGGCGGTTGTTGATGGTACGGGCAAGGTGCTTGATACAGGTGTAATTTACCCCGCACCACCTAAGAGTGATATTGCGAATTCTAAAATAATTGTAAAAGGCTTTATTGAAAAATACAATGTAGATGTTATTGCGATAGGTAACGGTACTGCAAGTCACGAAACCGAGGTTTTCGCGGCTGATGTTATTAAGGAAATTGACCGCGAGGTATCCTATATGGTGGTAAGCGAAGCGGGAGCGAGTGTTTACTCGGCATCCAAGCTTGCGGCAGAGGAATTCCCCGAATATGATGTTTCTTTACGTAGCGCGGTATCAATTGCCCGTAGACTTCAAGACCCACTTGCAGAGCTTGTTAAAATTGACCCCAAGGCAATCGGCGTAGGGCAATATCAACACGATATGCCGCAAAATCAGTTAAACGGCGCGCTTGACGGTGTTGTTGAATCTTGCGTAAACAGCGTAGGTGTAGACCTTAATACCGCATCTGTTCAGTTGCTTTCGCGTGTTTCGGGGTTAGGACCTGCCGTTGCTAAAAATATTGTTGCTTACCGCGAAGAAAACGGTAAGTTTGTATCCCGTACAGGACTTAAAAAGGTTTCTAAATTAGGACCAAAGGCATTCGAGCAGTGCGCGGGCTTCTTGCGAATTACCGACGGTAAGAATCCGCTTGATAATACCTCGGTTCACCCCGAAAGCTATAATGCCGCAGAAAATCTTTTAAAGCTTTGTGATTATTCTGATAAGGATGTTAAAAACGGCTCGGTTAAGGATTTAAGTGCAAGGGTAGAGGCAAAGGGTGCCGAAAGTCTGGCAAGTGAATTAGGTATAGGTGTGCCTACACTTAACGATATTGTAAAGGAACTCGAACGCCCCGGCCGTGACCCGCGTGACGAATTGCCGCCACCACTTCTTCGTACTGACATTATGTCTATGGAAGATTTGAAAGCAGGTATGGAGCTTACCGGAACTGTCAGAAACGTTATAGACTTCGGCGCGTTTGTAGATATTGGTGTTCATCAGGACGGTCTTGTGCATATTTCCCAGATAACCGATAAATTTATAAAGCACCCAAGCGAAGTTTTAAAGGTTGGGGATATTGTAAAGGTATGGGTTTTATCGGTAGATGTTGCTAAAAAGCGTATATCACTTACTATGCGGAAAGACAAATTATAATTCGTAATTCGTAATGCGTAATTAAGAATTAAAAGGAAACGAACACCATAGTGGCACAAAGTAATTCCTTATTTTGTCGATAAAAAGCCGCTGAAGGCGGCAAAAAGAAGGGGTGAGTTGTCGGAGATGTGGCTTATGATTTAAGTAAAGCCCGTCTTTGAATAGAAAGCGAAGCGTCTCCTCAAAGACGGATTAGTTTTGCTTTATTCCCGATAACGAGGGGAATCCTTGCCCCTTAGGGCGAATCTTTCCGCCATTTCTTTTCGCCTACATAAGAAATGGCGCGCCTGTCGCGGCGTGAGCGACGATACAGAGATTTATACTCGGCTTAATGTTAAATCGCAGTCGGTATACACGGTAAATCTTTACATTAAAAAATCCATAATTAAAAGGAAAAACAAATGAAAAGTAATAATTTAAAGGGTACGCTCATTCTGGCGGTGGCGTCGCTTATATGGGGTATGGCATTTGTGGCGCAAAGCGGTATTAGTGACACGGTGCCAACCTTTACGGTTAACGCCTCGCGCTCGTTTATTGCCTCTGCCTTTTTGTATGTTTTTTGGAAAATTACAAATTTTAAAAGTAAAGCAACCTTTTTCCCTAGCGACAAAGAGGGTAAAAAACAATATTTAAAAGCATCGCTTGTTTGCGGTGGATGTTTGGCAGTTGCTATGAATTTACAGCAATTCGGTATTTCGCTTTATCCGAAGGGTGCCCCTGCAGAAGCCCACGCAGGCTTTTTAACCGTGCTTTATGTAATATTGGTACCAATATTTTCGGTATTTTTAAAGAAAAAAATCAAACTTCTTGTCTGGTGCGGCGGAATACTTGCAACAATAGGTATTTATATGTTGTGTCTTGCAAACGGACTTGAAGCTTTTTACCTTGGCGATATTGTGGTATTTTGTTGTGGAATAGCTTTCGCGTTTCAAATATTGGCGGTTGATAAATATGTTGGTATTACAGGCGGCGTAAAGCTTTCCATATTGCAGTTTTTAGTGGTTGGTATAGCTTCCACAGTATGTGCTTTAATTTTCGATGTTAAAACGCTTGAAATTTCCGCACTTGTAAACGGTATTTTGCCTATTTTATATTTAGGAATAATGTCAAGCGGTATAGCCTACACCTTGCAGATTGTCGGTCAAAAGTATGCCGAGCCTGCCGTTGCTTCAATTACAATGAGCTTTGAAAGTGTTTTCGCGGTGCTTGGCGGAGTGCTATTTTCAAAAGCCTCACTCACAGTAAACGAAATTTTCGGTTGTATAATAATGTTTGCGGCAATAATAGTAGCGCAAATCCCCGAATTTACAAAAAAAGACTAATAAAAAAGGAACTGAATTAAATTCAGTTCCTTTTAATTTTATTTAATTTCAAATCCGCCTACGGGACGGATATTTAAAACACAACAGCTGTTTTCGCCGTATACCGCTTCAATCATTTGCTTGTAATCGTCAAGTAAATCAGTAGGTATGTAGCACTGAATGGTACCTGCGAAGCCACCGCCGTGAACTCTGCAAGCGCCCTTGCCGTTTAAGAATTGCTTGGTTAAAGCAATTGCAAGTGACAAGCCTTGTTCTTTAACTGCGGTTGTTGAATAAAGGTTTTGCAAATAATCGTAAGAGGATTGACCCGATTCATTTACAAGCGCCAAGAAGCTTTCAAAATCGCCCGATTTTAAGCAATCGCGTTGCTTGAGTACGCGTTCTTGCTCGTTAAAGAAGTGGAATGCGCGAAGCACTGCGCGTTCGCCGAATTCCTTTCTTAAAGAGGCTAACGAGGAATAGAATTTCTCGGTATCGGCATCTCTTAAAAATTCGACGCCCAAAGCGTTGCTTATTTGCTTACATTCAATAGTAATATCGGCATAGTCTTGTGTTAAATTAGCGTGGTTTCCGCCTGTGTCAACAACACAAAGGGTATAGCCGTATTTCTTTATATCAAGGTCGATTTTTTCGGTTACGGGGTCTGCGGGGTTATTAAAATCGGCATAGGTAAAGCCGCCTAAGGAAGAAGCCATCTGGTCTAAAAGGCCGCAAGGCTTACCAAAATATTCTCTTTCCGCGAACTGACCAATTTTTGCAATTTCAATTGGTTCTACACTATCGTTTGCAAAAAGACCGTTAACGATATTGCCTATAAGCACCTCGAAAGCGGCAGAGGAAGAAAGTCCCGAGCCCTTTAATACGTTAGAGGTTGTATAAGCGTTAAAACCGCTAATTTTAAAGCCTAAGGTAGTGAACTTATGGCAAACGCCCTTAATAAGTGAAATTGCCATACCGTTTTCGCACGTCTTCTTTTCAAAGTCGGCGGTATCTACCGTATCCATAGGATAACCTTCAGATTTAATGCGAATTGTGTTATCGTCGTTCTCGGAAACGATTGCAATAACGTCAAGATTAACGCCGCCTGCTAAAACGCTGCCGTGTTGGTGGTCGGTATGGTTGCCGCCAACCTCTGTTCTGCCGGGAGCTGAGAAAATGCGAATATCCTTTGACACGGGATATAGCTTTTCAAATTCATCGCAAGCGGTAAGATAACGTGCGCGAGCTGACTCAATATCGCCGTAAAGCATAGCGAAAGCGTTATCGTAATTTCCGTTTTTAATGTTGCTTTTAATTTCGCAAATGTTCATAAACTACCTCTTATTTTGAAATGATGTTTAAAGTATCTCTTGCAATGGCAAGTTCTTCGTTTGTTGGGATAACGTAAAGGTCAACCTTACTGTCATCAGTAGAGATTTTAACTTCAGTTCCGCGTAAAGCGTTCTTTTCATCATCAAGCTTAGCGCCCAAGTATGCGAGATTTTCGCAAACATATTTACGAAGAGCGCCGTCGTTTTCACCAATACCGCCTGTAAAGGCAATAGCGTCAACACCGTTCATAGCGGCAATGTAAGAGCCTACGAATTTTAAAATCTGGTAGCGTTGCATATCAATTGCAAGCTGTGCTCTGTGGTTGCCGTTTTCTGCTGCTGCGGCAAGGTCGCGGTTATCGTTAGAAACGCCCGAAACACCCAAAACGCCTGATTCTTTGTTGCAAATGCGGTTAATATCTGCAGGGCTTAGATTTTCTTTTTCGGCAATGTAGGTTAAAGCCGAGGGGTCAAGAGTACCTGTACGGGTACCCATCATAAAGCCGTCAAGCGGGGTGAAGCCCATTGAGGTATCGTAGCAAACGCCGTTCTTAACAGCGGTGATAGAGCAACCGTTACCCAAGTGGCAAATAATCATTTTTAAATCTTTCTTATCTTTGCCAATAACCTCTGCCAAGCGGTCACTTACAAAGCGATGGCTTGTACCGTGTGCGCCGTATTTACGAACACCGTACTTTTCGTAATATTTGTAGGGGAGCGCAAACATATAAACATGCTCGGGCATGGTTTGGTGGAAGGATGTATCAAAAACTGCAACCTGTGGCTTTTCTGCGCCAAAGGTTTCAATGCAAGCCTTAACGCCAAGTACGTTTGCGGGGTTGTGAAGTGGTGCCAATTCGCTTAATTCATCAACGGTATTTAATACTTCGGGTGTGATAAGGCAAGAATCCTTAAAGTCGCTACCGCCTTGTACTATACGGTGACCGATAGCCGAAACCTCATCAAAAGAATCAATAACCTTAGCGTCCGATTTTGTTAAAGCGTATACAACAGCCTCAAAAGCTTCGCTGTGGGTGGGCATTGGGGTTTCTGCGGTGTAGCTTCTACCGTCAGCCGCTTTGTGAGAAATAGCGCCTGTAACACCGATTCGCTCACATAGACCTTTTGCTAAAACTTGTTCGTTTTCCATATCAATAAGCTGATATTTAAGGGATGAACTTCCTGCGTTTACTACGAAAATTTTCATAAAATAGCCTCCGTAAAAATATTGAACTTAATAACTGTTTGTGTTATTATATTAAATATAATAATACTATATTTTAACCGCATTTTCAAGTTTTTTTAAAAGAAGTGATAAATTGTTTTTAAGTGGAATAATTGCTGAATTCAATCCCTTGCATACGGGTCATCAATTTTTAATAAACACCGCCCAAAAAGACGGTGCGGTTGCTTGCGTCATAAGCGGCAATTTTGTTCAGCGTGGGGACACTGCGATTGCCGAAAAAAGACTAAGAACCGCGATGGCTTTAAATGCGGGTGCGGATTTAGTGCTTGAAATGCCTGTCTGTTATTCTTGCTCCACAGCGCAAAATTTCGCTTTTGCAGGGGTTAGTATTCTTGATGCCATCGGTTGCGACTCACTTTTATTTGGTAGCGAAAGCGGTAATGTTTGCGATTTGGAAAAAGCAAGTGAAATTTTAAATACTCCTGAATTTTCGCAAAAATTAAAGCAAAATTTAGAAAACGGCATAACCTTTGCCGCCGCGCGTGAAAAAGCCGCAATAGAGTGCGGACTTGAAGGCGACATTTTAAATAAACCTAACAATAACCTTGCGGTTGAATATATAAACGCAATAAAGAAAATCGGCTCGAAAATGCAGTATAAAACCGTTTCCCGTAAAGGTGCGGCGCATGACAGTAAGGAAATAGAGGATTTTGTTTCGGCTTCGCTTTTAAGGGAAAAGTTAATTTCAGGTGATTATGAATTTTGCGAAAAATATATATCGGCAGAAAATCTTAAGCTTTTAAAAAGTGAAAATATAGCCGATATTAAAAATATTGAGAATATGCTTCTCGGTATTTTACGAACAAAAAGCATTGAGGACTTAAGAAAATTGCCTGATATTAGTGAGGGTGTGGAGAATAAACTGTTTTCCGCAATAAAAACCGCCACAACATTAGATGAGCTTTATTCATTAATAAAGGTAAAGCGGTATACTCACGCTAGAATAAGAAGATTGGTTATTTCTGCGGCACTTAGCTCAGACAATTCGTTTTTTATGCAAGCGCCGCCTTATATAAGAGTGTTAGGCTTCAATAAAAAAGGCGAAGAAATACTAAAGCAAATCAGGGGAAAAGCCAAAATCCCACTAATTCTTCGCGCAAAGGAAATAGAAGAATTAGATGATAGCGCGAAAAAGCTTTTTAATTTGGAATGTCGTGCTACCGATTTATATATGCTATCGTTAAATAAACCGCGCGAATGCGGTTTTGAATATAAAGCAAAATTAATTAAAGGGTGAATAAAAATGGTAAATGTAAAAGAAATTGAAAGCTATAAGGATTACGGCAGATGCGTTGTTATTTCAAACGGTGTAATTGAAGCCTACGTAACCGTTGATTTAGGCCCCAGAATTATAAGATTCGGTTTTGTCGGCGGGGAAAACATTTTGTGTGATAACCGCAAAGCCTTTACGCCTATGACCGATAAAAAATATACCGATTACTTTGGCGAAGGCAAGGCTTGGGAAAGCTTTGGCGGTCACAGAGTATGGCTTACAACCGAAAGCTATCCCGAAACATATACCCCCGATGATGAAAAGGTTAATTATACCGTAACCGAATTTGGTGCAATTTTTGAAGCTAATGACGATATTAAAAACGGCGTTAAAAAGTCATTTGAAATTAAGATGGATAATGATGACGCTAGTATGCAAATTAATACTAAAATTAAAAACATTTCGGCTAAGGATAAGGAATTTGCGGTTTGGTGTATTAGCGTTTCTGCAGCAGGCGGAACATTAATTGTGCCTATGAACACTAATGATACAGGCCTTTTACATAACCGCCAGATTTCAGTTTGGCCTTATACCGATTTGTCGGATAGTCGCCTTCGTTTTGGCAAAAAGTATGTAACAATCAAGCAGGATACTAATGCAACAAATCCCTTAAAAATGGGCTTTGACCTTAATGCAGGTCAGGTTTATTACATTGTGGGAGATAATGTTTTCTGCAAAAAGTACGAAAACAACCATCCAAACGGTATTTATCCCGATAACAACGTTTCTTTTGAAACCTATACTAATAACGTTATGATTGAAATTGAAAACTTAAGCGAGGTTAAAAAGGTAGCCCCCGGCGACTGTAACACTATGGTTGAAACCTGGTCGTTAATTAAAAAGCCTTGCGAGGTTGATACCAACTGCGATAATTCAATAGATGAATTTTTAATGAAAATTTAATCAACAAAGTGATGAGTATGTACAAAAGAATACGCGACTTGCGTGAAGATAAGGATTTAAATCAAACGACCGTGGCTGAAATGCTTGGAATGTCGCAAACAGGATATTCTAAATATGAAACAGGTGAAAACGATATACCAACAGCCGTATTAATAAAACTCGCAAATTTTTATAAAGTGAGTATTGATTATTTATTAGGCGAAACTAATTGCAAGGAAAGGTATCCTAAATAAAGAAGATATTATAGTAAAAGCAGCTACAAAATTGTAGCTGCTTTAAAATTTTAGAAGTTTATTACGCCTAAATGCTCGAGCAAAATTTTCAAGCCTAAAAGTATTAAAATAAGTCCGCCTGCAAATTCGGCTTTGGATTTGAATTTTGCACCGTAGATATTGCCGATTTTAACGCCTAACGCCGAAAGTGTAAAGGTTATTATTCCAATAAATGCAACCGCAATAAAAGCGTAGGTATTGTTGCCTTTAAGGTCCATTGCAAGTGAAATGCCTGCCGCCAACGCGTCAATACTTGTAGCAATTGCCATTACAAGCATTGTTTTAAAGGCGTAGCAGTCACTGCATTCGTCTTCGCTATCGTCCTTTTCAAACGATTCCTTTATCATATTAGCGCCAATGGCACCTAAAAGTAAAAAGGCAATATAGTGGTCAATGGCGGTTACGTATTTTTCAAAGGCGGTTCCTAAAAAGTAGCCTATTAAAGGCATTAATGCTTGGAATCCACCAAACCATAGACCTGTAATTATCATATGACGTTTTTTAAGATTGAAGGTTGCAAGGCCCTTGCAAATGGCAACCGCAAAAGCATCCATAGAAAGACCTATTGCTAATATAAATAATTCGGCAATACCCATTTAATCACTCTCTTTGTCGGTAATATTATGCATAACTTCATAAGTATATACCAACAAAGAGGGAATGTCAAATAATTACTGGTTGAATTTGGATACCCTTAAGGGCTAATTCGACCGTTTGTGGAATTAGCGAGAAATCACATACTAAAGAATTGTTTTTGTTTTCGGGGTCATCTTGGCGGGAGGGCACAAAAAATATATTTTTTGTGTTAAGCAAAAGACCGATGTTTTTTGCGCTTCCGCCTAAAGCATCATTAGTAGCAATGCCGAAAACAACGGGTTTATTATTGCGCAAATGCGCCTTTATTGCCATTGTCACAGCACTATCGGTAATACCAAGCGCATTTTTTGCAAGGGTATTGCCTGTTGCGGGGGCTACCACTAAAATATCAAGTAAATTTTTAGGGCCAATCGGCTCTGCCGATACAATATCGTGAATAACCTTTTCTTTGCAAATTTCCTCTACCTGTTTTATAAGGTCTTGGGCTTTTCCAAAACGGGTATCGGTTTTATACACCATTTCAGACATAATCGGTTTTATTTTTATATCATATTCACTTAATTTTTTTAGTGCTTCAACCGAATTTTTTATAGTGCAAAAAGAACCGGTCAAAGCATAACCTAAAGTAATGTTTTGCATATTGTTCATCCCACTCTAATTGTAAAAATGTATAAGCTCTGTAACAGTCTTTGCTAAAATTTTGCCTGCGGTTTCGGGCGCTATAATTCCGGGAAGTCCCGGGGGTTTTATAGCATTTATTCCGAGCGATTTTGCAAAATTTAAATCAAAGCCGCCTTTTGATGAGAGGTCTATAATCAAATTGCAAGGACAGTTTTTTAAGGTGTTATCATTCAAAACTTCAAAGTCTACCGTATTGAAAATAATATCGTAATCCAAATAATTTTTGTTTAAACTCTCGGTATTTATGTAATTAAATCCAAGAGCATCT
>JAZRMY010000102.1:0-1230 GCA_045647925.1 Acutalibacteraceae bacterium | reverse complement strand
TTCAAATCCCTCCTTCTCCGCCATTGGCCCGTTGGTCAAGTGGTTAAGACACCGCCCTTTCACGGCGGTAACACGGGTTCGAATCCCGTACGGGTCATCATAAAAGTCCGAGACGATGTAATAATCGTTTCGGGCTTTTTTATTATTTAGGAAGTTTGATCACTTCATCTTGTGCTACTCATCTTTCGGAGCCTTTTTGATGTTGGCATAAGAGGAACTACAGTTGGTACCAAGTGATATACGTCTCTTTCCATTTTTATACCTAATGAAATATTTTGGTGCAACTAAGTATTCTTTTTTAGCAAGAACAGATTTCGGTGTTGAATCAACTATATAGAGATAAATTTTTTATCGAAGTATAAGTTTGAAAAATGACAAAGGAGTAATTTATACTCTAATTTAGGTGAACTAGTTTTTCTAATAAAAATTTAGGTTTAACATCAAAATCAGTTCTTGTTTTTAAAAGATACATACTCAAAAGATTGCTCTTTCGCATGAGCCGTAAAATGTACGCGGTCTCATTCTCCACGCTCATGCGGCGTTTACCGCGTAAATGCAAACGTATTGCGTCCTCTATGTTCAAAAAAAGAGATAGAATAGTTACTACTCCTTTTTACATGATAGAACGCAATCATCACTCCATTCGCGCTTAAGCCTGCCGCAGAACGAACCGTATGAGACAACACAGTTGGCTCATGCGCGTTGGCCGTTAGCGTCAATAGCTATAAAATCTTTTATTTAACTAAATGTCAAGCATCCGTTTTGGTAAAGAGCCAAAATTCAAAGAAAAGGCTGACAACAAAAACCATTTTCGGTTATGGTAGTAAATATAAGTTATTAGGATAGATTGTATTTTAAAAGCAGCATTATATTTCTTTATTCATTTGATATAGTGTCTTTCGAAAAGAATAACTTTTTATAAAAAAACTTAAAAAAGGTATTGCATTTATTTATAGATGTGATATTATAAATCTTGTCCTTAAGAAAAGGATAACTACTAGTGAAGAGCTAGAAATAAGTGAAGTGATGATGGCAAAGAGGTCACACCCGTTCCCATACCGAACACGGAAGTTAAGCTCTTTAGCGCCAATGGTAGTTGGGGGCTTCCCCCTGCGAGAGTAGGACGTCGCTTCGCATAAATACCCAGGAGGATTAGCTCAGCTGGGAGAGCACCTGCCTTACAAGCAGGGGGTCGGCGGTTCGAGCCCGTCATCCTCCACCATCTCAAAA
>JAZRMY010000101.1:0-9865 GCA_045647925.1 Acutalibacteraceae bacterium | reverse complement strand
CCGTCGCTCAACGGATAAAAGCTACCCTGGGGATAACAGGCTGATCTCCCCCAAGAGTCCACATCGACGGGGAGGTTTGGCACCTCGATGTCGGCTCATCACATCCTGGGGCTGTATTCGGTCCCAAGGGTTCGGCTGTTCGCCGATTAAAGTGGTACGCGAGCTGGGTTCAGAACGTCGTGAGACAGTTCGGTCCCTATCTGTCGTGGGCGTAGGAAATTTGAGAGGAGCTGTCCCTAGTACGAGAGGACCGGGATGGACACACCTCTGGTGCACCAGTTGTTCTGCCAAGGGCATAGCTGGGCAGCTAAGTGTGGATTGGATAAACGCTGAAAGCATCTAAGCGTGAAGCCAACCTCAAGATAAGATTTCCCATAGCATAAGCTAGTAAGGTCCCCGGAAGACTACCGGGTTGATAGGCTACATGTGTAAGCGTAGTGATACGTGTGCTAGGTAGTACTAATAGACCGAGGGCTTGACCTATTTTTTCGTATCCTCTTCTTCGCTATTACTTGTTCAGTTTTCAGGGTGTGAGCCCAATAAAGTTTTTAAAGAGATAGCAGTTGCTATCTCTATTTTTTTATGTTATATTCATTTTAAAGAGGTGTTTGAAATGATTAATTTATTTACTCAAATTACTGAAAACGGAAAAACCGTTACTTATTATGAAGCTTCAGATTATATAACCTTTGCTGTGTTTGGTTTAATTTTTTTAGTGTTGGCAGTATTCATTATTAAAATTATAAAAAGTAGTATTAAATCGCGAAAAGAAATGTTAGAAGAATTAGAAAAACCGTTAGAGGATGCGCCGATAACCGAAATTAATGCCCGTGTACTTAAAAAAGAATGTTTTGTAAAAACTTATGGTACTAAAATGCCCGAAACAAAAAAAGAATTTTATATTACTTTTTCAACCTTTACGGGTGAAACAAAATGTTATTCTGTTAGTGAAGAGCTTTATCTTTCGGTAGACGAGGGTACAGTAGGTACTATTGCTATTATGAACGATAATTTTTTCGATTTTTATTTTGAAAAATAAATGTTAAAATTTAAAAGCAACCGTTAGGGACAGTGAAAAAGGAAAAAACACCCGTAGTTTTTTGAAACTGCGGGTATTTTTAAATATCATCTTTAATAATTAACTGAATTATGATATAATACAACCAACCGATAAATAAGAATTTGACGGAGGGAACGGTACATGAATAAAGATTGGATGTTTGTTGTTGATAACAATATCTGCGATGTTCGAACTGTCGGTGTTTTAATTCGTGATGGCAAAATTCTTGTACAGCGAGACCGCAATGGAAACGAATTTGCCTTACCTGGTGGTCATATTAGAATTGGCGAAACATTGGCAGACGGCCTCGTTAGAGAATACAAAGAAGAAACTGGTGCAGATATTTCCTGTGTAAAATTATTGTGGAGCGAAGAATGTTTTTGGGAATGGAATGGTAGAGCAGCACACAACTTCGCTTTCTACTATCTCATAGATGACAATTCTGCCATTCCCGATACTGGTGAGTTTACATCCCATAAAGATAACTGCGATGTTGTGCTTGGATGGATGCTCATTGAGGAAATTCAAGATGCCGTCATCTATCCAGAGTTTATAAAGACCGAGATTTATCATCTGGATGAACCTATGAAGCACTTTGTTTCCAAAGGATAACTTATACAAATTCCAATTTATCGAATAGATTATAATTGCTTATCAAGGTATAAGACAAAAGTAAAAGAAGCACGAAATTTTCGTGCTTCTTTTACTTTTATTTAATATTTACACTGTCGTTCCGCGTTTTACAGAGGATTTTCCGAATTTTTGGCGGACTTTATATACCGAATCTTCAATTTGTTCGGTTTTATGGTTGGTTTCGGTATTGCCGAAAATATCCTGCTGCACAGCAGTTGATTCGGTTTTAAGGTTGATTGCCCGAAGCCCTACAGAACGCAAGGGCTCGGCAAAATGGTAGTTTTGTTTAAAAAGCTCGAAGCCGTGCTTTGCAAGTGTTAAAGCGCAGTTTGTTGTATCGCTAAACGAGTAACTAAATTCCTTAACTGCGAGTGAAGATGTGCGTATGTGAACCTGAATACCGCCGGCATAAAGATTATGCTTTCGCAAAGTGTCGCTAATAATTTGTGCAAAGGAAAGGAAGGCTTTCCATACCTCGTCATTGGTTTCAAAGTCCTTGGAACAGGTCACGGATTTGCCAATACTTTTAGGTTTAGATTCTTTTGTAACCGGTATAACGGGCGAATTGTCAAGCCCTAGCGCATAATTCTTTAAGGTAATGCCGTTTTTACCTAAAAGTCGGGTTAAAGTGGCATCATCGCAAATAGAAACGTCGCCAATAAGGTTAATACCAATGGATTTCAGCTTATCGGTAGTGCTTTTGCCTACAAACAAAAGGTCGCTTACAGGCAGCGGCCAAACCTTTTCTTTAAAGTTTTCTCTTGAAATAACGGTTGTACCGTCAGGCTTTTTCATATCCGAGCCCAATTTTGCGAAAACCTTATTAAAGCTGACTCCAACCGATACGGTAAGACCGAGCTCTTTTTTTATAGTTTGCCTTATACTGTTTGCAATCTGTTCACCGCTACCGAATAGCAGAGTGCTTCCCGTAACGTCAAGCCAACATTCATCAATTCCAAACGGCTCTATAATATCGGTATAGCGGGAATAAATTTCCTGTGCTTTTTTTGAATATTCTTCATAAGCGTCATACAAAGGTGGTAAAATTACAAGGTCTTTGCATTTACGCTGCGCTTGAAAAATAGGCTCGGCAGTTTTTATGCCGAATTGCTTTGCGATTTCGTTTTTAGCAAGTACAATACCGTGGCGGTTCTCGCTATCACCGCATACCGCTACCGGCATATCCTTAAGAGTAGGGTTATATAAAAGGGAACAAGATGCAAAGAAATTATTAAGGTCACAATGCAATATAATTCTATCTGCCAAGCTTATCCCTCCCAAACATTTGTTCTTATTATACTACTTTTAAAAACAAATGTAAATAGCGAATTACATTTTAAATTTTTCCAATGCGGCAACGTGCATTCGTTCTGTTTGGCGTTTGCTGTAGTTTATGGCAAGTCCTACTTCCTCTAAATTTCTGCCTAAAATGTATTTTTGAAATAAAACCTCACTTAAAATACCGCCATCCACACTGGCAATTTTATTTTCTATTTCATTTCTTATAGCCTTAGCGTTTTGTATTTCTTGTTCGTATTTGTTTTTTAAATCCGGGTTTAAGAGGGACATTTTATTTAATCGGTTAATTTTTGCTTGCTGTAAAAGGTAATTGCTAAGATATTCTTTTTTATTGTTTTGCATTTTTCTTAATCCTCTTTTTTGATTTTACAAAGGCGACATATTGCCCGTAGCTGTAATTTGTTTTATTGGCTTTATTATATTCTTCGGTTTCTCTTACAAGGCAGTAGATTGGACTGCTAGTTAAAAGATTTTTACGCACGGCTTCCTTAAGCCACAGCTTTTCACCCTTTATTTTACAGGCATCGCTACAATAATCTGAATCGCCGTTTAAAATTTTTGCACCGCAGCAATGACAATGCTTAGTCTTTTTCTTTTCATAATCGGTCGATTTGCAATCAGGACAGACATATACGGCTTCGTAAGGCGGGTTAGGTAATGAGTGGGTTTCGGTTAATTTTATTGGAGTTTCAAATTCGTTGCCACATTTCAGGCATATATACATAATATTTCACCTCATAATTCTTGACAATTACGAAAAAAGGTATTATAATAAAATAAAATTACTGAATTTCGTATTTAAGTGGTATTATAATACGGTATTCAGTAAAAGTCAAGTATAAAATTACTGAATTTAGTAAATTTGGGTGAAATTATGATTTTTGTTTATGATTTAATCGAAGAACTTTGTATGCGAAAGGGTATAAATATTACAACCCTTTGCCGTGAATGTAAAATTCCGCGTTCATCGCTTACCGATTATAAAAAGGGGCGAATAAAAAGCCTTTCTACCGATACGCTTTGCAAAATTGCAGACTATTTTGATGTGAGCGTTGGATATCTTTGTGGTGGCGAGCATTCTAAATTAGATGAAGAAGCCTTGAAAACAGCGCTATTTGGTAATGATGTGGTTGTTACTGATGAAATGTGGACACAGGTTAAAAATTACGCAGGATATATAAAAGAGCTTTATAAGAATAAATAAAAAAGTAAGGACTTGGAATTTTCCAAGTCCTTTTTGCCATACCATTATAATATTATTTCGTTTGCGCCTGATTCCTTTGAAGCATTTAGCACCGAGTTATGACAGGTGAACATAATAATCTGTCCGTTTTTGGAATATTCATTTAAAAATTCTAATGCGGTTTTTGTTCTGCTGTCATCATATTGGGCTAAAGCATCGTCAAGTAAAACAGGGAATAGGTTGCCGTCCTGTGCCATAAGCTCACAAATAGCCAAGCGTAAGCTTAAATAAGCCTGGTCAGCGGTTCCGCTTGATAGGTAATCAATTTCCTTGCCTCCAAAGGTATCGGCCTTTTCTACGGCAATTTCAAAGGATTTTGAAATACTCATACTTTGGTACTTGCCGCCTGTGATACCTTTAAAAATATCACTTGCCTTATTTTCTAGCACAGAGCCGAAGCTTCGGCGAACTTCTACAAAGCTATCCGCCAAAACTGACAACGCAATATCCAAGCTATCGCAGTAATCCTTTTGATTAAGTATTTTGTTTTTAAGCTCTGCAAGCTGCTTTTTATCATTTTCAATATTGCCAAGATTTGCCGAGAGTGACTTAATTTCAGTAAGTAATGAGGCTAAGTCGGTTTTTTGTTCCGTTATTTCGGATAAAAGCTTAGCATATTCGTTTTTAAGGCTTTCAAAATCAATTTCATTTTCTAAAGGTGTTTTAATGTTTTCAAGCTTTTGCCGTGCCTCATCGTAAGAAATATTGCCAACATCCTTTAAAATATAATTGATATTTTGTTTGATTTCCTTTTGAGTAGTTGCCTTTTCTTTAATTTCCAATAGTGCTTGTTTAACCTGTTCGGTAGAATTCACCTTTGTAAATGCAGAAAATAAATTATAAAGAATTTCACTTTCGGCATTTTTTTCTGCATTAAGATTTTCAATTTCGCGGATATTTTCAGTAATTTTTTGCTTTTGGTTTTCTATCATTGCCGAATTTGTATTCAATGCGGCATTTATTGCTGAAAGGTTGGATTTTTCGGCGTTTAGATTAGAAATTAAATTAGTCTCATTAAGTTTTAATTGAAGAATTTGGTTTTCACGCTTCTTTTCTTTGCTTTTTTGGGTAATTTTAAAGATTACCGCAATAGCAACAACTACAAGTAAAAGACTTAACGATACAATATAAAATATGGGTTTAAGGAAGAATAAACCAACAGATGCAATAGCGAAAACATAAATAAGTGCAGAAAACACGGGGCTTAGTTTTTTCTTAGGCGTTTCTTCCAATTGCTTGATTTGTGCAGCTATTTTTGAAATTTCTTGTTTTATGGCTTCAATTTTTTTTAACAGAGCCGCCTTGCTTTCGGGTGTGGCATTTTCCACAGGGTTTTGCGCTAATTTAAGATTGCTTTCTAAAAGTGCGTTTTCGTTTTTCTTTGATTCTGTTTTGGATTCAATATTTTCGATTTTTGAAAGGCAGAATTCAACCTTGCGGACAAACATTTCGTCTGCAGTTTGACCGTTTTCAAGTTTTAGTGTTTCGTTTAAAGCATCAAGCTTTTCCTTTAGCGCTAAAAGCTCGGTTAATTTTTCGGCATTGCGGAAATCCTGTTCACCGTCAATTTTAGTTTTCATTTGCTCAGCGCGTGCCGAAAGCTCGGTAATTTTAATGCTTAAAGCTTCTGCAGTTTGCTTTTTTTCTGCAATTACTGATTGTGCCAGCTTGGCATTTTCTATTTTTCCTGCAAGCTCTTTTGCGGCAATTAGGTTTTTATCGTAAATTCCGGCTTTGCCACTTTTGGACATAAGCGCAAATTTTGCCGACTGCAGTCTTTGGTTAACCTCATCAAAGGATATAGCTTGGTCGCCCGTAAGGGTGAGGTTTGAAAGCTTTGAGTTGATTTCGCCCTCTGCTGCAGAATTGCTTTCAGGAAAGCCGAACTGACCAATAAATATACTGCGTTCGAAAGCTGCTGAGGAAAGACCGAAAAGCTTTACGCCAATATCCGCAGAAACGGTATCTCTGGTGCCTAAATCCAAATCAATGAGTGTTACCTTATCGGTTGAGTTAGAACTGCCGAAGCTACGTTCAATTCGGTAGTTTCTGCCTTCGTTTTCAAAATCAATACTGCCTGCCATACCGCTATTATCCCACGGGGTGTACTTTTTGCGAAGATTTTTTGAAAGCTGTGCAGAGCCGCGTTCCGTACCGTAAAACATCATTTTAATGAAGTTCATTATTGTTGTTTTACCGTTTTCATTGTTGCCGTAAACTACATTAAAGCCGTTTTGGAAGGATAACTGTACATTTTTAAGACCGCCAAAGGCAGCGATATTAAGCGATTTAATCTTCAATGTAGTTCACCTCACTCCTAAAGGCCTTAAGACCTATTTTTAACGCCTTTTTATACGGCTCTTTATTTTCTGCCTGTTCCATTTTTTCAAGCATATTTTTAACAAAAATACCCTTTAAGGATGGGTCCTTTGCCAAAAGCTCAAGGTCAATTTTATATTCGGTAGAATCCTTAATCTTTACAAAATAAAGCTTTTCGGAAAGGCGGGTAGCGATTTCGGGAATACTTAATTCAAAATCGGGGTCAATTTCACCTGTAAGCTCGATTTTATATAGATTATCACCGAAATTTTCGTATTTTTCACTTAATACATCTAAAATGTGCGATGTAATATCGCTAACATCGGTTATATCTATTTTCTGGTGGATATGCTCACGCTTTGAAACAGGTACAAATTCCAAATCGCATTTGCCCTTAGAAACAGTACCCATATATACGCCCTTTTGGTCTAATTCGTCAAAGCCCTGACCTTCGGGGCAACCGCAGTATGCGAAAAAGGTATTATCAATTTTACCTACAGGGGTGCGCTTATGTATATGGCCTAAAGCAATATAGTCCATACCGCTTTTTTTAACAAATTTTGGTGTTATTGAGTTATAATCAGAGCCAAGGTCACCTTTTAATTCACCGTGTTGTACCATTATGTTTATAAAATCATCATTTGGTACGGCTAAAGTAAATTCTTCTTCTCCCTTTAAATATGCACTATCAAAGGACCTACCGTAAACCCTTGTGCTTATATCATCGAAAACAATACATTGGTCCTCTTTGCCTAAAACAAAAAGGTTTTCGGGAAGCGCACGGGTTACAAACGGTGAATTAGCATTAAGCGGGTCGTGATTACCGGCGCAGTAAACTACCTTTATACCGCAATTGGATATTTTATTAAAAACAGCGTCTACAAATACGGCTTCTGGTGTGTCGTTATCAAACAAATCGCCCGCAATGGCAATTAACTGAACACCGTTATCAATAGCAGTATCTATAATTCGCTCAAAGGTTATTAAGGTTTCAAAACGGCGTGACTGGGCGTTAGTGCCTAAAAAACTATCAACCGCACCTATATGTATATCCGCAGTGTGCAGAATTTTTACAGAATTCATCAAAACACATCCTTTTACTACATTTTATCATTAAATTATTATTTATTCAAGAATAATATTAAACATAAAATTGACTTTAGCGCTTTTATGTGTTAAAATATTTTAAAACAATAAAAACGAGGTGTTTTTATGCAAAAAAATGAGTTTAATGACCAATTTTTTGATGCTATTTTAACCCTTAAAACAAGGGAAGAATGCTATAAATTTTTTAGTGATGCCTGTACACCTAAGGAAATCGCTACAATTGCACAACGCTTTGTAGTGGCTAAAATGCTTAATGATAAACAGGTTTATAGTGAAATTGTAAAAAATACAGGTGCAAGCACCGCTACTATAAGTCGAGTAAGCCGCGCTATCAATGAAGGCTTCCAGCTTGCGTTTGAAAGGTTAAAATAAAATGTATAATATTTTCGCCGATTTTTACGATGAACTTATGTATGATGTGGATTATAAAAAACGCACGTCATATTTAATGAAGCTTTTTAAAAAATACGGTAGTGCGCCAACACTTTTATTGGATGCCGCTTGCGGAACAGGCGGCTTTTCTAATGAGTTTGCAAAGCTTGGGGTAGAGGTTATTGGCGCCGATATGTCTGAGGATATGCTAAATCTTGCAAGACAAAGCGCAATGGAGCAGGGGAATGATATTTTGTTCCTTTGCCAAAGACTTGAGGAGCTTGACCTTTATGGTACCGTAGACGGCGCCGTATGCTGTTTGGACAGTCTTAACCATATAACAGACTATAACACCCTCTGCAAAGCTATAAAGCGAATTTCGCTCTTTTTAGAGCAGGATAAGCTGTTTATATTCGACGTTAATACCGAATATAAGCATAAAGAGGTTTTGGGTGACAACGTTTTTGTAATGGACAGGGAACACGTTTATTGTGTTTGGGCAAATAATTATAATGACAAGAACAAATCAGTAGATATAATGCTTGATTTCTTTGTAAAAGACGGGGATAAATATTCACGTTTTAGTGAGGAATTTTCCGAGCGTGCTTATAGCAAGGAGCAATTAGAAAAGGCAATTAAAAACGCGGGACTTGAAATAGTAGGCGTTTTTGACGATATGACCGAAAAACCGCTTACTGATACAAGTGAACGGGCAATTTATGTAACAAGAAAGGTAAAATAATGGGTAAATTAATTAGATGTATAACAAGTGAAGGCGCAGTAATGGTATCGGCTGTGGATAGTACCGATATTGTAGCTAAAGCTGAACAAATTCATTCCACCTCGGCTGTAATGACCGCCGCTTTGGGTAGAATGCTAACCGCAGCCTCTATGATGGGTAATATGCTTAAGGGAGAAAAAAGCAGTATTTCTTTAAAGATTGACGGTAACGGCCCTGCGGGTGCTATTACAGTTGCAGCAGATTCTACCGGAAATGTAAGAGGCTACGCTCAAAATCCTGTAGTAGAAATTCCGCCAAAGCCAAACGGAAAGCTTGATGTATCGGGTGCTGTGGGTACAGACGGTAATTTGTATATTGTTAAAGACCTTGGTATGAAGGAGCCTTACAATGGCTTTGTTCCTATTGTTTCGGGCGAAATAGCAGAGGATATAACCTCCTACTACGCTACAAGTGAACAAATCCCAACGGTTTGCGCTTTAGGTGTGCTTGTTAATCCTGATTTAACCGTTAAAAAAGCGGGTGGTTATATTTTACAGCTTCTTCCTTTTACCGAGGATGAGATTATAACCAAAATAGAACAGAATCTTGCGCGTGTAAAACCCGTAACTCAGCTTCTTGACGAGGGTATGGATATTGAGGATATTGTAAGGGATGTTTTGCAAGGCTTCGATGTTGAGGTAATATATGAGCAAGAGGTTGAATATAAATGTAAATGTGCAAAAGAAAAGGTAGAGGCCACACTTCAGGGTTTAGGCGCTAAAGAATTGAGCGAAATGGTTGCCGATTTACCGAGTGTAGACGTTAAATGTCACTTCTGTAACACCACTTATTCCTTCACAAAAAGCGATATTGAAAAAATTTTAAAAAAAATTGAAAAAAATTAAAAAAAGTGCTTGACAAATCTAAATCGTTATGGTAGTATATTGTTTGTCGCCGGTGAGTTGACAAAGGCAAGCCAGCGCGGTCATCGTGGGAGCATAGCTCAGCTGGGAGAGCATCTGCCTTACAAGCAGAGGGTCACAGGTTCGAGCCCTGTTGTTCCCACCATGTGGCCTGGTAGTTCAGTTGGTTAGAACGCTAGCCTGTCACG
>JAZRMY010000100.1:0-7800 GCA_045647925.1 Acutalibacteraceae bacterium | reverse complement strand
AAATATCTGCATTTCTTTGCATCCTAATCCGTTTAAATATCTCCATCTTAGCTCAACTAGAACACCGCAAACCGGGATATTTTTTCATTTTTCTGCGCAAAACTTTTCTAAACTACGATCTTCCCGACACGCTGCTTTTACAGAAGGAATAGCGAGTCGTATTAAAATTTTGTATTTCGTCGCATCCTAATCCGTTTAAATATCTCCATCTTAGCCCAACTAGAACACCGCAAACGGGGATATTTTGGCGTTTTTCTGCGCAAACCCGGGACAATTTAGCTTTTTTCTGCGCAAACCCGGGACAATTTAGCTTTTTTCTTCGCAAACTCGGGACAAATTGCCGTTTTTCTGCGCAAAACTGCGCAAAACTTTTCTAAACTGCGCAAACTCCTCCCCTTCTCGCCCGCCACTTTTACAAGGAGTAGTGAGTCGTATTGAATTTAATACAACATTTGTTGCATTAAATTTCTGCATTTCATCGCATCCTAATCCGCTTAAAGATCTCCATCTTAGCCCAACTAGAACACCGCAAAACCGGGACATTTTGGCGTTTTTCTGCGCAAACCGGGACAATTTAGCTTTTTTCTTCGCAAAGTCGGGACATTTTGCCATTTTCCTGCGCAAAACTTTTCCGTTCTGCGCAAAATATCTAAAAAAATAGCGCTCAAACGTAGCGAGACAGGGGAGCCCGATACGTCTGAGCGCGTTTTTCTATGCTTTTGTTATTTCTCTTCCTCAGACATCTTTAACATAAATTCAAATTGGCGTTGTTGGCGGTTTGTTAGTTCGTTTGCTACATAACTATCAATCAGCCGCTGCAAAATTATATATGCTTTATGTTCATCCATAAAAGGGCTAAGCAAATGAATTTGGGTATGAATTTCAGAAGGAACTTTGAGTGTTTTTGTACTATTTTTTTTACCAATCGTTTTAGATTTCTTTTGTTCTTTGACAGGCTGCTTTACCTCTTCTTCAACAGGAGCTGGTGAATAGGAAAAATCAGCAGCTTGCGTTTTTATAACAGGAGCTGGTGGTGGCATGATTGGCTTCTTTTTCTTTTTAATGAGACCGCCTTTCTCATTACTCATACTTACCAGCCTCCTCGAAGTCATTAAGTTTTTCTAACAACTCGTCAACTACATCAATAAATACTTGGTGGGCTTTTGTATCATGCTGATCTTTATTTTTAATGCCTGTTACATCCCATGCTTTTAGACGTTCCTGGTGTTTCACCACATTTTTCATCACGTTATCATCGCCGAACAATGCTTTCGCTCGCTCGATTGTAGACATATCAACGCGACCACCGGGACGAAGTAAAACGGGTAGCACGCCAACGACTTGAATATCTGCATCATAATGGTCTGCCATGAACTGCAAATATTTTACGTATGTCTCAGCACCTTCAAGAGAAAGTTCTTGTGCTTGTAAAATGATTAATACATAATCCGATGCCATGATAGCGTTATCGGAGAAATCGCTAATTGTTGGTGGTACGTCAATGAAAATATAATCATATTCATCACGAATCGGATCAAGTAGCTTCTTAAGATAAGAAACTTGGTCAATTTCTTCTTGAATATTAGCGTATAAAAACTTAGGTAAATTTTTAAACGATACTTGTGCTGGAATCATATGTAGGTTTTCTGTTACGGGTACGATACACTCTTTTAATGAACCATTTTTAAATCCATCAAAAATACTCGCATTGATTTCAGTTACGCCCGTAGAACGAGCAATTAATGTACTTGCATTACCTTGTGGATCCATATCGACTAAAAGTACCTTTTTATTTTTCTCAAAAGCTAGTTCCCAACTGGCCATGACAGACACTTTTGTTTTACCTACGCCACCTTTAAAGTTCCCTACTACAATCGTTATCGCCATACGTAACTCTCCCTTTTCAAACGGAAATTCTTAACAAAAGTATACCAAACAAACTTCTACCTTCGCAAATAGACACCTTCGCAAAGAGTAACCTTTTCAAACTTCTACTTTTGTGAGAAAGGTTGCAAGGCTGAAGAAATAAGCGAAATGCCAGGAGAAGAGTGCATGTAGCAACAAGGACTTGGAACCTTGAAAACAGGATTCTCAAAAAGTTCTCCTTTTCAAAATGAAACCTTTTTTAAACTTCTGCTTTTGTGAGGAAGATTACGGCGATGAAGAATTAAGCGCAATGTCAAGGGAAGAGCGTATGCGGAGCGTCAGATTTATGCGGATTTAAAACGATCAGAAATATACACAATTTTATGCAAGATACATATCAGTTGTTGCATTAAAAAATAAAAAGGTTAACCTTGTAATCATTCATATAGCAACGATTACAAGTCAAACCTTATATATAAAATTATCGCTTAACAAGCTTATAATTAGTTACTAAATGCCAGACCACAATAGATAGTAAACCACCAATAAAAGATTCAGTCATAAAAGTAGTACCTTCCTTTCCAAAGAAGCTAAAATAAGATTAACCAAATATAGCTTTGAGAGCTATCATAAATTACAAAAATGAGACTAAACCCTCTGTGTCAAGTGAACTCAGATAATTATAGGATAGTCCACGGCCAAACATCTCCAAGGAAGGGATCGCTTGCTCGTGGAATCTATGCGCCAAACATTAGAGACCCGCAAAGAAATTGCTACAGCTGATAAGAAGTGGTGGAAATTTTGGAAATAGAAAAGAATGACCAAAAGAAGCCATTCTTTACACGCATTTTATTCACGCTCGTCTAACCAATTATAAAACTCAACTTTTCTTGAGGTTTGCTCTTGTGGCAAGAAATCGTCAATGGTTGGAGCATCAGCTTTCTTTTGAATCAATTCACGCATTTTCACTTTGAAAGCATTGTCCTTTGCAATAGCTAAAGCAACAACATCTTTAAATGATTCGCAAGTAAACGAATCAGCAGCTTGAATATATTTTTCAAAACCTTTTATTTCAAAAAGTAAACCTATCAGATACGGAACGGCATCTGCGTCTACAATAGCAAATTCAGAAACCTCACGAGCAATCATTCCTGTGTCTCCGTAGCGATCTACAATCTCCTGTAAAGTATTTATTTGCTTAGGTGTAGCAGTCAATTCAAGACCTTGTTCTGTATAGCGTTTAAACTCATAAGCAACAATTTTATTTTTCTTCCGAACTGGTTCAATTTCAATTTTAAATTCTGTATGTTCGTTGATTTCTTGAATAGGTGTATCTATACAGTGTTTAAACATCATTCGAGGGTTTTCTGCATAAGACTTTTTATCACCTAAGCGTAGTAATTCAATGATTTCTTCCCTAGACAAAAGCCACTTCCATTTTCGGTAATGAGTTTTAAAATAGTCATACCAAATAAACGAATACTTATTTCTAAATTTAGCTAATGTTCTAAGGTCCTGTTGTATGTAGTTTTTACGTACATTTTCAATACGTTCTTTCATGTACGGTGACCATTCAAAGCGATAAACACTCTTTTTATCATCGTACTGAACTCGAATAAAAACATTATCCCAAGTTACCGAACGACCTTCACCACTCAATAACCCCAGACTCCCCAACGATTTAATATCATTTAAAACTTCAGTCGAATAAAATTTATCACTTGTATCTTCAAAAATTTCATCAAAATCCTGTTTGCTAATCTCACTTATCCCGTTCTCCACTTGCAAAATCGCGAGATTAAAAAACCGTTGCTGGCGTAAGTTCAATCCTTTGTTTAGTTCAACTAGATGCATAGTTTTTCTCACCACCTCTACAGGCTTCTTAATTGTCGTTTTAGAATTCAACATAACCAAATAAACCCCTCCAATCCATTCCTTTGTTTAAAGTTAAAAAAAAGGCAGTTATTTATATAAAATTATAACTGTTTTTTTATAGAAGTGAGTAGAAACTATAAAAAAGAACATCATTTTTTATAGTTTCTACTGCCTTTTTTTTAAGGTTTACTGCCTTTTTTTTTAGGGTTTACTGCCTTTTTTTTAGGGTTTTGACGCGCCAGCCTTAGAGCCACAAGGGTTTGAAAATTTCCCTATTATCTTTAATATCTTTTAATATCTTTAAAAATAATAAATTAATATAAACGCCGTTTTTTTCTTTTCAGCGAAAGGAGATAAAACAAACAAATTTATTTCCCATTAGTATAAATCGAAATAACTTTAATTCGATTATGCCCGACCTCTTGCGTCACAATTTGAGCCGCAGCATCTCTTGTATAGCCTTCTCTTTGCAATGCGTTCATTCGATCTTGTACATAGTTGTAACGTAATCCATGAAACGTTAGCGGCTTTTCATCACCTTTGTAATCCAAACGACTAGAAGCCCCTTCTAAGCTAGTTACTCCAATGCAACACTTGTTGTATTAAATATAAACCGGAAATGGTCTATATGTATGTCCACTGTGCATGCTACTGGTCCATATCTCCGTCCAACAGTTTTACTATTGCATTTTCACAACAGAAAAAAATAAAGAAAGAAAAAGCATTAAATACTTTTCCTTTCTTTACGACGTACCATAAACATATCAACTATTCATTTCCAACCACAGCATCATTTTTTGGTCGTTATCTTTGTTTTGACGTTTAATTTTATGTGCTATGTAGCGTGAAAGAGTTGTATGGCTAATGCCCATTTCATCTGCTGCTTTACGAATGGAATAGCCAAGCTCATTGATTTTAGCATGCATAATTTCAGGGGTAAGCTCTTGTATCTTTTTTGGCATTTCAACGATACATTCCGCTTTTTCGGTCAAGCCCTCTATATATTCTGGTTCGGTTAATTCGTTTGTAGACAAGTTTGTTTCTACTGGTGCATTTGGTAAGGAAATCTTTTTCTTATTTTCAAGTACAACTGTATAAGGAGGCGTAATGATAATGCTAATTTGGCTCCAGTAGTTTTGTACCCAACCTCGTTTTCCGATGCGTGCCTCTTCAATTGCTTCGGTATAGGACCAATTGGAGATTACTTCGTCACGTTGCAAGTCATCTAGAACTTGCTCAAAGCTATCGCGCAATTGTACCCCGTTTAAGCGGGTAGGGAAGTTCATCTCAGTTAACAGCGTCGCAATTTTAAACGGCTGATTGATCGTTCCTTTAATCGAACGAATTTTCCATTGGCGACTTAAATAGCGTATTAGACGCTTATGCTCACGTTGCGATACATAGCTATATTTAAAGACCTTTAAATCAAGGACGCCAAGGCTTGATTTCGTACCGTCTAAATACGGCTGCAAGAGAGTTGACGGCTTAATTTGCAGGGCATAAATCCCTTTTGGTTTATTTGTCTTTTTATCAAAAGCAATACGGACACTGCCAATGTCAAACATCCGCTTGAAATCTTGGAAGTTATAATGCTTTGAATTAATTTCACTTGCATTGACGATTTTCACACGTTCAGGCCCATTATGTAAGGCGATCCAAACGCTAGATAAAGCAGCGACACGTTGCATGATCGTAAAGCGGTCTCGCTCTTTAAATTTGAGCATTTCGGGTGTCTCGCCCTTTTCATAGTGACGAAGAAGGAGTGCGTCATCGCTATGAAATTCAATAAAACCTTCGCTATCCCGTTTGCCGGTCATCCACTGATAACTCACTAAATCGAAAATATCCGCTGTCAGTTCATCGAGTGAACTAAGGGTCGTTTCAAGTAAATCCAAACCATAATCCGCAGCCTCTGTTTGAACTAACGGTGCAGGGCGCAGTTCCGCAAATCCGTGGAAGGTACCTTGATTATCGATGAGCTCTGTCCCCATAAAGCCCGTTTCCTTTTCTACGAAGTTCGTTTTACTTGTAACAATATTGCGCATTAAATGAAATCGGGTAGAGGTATTGGCATAAATATATTCCTGCTCTGTTAAGGAGATATTTCGATGGTGCTCCATTAAATGCGCTAAATAAGGCGTTACATGCTCCTTGATTGTATCTTCAAAATTAAGCACGATATCGCGTATAATGCGTTTTGTGAAGCGTTTGTAGTCACTTAACTCGTCAATAATTAAATGATAAATGGCACGAAAGCTTTCACTTTGGTGCTCACCAGGCGTTTGGTGGATTTTTTCTTCAGGCGTCGTATGGTAGGCGTCTTGGTACCATATATCAAGTAAGAACGGTAACTCCTCAAATAGCCCCTTTATTTCTTCAAAGACGGCTATTTTTCTTTGTTCGTAATTTAAAATTTTTGTATCACTTAACGTTTGATAATCCATAAGTCACCTCCCGAAATTGAAATTTTTGCTTTTATTATATCAAAATGCACCAAGCTAAAAGGAGTTGGTGCATTTTAATCATGCCCCTTTATCGTTTGGTGCATAATTTTTAATTTAATAAACAATGAAATAATTTTGCCCGAATAAAATGCACCGATTTCATACACAAATTTATCTGATTTTTCAGTCTACATAAAAAACGCGACCCATTTTTACCACTTATTTTCATTTTGGGACAAACCCGTGTACAAACTTTGGGACAAACCCGTGTAGTATTTTGCCCAAATGCACCAGTCGGGACAAACCCGTGTACAAACAAATGCGATTAAATCAACGTTTCTAAAAAAATGGTGCATTTTAGAGCGATTTTTTAGTGGTGCATTTCCAAACCCGTGTACTTTAAATGCACCACTCGGCATTTTTTTGGGACAAACCCGTGTAGTATTTTTTTCGCCAAAATCGCAATTAACGTTGATATATCAACGTTTTTAGACATTTAGGGAGTGGTGCATTTTGTTTTTTTGCACCGTTTTTTTGGGACAAACCCGTTTAAAAAAAAAATTACAACTTTTTTTCAAACCCTTGTGGCTCTAAGGCTGAAGGCGTGTCAAAAATGGTGCATTTTCCTCTATAGAGAGAGCCAAAATGCACAACCTCGATTTTATATAATGGTTATATAAAAAATTAGGGGGGTATCGATGCACATGCTACAGCAACTTTTTGATGTGTTATTACCAAAAGGTTTATTAACTTATAAAAAGGTCGGCTCGAATGCGAGCTTACCAAATCGTCTAGCAGCGGAGAAGAACGAGCGCGAAAATCGCCAAGGCGTTCTTTTTGTCGTACGTGATAAAGCGCATTTTGCGAATGGCCACGTGAAAGGCTATATTATCACATCAAAAGAGAGCTTGTTAGCAAACGTAGATGCACTGACACATTTTACCCCTAATGTTTATCGTTACGGTACGTATAGTGATGAAAAGCGTCTGTTTATTAAAGGCTTTAGTGAGGACAACTTACAACAAATCAACACATTCGTCATCGATATCGATACGAAGCGTCATACGGTAAACGATTTACTATTAGCATGTATGGACGATTCAATCGGCTTACCTACGTTCATTGTGGAGTCAGATCGTGGCTATCAGTTGTATTTTGTGCTGTCTTCACCGCTATTTATTTCAAATAAAAACAACTTCCGTGGCTTGAAGGTCGCAAAACGTATTAGTGATAATTTGAAGCGAAGCCTAAAGTCAGTGGATGCGGATATTTACTGCAACGACTTCGGCTTTTTCCGTATGCCAAAAAAAGACAATATCGCTTATGTAGATTTAAATAACACGTATTCAATGCATGAATTCATTAACTGGTCGATGCGTCGCGATGACGATTTAGCGAGACCTTTATTTGTCGTACCGTCGAAAAGTCAAACGACGTCGTTAACGCAGTCCGAGTGGTTTCATCAGCTGCTTTCTGCAACAGATGTCAAAGGCGAAAAAGGGCAAATGGGGCGAAACAATCTATTGTTTACGCTTGCTTTAGTATGCTTTCAAGACGGCAAGGACAAGTCTTTCACATTCGACTTACTTGATCAATACAATTCAAATCTTCGCTG
>JAZRMY010000099.1:0-1022 GCA_045647925.1 Acutalibacteraceae bacterium | reverse complement strand
ATTATAAGTTAGTATGCGAACTATCCAGATTTCTTAGAATTTCTGGATAGTTTTCGTTTCTCATCCTTTAGGCTAATATCCTTCCAGTAGTAACTGTATGTATAATTATGTTAGACTAATTATACTTATATTTCAATTTTTGTATTAATTTTTAAGAAAGGCGGTTCGCTATGTCGAATCAAACAAACAAAGTAGCACTTTATACGCTGATGTTCAGCGCCTTTATTATTATGGGTGGCATCGGAATGATTGTCCCTGTTATGCCTTCTTATTTAGAGGTATTTGGCGTTGGTGGGCAAGTGCTCGGCTTTTTAATTGCAGGCTTTGCGTTTGCACAATTTTTATTATCTCCTATTGCCGGTGAACTTTCAGATCGGTATGGACGTAAAATTTTCATTATTTCAGGATTAATTATTTACGGTTTATCTCAATTTTTATTTGGATCAGCAGATGCTGTATGGGTGCTATTTGTTGCCCGCTTCTTAAGTGGTGCAGGTGCTGCCTTTGTACTGCCTCCTGTTATGGCCTATGTAGCAGATATTACAACAATCGAAGAACGTGGAAAGGGCATGGGGATGATCGGGGCCGCAATAAGCCTTGGCTTTACGATTGGTCCTGGTATTGGCGGTGTACTTGCCGGTATCAATATTTCGTTTCCTTTCTATTTCGCTGGTGGCGTTGCATTAGCAGCTGCTGTTTTATCGGCAATCATTTTACCAAAAGTAAAAAAACAAGAAGCACTGCAAGCGGCTAAACCACCACGTGAAAATTTATTAAAGCAATTAGTACGGTCTACAAAAACATCTTATTTCATTTTCCTAATTATCGTCTTCACGTTTAGTTTCGGTATTTCAAACTTCCAATCAACATTATCGCTTTATTTAGATCATAAATTTAATTACTCTGCATTTGATATTTCCGTTATTTTAATGGTTGGCGGTTTTGCTGGCGTTATTTTACAAATGTATGTAATTGATAAGTTATTTAAAAAGTACGGAGAAATGAAAGTCATTTTAGCGAAC
>JAZRMY010000098.1:0-1242 GCA_045647925.1 Acutalibacteraceae bacterium | reverse complement strand
TGTCCCTTTCGACTATCGCTCAGGAGTTTTCTCACCAGTACCCTCGGAACGCGTTTCAGGGTGTATCAAGGACGCTCTAATATCGCGCTCTCTTATTGGAACGGGCTTGTCAGAGATGGACTATGTTTTGATAAAAAAGCTTTATGGAGCGCGCTTGGGAGATTCCCCTTTGGGATACCTTTGCTGAGCGCGCTCCGATGACTTGTGTTTCCCGGAGCGCTCTTTCCTGGCTTCTTTAAGGGAGTAATTGTTCTCCAAGTAGTAGGTACTTGCTCTTTCTTTGGGAGTGCTTTGGGCGTGGTTAAATCACGCACCATCAATTACCACACTAAATACTCTATTGAAGGGTTTGGGTACTTAAACTATAGAAGGGTTCGTTTTATGTCCCCTCTCTATTATTGCTTACCCATTGGACAGCCCTGCGTGTTTGCTTGCCATGTCTTAAACGACTGACCGCTGGTTTCGAAAATGCGGCTGGGGGCATATGCACTTCGTGTATGTCTTCAGATCCGAATTTGCAGGTTTAGGTGCTTGGCTAAGGAAGGTGTGGCTCAAGGATTTTTCCAAGGTTTTCAAAGAGTTTAATAAAGACTTCTAATTTCGGTATTTACATTGATTTCCTAGTCTTTGTATTAGGATAATTTTCATGTTGTTTCCGCTGCAAATTTATGTTGTTTTCCAACATTATCAATTATATTATAAAATTGGGTTTTTATACACCTGTGTTTATGGGAAGCCTTTAAGTTCCCTATAAGCCTCGGGTCCTCATGGGTTCATATACCGCATGAGTACTGGCGCTGTTACATCAACCTTCCAGTGGTAGGAAGGGGGTGTTACAGAAGGTGGTATCAGAGCCGTGTTTTTAAATTCGGTCTAAGACCATTTCAAAAAGATTTTCAAATGTTTTCTTCAAAGTTTTTATGGGATTTTCAAGTTTTGTGGAATTAGAACCCGACAAGGTTCCAACACTGGTCGTTTAGTCAACCTGATGCACTTGACACCAAGGCTGTAAAAATGCCTAAGCACGAATTGGTATTTAAGCGCTTCATAGCCACCATTTTCACCGCTGGAGTGCCCAGGCCACACGAATATCAGTTGAGGATCTCTTGTGAGTAGTATAAGGCCACAAAAGGAGTTCACAAGATTTTCAATCAAAAATTATTTTAAAGATTTTTAATTACTTTCCGAAAAATACCTTTTAATTTCCGAAAATTTTATATTTATGTCCGAAAATTATTTATA
>JAZRMY010000097.1:0-27173 GCA_045647925.1 Acutalibacteraceae bacterium | reverse complement strand
GCCGTTTTGTGTGAATTGTACGGCTTGTCTTATAGCATTTTTAAATGCCTTTGCATTTGAATTTCCGTGTGCCTTAATAACAGGCTTTCTTACGCCTAAAAGCGGCGCTCCGCCAACCTCGGTACTGTCCATCATACTTTTAAGTGAGTATAAATCCTTTTTAATTACCAAAGCCGCAAGCTTATTTTTCAGGCTCTTATATAATGCATTCTTAACCAATTTAAAGAATGTAGTTGCAGTGCCTTCAATTAGTTTAAGGGCAATATTGCCTGTAAAACCGTCAGTAATAACTGCATCGCAAACACCCTTTGGCATTTCGCGTGATTCAACATTACCAACAAAATTAATTGGTGCTTCCATTAAAAGCTTATAGCTTTCCTTTTGCAACTCGCCGCCCTTACTATCCTCGGTACCAATATTTAAAAGACCAATAGTTGGGTTTTCTTTACCCTCTACACCCTTTAAATAAGCACTTGCCATAATACCAAATTGGCAAAGCATTTCAGGTCGGCATTCGGCGTTAGCACCCATATCCATTAGCATATAGTGACCGTTTGGTGACGGTATCATACCTGCTAATGCGGGGCGTTTAATACCCTTAATACGCTTAACAATAAGCGTCCCGCCTACAACTACCGCACCTGTAGAACCCGCAGAAACAAATGCATCTGCTCTATCCTCTGCCAATTCCTTAAAAGCTAAAGCCATAGAAGAATTTGAATGTGCCTTTAAAAGAGTTGTAGGGTCATCGTGCATATCAATAACATCATCTGTATCAACAATGATTAATTCGCCTGAGAATTTTAAATTTTCCTTGCTAATTATATCTTCAATTATAGCTTTATTACCAACTAAGGTAATATCAACACCGTATTCAACAGAAGCTAACTGTGCGCCCTTTACAATCTCTAAAGGTGCATTATCTCCGCCAAATGCATCTATTACTACGCGCATTTTATTTCTCCTTATTTTGTTCAAAATATTTAAGTGAACGCTCTGCTAAAGCTGCGTATCGCTCTCTTTTGTCCCTTATATGTTCTTCTAGCGGTGGAATTATTCCGAAATTCGCACCCATTGGTTGAAAATTAGAAACAGTATCATCCGTGATATAACCAAGTAAAGCGCCAAGCATTGTAAACTTTGGTAAAATGATAGGCTCTAAATTATTTAATCTTCTTACCGCGTTAATACCTGCAATTATACCGCATGCTGCCGATTCCATATAGCCTTCCACACCTGTAATTTGACCCGCAAAAAATATATTACTGTTTGATTTAAGCGATAAATCACGGTTTAAAAGCTTGGGTGAATTTATAAACGAATTTCGGTGCATAACACCGTAACGCATAAATTCGGCATTTTGAAGACCGGGTATTAATGAAAATACTCTTTTTTGCTCGGGGAATTTTAGGTTAGTTTGGAATCCTACAAGATTATAAAGTGTACCGTCTGCATTCTCACTGCGAAGCTGAACTACTGCCCACGGTCTGTTACCTGTTCTGGGGTCTCTAAGACCAACAGGCTTTAAAGGACCAAATCTTATAGAATCTTCGCCACGCTTTGCGAGAATTTCAACAGGCATACAGCCTTCATATACCGTAACAGGCTTATCAAATTTAGAAAGAATCGCAGATTCTGCATTAATAAGCTCGTTATAAAATGCTGTGTATTCTTCCTTATTCATTGGGCAGTTAATATAATCGTCGGTTCCTTTGCCGTAACGTGAAGCAAAAAATGCAATAGAAAAATCAATGCTTTCCTTTGTAACAATAGGTGCCGCCGCATCATAAAAGGATAAATTTTCACTACCTGTAAGCTTAATGATATTTTCTGCTAAGGCTCCGTCTGTCAAAGGACCTGTTGCAACAACGGTAACGGTATCCTTTGGAATTTCGTTTTGAACATTTTCAATTATATTAATATTTGGATGTGATTTTAATTTTTCGGTTATATATTTCGAAAACATTTCGCGGTCTACTGCTAACGCGCCACCCGCCGCAACAGAACATTTATCTGCAGACTCAAGACAAATACTTGAAAACTTACGCATTTCTTCTTTTAAAAGTCCTGCCGCAGAATCGGTTCTTGCAGCCTTTAGTGAGTTAGAGCATACAAGCTCCGCAAAATCATCACTTTTATGTGCAGGGGTTTTCTTTATAGGCTTCATTTCAATTAAATCAACCTTAATACCTGCATTTGCAATCTGCATAGCTGCTTCACAGCCTGCAAGACCGGCACCTATAACAGTGATTTTATTCATCGTTATTTCCTTTGCTTTTCTTTCTTGAAGGGCAATCGGAATTCATACAGTATTTTCTGCCTCTAACACCGTTAATAATATATCCGCCGCATTCGTTGCACTTATCACCGGTAGGAATTCCGGGTGAAGCAAAATCACAAGCAGGATAGTTAGAGCAGCCGTAGAACTTTTTGCCCTTTTTAGATATTCTTTTTACAAGCTTTGAACCGCACTTTGGACAAGGCTGTGTAATCTCATCCTCGGGCACGGGCTTGGTGTTTTTACATTCGGGATAACCGGGACATGCTAAGAACTTACCGAATCTTGAAGATTTGACAACCATTTTTCTTCCGCATTTTTCACATACAATATCGGTTTCAACTGCAGGTACCTTTACCTTTTTACCTGTAAGTGAATTTTCTGCCTTGCTGTAAAAATTATCAAAATCCTCATAGAAGTCCTTAATTGTTTCAACCCAATTAAGCTCGCCTGCGCCGATTTTATCAAGCTTAACTTCAAGACCTGCAGTAAACTTAACATCAAATATTTTATTAAAATATTCAACCATTAGGTCAGATATAACCTTGCCAAGCTCGGTAGGTTTAAGAGATTTCTTTTCACGTTCAATATAATCTCTACCCATAATATTAGAAAGAATTGGCGCATAGGTAGAAGGTCTGCCAATACCGTTTTCGTCGAGAGCCTTAATTAATGTAGGCTCGGTATAACGGGCAGGTGGTTGAGTGAAATGTTGATTTGAAGCAATATCACGAAGTTTAAGAACATCGCCGTTTTCCATTTCGGGAAGTGCACTTTCCTTATCTTCCTCTTCGTCCTTACCTTCAACGTAAAGGGCTGTAAAACCATCAAACTTAACTGTATGTCCGCTTGCTTTAAATAAATAATCGTTAGCGGTAATATCAACATTAACTGTGTCAAGCACGCAAACTGCCATTAAGGATGCAATAAAACGCTCCCAGATAAGCTTATAAAGCTTATATTGTTCGGTTGTAAGTGAATCCTTAACCTTTTCAGGATTAAGCTCAATGATAGTAGGTCTTATTGCTTCGTGAGCATCCTGTGAACCATTTTTCGATTTGAAATAACGTGGAGATGATGGTAAATATTTAGCGCCATAATTAGCAGTAATATAATTTTCTGCAGCAGTTCTTGCCTCTGCAGCAATTCTTAAAGAGTCAGTACGCATATAGGTTATAAGACCTGTTGTACCAATTCCGTTAATATCAATACCTTCGTAAAGCTGTTGTGCAATACGCATTGTACGTTGACCTGTAAAGCCTAATTTACGGGATGCTTCTTGTTGAAGTGTTGAAGTAATAAACGGTGGCGCGGGTTGACGGTTACGTTTACCCTTTTTAACATCGCTAACAACATATTCTGCATTTTCAAGGTTTGCCAAAATATCATTTGCCGCTACTTCATCGGGTATTGATTCAATCTTGCCGTTTTTATCACCGTAAAGATGTGCGGTAAAGGTTTTTCTGCCAACCGCAAACTTAGCGTCAACAGTCCAGTATTCCTGTGGGTCAAACTTTTCAATTTCGCGTTCTCTTTCAACGATTAAGCGAAGAGCAACAGTTTGTACACGACCAGCTGATAGACCGCTTTTAACCTTTTTCCAAAGGAACGGACTTAATTTGTAACCAACAATTCTGTCAAGCACACGTCTTGCTTGTTGTGCATCAACCAAATCCATATCAATCTTACGCGGAACCTTAATACCTGCCTGAACAGCAGTTTTAGTAATTTCATTAAAGGTAACACGGTTAGCGGTATTCATATCAAGCGCTAATATCTGTGCTAAATGCCAGGAAATAGCCTCACCCTCTCTATCAGGGTCGGTTGCAAGATATACTTCATCGCATTCACTTGCGGCATTTTTTAACGCCTTAATTAGTTCCTTTTTATCGGACATATTGATATACTGGGGTGCGAAATTTTTATCTATATCAACACCAAGCTTAGATTTAGGCAAATCACGGATATGGCCCATAGAAGCCATAACCTCATAATCAGAACCTAAATATTTCTTTATTGGTTTAATTTTTGAAGGAGACTCAACAATTAAAAGCTTTGACATAAATTACCTCCATTATTTACAAATCTCATACTGACCACCTGGTAGGGCTCTTATAATAAATTCCATTTCTAACTCACCTAAAGCTGAAAGTAATTCTGAAGAGCTTAAACCTGTTTTTAGTTCATCAGGATAAAATTTCTGGTTATCTAAACAATTATATACTATTTTTGCTTGATTTGAAAGTGTTTCATTCAATATTTTTTTATTATTTTTATTTTTTGGTATTTCGGGCTCTTTTTTATACGCTTTTTCAACATCAATTTTACTCGGGAAACGCGGAATATATTCGTTAAAGATATCCGAAGTATCCAAAAGCGGTTTTGCACAGTCACGCAAAAGCATATTTGAACCCTTATATTCCTTCATATCAGGTCTACCCGGAATTACAAAAACATCGCGATCCTGGTCGAGCGCGTGGTTAGCAGTAATAAGAGCACCGCTTCTTAAAGGCGCTTCTACCAATACAGTTCCCAAAGATAGACCCGATATTATTCGGTTTCTTACAGGAAAGGTATATTTACTTGCCGGAAATTCAGGCGGATATTCACTTATTAAACAACCGTTTTTGCTTATATGCTCTCTTAAAGAGCGGTTTTCTTCAAGATAAGTTGCAAGCAAACCGCAACCCATTACAAGCACAGTTTTACCCTTAGCCTTTAGTGCACCTATGTGTGAATAACTATCGGCCCCGATAGCGCCGCCACTTACAACAACCATACCCGATTTCGCAAGTCGGTACCCAAGCGAATAGGCAGACTTTTTGCCAAATTCACTTACGTTTCTAGGACCCACAATACTTATAGTCGGTATTTCTTCAAAATCAGGCAAATCGCCTTTTACATATAGCACCAAAGGCGGATTATGAATTTCATAAAGCGGTTTAGGATACTTTTTACTGTTTATTGTAACAATTTCTATTCCATTGCTTTTACACAAGGAAATAATAGCTTGTGCATCCTTTAAAGTAACCTTTTTGAAATTTTCTTTTTCCTTAGCAGTAAATATTTTAGTATTTAAAAGCTCACTATCACTTAAATTATAAATCTTAAGCGGTGTATAATTTTTAAGAATTTTCTTAATACGCTTGTTACCTGCGCCTAAACATAACTGCAACCATACAAAATATTCCATTATTTCATCATTTCCCACATTGCAATTGCGCCCGCAACCGAAGCATTAAGTGACTCTGCCTTACCGCACATTTGAATTGTAATTCTAAAATCTGCTTTTTCTTTAGCGGCATCACTTAAGCCATTTGCTTCGTTGCCAATTATTAAAACGCTGCCCGAAGAAAATTCAACATCGGTTATGCGAATAGCATCATTATCAACAACGCAAGCATAGGTTTTAAGGCTACTTTTAGATAAACACTCAACAAAATCATCAAGTACAATAACGGGCATTCTCAGTAGTGTACCCATAGATGCTCTTAAGGATTTTGGTGAATACGGGTCACAACTGTCAGATGATAAAATTATACCGCTAACTCCCAAAGCCTCTGCTGTGCGTGAAATAGCGCCAAGATTTGAAGGGTCGTTAATATTCTCTAACGCGATATACTTGCCGCCCTTATCAATTTCCAAAGATTTTTCGGGCATTTTAGCAACTGCAATTATGCCCTGCGGTGAGGTTGTATCACTAATTTTTTTAAAAAGGCTATCGGGTATTTTATAAAATTCATCAGAATTTTTACTGAATTTTTCAATAGCCTCATAGTATTTATTATAGGCGGTTTCGCTTATAATTAACTTATCGAACCTGATTCCACAACAATAAGCATCGTCACAAATTCTTTTACCTTCAAGCACAAAAAGTCCGTTCTCTTTACGTGCCTTTAACGAGCTTTGCAAACTGCAAACAAGTTTGATAAGTGAATTATCCTTACTGGTAATAACAACTGGATTTTGCAAAATAACACCACCAAAACAAAGATTTTTTATACTTATAAAAATGAAAAAGTAGCCCGAGAGTAAAATTACTCGGGCGAAAATTATTATTTTTCAAGTGCTTTTTTAGCAGCTTTAACAAGTGTTTCAAAACCTTTTGCATCGTTAACTGCAAGGTCAGCTAACATTTTGCGGTTGATTTCGATACCTGCTTTATTAAGACCGTTAATGAATGAAGAGTAGTTCATACCGTTCATTTTGCAAGCTGCAGAAATACGGGTAATCCAAAGACGACGGAAGTCACGCTTCTTAAGTCTTCTACCGATATATGCATAGTTGCCAGATTTCATAACAGCTTCTTTAGCGGTTTTGAAAAGCTTAGATTTAGCGCCAAAATAACCCTTGGCAAGTTTTAAAACTTTATTTCTTCTTTTGCGTGTGGATAACGCACCTTTAACACGTGCCATTTCTTATACCTCCAATAAAAGTCTATCCTTATTTATAAGGAATTAATTTCTTAACATTCGCAGTATTTGTTACGTCAGCAACAACTGTCTTACGAAGGTTTCTCTTACGTTTTGTTGTTTTCTTGTTGAGAATGTGCGACTTAAAAGCATGAGCACGTTTAACTTTACCGGTTTTGGTGAGTTTAAAGCGTTTCTTAGCGCCGCTGTGTGTTTTAATTTTAGGCATTTTAAAGTCCTCCCTAATATTTTTTAACTATTTTATTTGCCGGATTTAGGTGCCAAGAACATAAGCATATTACGTCCTTCCATTTTAGCAGCCTTTTCAACCGAACAATAATCCTGACAGAATTCCGCAAAGCGAGTCATATTTTCAAGACCGATTTCCGGATGTCCCATTTCACGACCGCGGAAGCGGATTGAAACCTTAACCTTGTTACCGCTTTTCAAAAACTTGATAGCTTGTTTACCCTTGGTTTCAAAATCGTGAACATCGATACTAAGACCTAAACGAATTTCCTTTACTTCAACAACCTTTTGATTTTTCTTGGCGTCTTTTTCACGCTTAGCCTGTTCAAAACGGTACTTACCGTAGTCCATAATTTTACATACGGGCGGTTGAGCGTTAGGTGAAATACAAACCAAGTCCAAATCAGCATTTTCTGCGGCTTCCAACGCTTTAGCAATAGGTAAAACACCTAATTGTGAGCCTTCAGCTGTGATTACACGAACTTCATTAAATTTAATACCTTCGTTTATTGCGATTTCTTTACTGCTAATGTTGACGCACCTCCAAAGTGGCATTTAGTTTAAAAACAAAAGCGTGGACGCAATACGCCCACGCATAAGAATCCTAACAAAAGTTTGGAAAGCTTATTGACCCTTTAGAACGGAATCTGAGGGTGAGGACGATTAACGTACTACTTCGTTTACATATCCATTATATACAAAATCAACCGTTTGTCAAGTATTTTTTAATAATTTTCTTTGTAGTCAAACATTTTTGTATTATAAGCCAATGCAATGTTTTTATCGCAAACAACTAAATAATGCGTATCACCTACTGCGGCGCGGTTATAAACACCGTATTCGTTCATTTCGTAAATATCTGACTTACTGTAATACTTTCCTTCTAAAACCTTATATTCTCCGAAACCGCTAAAAATCAAACGATAAGGTTTAGGCTCGACAATAAAAAACGCTAATACAGGGTTAAGAAATAAACCTAAAAACAAAAATTTACGATGCCTTTCTTTAGAAAAGCTATTAACAACTTTTTCTGTTGTGATGATAAAATTATTATTTAATATGCAATTATAGTTTTTCAATAATTCAACTATGTTTATAATGTAGTAACGTAAAATATATACCCCACTTGCATATATTACCACAGTCGTAATAATTCTTATAAATATGTAAAAAGGAAATTGTAAAATTAACCAAGTAATAAGAAAATAATACGCAACAAAAGCAAAGAATTTTATGGAAAAACTTATTATATTTTTCTTAAAAATATATTTATACTCATTAATTATATTTTCCCTTGTAAGAGAGTATATTTTATTTTCAGTCTTCAAAAAAATCCACCCCTTTTTGTTACAAAAATAATAACATAAAACGGGTGGAAAGTCAAGAATTAATTAAAAAACAATTAACTTAAAGCAGCCTTTAATTCTTCTGCTTTATCGGTCTTTTCCCAAGGTAAATCGATATCAGTTCTGCCCATATGGCCGTATGCCGCAGTCTGTCTGTAGATAGGTCTTCTCAGATTAAGATTATCAATAATTGCAGAAGGTCTTAAATCAAATACCTTTGATACTGCATCGGCAATTTTGTCATCGCTTACAATACCTGTGCCAAAGGTATCAACCATAACAGAAACAGGCTTTGCAACACCAATAGCATACGCTAATTGGATTTCGCATTTCTTAGCTAAGCTTGCCGCAACGACATTTTTAGCAACGTATCTTGCCGCATAAGCTGCGCTTCTGTCAACTTTAGTGGGGTCCTTGCCGGAGAAAGCGCCGCCGCCGTGACGAGCCATACCACCGTATGTATCAACAATAATTTTTCTGCCTGTAAGCCCGGTATCACCCTGAGGTCCGCCTACAACAAAACGGCCTGTCGGATTAATATAAACCTTTGTGTTTTCATCAAACAATTCAGTAGGGATAATCGGCTTTATAACCTTTTCCAAAATATCTTTTCTAAGGGTTTCAAGTGATACTTCTTCTAAGTGTTGACTCGATACAACAACTGCATCAACCCTTGTAGGTACACCGTCGTTATATTCAACAGTAACCTGAGTTTTTCCGTCGGGATTAAGATAAGCTAATTCACCGCTTTTTCTAACGTCTGTAAGTCTTTTAGACATTTTGTGAGCCAATGAAATTGATAAAGGCATCAATTCTTCTGTTTCGTCACAAGCGTAACCGAACATCATACCCTGGTCGCCTGCACCGTGAAGATTATATTCGTCCTCTTCCCCGTCCTTATGCTCAAGCGATTTATCAACACCCATAGCAATATCAGGTGACTGCTTATCAAGAGATACCATAACAGCGCAGGTGTTACCGTCAAAGCAAGCAGAAGGCTTATCATAACCGATATCACACACAACCTGACGAACAAGTGCCGGAATATCTACCTGTGCAGTTGTTGTAATTTCACCCATAACAGTTACAACACCTGTAGTACAAAAGGTTTCACAAGCAACACGCGCCATATTATCCTGTTCATAAATAGCATCTAAAACTGCATCAGAAATCTGGTCGCAAACCTTGTCGGGATGACCTTCTGTAACAGATTCGGATGTAAATAAAAATTTAGCCATAAATTCAACCTCCACAAAAATAACCGCCCGAAAAAGAGGCGGTTTTAAATAACCTCATCTTTCGGATTAATCCGCCGGATTTAGCACCTTGAAAATTCAGGTTGCTGGGCTTCAACGGGCCGGTTCCCTCCACCACTCTTGATAAGGACGTATTCGGTTTTCGTCTAATATTGTAACATATAAAGTTAATTTGTCAAGAAAAAAATTCAATCTTACCGCCTAAAATATTTATGAGCACTATAACTGTAGCAACAATAAGTAACAGAGCAATTACACAAACAATAATATTTTTCTTTAAATTCTTTTCATTCTTGGTTGTAGCTTCAGGCTCTATACCGCTTTTTCTTAAAATATTTCTTATAGGCTTATAAATAACAACCGTGGCCGCCGCATTGATAAGCGCCTTACAGAAATTAAACGGCAAAAGCAGGGTTGGAATTAAACCGATAACCGTTTTTGCACTAACACCCATATAATACGGTGTAATAAGTATGTTTGCAAGCATCATTACAACAACAACGCTTATAACCGAAAAAACAACCGCAAGAATAGCACCCTTGAAATTGCGCTTATTCTTGTAAATTATGCCTGCAACAAAAGCAAAGGTGGCCGAAGAAGCAAAATTCATAATAAGTCCGTAAACGCCTGTATCACTTACAGAAAGAAATTCAAGCAAAGCAACAACACCTGCACTTGCCACACCGTACAAGGGCCCGTACATAAGTGAAATGACAGCAATTACAGTATCCTTTAAATCAAAAGATAAAAACGATACTTTAAATCTTAAAACAACCGTAAGAATAAATGCAAGTGCACAAAATACACCCGTTACAGTACTTTTAATTAGTTTTTCTTTGCTCATAATATCACCTACAAAAAATACCCTTGCTGTATAATACAACAAGGGCGTAAAGAATACAATTATCCTATCTTCTTTCATCCAGACTTTACTGTCGGTTTTGGAGTTTCACCAAATCGGTCGCAAAAGCGATTCGCGGACTTTACCGCCGGTGAGGAATTGCACCTCGCCCTGAAGATTGCATTAATATTATATGATATTATATATTTTTTGTCAATTACTTAAAATACATAAATAACTGGCATTTAATCATACCGTTATAAAGCTTACGGCGTTTATCGGCAGTTCTGCCAAAATGGTGTTCAAACTCATCGTGGGGACTGATAATATAATACTTGCGTCCGTCACCCTGTTCAAACTGCTTACCCATAACGGTATAAAGTTCTTCTGCCGCCTTAACATCTAAAAGACGTTCGCCATAAGGTGGATTAGTAACAGTAATACAGCGTTCTTTTGGTGCTGAAAAATCTTTTACTTCTCCAATTGAAGCCTTTACATATTTTTCCACACCTGCTTTTTTAGCGTTAGCAAGTGTTAATTCTACTGCATTTTTATCAATATCAAAGCCTTGGGCTTTGAAATCAATATTTTTAAGAATTAAATCCTGCGCTCTTGTGCGTTCTTCCATCCAAATTTTTGAATCTAAAAAGCCAAAGCGTTCAGCCGCAAAGTAACGTCTAAGACCCGGTGCAGTTTTGGTTGCCATTAATGCAGATTCTATTAAGATAGTACCGCTACCGCAAAATGGGTCGAAAATTTTAGTATCGGGATAAATTCTTGCTAAATCACACATAGCCGCCGCCAATGTTTCTTTAAGCGGTGCATCGTTAGAATTACGACGGTATCCCCTCTTATGCAAGCCTTCACCCGAAGTATCAATCATCATTGTAACTGTATTTTTGTGAATTGAAAAACGGATTTTATATTCACTGCCGGTTTCGGCAAAAATATTAATTTTATATTTAAGCTTAAGTCTTTCAACAATAGCCTTTTTAATAATAGACTGACAGTCAGGTATACTAAAAAGCTGTGAATTAATACTCCAACCGTTTACGGGGAAAGCATCGTCCTTACCTATATAATCTTCCCAAGGAAGCGCTTTAACACCGTCAAACAGTTCTGTAAAGGTAACAGCCGAAAATTCGCCTACATTAATTAAAATGCGTTCTGCAAAGCGTGAGCAAATATTAGCGCGAGCAAGCATATTTTCTTCGCCGCTTAAAAGTACACGTCCGTTTTCAGTTGTTATATCCTCAAAGCCCATTCGGCGAAATTCGTCCGCCGCAATACTTTCAACACCGAAAAGGCACGGTGCTACTAAATTGATTTTACTCATTATTACTCCTCAAAAAAGGCGAAGCCAAACGGTTTCGCCTTAAATAATTATTTCATTGCACGTCTCTTTGTGCGACCGCTTTCAGGATTTTTACGTTTTAAATCCGAAAACTTTTCATCACTTGTTTGCTTGAAGCGATTCATCATTTCTTCAAAGGATGCAGGTTCGTTCTTTTTAGGCATCCAGGTATACGAACCGTCCGGCTTAGGTTGTTCGTAAGTGCGGCGTTCTTTACGCGGTCTTTCCTGAGTTTTTTCAGGCTCTAATGCGCGTTTGATACTAAGACTAATTTTACCGTCATCGCCAATATTTAAAATCTTTGCTTTAACAGTATCATTCACCTTGAAATGTTCGTTAATATCGCTAATATAATTACGGGCAACCTCTGAAATATGTACCATACCCGATTTGCCGTTTCCTAAATCCAGAAATAAACCGAAATTTGTAATACCGGTAATTCTTCCTTCAACAATTTCTCCAACAGTAAGCTGCATTCTTAAGAAAATCCTCCCCAAATTCGCGGTCAAGTACCCGAAACATCAATAAACACCTGCTCGTCCGAATATATGTACCCAAGACGTTCACGAGCAGCATTTTCAATGATTTTGGTATTTGACTCATCTTTAAGCATTGCCTTTAATTCTTCAATATCATTCTGTGTTGCAGAATATTCCGCTTTTAAAGAATTAAGCTTAGCTTTGCTTTCGTTAAGTGTTGTCCAAAGATTAGCAAGAGTTGCTATCATATAAACACAAACACCTAAAATTAAAAATTTAAGTATTAAACTTCTCTTTGGTTTTGCTTTGCGTTTCATAAAATCAAAACTCCAACTCAAATTTAAAGACACCGATTATTCATTAGTATACAACAAACCTTTTACCATTTTCAAGACCTTTTTACAAGTATTTTTAATTAAAATAAGGTTTTTTTCAAAAAAATGCTCTATTTTCAAAAAAATCCCATTAGAAAAAGCATTTATTTTTCCAAAAACTGTAACAAAGCCTTTAAAAGCAATCTTTAAAAGCTTTACAAAAATTTTTGAAAATGTGTAATAACAAAACAAAAATCCAACAGCTATACCAAATATTATATAACCTCTGATTTCACCGTTTGTTGTTGATAAAAGAAAAATAAAGCTTACAAAACCAATAATAACGAAATAAATAATATCCTGTATAAAGACAGAAAAATCATTAAGCTTTATTGTAGCCCTTATAGCACGGAAAACATCATAAAAAATGCAAAATATCACACCTAGACACAGCGAATAAAGAAACGCAAGTATCTGCTCTAAAGAATTAATCTCCCACATAGCTTACCTGAAAATACGGCTTATAAAACCGCCTTTTTGTTCATCGGCAGTATATATTACAGCGTTGATTTTTCCGCTTGCTTCAAAATCGCCTGTTTCGGTATTAAAATTAGTGATATGCAACGAAAATCCTTTAATTGCAAGCCTTCCAATAACGGTATTAAGAATTATTGTTTCATCGTCAAAGCTTATACAGTCCTTAACGCCGCTTAAATTAATCTTTTTTCTTTGTTCAATTATAATATTACTGTTGTTAATAATATTTTCTTGCAAAACAAAACACCCCTTAAAAAATATATTTAAGAGGTGCTTTAAATATTACACTATACGGTACATTGTAGATGCATCGTCCTTACGCACAGTTTCGGTAACTAGTGTTACCTCAACCTTAACATCGCGCGTTCCAAAGGATATTTCAATAATATCCCCAACCTTTACATCATAAGAAGCGCGAGCAACCTTTCCGTTAACCGTTACTCTGCCCGCATCACATGCTTCATTCGCAACCGTTCTTCTTTTAATTATTCTTGAAACTTTTAAATATTTATCTAATCTCATAATACTAAATTTTAAGCCGTCCAAAACGGACGGCCTTTAAAGGTTAATTATTTAATTTCAGCTTTTAAAGCAGCGCCAGCTTTGAAAACAGGGCTCTTAGAAGCAGCGATTTTGATGGTCTGCTTAGTCTGGGGATTGATACCGGTTCTTGCAGCGCGTTCACGAGTTTCAAAAGTACCGAAACCGATAAGTTGAACCTTACCACCATTCTTTAATTCTGTAGTAACACTGTCAATAAAAGCAACAAGTGCTTTTTCAGCGTCCTTCTTAGAGAGATTTGCTTTTTCAGCGATTGATGCAACTAATTCTGTCTTGTTCATTTTAGAACCTCCAATATTTTTTTAACGATTCCATTGTTGTTATCTAACATACAACATAGCATCCGTACATATCATTTTTAACACATTTCAAGTAAAAAATCAATAGAGAAATACCATTTTCAGTAAAATAGTGAAAAAAGCAATTTTCGTTTTGTTGATTTTAACTAATTTTAGTGTAAAAAATTTAATTTTTTTGCCCAAAATACAATTTTTTGCCTTTTGGTAAATTTTCGAAATCTTCCTGATTTAAAGTTTTAAGCAAAATAAGAACCACAACATAGGCAATAATTGCAATAGCAACTCCACAAATTATGCCTATTTTTGAGCCAAAAATCAAACAAATTACATAAGCAAATGTAGAAGAGATAACAGATGCAATAAGCGGTTTGATGAGGATGTTGCTTATATCCCCTGTTTTACCCAAAATTTTAACAATTTGGTATATATGCGCCAATAAAATATATAAATAACATATTGCAGTGCTTATTGCAGCACCGTAAATATTAATAGAAGGAATTGCTACCAAAATTATATTTAAAATAATTTTTATAACCGCACCTATTAGAATATTAACAAGTGCTTTAAATTGGCAATTAAAGGACTGTAAAATACTTGTTAACGGTATAGAAAAACCCGCAAAAATTGCCGCAAAGCCATATGTAAATAAAAGCCTTCCGCCAATATTTACAGAACCGTAATCCGAATACAGTAGCTTCATAATAGGTGAAGAAACGGCTATAAAAGCCATACCGGCAGGCAAAGCAATTAATGAAATCATTTTAATTATTGTGTTAAAGTTCTTTTTAACCAATAAAATATCATTTTTGCTCCAATAATATGAAAGCGTAGGTAATGCGCCGACACCAAGTGACATAGTAAGCGTAGGAACAAGGTTAAACAATGTAAATGCTTTACTTCTTATTCCGTAAAGATAGGTCGGTAAATTTGATTCATTAATAGCAGCTTGCGAAATTGAATTAAAATATTCAATAGCATCTTTATTAATTATAATTAAATCATTTGCATTTATTTGAAGAATACTTCTTACGCTAAGCGCATCTATAAGCGATACTGCGCTTGAAATAAGGCTAGATAGCGCCATAGGCAAAGCCAACGCCAGAATTAATTTAATGGTTTTATTATCTGTAATAGCTTGTGGGCTTTGGGACAATTCATCGGTGCCAATTAACTTTTCGCCGAATTTATACTTAAATTTAAGATAAATTGTTGAAACAAGTGTACCAACAGAAATACCAAGCATTGCGCCGCCTGCAGCATACGCAGGGTTTGCAGTTAATTTAATAACAAGAAATGCAAATCCAAGTCCTAATAAAAGCTTTCCTAAAGCTTCAATTATCTTTGAAATTGCGGTGGGGTTCATATCGGTAAAGCCTTCATAAAAACCTCGATAAGAAGATATTATAAAGCATAAAAACACCGATGGAATAACTGCAAAAACACTATAAAGAGTATTACCCGAGGTGTCGGTTAATTTAACAAAAGGAATAGCAAATATTGAAAAAGCCAAGGAAAGCACAATACCAAATATAAAAAACAATTTTTTAGTTAATAAAAATGTTTTTTCAATATCCTTAAACCGCTTTTGTGCTAAAAATTCTGCAATTATATTTGAAAGTGCAGATGGTAGCCCCGAAATTGCCAAAACATAAAAAGGGGTAAATAAATCATACGCAACCGAAAAATACCCAAAGCCTAAATCTCCTAAAAGCAAATTAGAAGCAAGCGGAATTTTAAAAGCCGCGCCGATTATTTTAACAAAAACAGTTGAAAGCAATAAAATTACTGCACTTTGCCCTGCTTTTTGTCGAGCTTTTTTATATGTTCTCATACAAGTTCCTTAATTATTTCAAGAATATAATCTGAAAGCAAGGTTTCATCGGCTTCATTCATTTCACGGTAATCGTTAGTAGCGTCAGAGCCGGCATCATCTGAAATGCGTCTTAAAGCCAAGAAAGGTGTATTTGAAAAATCACAAATATACGCTATTGCCGCAGTTTCCATATCGCACGACATAGCGCCGAAATTTTCTTTCAATGTATCTCTTACTGCATTATCGCAAATAAAATGGTCACCCGAAACAGCCATACCCATTTTTAAGTTAGAAACTACCTTTTGTGCAATTTTAATTAAGTTCTTATCTGCTTCATAAATGTATTTTTGCAAAGGCTTTTCACAAAGCTTGTACCCTATTCCGCTTAAATCAAAATCGTGTTCAATAAAACTGTCAGGTGTAGTTATTTCCCCGCGTGATATACCCGAAATACCACCCGAAAGGCCGTAATTAAGTATATAGTCACAACCAATATCAACTAAATGCATTGCAGCAGCTGCGGCGTTTACCTTACCAATTCCGCAAAGAATTGAAATTACATTAATTTTTGTTTCCTTACTGTTTAGGGTAAACTGATGACCTGTTCTTCCTAAAAAAGAATATGCCAGATAATCGCCCTTTTCAATAGTATTAGCAAAAGGCTTGTACTCATCAATATCTGCAACAATTATACCAACTTTAATTTCTTTCATAATATCCCCTCTAATAAAAAATGGCTGATTAACAGCCATTATTCATCTATTGTTAATTTTGCGCCACATACAGAGCAATATACCGCTTCTTCGCTAATAACCGCAGAGCAAGCAGGACAAATACGCCTATGCTTTGTAGCGTTAATTTCCTCATTAATTGCAGCAATTTTTTCGTTTTTTTCGTTAATTGCAGCTACAATTATTTGTGTTTTAGAATCTTCAATTTCACTATCTTTAATTAAATTATAATAAATCTCACCCAACGCTTCAAAATCCTTTTGGCGTTTATTTTGTAGGGTTGCAATATCAAATTTTTGTTTGCTTGTATTTACAACTTCATTTGTTTTTTTATAGGCAATATCAAAGGCTTCCTTTGCTTTAACAACAGCATTATCAAAAAAATCCATAAAAATACCTCCTTAGTATTTTAATTAATTTTATCATATAAGCCAATACAAATCAAGAAATTAAATATTTCGTATAAAAATCGTTAATTCCATTTTTTCTGTTTAAAATTTCATCAAACTGATTTATATATTCATACGGATATTTATAATTGAAAATTCTTTCAATATAATCCCCGTTTGGCTCGCGCAATTTAGTTACTGCAGAAGCGCCGCAGGCAAGTATTGTATGGGTTTCGTCCATAATGTAAACATTATATAAAGACTCGTATCCCCTTTTAGCATATCCTACATTTTCAAGGTTTCCTACAGTCTTACTTTGCCTATACATATAATATGGATAAATACCGTTCTTCGCCAAGGTGTTATATGCATAATCCACCATTTGCGATGCCGTTTTACCCATTTTGATTTCGGGAATTTCGTTAAATTTGGTCATAGTTGAAGAACGCTTCATAGAAAGTGAATGCACAGTAACACTTTCGGGCTTTAATGCAATTACAGAATCAACCGTATTCACAAAGCTTTCAAAGGTGTCCCCCGTAAGACCTGCAATTAAATCCATATTAATGTTATCAAATCCGCATTCCCTTGCCAAATTAAAGGCTTCTATTGTTTGCTTTACCGAATGCTTTCTGCCTATTATTTTAAGAACATCATCATTCATTGTTTGGGGATTAATACTGATTCTTGTTACACCAAAGCTTTTAATAACCTCTAATTTTTCTTTTGTTACAGTATCAGGTCTTCCCGCTTCAACAGTATATTCACGGATATTAGATAAATCAAAATTATCCTTTACAGTTTGTAAAACTTTATGTAACTGTTCGGGTGAAAGTGTTGTAGGGGTACCACCGCCCATATAAACAGTTTCAAGCCGTAAATTATTTTCCTTTGCAATTTTTGCGGTAATTTCTAATTCCTTACATAAATATTCTACATACTGCGGAATTAATTTTTCGGCATGTTCAACCGAATGCGATACAAATGAGCAATAAGAACATCTTGAAGGGCAAAAAGGAATAGAAATGTAAAGACTGTATGAGTCAGGCTTAGAGTATGAGGTGATTTCTCCCTCACCCTTTAAAGCATCAAGCGTTAATGAAAGCTTTTTATCATTAACCATTAAATATTTTTTAAAATATTCTTCTGCCTTGCCTTCGCCCATACTTTTTTTAAGTCGGGACAGCAATTTAGCAGGGCGAATACCCGTTAAAATTCCCCAATCGGGCAAATAATCGGTTGCAGTAACAAAGCATTCATATACTGCAATTGCCAAAAAAAGCTCCGCATCCTTTTCGGAACTCATATTAATGCTTTCAATTTCCTTCGAGGCTTTATATACCTTGCCGTTAAAATGCAGGGTAGCATTTGCTTTATTACCTGCAATTTCGCCTATAACACAGCAATCAGTTTTAGCTTCAACCTGTGAAAATTCGATTTTTTCAAACGGCAAAAAAATTCGTATTAACTTTTCAATTTCGTATCTAAAGGAATTATTTATTAAACAAAGCTGCATTTTAACCTCTTATAAAAGGATTGTATTTCTTTTCATAACCAATTGTAGTGATATCACCATGACCCGAATAAACCTTTATGCTATCAGTCAATTGGTAAATTTTATTTACAGAATTCTTAAGCGTTAAAAAATCACCGTCAGGAAAATCTGTTCTGCCAATGCTACCGTTAAATAAGGTATCACCCGAAAAAAGTATATCATCAATTAAATAACATACCCCACCCAAAGTGTGACCCGGTGTATGAATAACCTTAATTTCAATATCGCCAATAGCAAATACCTCTTGGTCATTAAAAGTAATATCTGCAGAAAAAGGGGCTAATTCTACACCAAAAAGCTTACATAAATTCTTATTTTGGTTTGATAACGACTCATTATCCAAAGCGCCTATTGCAATTTGAGTAGCAGTTGCCGCGCGCAGACGGTCGGCATCACCAATATGGTCAAAATGGCAATGGGTTAAAAGAATAAGTCTTTCTTTTGATGCGTTATCCTTTAAAAAATCCTCAACATCTTTTGAATAAAAACCGGGGTCAATTACAATAGCGGTTTTTTCGGTTGAAATTAGATAACAATTTATCGCTATACTTTCAAGTGGTAAACGCTTAATTTCCATTTTTTCTCCAAATTTCTGTATCATAAATTATTGTCACAGGACCGTCGTTAATAAGGCTAACCTTCATATCTGCGCCGAAAATACCCTTGCTGACCTTTTTAACGCCATTTTCTAAAAGTTTTTGGCAAAATATATTATAATATTCTTCTGCCTTAACAGGTTCTAAAGCGTTAATAAACGAAGGGCGGTTACCCTTTTTAACGTCGGCACAAAGTGTGAATTGAGAAATTGCTAAAACCTCACCGTCAATATCAAGTATCGACTTATTCATTTTATCAAATTCATCACAAAAAACACGTAAATTTGCAGTCTTTCTCGCAAGTAACTGGGCATCCTCCAAGGTATCACCCTCGGCGGCGCCTAAAAGAATCATATACCCTTGCTTACATTCGCCTACAACCTTACCGTCCACCGAAACAGATGCTTCCTTTACTCTTTGTATAACAGCCTTCATTACTGATTAATCCTTTCAACATGGAAAATTTGCGGAACCTTTTCAACACGCGCAATAATGCTTCTTAAATGCTCAACACTTTCTGCGCTAATAGTCATAACAATAACACAGTTGCCGTCTTTAGTTTGCTTTGCGCTAATACTATGAATCGGAACACGCATATTATTAAGCGCATTCATAACCTCAATTAAAATACCTTCACGGTCAATTGCAACAGCCTTAAGAGTTGAAGTAAATGATTCTGCCTTAGTGCTGTCCCAATGCGCCGAAATCCAACGGTCAGGCTCCTGCGAAGCGGCAATATCAACCGGAACGTTATTACAGTCGCGTTTGTGGATTGAAACACCGTGTCCTCTTGTAATAAATCCAATAATATCATCCCCGGGAAGCGGATTACAGCATTTTGAAAATTTAATAAGGCAATTATCAATTCCCTCAACAATAACACCGTCAGACGATTTGCTTGATTTACTTTGAGAAATAGGTACAATTTCAGGTTGCTTTTGGGCGGCGGCTTTACGGTTAAAGTCATCCTTAATGCGCGGAATTACCTTAGAAAGTAAAATTCCGCCATAACCGATTGCCGCAAAAAATTCTTCGCCGTTTGCAACGCGGTATTTTTTAGCTAATTCTTCAATGTATTCAGTATCCTCATCGGGATTAAGAGCAATATTATTTCTTCTAAGTTCTTTTTCGAATTCGGTTTTACCCGTAACGATATTTTCGCTTCTCTTTTCACGCTTAAACCAAGAACGGATTTTAGACTTTGCAGATGATGTTACAGCAATATTAAGCCAATCTCGGCTCGGGCCGTGGCCCGCCTGATTAGTTGTAAGAATTTCTATAACCTCACCCGTTTTAACCTCGTGGTTAATAGGTACTATCTTACCGTCAACCTTAGCGCCAACCATTCTGGTACCAACTGCCGAGTGAATAGCAAATGCAAAGTCAACAACCGTACCGCCAACAGGAAGATTTATAACGTCACCCTTAGGTGTAACTGCAAATACATCCTCTTGAGATAGGTCAACCTTAATAGTTCTTATAATATCGGTTGCATCATTAGTAGTATCCTGTGTATCGATAATCTGCCTAATCCATGCAAGGCGGTCTTCCATCTTTTTATCGTTTTCGGTAATACCCTCTTTATATTTCCAGTGCGCCGCAATACCGAATTCGGCAGTATGGTGCATTTCAAAGGTACGAATCTGAATTTCAAAGGGTATACCCGCACGGCTTATAACCGTAGTGTGAAGCGACTGATACATATTAGGCTTAGGCGTGGAAATATAGTCCTTAAACCTATTAGGGATAGGACGGAACATATCGTGCATTATACCAAGTATGTTATAACAGTCTGCCACATTATCTGTAATTATTCTTATAGCATAAATATCGTAAATTTCATCAAAATCACGGTTTTGAACATACATTTTACGGTATATACCGTGAATAGATTTTACACGCCCTTGAAAAGAAAGAGTAACATTAGGCATTTCTTTTTGAAGTCTTTCTTCAATACGGCTTCTTATTTCACTTAATATCTGCTCACGGTGTTGCTTTCTGTGCATTAAAAGCTCTTCAATGTCGTGGTAAGCAACAGGGTCAAGATGCTTAATTGCCAAATCCTCTAATTCTTCCTTAACAGGACGAATACCAAGTCTATGAGCAATCGGAGCGTAAATTTCAAGTGTTTCAACCGATTTGTCACGTTGTTTTTGCGGTGTCATAGCGTCGATTGTACGCATATTGTGAAGACGGTCGGCAAGTTTTATAATTATAACTCTGATATCCTGACCCATCGCAATAAGCATTTTTCTAAGGCTTTCTGCTTGTTGCTGTTCCTTTGTAGAAAAATTCAGTCGTCCAATCTTGGTAACACCATCCACCAATAGCGCAACCTCTTTACCAAATTGGTTGGAAATTTCCTCTATGGTAATATCAGTATCCTCAACAACATCGTGCAAAAGTGAAGCCACAACCGATTCGGTATCCATACCGAGTGACACTACAATTTTAGCAACGTTATAAGGGTGGTAGTAATAATCCTCACTGGAAATTCTTTTTTGACCTTGGTGTGCATTAACGCAAAGCTCGAATGCTTTTTTTACAAGAGCATAATCATAATCATGCCCGAAATTTTCCATATGCTTTTTTAAATCATTAAAATTATTCAGCTGTTCTGCGTTCATTTTTCACACTCCTTTGTCAAAAAATTATAGGTTTTAGAATTTAAAAGATTAGTCTTAGGTGCGTTTAAATCTGCAAAATATTTATTTTCCTTTTGCTTTATAAGACCAAGCTCTTCAAGCGTTATAAGACTAACCATTGTTTTTGCATATCCAAGCGAATTTATAAATAAATACTTAACTCTATCGCTTAAAACGGTTTTTTGGCATATTGCTTTATAAACCTCGCCAACCTCTTCGCGAGAAGGGGTTAAAAATCTGGCATTATAAGGCTTATGCGCCATAAAATTATTAAAGTTTCCAATATCAAAAAACAGCTTTTCTTCATCTGTACCGTGCATTTTTATAGCCTTAATCTGCACACTTACGGAATAATTGCCGTTATAAACATTGGTTTCAACATTCACTGCAAGGTCTAATAAATCGCCAACACAAAAGCAAAAATCATCTTCACTTGTGCCAAATAAAAGTGCTTGAAAAACATTATTATCCTTTGTAAAAAGCAATTTTAAATGCCTATTATTTCCTATTGGCGTAATACGGCTTAAGGTTACAGAAAATACACCAAAAAGCGGTACGGGATTTCCAAAACCAAACGGTTCCAATTGTTTTAATGATTCAGATAAATCAAGGTTTAAAGCAGACGGATTAAGTCTGCAATCTAATTTTAAAACAGGCGCTTTCATATCAAATTTCTGAGCATAGCTGTTTATCGCTTCTCTAAAGCTTGCAATATCCTCTGTTTTGATACTTATACCTGCTGCCTGTGTATGACCGCCGAACTTTGTAAGCAAATCCTTACAGCTGTAAATAGCATCATAAAGCGAGAAATCTTCAAAGCTTCTGCCCGAGCCGTGTGCAATTTCACCGTCAGAAGAAATAACTATTGCGGGCGTGCCGTAGCGTTCGCAAATTCTGGAAGCCACTATACCCACAACACCGTGATGCCAATCCTCGCCCTCAACCACGATTACACGGTCGTATTTATAATTATTTTCTTCTATTTTTAAAACTGCTTGTTCAAAAATTTTCTTTTCTATCTGTTGGCGCAAGGAATTTTCATTATCAATCTCGTCAGCAATTTTTAAAGCATCAAGCATATTTTTGCAACAAAGTAATTCTACTGCACGCTCTGCTTTTCCCATTCTGCCTGCAGCATTAATTCTTGGACAAATTCCAAAAGCCACCCTTGAAGCAGTAATGCTATCATTAGAAATGCCTGCTACCTGTAAAAGTGCAGAAAGACCGGTTAAGGGTGATTTCTTTAATTTTTGTACACCGTATTTTACAATTATACGGTTTTCCATTGTTACGGGCATAATATCCGCTATTACTGCTACTGCTAAAATATCGGCGTAAAGCGGTAATAATTCTTCGGGCTCTTTACCTTCCATTACACAAATTAACTTAAAGGCTACCTCTGCACCGCAAATAGATTTATAAACAGACGGACAGTCTTTTCTATGCGGGTCTACCACAGCGGATGCTTGCGGTAATATTTCACCGGGTAAGTGATGGTCGGTTACAACCACTGTAATTCCAAGAGAATTAGCTAAATCAATTTCTTCTATACAGGAAATACCGTTATCAACCGTAACAATTAATTCAACGCCTTTTTCGTGAAGAAGCCTTACAGCATCACAATTCATACCGTAGCCTTCATCAAAACGGTCAGGTATATAATAAAGGCAGTTTGCACCGCGTTCTTTTAAATAACTGTATAAAAGAGCGGTTGCTGTTACTCCGTCGCAATCGTAATCGCCGTAAACCGCAATTTTTTTACCGTTTTCAATTGCCATATTTACCAAATCTGCCGCGTGCATTATATCGGCTAATTCATAAGTATCCGAAAAGAATGGCTCATCCGACAAAAACTGCTCTAAGTCCGTAGGGTCGGTATAACCGCGCGATGAAGCAATAAGGGCAACAATAGGCTCTACATCGCATTCCTGCGCTAATTCTTTCGCTAAATTTCTATCAAATTCATTTATAACCCATTTTTTAAAACCCAAACTACTCACCGCCTTTTTATTAATACTTTATTTTAACACTAAAATACTACTTTTTCAATGTTTTTATTACAAAAAAATCACCGTTATACTTATTATTGAAATATAACGGTGATATATATTAACTTATTTTTAATTTTAATCTTAATTTATCGCTAATCATTGCAATAAACTCGCTGTTAGTAGGCTTACCGCGGTCGTTTTGAATTGTATAACCGAAGTAGGAATTCAAAACATCAATATCTCCCCTGTCCCAAGCAACCTCTATAGCGTGGCGTATTGCCCTTTCAACACGCGAGGCAGTAGTTGAATGATTTTTTGCAACAGTTGGGTATAATAGCTTTGTAACCGAATTTATTATGTCACTGTTTTTAATTGAAAGTAAAATCGCTTCTCTTAAATAGTGATAGCCCTTAATATGTGCAGGAACGCCTATTTGATGTATTATTTCGGTAACCATAAGCTCAAGCTCGGAATCACTTATGCAGTTATTCTTAACAACTATAGGTGCGGTTTCATTCCTCCAGCCTGACATTTGAATTATGCGTTGCGCCATAACATTTATATCAAACGGCTTCAAGAAGTAATAACACGCGCCCGCTTCCAATATTTCCTTTTCCAAGCGTGGATTTGCAAAACCCGACATTACCATAACAAGCGGTCTGTGCTTTTGCTCAAGCTTTTTAACCTCGGCTAAAATACCTAATATATCAATGTTCGGCATAAAAACCTCCGATAAAACAATATCAGGCTTTTCAGACTTTATTTTTGATAAAACGCTCAGCCCGTCCTTTGGTGTTAAAATAACATCCATACCATAACCCGCAAGTGATTTTACACAATTTTTTGAAAATTCTGTTGAATCGTCAGCAATCACTATTTTTAACTTCTTTTCCATAAAATTTTACCTCCAATGTTGTTGTTTTACATATATTACCATAATTCAAGCCGAAATGCAAGTAAAATAACAAAAGAAGTGTCAAATTCTAAAATAATTACATTTAATGTCAATTTTCTTTCTTTTTCGACCTTGCCACTTGACAAAAGAATAATATAGATTTAAAATTAAACAAAATAAATTGAAGGAAAAAATATGACAGAAAAATTTATAAGAACCGAAAATTTAATTGGAAAAGAAAAATTAAATATTCTTCAAAAGTCGCATATAGCAGTTTTTGGTATTGGCGGTGTTGGCGGTTATGTAACCGAAGCGCTTGTTCGCGCGGGTGTTGGTAATATTGATATTATTGACAATGATACCGTGAGTGAATCAAATATTAACCGACAAATTATTGCCACAACAAAAACTGTTGGTAAATTTAAAGTAGATGTTATGAAAGAACGCATTTTGGAAATTAATCCTGCTGCGAAGGTTAACGCGTATAACATTTTATATTTGCCAAATACTGCCGAGCAATTTGATTTTTCAAAATATAATTATGTTATTGATGCGGTTGATAATGTAACTGCAAAGATTGAGCTTATTTTAAGAGCAAACGAATCTAATGTTCCTATTATTTCTTCTATGGGCACAGGCAACAAACTTGACCCAACCGCATTTGAGGTTAGCGATATTTATAAAACTGAGGTTTGTCCGCTTGCTAAGGTTATGCGAACCGAGCTTAAAAAAAGAGGCATTAAAAAATTAAAGGTTGTTTATTCAAAAGAAAAACCTGTTACAAATCTTAGACCCCCTGCAAGTATTTCATTTGTACCGTCTACAGCAGGGCTTATAATTGCAAGTGAAGTTATAAAAGACATTATAAAAGAGAGCCGATAATTCGGCTCTCTTAATATTTTTCAAGATATGAATGTAATTCGCCCGAATCGCAGTCACGAAAACCGGGTAAGGTTGCAAGATTTACGTTATGCAGACTTCTGAAAATATTATCATCTGCATTCGGGTTAAAGGTTTTAATATACTCAATAAGCGCTTTAGTTTCTTTTCTTTTTGAAAGGTCTTCCCTTTCACTGCTCTTTTCGGTAAATTTACAAGCACACTGTAAAAATCTTAACCCGTTATAATTAGACCAAGAAATTATATCCTGTTCTTTAACTTTATAAAGTGGGCGGATTAATTCCATTCCTTCAAAATTAGTACTGTGAAGTTTTGGAAGCATTGTTTTAATTTCTGAAGAATACATCATACTCATTAAAACAGTTTCAATAACGTCGTTAAAGTGATGCCCCAAAGCGATTTTATTGCAACCGAGAGACTTTGCTTTACTATAAAGACAACCACGTCTCATACGGGCGCAAAGGTAACACGGCGAGCCATCCGAACGGACAGTAACCTCGAAAATATCGCTATCAAAAATGTGGACAGGTATATTAAGAAGCTTTGAATTTTCTTCAATTAGCTTACGGTTTTCTTTGTTATAACCTGGGTCCATAACAAGAAATACAAGTTCAAAAGGCACTTCGCTATGTCTTTGTAACTGTTGCATACACTTTGCGAGTAACATAGAATCCTTACCGCCCGAAATACAAACGGCAATTTTATCGTTTTCTTTTATAAGTTCATATTCCTGAACCGCACCTATAAAATTACTCCAAATAGTTTTGCGGTATTTCTTAATAATACTGCGCTCTATTTCAATATATTTTTCTAATTTCCTTTTTTCCACTTTTACTCTCCAAAATAAAAAAATCCGTTACAGATAATCATTATACCTGTAACGGATTAAAATTTCAATTATTTTATGCTTTCTTCTTAGTAGTTGCTTTAATTACATATAAGGTAGCAATTGTTAATACTGTTGAGAATGCAAGTGAAATCCAAACATTTTGAACAAAACCTGCAAAGATGTATGAAACGAATGAAATACCGGCAACAGTAATTGCATAAGGCAACTGTGTTGAAACGTGGTTAATGTGGTCGCACTGAGCACCTGCAGAAGACATAATTGTTGTATCAGAAATCGGTGAGCAGTGGTCGCCGCAAACAGCACCTGCAAGACAAGCAGACATACTCATAATACCGAGTGCGCTGTTTACATCAAAGATGCTTGTAACAATCGGGATAAGGATACCGAATGTACCCCAAGAGGTACCGGTAGCAAAAGCAATAAGACAAGCAACAATAAATATAATTGCGGGCAAGAAATTGTTAAGTGCACTTGCATTTGCCAATGCACCTTCAACGAATGTGCTAGATTCCAAAAGACTGGTCATATTCTTAAGAGAGGTTGCCATTGTAAGAATGAGAATAGCAGGTACCATTGCAATAAAGCCCTTAGGTACACAAGCCATAGCATCCTTAAAGCTGATAAGACGACGTGCAACGAAATAAATCATTACAAATATAAGTGCAATAAGACCACCCCAGGGAAGACCAACAGTAGCATCGGTATTACCGAAAGCATCAATAAAGCCAAGTGTCTTATCATAGTTTGCTGAAGCAAATCCCCATTCTTCACCCATGCATCTACCAACGTAGAACAATGCATATACACAAATACCAATAAGAACAACAATGGGTAAAACAAGGTCAATTACCTTAGCTTTGGGGTTAGTTTCAGTTTCTTCTT
>JAZRMY010000096.1:0-20969 GCA_045647925.1 Acutalibacteraceae bacterium | reverse complement strand
GGCTTGGTATTCACCGTAGAATTCGTTAATATCCTTAATAAACTTACGGTTGAAAAGGTGAAGCGGAATGCCTTGCGGACATACACGTGAGCATTCGCCGCAGTCGGTACATCTGCCTGCTACGTGGAATGCACGGATTATATGGAACATTTTTTCTTCAAATGAATCAACATTTGCCTTTTGTGCAGAATCGAACTTTGTGCTATCAAAAACGCACTTTCTGCAGCTACAAGCAGGGCAAACATTTCTACAAGCATTACAACGAATACATTTGCTAAGCTCCTTTTGGAAGAAAGCAAACTTTTCTTCGGGTGACATTGCTTCGATTTTTTCAATCTCACTGAAGCGTTCCTTATCGTTGGTTTCTTGTGATTCGCCGATTAATTCGTCATAAATTCTGTGTTCTTTGCCTTTACAAACGTGGCAACGCTCAAGCAAAGCGTCAGAATACTTCATATTTGTATTGCCGTAAAGGGTTTCGATTTCTAATTCATCGCCGTTTTCTTTGATATTAAGAATACCCTTAACGCCATTTGCTTTAATTGTTTCAATATTAAGCTTACCCTTACAACCTACACCGATGATATACGCTTTATCACGGTCTACACGGTGTTCGTTAATAAGTTGGTTAAAGCTATATGTATCACAAGGCTTAAGTAAAACTAAGGTTTTACCCTCTAACTTAGAGCCCTCAATCATATATTTACTTAAGTTTGCGCCACAAAAACCGTCATACACGAAGTTCTGGAGTTCTTCGGCACTCGTGAAAAATGCAGGTTCGGGGTTATAGCACATATCGCCTTTTTTCCAGCCGAGTACACGGTTTACAGTACCGTCAGCCAAAAGCTCTTTAGCGCGTGAAATTATCATTTCTTGCATCTTAAATCCCCCAATCTTACATTTTCACCGAGAGAGTAAATCTTTTCCACAAATTCGTTCATTGTGGTTGAGAATTTAACACCCTCTGCCGCAGAAACCCATTCAACACGGGTTCTGCCGTTTTCAATGCCCATATAATCAAGCATTGAGAAAAGCAAGGTCATTCTTCTGCGAGCGTAGTAGTTACCTGTTGAGTAGTGACAGTCACCTGGGTGGCAGCCACACATAATAACACCGTCTGCTCCCTTTTCGAATGCACGAAGTATAAACATTGGGTTTACACGGCAAGAACAGGGAACCTTAATAATCTTAACATCTGCAGGGTATGCAAGACGGCTACTACCTGCCAAGTCTGCACCTGCGTAAGAACACCAGTTACAGCAAAAAGCAACAATTTTCGGTTTAAATTCTTTGTTTATCGACATATTGCATCTACCTCCGCTATAATCTGTAAGTTCGAGAAGCCTTGTAAGTCCATAGCACCTGACGGACAAGCAACGGTACAAGCGCCGCAGCCCTGACAAAGTGCATTATTAACAACTGCAACTCTTCTTGTTTCTCTGATGCCGTGGTCATTAATTTCCTTTGTTTCGTAAGAAATTGCACCGTAAGGACAAACATTTGCACACTTAGAGCAACCGTTACACAAAAGCTCATCCGATTTTGCAGTACAGGGGTTGGTCATTAACTTATCCTTAGCTAAAAGACCAATTGCCTTAACTGCTGCAGCACCTGCTTGTGCTACTGTTTCAGGAATATCCTTAGGTCCTTGGCAAACGCCAGAAAGGAATATACCCGCTGTTGGAGATTCAACAGGACGAAGCTTTGCGTGTGCTTCGGTTAAGAAGTTATCATTATCAATACTAGCAGTTAGCATTGTAGCAATTTTTCTAACGTCGGGGTTAGGCTCGATAGCGGCAGCTAAAACTACCATATCTGCTTCCTTAAGGATTTGCTTATTATCAATCAAATCCACACCCTGAACTAAAAGCTTACCGTTAGGCTCCGGAATAACCTTACCAACCTGACCCTTAACGTAATTTACGCCATAGGTTTCAACTGCGCGGCGGTAGAATTCGTCAAAGTTCTTACCGGGTGTACGAACATCTATATAGAATACCGTTACGTTAACATCCGGATATTTATCACGAATAAGCATTGCGTGTTTTGCAGTATACATACAGCAAATCTTTGAGCAGTAGCCTTTACCTCTGTCATCAGAGCAACGTGAGCCAACGCACTGAATAAATACGATTTCTTTAGGAGCCTTACCGTCAGACAGTCTTTCAAGGTGACCCTTTGTAGGACCTGCAGCGTTCATAACACGTTCTAATTCTAAAGAGGTAATAACGTCCTTGCTTTGTGAGTATGCGTATTCATCATACTTTTGGATGTTAATCATATCAAAACCGGTTGCAACAACGATTGCACCGTATTTTTCGGTTACGATTGTATCAACTTGGTCATAATCGATAGCGCCTGCCAAACAAACGGTTGAACAAAGACCGCACTTGCCTGTTTTAAATTTAATACAAGCGTTTCTGTCAATAACAGGTACGTTAGGAATAGCCTGAGCAAAAGGTGTATAGATAGCGCTTCTGCCTTCGAGACCTCTGTTAAACTCGCTTGGAGTTTTCTTCATAGGACATTTTTCTTGGCAAAGACCGCAACCTGTACATTTATCCATATCAATACTACGGGCTTTTTTACGAATATCAACCGAGAAGTTGCCAACGAAGCCTGAAACGTTTTCAACTTCGCTATATGTATGAATTGTAATGTTAGGATGAGCCGCAGCTTCAACCATTTTAGGTGTTAAAATACAAGCCGAACAGTCAAGAGTTGGGAAGGTTTTATCAAGCTGTGACATACGTCCGCCGATACTTGGCTCTTTTTCAACTATATCAACAGGGAAGCCTGCATCTGCAATATCGAGTGCAGTCTGAATACCTGCAATACCGCCGCCGATAACGAGCGCGCGCTTAACAACACCGCTTTCGCCTGCCTGTAAGGGAGCGTTTAAATTAACCTTTGCAATAGCGGCTCTGGCAAGAATAACTGCCTTTTCGGTAGCCTCTTCTATATCCTTATGTATCCAAGAACAATGCTCACGAATGTTAGCAATTTCAACCATATAAGGATTTATGCCTGCTCTTTCAGCGCACTTACGGAAAGTAGCTTCGTGCATACGCGGAGAACAAGAGCATACTACAAGACCGTTTAATTTATATTCTTTTACGGCTTCAATAATTTTTGCCTGACCTGCTTCAGAGCACATATACTGATAATCATCAGCAAAAATAACGCCCGGCTCGGTCTTAATCATTTCAACAACTTTTTTAACATCTACCGTAGCAGCAATATTACTACCACAGTGACATACAAATACGCCTATTCTTTGCATACGCTCACCTCCTGTATCTTCTGAAAGCACTCATCAACAATTGTTGCGGTGTTTCCTCATCTATAAGCTCGGGAATTTCATTGGGGCTTAACATTGTTTCCCCTCTTTGACGGATTACTAACTGTCTTGCCGCGTCAATAAGCTTTGCGGGTTTAACGTCGCGTGGGCAACGCTCAATACAAGCAAAGCAGGAAAGACATTTAGTAAGTGATTTTGAATTAACAAGTGCTTCAATATCACCGTTTTGGACATAGGACACAAACTGATGCGGTTTAATATCCATTTCATTAAAGGAAGGACAGGAAGCAGAACACTTACCGCACTTCATACATTTAAGCGGATTAACACCGCTGATTTCTTTAATTAAATCAGCCTTATTTACAGTACTCATACTACGCCTCCTTAACACCTAAAGCTTCTGCCAATAATTCAGTGAAATAAACTACGGGCAATTTGCCGTTTTTATTAAGATTATATAAACAAAGCGGACAAGCGGTAATAATCATTTCTGCACCAAAACCCGAAGCAGAATCCATTATCTTTTCGCACATGCTTTGCGCTTTTTCGCCGTCCTTAAGCGAAATATAACCGCCGCAGCATTCGTTACGGTAAGGATATACAACGGGAGTTGCGCCTAAAGCCTTGATAAAATCTTCAATTATTGTTGGGTTTTCGGGGTTATCAAATGCTAAAACCTTGCTTGGTCTTAAGAGTAAGCAACCGTAATATGCCGCAATCTTTTTACCCTTTAAAGGATTTTTAACAGCCTTCTTAAGATTATCAAAGCCTACGCGGTCACGAAGCACCTCAAGGAAATGAAGAACCTCGGTTTCGCCGTTATACGCTTCTTCTAACTGCATATAGTTATTAGCTCTTGTTCTTATGTCGGCAACGTTTCGCATATCATCGTTAACACGCTTGATAACGTGATGACAAGCAGAACAAAGAGTAACTAAATCTTGACCCTTTTCCTTTGCACATTGAAGCGCGCGAACCGATGAAAGCTTTGAACCGATTTCATCGCTTCCGAGCGGATAAACACCGCCGCAGCATTGCCAATTTTCAATTTCTTCTAATTCGAAGCCCAATTCTTTAGCCGAAAGTCTTGCATATAAATCCAAATCTTTGGCTTTGGTTTTTAGGGTACAACCCGGATAATAACTGTACTTCATATTAAAGACTCCTATATGTATTAATTACAATTTAATTTGAGCAATTACTTCTTTCAAAGCATTTGCGCTATGTCTTAACTTTTCAATTTCTTCGTCCGTAAGGCGCATTGGAATTCTGCCTTGAACGCCGTCCGGTCCTACAAGAGTAAGTACGCTAAGGCAAACGTCGTCTATACCGTATTCGCCGTGGAGCATTGTTGAAACGGTTGCAATAGAATTGTTAGAAGCGCACAATATATTGCACAAGTTTACAACAGAGGTAGATACTGCGTAGTAGGTAGCGCCCTTCTTATTAATAATCTGGCCGCCCGAGGTACGAACGTAGTTGTACATTTCGTCTTTATCGAATGCGGGGAATTCAGGGTCACCTAACTTCATATATTCTTCGTATTCGGGAAGTGAAACGCCTGAAATATAAGCGCTTGACCACGGAATGAATGAAGTATCACCGTGCTCGCCGAAAACGTAAGCGTGGATATTCTTCTGTGCAACCTCAAAGTGCTTTGACATACCGCAACGAAGTCTTGCAGTATCTAAAAGTGTACCTGAACCGATAATTTGTTTTTCAGAAAGACCTGAAATTTTTGTAAATACATAGGTCATAATATCAACAGGGTTACTTACAAGTACATAAAGCGCATTGGGGCAAACCTTTACGATATTAGGAGTAATGCTCTTAAGAATTTCAACATTTGTTTGTGTTAATTCAATTCTTGTTTGACCGGGCTTTCTTGCAACACCGGATGTGATAATAACTATATCCGAATCTTTAGCATCCTCATATTCGCCTGCAACAAAAGAAATTGGCGCTCTGAAGGAGGTACCTTGGTTAATATCCATAACCTCGCCCTCAACCTTTTCCTTGTTAACATCAATCAAAACGATTTCACTTGCAATATCTGTAAAAGATAATGCGTACGCGATAGTAGAACCTACGCTACCTGCACCTATAATAGTAACTTTCCTTGCCATTATTATTTTCCTTTCTTAATTAAAATTATTAGCCATCGTTTAACATTCTAGCACATTGTTATTTTTTTAACAAGTGCTAATGCAGAGAAAAAACAATTATTTTATAGCACAAAAATGTAACTTTTCACAAAATTGTACTTAAAAACCTAATTCTTGCTTAATTTCGGCAACAACCTCGCGCTCATCGAAGTGATATTTAACGCCTTTTATCTCCTGATAAGTTTCGTGTCCCTTGCCAAGTAAAATTATAAAATCGCCTTTTTGGGCATTTTTTATTGCATATTTAATAGCTTCCTTGCGGTCGTCAATTTCAATATACTTACCGTTCGACCTTGCAAGACCTATTTTTATATCGTTATTGATATCTTTTATTTCTTCATCACGCGGATTATCGCAGGTTAGAATACATAAATCTGCAATTGCGCCCGTAACCTCGCCCATATCATATCGGCGAAGCTTCGAACGGTTACCGCCGCCGCCGTAAACACAAATCATACGGTTTGGCTTATACTCTGCAAGTGTATTCATAACACTTTTGGTACTAACCTCGTTATGCGCGTAATCAATAATAACTGAAAAATCGGGTGAGCAGGGTACAAGCTCTACTCTGCCCCTTACCTTAACCTTTAAAAGACCTTCTTTTATAGCGCTGTTTTCTATTCCTAAAAGATTACAGATATAAATTGTAACCAAGGAATTATAAACAGAAAACATACCGGGGGTATAAACTGTAAATTCATCACTGACCGCGCCAACTGTTTTAAAACTCATACCAAGAAGACCGTTTTCCTTAATGAATTCAATTTCCTTCGCCTTTAGGTCGGCATTAGTGTCTATACCATAGCTTTTAATTTCACAAGTATGGTTTCGTAAAATTTTATCTACGCTTTGGTCGTCATTATTCACAACGGCGGTTTTACATCTGCGGAACAAAATGCTTTTTGAAGCAGCGTAATCCTCCATATCCTCGTGCTCGTTAGGGCCTATATGGTCGGGCGAAAAGTTAGTAAATACACCGTAGTCAAATTCAATACCCTCTACCCTGCCGTATTTAAGACCTTGGGAGGAAACCTCCATAACCGCGTATTTGCAGCCGCTATCCACCATTTCTCTGAAAATCTTGTGAAGTTCATAGGATTCAGGTGTGGTATTTTTTGCGGGTAAAGACTTATCGCCTATTAAAATACCCGTTGTACCTATAAGACCTGTTTTATTACCTGTTGCTTCAAGCACGCTTTTAATCATATAAGTAGTGGTGGTTTTGCCTTTAGTACCTGTAAGACCTATTGTTGTAAGCTCTCTTGCAGGGTAACCAAAAAATGCCGCCGACATAAGCGCCAAGGCTTTTCTTGTGTTTTCCACTTTGATTACAGCAATATCTCGAGGAATATTTTCGATATCCTTTTGCACAACAATTGCTTTTGCGCCTTTGCTTACGGCATCGTTTATATAATTATGACCGTCAGCAACCGCTCCCACAAGGCACACAAACATACAAGAATCTATAAGCTTTCTTGAATCGTAAATAATATCGGTTATATCGGTTTCAAGACTTCCTTGCAAAACTTCATACTCTATATCACACAAAATCTGTGAAAGTTTCATATTTTTCTCCTAAAACAGATGTTTAATATCAATTTCGCCTTCGAAAACATTGTGACTGGGACCTGTCATAAACATACTGTCGGTTTCCTCGTCCCATTCAATGTAAAGCGGACCGCCTATTTGCTCTACCGTAACCTTTCGGTCACATCTGCCTGTAAGCACACCCGCAACAACTGCAGTACAACAGCCCGTACCGCAACCTATGGTTTCACCCGTGCCACGCTCCCATTCGCGCATTTTTATGTAGTCACGGCTTATAAGCTGTGCAAAGGTGACATTGGTTTTATTCGGAAAAAGACTTGTCATATACTCAATTTCTTTTCCGTATTTTTGAACATCTAAATCGGCTACCGATTCAACAAAAGTAACAACGTGCGGATTTCCCCATGAAACCGCGGTAATATTAAAGGTTTTATCAAGCACCTTTACGGGTTGTTCGATAAACTGCGGCAAATCGGTATTAACGGGAATAACCTTTGTGTCAAGACGGGGGCTTCCTATATTTGCCCTAATATTACTTACAAAGCCCCTATCCTTATAGGGCATTTGCTTTTCACCGTCTTTGGCTTCTCTTTTTTCAACCGTTAAATTAAGCTTTTGCATACCGCCCAAGGTTTCAATAACCAAATCGGTTTTATCGGTCAAAGCGTGGTCGTAAACGTACTTGCCAACGCTTCTTAGCGCATTGCCGCACATTTCGCCCTCCGTACCGTCGGGATTAAACATTCGCATTCTGAAATCCGCCTTATCGGACGGGCATATAAGCACCATACCGTCCGACCCGATAGCAAAATGCCTGTCGCTTACAAATTTTGCAAGTGCCGACAAATCGGGAAGCTCTTGATGTATTGCATCAATATAAACGTAATCGTTTCCGAATGCCTGCATTTTAGTAAATTTCATTAGTGTACCCTCTTATGAGTTAATTGCTCTATCCAAATCGGCAATAATATCCTCAACATTTTCAATACCAACAGAAAGTCTTAAGAAGCAAACGGTAATGCCTAATTCTTCCTTAAGGTGAGGCGGTGTATCCTCGTGTGTTTGGGTGGTTGGATATGTGATAAGGGTTTCTGTACCGCCAAGACTTTCGGCAAACATTACCATATCCACATTCTTTAAAATCTTTTTAACCGTAGCGAAAGAATCTACCGCGAACGAAATCATACCGCCAAATCCCGTGGTTTGCTTTTTGGTAATGGCGTAATCGCGGTGGTCTTCGAAGCCAACGTAATAAACCTTTTTAACCTTTTCCTGTGTGCGAAGCCAGTGCGCCACCTTATAAGCATTTTCATTATGGCGTTCCATTCTAAGATGCAAGGTTTTAATGCCGCGAAGCAACAACCAACTATCCATAGGCGCTAACTGACTGCCGTGGGATTTCATATGAACGCGGATTTTATTTACAATTTCCTCGTTTTCCTTAACTACAACAATACCCGAAATCGTATCGTTATGACCGCCGAGGTATTTGGTTGAAGAATGGGTAACAATATCTGCCCCGAGTGACAACGGCTTTTGGAAATAAGGGGTTAGGAAGGTATTATCAACAACTGTGAGTGCGCCGATTTCCTTCGCGATTTTTGAAAGCTCCTCAATATCCGCAACCTTCATAACGGGGTTGGTGGGTGTTTCAATAAATATCATTTTGGTGTTTGGGGTAATTGCGGCTCTTACCGCATCTAAATCCGCCAAATCAACACTTGTATGGGTAATACCGTATTTGCCGAAAACGTCATTAACAATACGGTGGGTACCGCCGTAAATATCGTCCGACATAATGATATGGTCGCCCGGATTTAAAAGCGAGAAAACGGCAGTATTTGCAGCTTGTCCGCTAGAGAAAGCAAAGCCCTTTATACCGCCCTCTAAAATAGCCATTGTGCGTTCAAGCTCTTGCCTTGTGGGATTTTCCAAACGGCTGTAATCAAAACCGGTTGAATTCCCAAGCTCGGGATGGCGGAATGTAACCGACTGGAAAATAGGCATACTTACAGCGCCTGTAAGAGGTTCTGTTCCTAATGCGCCATGAACTGCTTTAGATTCGAAATGCAATTTTTCCTTAGTATCAAAGTCCTTATAATTGCTAAAGTTTTTCATAAAATTCCGTCTCCCCAGATAACATAATTTTACATAATAATACAATTTTATTCTATCAAACAAGCCGTTAAAAGTCAAGATTTACTATATATATTATAAGCGTAACTTAATGATATAAACATAAATATAAAAAAGGCTTAAAACCACAGGGATTTTAAGCCTTAAAAATTTATCTTTGGTTGCCCAAAAAGAATATTGCAAGTGTGCCGGGGCCTGCGTGCGAAACAATTACGGGGTCAAGGCAGTTATAAACAACATTTTTAACCTTGTATTGCTTTTTAACCTCTTCGCCGATAAGTCTTGCTTCGTCTTCACAGTCGCCGTGAACAATAAAAATTTCCTGATTTTCTACATCTACACCCTTTTCGCCAACCGAATCCACAAGGTGTTTTATTGCCGCTTTTCTACCGCGAGCTTTACCTGTAACATAAAGCTTGCCGTCATCTGCGACATGCATGAGCGGTTTTATGTTCATAAGCGAGCCTACTACAGCGCTTGTGCCCGAAAGACGACCGCCTCTTTTCAAGAAAAACAAATCATCAAGCGTGAAGGTATGAACAAGCTTTAGCTTGTTATCCTCTACCCATTGTGCTATTTCTTCCATTGTTTTGCCTTGGTTTTTAAGGCTTACCGCATAATGAACAAGCAATCCTTCGCCCATAGATGCCGAAAGGGTATCCACAACCATAATTTTACGGTCGGGGAACATTTCTTTATAATCTTCCGCAGAATTGATGATATTCTGGCAGGTACCCGAAAGGCCCGAAGAAAACGCCAAAACAAGCACATCCTCGCCACTTTCAAGTATAGGAAGAATTACCTTGTCGCAATCATCACGGTTAGCAAGTGAGGTTGTGATTTTTCCCTTTTGCCTTAAAATACTGTAGGCATTTGAGTAATCAATTTTTTCACCCTTTATATAGCTTTCATAGGGTGTGTCCTCAATATAGTATTTAAGCGAAATAATTTCAACACCGTATTCCTTAATCTGTGCATCGGTCAAATTCGAGCAAGAATCGGTAACAATTTTAAAACCCATTTTATCAACTCCTTAAAATTCAAGAAAATTATATGCTAAGTCTTAAAAAATTTCAATCTATTAGCCTATTTTAAAATTCTAATAAAAATTAAATGCCGGTAGAATTTTTAAATTTCAACTCTACCGACATTAGAATTCCTTTATTTTTAGGGGTTTAGAAGCACTTCAAGCTCGGCAGAAAACTGTTCCCAATCGGAATATGCAATATCCAATTCGGTTTGCAATTCTTCAAGCTCGGTTTGTAATTCGGAAAGCTTTAAATAGTCTGAAAGGTTTTCATCCAGACAGAGTTCGGTCTTTAACCCGTCAATTTTCTCTTCTAAAACCGCAATTTTTTCTTCTGCTTTTTTAACTGCCCGTTCTTTTTTGTTTATTTCTTTTAAGGGGGTTGTATATGTTTTTTTAACCTTCGGTTTTTCCTCTTTGTTCTCTTGTACTTGAGGAGTCATTTGCATTTCAAGATACTGCGAATAACCATACGGCAAGAGCTTTACCTCGTTTGGCTCGAAAACCAGAAGCGAATCGGAAATTTCTTTTATAAAATACCTGTCATGGGAAACAAAAATAACCGTTCCCTCAAACTGCTTTAAAATATCCTCAAGCGTTTCTTTCCCAACAATATCCATATGATTTGTAGGCTCGTCGAATATTAAAAAATTGGGTCTGCGCTTAAAAATTTTACAAAGCGCAAGTCTTACACGTTCGCCGCCCGAAAGCATATTGACCGTTTTAAAAACATCCTCGCCCGAAAACAGAAACGCACCCAAAGCGCTTCTTGCTTCAAAATCGGTAAGCGTGGGAAATTCCTTTAAAAAATCCTCTAAAACGGTATCATCACTTGAATACTGTGCCATTTGCTGTTCAAAATAGCCTATTTGCACACGCGGACCGAATTTATATTCACCCGAAAGTCTTGGAACCGCTCCCATAAGCGTTTTTATAAAGGTGGATTTTCCAAGTCCGTTACCGCCTATTATGCCTACCTTTTCGCCGCGCTTCATTTCAAGGCTTACGGTTGAAAGCGGTTTATCGTACCCTACTGTTAGCTCCTTAACCGAAAGCACATCCTTAACACCTATATCAAGCGGCTGAAAATCGGCATGGAAGGTGCGTAAATCATACCTTTCGGGAGATTCTATGATTTCCATTTTCTCAAGTGTTTTAATTTTGCTTTGCGCCATTGCCGCCTTAGTCGCCTTATATCTGAAGCGTTCTACTAAATCTTCTAACCGTTCACGTTCTTTCGCCTGTGCTTCATATTCCTTTTGCTGTTTTTCGCGCAATTCTTTTTTCAGCTTTGCAAACTGTGTGTAATTACCCGAGTATTTATAGGTTTTGCCGTATTCTATTTCATAAACAGTATTGACAACATTATCCAAAAACATTCGGTCGTGCGACACAACAACAAAGGCTTTTTTGTATTTTTTCAAATAATCCTCAAGCCACTCTACCGCCTCAATATCAAGGTGGTTTGTGGGCTCGTCGAGTAAAAGAATATCAGGTTTAGATAAAAGCAATTTTAAAAAGGCAATTTTTGTACGCTGTCCGCCCGAAAATTCCGATAACGGACGGTGCTTTTCTTCATCCGAAAAGCCGAATTTTTTAATTGCGCCTTCATATTCCTTTTCGAAATAAAAACCGCCCAAATTATTAAAGGTATCAACCAAATTTGTGTAATTTTTAATATTTTCCTGTGACGGATTTTCATTCATTAAGGCTTCCGCTTCATCCATTTGATCCTTAATCGCAAGTATTTCGCTATACGCCAAGCGCACCTCTTCCACTAAGGTTCTGTTATCATCCTCAAAGGTCATTTGGGATAAAAAGCCTATTTTTGGCTTGCCCGAAACGGCATAAAAGGTATCGGTATCGCTATCTCGTTTTACAAGCGAATACTCGCCTGAAATAAGCTTTAAAAGTGTGGTTTTACCGCAGCCGTTACGACCCACTACCGCAATTTTGCTTTGGTCATTAACCTCAAAATTTATTGATTTCAAAATTGGTTCGCCCGAAAGCTCAACAACACCGTTTTGAATTTTTAGCTGCATTAAACTCACCTGCCTTAAAATTTTAGAGTGAGCGTATAAAATACCCTCACTCTTTTTTAGATTTAAGAAATTTTTGCGCTTTTAAGTAAAAATTCTGTTACCTTTGCATTTATAGCAAGGTCCTCGAAATAATAGTCACCGTAGTATTCTTTAACTTCCTTAGCGGTAACACTTGCATTGTCTATACCCTTAACTATTTTATCAACCTCGGCATCAACATCCTTTTGTGTGAAAGAAAGCTTTTCCTTATCGAACACAGCATAAATTGCCATTTGGGAATCCATCATAGGCTTTACCTGTTCTTTTTCAATGCTTTCGGTAAGCTGCTCCTTGGTTTGACCCATATAAGAAAGATATGTTTCCAAATCTACGCCATAGGAATTTTTTATGTTGGTTTCAATTGTTTTAAAGGAACTTTCCATTATATAATCAAGGTCTTCCTTAGGATATTCCTTTACCTTCGAACTGTCAACAAGCTTATCAAGCAAGGTCCACTCAATAGCGGTTTGCTTAACATTTTCATAATACTTTTCAACCGAAGCGTATTTTAAATCCTTATAATAATCTTCAGGTTTTCTTGGCTCATCGGTAGTAACATAGTTAACCTTAACGGTAAACACAACTGCCGCACCGTTAAGTTCTTCATTTCCGTAATCCTTAGGGAAGGTGAGGTTAAGGTCAACAGTAGAGCCTATTTGGGCGCCTACAAGTCCCGATTCAAAGCCATCAATAAAGCTTTTTGAACCGATTTCAAGGTCATAGCCTTTAGCTGTACCGCCCGCGAAAGCAACGCCGTCCTTTTTACCCTCGTAATCAATATTTACAACATCGCCGTCTGCCACTTTACCCTCAGTCTTTTTAACATAAAGCTTATTGCCTTCAACATCCTGTTGCATAATAGAATCGTAGCATTCCTTGTACTCTTTTGATTCTAAATCAATTTTAATGTTTTTGTAATCGCCTAATTCTACATACTTGTCAAGATTCAAATTGTATAAAATTCTGTTTTTATCCTTACCGCAGGAACAAAGGGTGAGTAACGAAATCGTTACCAATAATAAACTTAAAATTCTTTTCATTTTCTTACTCTCCTATATTGTTTTGTAGTTCGCCTTTTGAAGATGCCTTTAAGTAGGCATTAATAAACCCGTCTAAATCGCCGTCCATAACAGCGTTTATATTGCCCGATTCAAAGCCTGTTCTATGGTCTTTCGCCATTGTGTACGGCATAAATACGTACGAGCGTATTTGTGAACCCCAGGCAATATCCTTTTGAACACCCTTAATATCCTCGATTTTTTCAAGATGTTCGCGTTCTTTGATTTCCAATAGCTTAGATTTCAACATTCTAAGTGCTTGTTCACGGTTCTGGAACTGACTGCGCTCGTTCTGACAAGCAACAACTATACCTGTTGGTATATGGGTAAGTCGCACCGCAGAGGATGTTTTGTTTATATGCTGACCGCCCGCACCTGACGAACGGAAAACATCCATTTTAATATCTTCTTCCCTTACTTCAATGTTCATATCGTCGGTTATTTCGGGCATAACCTCAAGCGAAGCAAAGGAAGTATGTCTTCTTCCCGAAGAATCAAACGGGGAAACGCGCACTAATCGGTGAACTCCCGATTCGCTCTTTAAATATCCGTAAGCGTTTTCGCCCTCAATCAAAATTGTTGCGCTTTTAAGCCCTGCCTCGTCGCCGTCAAGAAAATCAAGCATAGAGGTTTTAAAGCCGTGGCGCTCAGTCCAACGGGTGTACATTCTAACAAGCATTGACACCCAGTCCATAGCCTCGGTACCGCCCGCGCCCGCGTGGAAGGTTAAGATTGCATTATTTTTGTCATACTCGCCCGTAAGCAAGGTTTGAAGTCTGAGTGATGCAAGACCCTTTTCAAATTCTTCTAAGGTGGTTTCAATTTCAAGGACGAGTGAAAGGTCCTCCTCCTCGTCGCCCATTTCTATAAGCACGCCCAAATCCTCATAGGAAGAACACAGATTATCGTAGCTTTCAACCGTATTTTTAAGCTTGCCCGTTTTTTGAAGGATTTTTTGCGAATTTTCCAAATCGTCCCAAAAATCAGGAGCGCTAGCTTTGGTTTCAAGCTCTTCTATTTCACGGCAAAGGGCATTATAGCCTAACGCATCCTTTAAATCGTGCAATTCACTACTATTTGATTCAAGCCTTAATTTCAGTTGCTCAAATTCAAGCATATATTCTCTCCTAGTTAGTTTTTAAAACGTAAGCGCACCAATTGTCCTTATACTCTTCTTGAACAATGGTAAAGCCGTGCGCCTTTGCAGCAGATAAAACATCATCTTTTCTTAAATCAATAATGCCCGATATTATAAGAATACCGTCATCAGTCATAAAATCGCTTACATTTTCAAATAATTTTATAATTATATCTGCAACGATATTAGCGCAGATTACTTGGTATTTGCCGCTCACCTTTTCGGCTAAATCACCGTGGATAAATTCGCATTTTTCCGAAATGCCATTAATTTCGGCATTTTCCTTTGCGGTTTTAACCGACTGTGAATCAATATCCACACCAATTGCCTTTTTAGCGCCCAACAGCACCGATGCGATTGCAAGTATACCGCTACCGCAACCGATATCAAGCACATCTATATCTTCACTAACTCTGCTTTCCAAAATTTTAAGGCAAAGTGAGGTTGTAGCGTGGGTGCCCGTACCAAAAGCGGCGCCGGGGTCTATGTGAAGTAAAACCCTATTATCTTTATTTTCATAAGTTTCCCAGCTTGGAACAATAGCAAGTTTTTCGCCAATTTCGGTAGAATGGAAATACTTTTTCCAGTTTTCGTTCCAATCATTATCATCCACACCGATTGATGTAACCTCAAAATCAATACCCGAAGCGGTAAAGCGTTCCTTTAAAAACTCTAACGCCTCTAAAGCATTGTCGGTTTCGGCAATGTAAATATGGATTAACGAGATTTCGCGGTCCTTAGCCAAAAGGGATTCATCAATAAGATTAATATGGGCTATTTCCTCTGCCTTTTCCTCTAAATCGGAATAGTCTTCAATGTAAATTCCGTAAGGCACAGTCATATTAGCGATAGCCGCCGCAGAATCGGTATCCTTATTAGCGACCTTTATTGTAATTTCAGTCCAGTTCATAAACTTTCCTTTCAAAATTTAATTCAAAAATAAGTATATCATTTTTTTAGTTTAATTTAAAGGATTATTTTATAAATTAAAAAATTTTTCTATATTTTCTCTTTGGGCTACCACAGTACCCTGCACCATTCCGTTTCGGCCGCCGCCCTTTACGGTAAATTCGGCTTTAAACGCCTTAAAAAACTCATCCAAAGCGTCACATCCGCCGCAAATAGCAAAAGAAAAGCCGTTATCTGCGGGACTGAAAACCGCCCTTATACCACCGTAAGCCTTAAATAGCGCATCGCTAAAAATTTGCAATTCCTTTATTTCAAGCTCATCTTCAAAAATCGCGGTTTTTTCTGCCTTGTTTTCAAATGATAAAACCTTGCTATCAATAATTTGTTTTTTAAGCCCTGTTATTTTAAATTTTAAATCCGAAATAGTATCAAGCAATCTCTCTACGCCAAATGCTGCTTCGTTTTGCTTAACCGCAAGTAACGACGAAATTTTTCGCACGTTATCGTACTTGTTGTTGTAGTCCGCAAGTGCTCTTTTACCGCACTTCATTTCAATTCTAACGCCGCCGCGCAGTTTTTCACTGTCAAGCAATTTTATTATGCCTATTTCTGCCGCTTCCTTTACGTGTGGCGCACAGCAAGCGCAAACGTCGGTATCTTCAATTTCAACAATTCTTATAGCCCCGTCAAGCTCTTTTTTACTGCGGTAATTAAGGGTGGAAAGGGTAGCTTCATCGGGGTAATATGTATTGAATTTTACATTTTTAAATACTGCCTCGTTAGCCTTTTGTTCTATTTCTAAAATTTGGTCTTTTGTAAGCGGTTTATCAAAATCAAGGGTTACAATATCCGCTCCCAAGTGGAAACCCACATTTTCGCAACCGTAAAGACTATGCGCCACGCCCGAAACAATATGCTCGCCCGAATGCTGTTGCATAAAATCGAAACGGCGTTGCCAGTCAACAGTTCCTTTTGCCTTTTGGCCTTTTTCGAACTGCTTTGTTGTGTAATGGTAAATAATTTCGTCCTTAATCTGAACGTCATATACCTTTTCGTCATCAATAAAACCTATATCCGAAGCCTGACCTCCGCCCTCAGGAAAGAAAGCGGTTTGGTCTAAAACAGTAGCAAAACCGTCAGCAAAGGCTTGCGAATCTATTACCGTTGCTTCAAACTCTATTAAATGCGAATCTATATCGTAAAGTTTCTTGGTCATTGTAATTTTTCCTTAACAATATAAGCGGCTTTATAAATGTCGCCACCGCCCATAGTAATAACAATATCGCCCTTTTCGGCGGTTTTTATAATAGTATCAGCAATATTTTCAAAGCCGTCAACTATTACACAGTCGTTAAGTCCGTTTTTAATATCTTCAGAAGAAATTCCGTAGGTATTAACCTCGCGCGAGCCCATAATGGGGGTTAAAATAACCTTATCCGCAACAGATAGCGCTTTTATAAATTCGTCCTTTAAAAGCGCAGTTCTTGAAAAAGTAAAAGGTTGGAAAACCGCAATAACCCTTTTGTAGTCAAGGTTTTTAGCGGCAGTAAGGGTTGCGGTAATCTCTGTCGGGTGGTGGGCATAATCGTCCGCCAAAACGAAGTTTTCGAATTCGCCCAAAAATTCAAATCTTCTGCCGGCACCTGTAAACTTTTCGAGTGCATCCTTAATACCTTCGGCTTCTACGCCCATATCGTAAGCCACCGCAAATGCAGAAAGCGCATTTAAAACGTTATGGTGACCGGGAATATGAAGCTCGATATTAATTAGCATCTCGCCGTTTTTGTATGCATCAAACGAAAAACCGTACTTGCCGCTTTTAATATTTTTAGCGTAATAATCGTTATTTTCACCAAAGCCAAAGGTTACAACCTTACCGTCTATACCATTAGTTGCTCTAAGCGCCAATTCATCGTCACCGTTAACGTAACAAAGTTTACCCATTGACACAAACTTATGAAATGATAAAATAAGATTATCCATTGTCTTGAAATAATCAAGATGGTCGTTATCAATATTAAGAAGTACCGTAACGTCGGGGGAAAGTTGTAAAAAGGTATCTACAAATTCGCAAGACTCGCAAACCATAGTTTCACTATTACCTGCAATACCGTTAGAATTTATAAGCGGAAGCTTGCCGCCTATAACTGCAGTAGGATCCTGCTTGTTTAAAATTAAAATTTGTGTTATCATAGATGTAACAGAGGTTTTACCGTGGGTACCGCATACACCTATAACATTATCGAACTTACGGGTAAGCGCACCTAAAAGGTGGCTTCTTTCCATTGTAGGAATACCGAGTTCATCCGCTCTTACAAGCTCGGGGTTATCCTTGCTTATTGCGGCGGAGTAAACTACAAGCTCGCTACCCTCAACATTTTTAGGCTCGTGGCCCATATAAACCTTAACGCCAAGCGCCTGAACCCTTTTAAGCGGGTCACTTGGGTTATTATCGGAGCCCGTTAAAATATATCCCTTACTATGAAGAATTTCAGCGAGCGGACACATACCGCTACCGCCGATTCCTATCATATGAATACGTTTTACATTTTCAATTATCTTATCTTCGCTACGGAGTTGTTTCATACTAACTCTCCTCTTAAATTAATTACTTATTATTATATAACTTTTTTAATAAAAAATAAACCTTTTTTTGCGAGGTGACACATAAATGTTTAAAATCCCAAAAAATATTCAATTTGTAATCGACCGTTTAACCCAAAACGGCTACAAAGCATATATTGTAGGCGGTTGCGTAAGAGATATTTTATTAGGCAAAACACCACACGATTTTGATATTACAACCTCTGCAAAGCCACAGGAAATAATAGACCTTTTTGAAAAGACTATACCAACGGGAATTAAGCACGGAACAATTACTGTTTTAATAGAAAACGAGCCGATTGAAGTGACAACCTTCAGAACTGAGGGCAAGTATACCGATAACCGCCGCCCCGACAGTGTAGAATTTGTAAGTGACTTAAGGGAGGATTTGTCCCGCCGTGATTTTACCGTAAACGCTATTGCCTATAATCATATTGACGGTATTATAGATTACTTCGGCTCAAAAGAGGATTTAAAAAATAAAATTTTAAAAGCAGTAGGCGAGCCTAAAAAGCGCTTCGAAGAAGATGCTTTACGTATTTTACGCCTTTTCCGTTTTGCTTCTACCCTTAATTTCAGAATTGAGCAAAACACATTTACCGCGGCGCTTGAATGCGCGCATTTGCTTAAAAATGTAAGCCGTGAGCGTATTTTTGAAGAGCTTAAAAAAGCAGTTTTAGGGGATAATTTTGAAAGCTTTAAACCGCTTATTGAAACAAACGCTCTCGGATTTTTAAACATAACCAACATCCCCGATTTTAAGAAAATTAAAAATTTACAAAATTACCCAAACCTTTGTCTTTATCTTTTCTTTAGAACTAATGCTTTATTGGAATTAAAGCCTTCTAACCAAGAAAAAGAATATTTTAAAACGCTTGACGCTTTATCGGGTATGCCACTGCCAAAAACCGATGCCGACATTAAAGAAATGCTTAATATAGCGAGTGCCGATATTTTAAACGACTTTTTTGTACTAAAAGGACTTGATACAAAAAAACTTGAAAAGGTTATAAATTCGGGCGAGCCTTATAAAATATCCCACCTTAAAATAAACGGGAACGACCTTATAAATATGGGCTACAAGGGTGAAGAAATAGGGGAAATTTTAGAAAGCTTACGAAAAGCCGTAGTAGTAAATCCCGAAAAGAATACCAAAGAAAATTTATTAAAAGAAATACCGTAACAAAGAATGATAAGTGCCATAAAATGTGTTAGGCACTTATCATTTTTATTTTGGACAGTGATTAAATGAAAAAAATTTGTATTATAGGCGGCGACGGTCGCTTAAAAATTGCAAAACGCATTTTAGAAAACCAAAATTTCTTTGTTGATTCCCTAGGGCTTTACCCCGAAGACAAGGGTAGCATTGAATTAAGCGACGTTCTGCTTTTACCCGTTCCCACCACCAAGGACGGCGAAACGGTTTTTGCACCCGAAACGGGCAAGAAAATTTATCTTAAAGAAATTGAGCAAAAGGCAGAAAACAAGCTTATTCTTTGTTGCAATTATAAATTTGAGGGTAAAAATTCGGTAGATTACAATACCCTTGACAGCTACGCCCTTTTAAACGCCGTACCAACGGCCGAGGGCGCAATTAAAATTGCAATTGAAAATACTGACTATACCCTTTGGAAAAGCAAGGTTTTAGTTATTGGCTACGGCAGAGTTGGTAAAATTTTAGCCGACCGATTAAAAAATTTAGGCGCGATAACAACCGTCGGCGCCAGAAAGCCAAAAGACTTTGCGCTTTTAGATACTCTTGGATTTAACTACATAAATACCGAGAGCTTAAACAGAGATTTTTTAGACTATGACATTATTTTTAACACTGTAGATTTTGAGGTTTTAAATACCGGCGCGCTTAAAAACTGTCCTTGCAATTTGATTATAGACCTTTCCTCCAAAGGCGGTTTTGACCTTAACTTTGCTAAAACACTTGGCATTAATGCAATTAAGCCACCGGGGCTTCCCGGAAAGGTTGCCCCTAAAACAGCGGGTGAAATTTTAGCCAAAACCGTAAAGGAGCTTATACATTTTTACAATTAAAGTGGGATGACTATTATGCAAAACATTACTTTAGGTTATGCTTTAACGGGTTCCTTTTGCACAATAAAAAATTCTATTGAAGCGCTTAAAGCTTTAGGTGAATACAATATAAAAATAAAGCCTATTATGTCTGAAACAGTATATAAAACCGATACCCGTTTCGGTAAGGCAGAGGACATAATTAAACAGGTAGAGGAAATTTGTAAAGAAAAGGTTATTCACGATATTGTATCGGCAGAACCTATTGGGCCTAAAAATTTACTCGATATCCTTGTAGTGGCTCCCGCCACAGGCAATACCCTTGCAAAAAACGCGCTTGGCATTACCGATACTTGTGTTACCATGGCGATAAAAGCCCATCTTCGCAACAACAAGCCCGTAGTTTTAGGTATTGCTACCAATGACGCTTTAGGCGCTAGTGCTAAAAACATCGGCCTTTTACACAACACCAAAAATATTTTCTTTGTTCCCTACCGCCAAGATGACCCCCAAAACAAAAACAATTCGCTTATATGCGATTTTTCGCTAATCCCCCAAACTGTAGAAGCAGCGCTTAAGGGAATACAGCTACAGCCGGTTATTATTTGACATTTTCGCTTTGTTGGTATATACTTATTTAGTCTCGCATAATATACCGACAAAGAGAGTGATTAAATGGGCATCGCCGAATTATTTATATTAGCAGTAGGACTTTCTATGGACGCCTTCGCAGTTGCCATTTGTAAAGGCCTTGCAACCTTTAACCTTAAAAAACGTCACATGATAATTACAGGTCTATGGTTTGGTGGATTTCAGGCATTAATGCCTTTAATTGGCTATTTTTTAGGAACCGCTTTTGAAAAATCCGTAACCGCCATTCACCACTATGTTGCTTTTTTCCTACTGGGTGCCATTGGCGCTAATATGATAAAGGAATCATTTGAAAAAGAAGACGAAGAAAAATGCGGCGACTGTTA
>JAZRMY010000095.1:0-2701 GCA_045647925.1 Acutalibacteraceae bacterium | reverse complement strand
TAACAATATGCTCTCGTTCACACTTGCGGCAGTCGCATTCTTGTACATTTTTGGCGAAAACGGAATTTGGTATAATCTGATAGCAATCCTTATTTCTAACATTTTAATAATTTTTACCGTTATTTTGCAAAACGGAATTGGTGTATTCTTTTCAGAGTTTGTAACGCTTATAATCACCTTTGCAGGGCAAACGGGCGACGCAATTGTTCAGGCGGAAATTCACGAACTTGCGTTTTGTCTTGGCGCATATTTGATTTATATGTTCTTGAAACCCAAAAAGGATATTGTTTTCTATATTTTGCTTGGACTGACGCTTTTCTGTTTTCTTGCCGCCTTTAAGCGAATTGGTATTATTGCTATCGCGGTAGCTGTAGCACTTGGTTGGGTGTTAAAATTTATTGCCAAATTCAAAACGAGTACGGCAAAAAGTTTAACTATAATTATTTCTGCTTTAATTCTGGTGTTCCTTATCGGATATATAGCAATTATAAAAATGGACGTCTTTACGTTGCTTGAAAAAGCAGGAATTAACACAAGCGGACGTGTTGAAATTTACGATGCCGTTGATAAGTTTTATGATTTTTCAATAGAGTTTGTGGGTAACGGAATAGGATTTTTGACCTATCAACTCAGTACCAATATGAACGTTGGCGTTTCGTCCGTTCATAATGATTTTTTGCAGTATTTTATTGACCTTGGATTTTGCGGTTATATTTTGTGGCTTGCTTCTCTGACGATTGTCAGAGTTTGCTACTTCGGCAGAAAAGAAAAGACTGAAAACGCTATTATAACACTGGCGTTAACTGTCTATCTCGTCATCGTTTCATCAACGGATAATACAATGAACTATCCGCTTCTTACTACGGTACTTGCAATTATAATGATAGGCCACGGATTTAACGACAACGTTCGTAATAAAGAAATGAAAATATTTGGATATGTTTCTAAAGTTAACAGAGAAGCAAAGGAAGAAAAGGTTTTATGAAGATACTAATGGTTAATAAGTTCCTTTATCAAAGGGGCGGCTCTGAAAGTTATATGCTCAAACTCGGCGAAGAACTTGAAAATCAGGGACACGAGGTTGAGTACTTCGGTATGTACGATGAAAAAAATACCGTTGGAAATTCAATAGAAAACTATACGTCAAATATGGATTTTCACTCTACGAAACTCGGAAGACTTTTATATCCATTCAAAATCATATATTCTGCCTCTGCCGAAAAAAAAATAGGTGAGGTTTTAGATGATTTTAAGCCTGATATTGTTCATATGAATAATATCAATTTTCAACTTACACCGTCAATTATCTACGCTGTAAAAAAACGCGGTATACCGTTAGTTCAAACCGTTCACGACTATCAAATGATTTGTCCGAATCATCTTCTCTACAGTTTTAGTGAAGAAAAACCGTGCGACAGATGCATTAAGGGCAGTAAACTTAATTGCCTTAAACACAGTTGTATTCATAATTCAAAGATAAAAAGTTTAATAGGTGTAATAGAATCAAAACTTTATTCTGCTTTGGGAACCTATAAAAAGGTTGATTTATATATTTGTCCAAGTAATTTTTTGGCAAACAAACTTTTATCTGCTTCAGATATATATAAGGGCAAGACCTTTACAATACATAACTTTATAGATAAAAAATATGAACCGCAAAGGGCAGAACAAGCAGAACCCTATATTGTTTTTGTTGGAAGATTATCGGCTGAAAAAGGTGTAAAACTTTTAAGCCAAACGGCAAAACTTTTACCAAAAATCAATTTTCTTGTTGCGGGAAACGGCCCTGACGACGATTGTCTGAAAGATATTAAAAATATTAAATTGCTCGGCTTTGTTGCGGGACAGGAACTTGCAAATTTAATGTCGAATGCAAAAATTTTAATTGCGCCATCCGTTTGCTACGAAAACTGTCCGCTATCTATATTAGAGTCGCTTTCAATGGGCGTACCCGTTGTTACAATGAATAGCGGCGGTATGGCAGAATTAATAAACGACGGCAAAACGGGTGCATTGGCGTTTGAACCTACGCCAAAAGCATTGGCCGCCGCAGTAGAAAAGTGTATGGACGAAAAAACGTATCAAACACTTAAACTTAACTGCGAGCAAGTGGGTAAAGAAATAATGGGCGTAAGTGAGTATGCGCAAATAATAATTAAAAAATATACCGACCTTAAAAAAGAGGGGTGAAACAATTGGCAAAGCCAAAAGTAAGCGTTATTGTACCTGTTTATAATACCGAAAAATATCTTAAAAGATGTTTAGATTCTATCTTGAATCAAACTTTAAGTGATATAGAAATCATTATTGTTGACGACGGCTCTAAAGAGGCTTGCGGTTTGCTTTGCGACCAATTTGCTAAGTCAGACTCGAGAATTAAGGTTGTCCACAAACAAAACGCAGGACTTGGTTTTGCAAGAAATACAGGTCTTAGTGAGGCAAACGGAGAATACGTCGGCTTTGTCGATTCAGATGATTATATAGAACCTATGATGTATGAAACGCTTTATGCCGCCGCTAAAAATAATGGCGCAGATATAGCCGTTTCGGGTATTTCGTTTGTTGGTGGAAATATGTTTTCAGAGTCGGATGATTTAGTTAAAAAACCTTGTTTCAAGGAAACTGAAGTTTTTAACGCAGACACGTTAAACACTCTGCTTTTGGGGGTTATCGGCGCATTACCGAACGAACCCGATGACAG
>JAZRMY010000094.1:0-1515 GCA_045647925.1 Acutalibacteraceae bacterium | reverse complement strand
AGTACATCATCATAATCATTTCACTAGTAACGTCACCCCACCATTGGGCTCTTTCTCTGTCGGGACAATCCATAAAACTCTCACGCATGGTAACATAGAGAGTCCGCAGACTTTTTTGCCAAAGAGAATTCAGGAATTCATCATCGCACCTGAAGTCACCGCAGAACGAGCTGTCATATCCCGTTTCACGGTACTTCAAAGAAACAACCGTAACGCCTTTCGGTATTTTATAAGTAATATGCTCTCCGTTAAACCATCCCAAAGCCTCAAACTCCTGCTCTCCCTCTTTGGTTATATAGGTAGTTGAAACTGCGCCGATCAAAGTATTTTCCGTTGTTATGCGGATCTTTTTGCCCTCAGGAGCTATGATTTTAAGATAGGGAGTAAGCTGTGCGTTATAGGGAATATTCACAGTTATTTTTTCGCCGAAAAGCTTGCTTACCGTATAGTTTTCATAATCCTTTGAATTCTCATAATCTTTCAGACCGTAATCCTTCAGAAAAGGTATTCCTCTCGGATAAAGCTTGCCGTAATCACCCTCGCCGCCGACGGCATATTCGGTTGCATTTTGCCACGAAGAAGCATCATAAGCTTCATTAATCCAATCGCCGGTATTTTCTCTTGCATCGTAATAAATACTGTATTCGGGAAGTCTGTAATTAGGCGGATAAAGAGGGCTGTCAACATAGGCGCCGTTTCTTTTCACCTTCCAGCTTTTATCGGAAATTACGGTGATACCATCACCTATGGCTTCAAAAAGGAAACCGCCCTGACCGCTGCCGCAATAGGAATAGCTTGTTTCATTATCCCAGAACCATACCAGAGCGCAAATCGAGTTTTCACCCTCTTTGAGATAAGGTGCAATATCTATACTGTCATAATATCCGCTGTTTTTTTCGGGACCCCGTTTCACGCTTCCCTCAAAGACAACGTTTTTTCCGTTTATATAAAGCCAATATTTCGAGTCGGCTGAGATGTCGGCGATAAGTTCTTCGGGAATCTTATCAAGACTTACCTTTTTATTAAAGCACATCCAGACGTTTTTCTCCGTCAGATTTTCTTTGTCCCAGATCCATTTGGCCTTCCATTCGGATTTCTCTTCGGTAGAAATCACACTGTATTCAGGAATAGCTTCGGGAATCTTGTAGTCATTTGTATAAGGTATCATCGTCGAATCTCCCCACGAAAAAATTGAAGAAACAAAAGCTGCCGCTATAGCAAGATAAGAAATAATTGTCTGTAAAACGTTCATAGGAAACCTCACTTGTCGGTTCGTGATTTCTTTTCATCAGGTTGATTATACCACCTGAACAAATAAAAAATCAACAATTTTTCAGTTCTGCCGGAACCACAAGCCACGCCCGAAAGGGTGTGGCCTGAATAATAATCCTATAACGGTAACCAATGTCGCCTCATTAAAAATATAAAAGCTCTTCTTGTTTTATATCAAATATTATAATCAGCCAAAACCCAACCGAACCGTAAATTTCCCGCAGTCGTATTTTACAAATATTT
>JAZRMY010000093.1:0-22016 GCA_045647925.1 Acutalibacteraceae bacterium | reverse complement strand
TCCAGCTATTACAGCACATTTACTTGCTTCAACAGCAGCTTCTGGTCCTAGTGCACGACGTGCACCAAATTCCATAACAGGTCTGCCTTGTGCCGCACGTACAATACGGTTTGCTTTAGTAGCAATTAATGACTGATGATTAATTGTTACAAGAATCATTGTTTCGAGCATTAAAGCCTGCATTGCAGTACCTCTTACAGTAACAATTGGCTCTTGTGGGAAAATAACTGTACCCTCGGGTATTGCCCAAACATCACAGTCAAATTTAAAATCTCTTAAATAATCAATAAATTCATCACAAAAAAGATTTAAGCTTTTTAAATATTCAATGTCATCTTCATCGAAATGAAGATCGTTCATATATTCAATTAATTGTTCAAGACCTGCCATTATAGCATAACCGCCCTTATCGGGTACGCGGCGGAAAAACATATCAAAATATGTTACGGTATCACGCATATCGCTTGTAAAAACACCGTTTGCCATAGTAAGCTCGTAAAGGTCCATTAACATTGTAAGATTGAATTTATTTTTCATTTCATTCACCTTTTTACATCTTTTCGGGAGCGTCAATCTTCATAAGTGTTAAAACATTCTTAATTGTAGTAGCAGTAGCACTACACAAAGAAAGTCTTGCTTGCATTAAATCTTCTTCAATTCCCTTTACTCTGCAAGAAGAATAGAATTTATGGAATTTAGTTGCAAGCTCTTGCACATAGTGTGTAATCTTTGCAGGGTCATATGCCTTTGCAGAAGCGATAATCTCATCAGTCAAAGCAGATATATGAAGAATTAATTCCTTTTCATCGGCAGTATTTAACAATTCTAACTGCTCACTAGTGCAGGTCTTTGCAATAATACCCTCTGCTTCAAGATTACGAATAATACTGCAAATACGCGCATACGCATATTGAACATAATATACAGGATTACTGTTAGATTCGTTAACCGCTAAATCTAAATCGAAATCAAAGTGTGAATTAGGCTCTCTTAAATTAAAGAAGAATCTTGCGGCATCAATCGGAACCTCATCTAAAAGTGTTACAAGAGTAATTGCCTTACCCGAACGCTTAGAAGCCTTAATAACCTCGCCGTCGCGTACAAGTCTTACCATTTGCATAAGCACAACATCAAGTCGCGAAGCATCAACGCCCAAAGCAGTTAAAGCGGCTTTTAAGCGCGGTACATAGCCATGGTGGTCGGCACCCAAAATATCAATAGCCTTATCGAAACCGCGTGTTACAAGCTTATTGTAATGGTAAGCAATATCTGGCACAACATAGGTGGGAACACCGTTTGCTCTTACCAGAACAAAGTCCTTATCACAACCAAATTCAGTAGCCTTAAACCATAAAGCATCCTCTTGAGTATAGGTATAACCGCTTTGTTTTAAAAGTTCAATAATTCTTGCGGCTTCACCGTTGTTATGAAGTGTGCTTTCTTTAAACCAAGTGTCATATTTAATTCTGTATTTTGCAAGGTCACGCTCAAGTCCCTCAATATTTTTAGGAAGCGCAAATTTAACAAGCTCTTGACGTCTTTCTGCTTCATCCTTTTCAACAAAGCTATCGCCGTGAATTTCCGCAAAAGCTTTTGCATGTGCGATTATATCTTCACCGTGGTAAGAATCCTCAGGCATTTCAATACCGTCTTTATAAAGCTGTAAATATCTTAAATCAAGTGACAAGCCAAATTTATTAATCTGGTTACCCGCATCGTTGATATAGAATTCCCTTTCGGTATAATAGCCTGCCGCTTGCATAACCGCCGCAAGACAGTCACCCAAAGCGCCGCCACGAGCATTACCGATATGCATAGGTCCTGTTGGGTTTGCAGAAACAAATTCTACAAGCACCTTTTTATCTTCACCGTAATTGCTTCTACCGTAAGCTTCTTTTTTATCAATAACGTCTGCCACAATGTCAGCATAGTATTTTTGAGATAAAAATAGGTTTATAAAACCGGGACCTGCAATTTCAAGCTTTTCAACGTAGCTTCCCGAAACGTCAACGTGCGCTAAAATATCTTCCGCAATCATTCTTGGCGCTTTTCTGAATAACTTAGACCATACCATAGCGGCGTTTACCGCATAGTCACCGTGTGAGCGGTTTGCGGGAACCTCAATAGTAAAATCGGTAAGTTCTGCTTCAAGAAGGCTTCCATCCTTCATAGCGCTTAAAGCCGCATTTTTAATTATATTCTTAATTTCTTCCTTTGTTTTTGAAACTATTAATGACATTTTAATTAACCTCTCTGATAGATATATTAACGTTGTTACGGCTAAGCGTTTGCGAGCCTGTATCAATCGTGTATTTCATTGAAATTTCACCGCCGTTATCATTTAGACGAGAAAAAACCTTTTCGCCAAAAATTCCTAAAGATAATTCGCCGTGGGGTGTTTGGTAAAAGCAATTATTTCTAATTCCCTTTTCAATTACCATACGACTGTTATATGCGCCCTTTCTTTGTAAAACAATCGAATTATCGGGCTTTACAAAAAGGGTTGTTTTAACCTCGCCGTCAACCTCAAGCAAGCGGCTTTCATCGTAAGAAACAAAATAGCTTCCATCCTTAAAACCGTAGCGCGCATCGGTTGTAAATTCAATTTGGTCGGTATCACTATCAACCGTTTGCTCGGTTATAATTTTAATTACAACATCCTTTATCATAAATTATTTATATCCACCTCTTGAACGAAAGTTTCATCAATATCCTTACCCAAAAGCACAGATGCCTGATATCTGAAGGAATCGGGCTTATCACTTACGTAAAACTTATGAAAAGCGTTATCGGTATCGTTTTGGATACTGTTTTCCTCTAAAAATTCCTTTACTGCCAAAGCGGTAGAAGTACCTGCATTTATAAGGGTTATATCATCCCCTACAACCTTTTTTATAGCCGCGCTTAAAACAGGATAATGGGTACAGCCTAAAATTATTGTATCCGCGCCGAATTCCATAATCGGTTTTAAGTAGCGTTCAACAGTTTCGGTTACAACCAAATCCTCTTCCGAGTACCAACCCTCTTCAACAAGCGGAACAAATAACGGACAACTGCAGGTTAAAACCTGCGCATTTGGCATAATCTTTTGAATATGCTTTTTGTGTTGCTGACTTTTAACCGTAGCGTTTGTACCTATTACGCCGATTTTACCGTTTTTAGTAGCCTTTACAGCACTTTTTGATGCGTGTGATACAACCTCAAAAAAAGGAACAGGCAGCTGTAAAGCAGTATCAGCCGCAACCGATGATACTGTACCGCAAGCGGCAACAATTAACTTTACGTCGTTATTTAAAAGAAATTTTTCATCCTGTACAGCGTATTTTCTAATGGTTTCAACACTTCGTGTTCCGTAGGGCACACGGCCTGTATCGCCAAAATATACAATGTTTTCATTCGGCAATTCTTTTATCATTTCTTTAACAACGGTAAGACCGCCGAGACCTGAATCAAAAACGCCTATTGGACGCTTATCCGCCACAACAACATCTCCTTTAAGATATTCAATTAATAATAACATATTTATATATATATTTCAATAAAAAAATGAACAATTTCTTGTCAGAAACTGCTCATTTCGGTTTATTTTATATATTATTTTGCAAGTGGATGGAATTTAGCGTAGTTAGAGGCGTATTTACTCTTAATTAACTGCGCGTAAACTTGGGTTGAAGAAATATCGCTATGACCAAGCATTTCTTTAATATCCTTAAGATTTGCGCCGTTTTCAAGCAAGTGAGTTGCAAATGAATGGCGAAGCGTATGGGGTGTAATTTCGCCCTTTATTCCCGCCATATCTGCATATTTTTTAATAATTTTCCAAAAGCCTTGGCGAGACATAGTTTGTCCGTTCATGTTAGTGAAAAGTCTTTCTTCCTTATCATCCTGAACAATAACCGGTCTTACGGTTGTAATATACTCCGCAACCGACCTTACTGCAGAAGGATACATAGGAATAACACGCTCTTTACCCTTATTTCGCAAGTGTAGAATGCCGATTTGCATATTAAAGTCAGTAACCTTAATATCCAATAATTCGGAAACCTTAATACCCGTAGCATACAAAATTTCAAGCATAGCTTTATCACGAATACCCTTAAAATCGGTAGTATCGGGTTGGGATAAAAGTAAAATTATTTCGTTAGCATCAAGTACGCCGGGCATTTTCTTTGGATTACTTTTTAATTTAACGTTGTTGCAAGGGTTGTCCTTTAAAATTTCGTTAGAAACCAGGAATCTGCAAAAAGAACGAATTGAAGCTAAAATTCGCATTTGTGTTGCTTCGGATTTTTTAGCAGATGAAAGATAATTTAAATAACCGTATAAAACCTTTTCATCTATTTGTGAAGGTTTTGTGATTTTTTTGGAAATACAATATGAAGCAAATTGATTAATATCGCGCATATACGATTCAACAGTATTAGCGGATGATTTTTTATCAAAAATAAGAAAATTTTTGTAATTTTCTATATTGCTTTTCATATTACACCTCCTAAAAATCAAAATATTTTATAAAACTGCAAGAAATTATTGCATCAATTACTGCACAAACAAAGCATAGTCCTAAAAACAACAGAAACATTATTAAAAATTTTTTAAATTCTAAAGAAAAATTATGTGTTGCTGTATTTGTAAAGGTTAAAGAAGAAATTCTTAAAGAGAACGAAACTGTTTGATTGCAAACAAGCAATAAAACTATTGCAAACACTATTACAGACGGTAAAAAGATTATTGCATTAAAGGCAATTCCCTTTAGAGCGTATACAGAATACAAATACGCTGTGATATTGCCGCATAAAACACCAAAAATACAAAGTAAAAATGGTGTTGCAACCACACCAAAAAATGATGTTCCAAAAATTAAAAACAAAACCAAAACCAAGCAATAACGAAATAATGAGCTTAAAAGTATTTTAGAAAAACCGGCGCCATTTCTTAAAGCAAAAAAATCGTTAAAAATATTTTCAGTAAAATTATATAGGGTTTGATATTTTTCTAAAGAAAAAACACCGAAAAATATTCCCATTAACAGAACTGTAAGACAAATAAGTAAAATCTTATTTTGAATAAAAAAATTAGAAAATTTTAGTTTGCTTAAATTTAATACCCTACCTCTTTGCATATAATATACCTCCCACTCTTTAGGAAAAATATATGCAATTGGCGGACAAGATATTACCCTTAATATATCAGTAAAATAACCTATAACAGAAATCACTTAAAATTATGTAAACCAAAAATTAGACAAAAAAATTAACACCTAATAAACTATAAGGCGCCAAAAATACGCAAAAATTTATTTAAATGTCTGTAATATATTTATACTATATTTAAAACCTAAAGTCAATAACAAAAATTGAGGTTTTAAATGTTATGTTAACTTATTATGTCAACTATACAATATGTAGACCATTAAGTATAAGCTATTCCCTATTTATAGTAAAATAACTCTTTTCTTTTTTTAAAAAATATGTTAAAATATTTTGCGGAGATGATTTTATGAAAAAAACTGCAATAATTACAGGTTCCTCTAAAGGAATCGGCGCCGCTACTGCTATTCTTTTTGCCCAAAAAGGATATAATGTAGTAATTAACTATAACGATTCTTATGAATCCGCTTCCCTGCTTTGCCGTTCCTTAGTAAGTAATGGATTTTCTGTAATAACCCAAAAAGCAAATGTTGCTAATAGATTAGAAGCCGAACTGCTTATAAAGGAGACCTTATATAAATTCGGTAGTATAGATGTTTTAGTAAATAATGCAGGAGTTGCTTTTGAAGGACTAATAACCGAAACCGACGAAATCGATTTCGACCGTATTATTGACATTAACCTTAAAGGCACCTTCAACTGCTGTAAGGCCGCAACAAATGTTATGGTTAATCAGAAATCGGGTAAAATTATTAATGTTGCTTCTATGTGGGGCGAGGTTGGCGCCGCTTGTGAGGTGGCATATTCCGCTTCCAAAGCAGGTGTTATCGGTCTTACAAAAGCCCTTGCAAAAGAATTAGCACCAAGCGGCATTACCGTTAACGCTGTTTCCCCCGGTATTATTGAAACAAATATGAATTCAAATCTTTCAATTGAAGAACTAGCCGCTTTTGTAGATACTGTTCCACTTGGCAGAATGGGTAGCGCTGAAGAAATTGCACAGACAATATATTTCTTAGCAAGTGAATCTGCAGACTACATAACAGGCCAAGTAATTGGTGTTAACGGCGGATATGTAATATAGGCATAAAAAAAGGATGAGAAAATCTCATCCTTTTTTATTATTTGTTTTGTAAGAATTTTAAAAGCTCGCTAAACGGAATTATTAATACTGCAAGTAATAATGAAATTAAAAACTGTCCCATTGTTAAAATAGTAAGTCCAAATGAAAAACCAAACGGTGTGAACACTAAAAACATTACTATAAACAATGTTGCGACTACTGCATTATTCATAAATTTGTTCGAAAATAGTTTTTTATTAAATATAGAATTTTCGAACTTATTGTTTAAGCAATGCAATATTTGTGAAATACCAAGAGTAGCAAACGCCATAGTTGTTGCAATTGCTGCGGATGTGCTATTTCCTATAATATAAGCAGTCAAGCTTATAAGGGCAATAAACACACTTTGTATTATTACAGAAGAAAAAGCTTTAACATTGAAAATCTTACTTTGTGCGGCGAAAGAATTACAATTCATTACCGAATCCTCTGCCTTTTCCATACTTAAGGAAATTGCAGGCGCGCAATCGGTTAAAAGGTTGATAAGTAAAAACTGTACCGCAATAAGTACGGGAACCTTAAATACTAAAATTCCTATTAACATAAGAAGTAATTCTGCAAAATTACAACTACATAAATAATAAACTATTTTGCGTATATTACTGTAAAAACCGCGGCTTTCCTTTAAAGCCTTTACAATAGAGCCAAAATTATTCTTTAAAATAATTATATCTGCATTTCCTTTAGCAACGTCATCACCAAATTGACCAATCGCACAGCCAACATCAGCAACTGCTAAGGTTTCGGCATCGTTAATACTGTCACCTGTTACGGTAACAATCATATTTTTCGCTTTATAGGCTTTTACTATACGTAATTTATCACTAGGTGTAATACGGGCAAAAACTGAATATTTATCAACAATTTCTATTAATTCGCTATCGCTCAATGAGCTAATCTGAGCGCCGTCAATTACTTCAGAATCATCAGATATAAGTCCTATTTTATAAGCAATTGCTTTTGCGGTAAGAATATTATCACCTGTAACCATAACAGTTTTAATTCCCGCTTTTTTACAAGCGATTATATCATCAATTGCGCTTTGTCTTATAGGCTCTGTAAAGCCTAATAAACCAACAAAGGTAAGGTTGCATTCAATATCCTCAGAGTTAGGATTAGCGGGTATATTTTCAAGTGGGCGCATTGCAATACAAACAACACGCAACCCATCGTTTGCTAATTCATCATTAACTTTAAAAATCTCATCAGTTTTATTACTGTTGCACTTAGGAATCAAAATTTCAGGCGCACCCTTTACAATAGCAAAAGGTCGCTCATTTATCATAGTAATAACCGTCATACATTTTCTGTGAGAATCAAAAGGAATATATGTCAGTTTCGGGAAAAGCGCATTAATATCAACCTTGCTTTTTGAATTATAGCTTAAACAAGCCTCTTCAATTGCATTTTCTGTTGTATCGTTTTGTAGCGTTGAACAAGCAGCAGCAAGATTTAAAACAATAGAAGTTTGTTCATCTAATGAATCTGTAAATAAATCAGTAATTTTTTTGCCGTTATAAATTTTAGATAACGACATTTTTTTATGTGTTAAAATACCCGTTTTATCCGAACAGATTACATTTGTTTTACCAATAGTCTCAAAGGCTTTTGAATCCTTTAAAATTATTTTATCATTTAAAATACGGCCTGTACCCGTTGCAATAACAATTGTAGCAATAGCAGGTAAGCTTTGCGGAATTGCAGCAACCGCAAGCGCAACCGCATTAAGTAAAACATTTAAGGTTGTAATTGCAAAAGGCGTAGAAGAATTGAAATTCTGAATCATACCAATAAGGAAAAACAAAACACAAACTACAAGAATTACCGTGTTTACAATTTTACCTATGAAATCAAGTTCATTTTGTACCGGCAAAACATTAGTACCTGTTTGCTCCATAATAGATGTTGCCATACCGCTTTCGGTATTAAGTGCAGTTGCGACAACTACTGCCTTTGCATTACCGTGAATAACAGTTGTGCCCGAAAACACCATATTCTTTCGCATTGGAACATTAACAATATCTTCTAAAATAACATTTGCGTCCTTTTCAACAGGTATATCATCGCTTGTAAGTGAAGACTCGTTACAACGAAATTCGTTAGTTTCAATAAGTCGCGCATCAGCAGTAACATAATCGCCTTCTGCGAGCAAAATTATATCGCCAACAACCAACTCGGATGAATTAATGTTTTTTACAATTCCGTCACGTAAAACATTAACAGTTGGAATAGTGATTTGCTTTATATCGTCAAAAGCATTATCACAACTAAACAAATGAAAAGCACTAATAAATGCATTTAAAATTACTATACCAATTATAATTAAAGCAAAATAACTGTTGCTTTGCGAATATATTAAGGAAACAACAAACGAAAGAAGACAAATTATTACCAAAGCAATTAAAGTTTTGCTTTTTAATTGGTCTGAAAACCTTTTTAATAAAGAAGGCTTTTCGGCATTTGTAATAATATTCTTTCCGTAATTTTCAAGACGTTCATCAGCAACGCCGTTTAATAGTCCTGTGTCACAGTTAGTCTTAAGTTCATTTAAAACTTCATTTACAGAAGCACTATGCCAAATCATAACAACATCCTTTCGTAAAAATCCTTCATTTGCTTGGCATCAATATCCTGAGTGCCTGCAGATTCACAAATAAAGGTTGGACTTAAATCACGCTTTGCAATTAGCTCCATAAGCGGTTCAAAATCAGGTCCGAAAACATTATCCTCAAATGTAAGATGACGTTTTTCGCCGCCTGTTGTATACTCAATCTTTGAAAAATGTGAATGAAAGTTTTTATATCTTTCTTCACCAAGCTCATTTTTAATAGTATCGAGTATATTTTCAAAATCACTTTTGTTTTTAATAATACCTAAATCTCGCGCATTAAGGTGGCCAAAATCAATACAAGGAATTAATCTTTCATCCACCTTACAAAGCTCCATAACCTCCTGCAAGGTGCCTAATTGGTTAACCTTTCCCATTGTTTCGGGACAAATATGAATGTGTGAAAGACCTTCATTGTCTAAAGCAGAAAGCGCTAATTTCATTGTATCAATAGCGAGTGTCAACGCTTCTTCGCGGGATATTTTTCCACAAGAGCCAGTGTGAACAATAATTCTGTTACCACCCATGGCATTTATGGCACGGGCAGAATCTAAAATATATTTAACTGAATTAAGGCGCTTTTCTTCCTCAACCGAAGACATAGAAATATAATACGGCGCATGTAAGGATAACGAAATACCTTTTTCTTTTGCTAATTTTCCTAATTGTGTTGCTTTATCGATACCGATATTTACACCGCGACCGCATTGATATTCAAAACAATCAAGACCTGCTTTTAAAACATATTCGGGAACATCCAGACTTGTTTTAAAGCCTTGTGCTTTAAAAGTATCCGAAGTACCTGCAGGACCAAATTTAGCAGCCATATTATACCTCCGTATTTGTTATTTTAAGAAGCTTAATAAGATATGATTCAAGCTTACGCCTAATACGAAAACTAAGCATTGGTTCAGGTTCAATAGGTGTAAGCCAAATTGTTTTAACACCAACAACATTACCGCCAATAACATCGGTAAAAATCTGGTCACCAACAATTGCAGTATTTTTTCTTTTAGAATTCAGTTTTTTTAATGCTCTTAAATATCCAAAAGGTAACGGCTTAAGACCAAGGCTTATATAATCTAAATCGATTTTTTTTGCAAACGGTTCTAATCTTTTAGATTTAGAATTCGAAAGAATTGTAAGCTTAATATTGTTTTGGCGCATAGTATTAAGCCAATCGATAAGCCCTTCAGTTAAAACTTGTCCGTGATGGGTTGAGAGTGTATTATCAACATCCAAAATAAGTGAATCAATATTATATTTTTTTAATATTTCAACCGAAATATCGGTAATTTTATCTAATTTAATGTTTGGTCTAAAAATCATATATAACCTCAAATAAAAAAGCGGTTGAAAACAACCGCTTTTTTCACTGAATATTAGCGGAACTTTCTTTTACGAGCAGCTTCCGACTTCTTTTTACGCTTTACAGAGGGCTTCTCATAGTGCTCTCTCTTACGAACTTCTTGAATAACACCGTCTTTAGCGGTCTGTCTTTTAAAGCGACGTAAAGCGTTATCGAGTGATTCATTTTCTTTAATTCTAACTTGACTCATTATATTCCCTCCCTCCGCAAAATAGCAGGGGTAATTTTATTTTTTTGGGAAACTATCCCCTTAATGCAATAATATTTGCAACAATTGCGAGAACGAAGAAAAGTATAGCAACATACTTTGTCCAACGAGCTAACAATGCATCAGCAGTTCTTGCCTTATTCTTAGAAAGAAATGTATCTGCAGCTCCGGAAATAGCGCCGTTTATACCGGCACGGCGGCCTTGCTGAAACAAAACTGCAAGAACTATAATTATAGAAACAATTATTACTAAAGCACCTAAAATAATTTCAACTGCGCTCACCTGTGTCACCTCCGATTAACAAATACCACAAATTATAATAACACATCTATTTTAAATTTGCAACAAAAATTTTTATAAATTTTATTATTTTACTACAATATTTACTAATTTCTTTGGAACATACAATTCTTTAACAATTGTTTTGCCGGAAATTTCGTTAATTATAGCTTCTTGACCCTTTGCAAGTGCAATAGCATCTGCACTCTGAATGTCGGCAGCAACGCTAAGTCTTGCTCTTATTTTACCGTTAACCTGAACAACGATTTCAACAGTAGAATCCACACACTTAGATTCATCATATTCTGGCCACTTTGTAGCGTTAAGCATACCGTCAAATCCGCACATTTCCCAAATTTCTTCGGTAATATGTGGTGCAAAAGGATTAAGTAATGTAATGAAAATCTTATATTCATCCAAAGTAATTTTACCTGTTGAATAAATAGAATTCATAAGTGACATAAGCGCTGCAATAGCGGTATTCATTTTTAAGGTTTCAATATCTTCAGTAACCTTTTTGATTGTGCGGTGGAATTCGGCTTCAAGTGAAGGTCTTACTCCCTTTTCATCGCACAAAATACCGTAAAGTGCCCAAACCTTATCAAGAAAACGCTTGCTACCCTTTATTGAAGATTGGCTCCAAGGTGCAGCCTTTTCAAAGTCACCAATAAACATTTCATAAACACGCATTGTATCTGCGCCGTAATCGTTAATTATTTCATCGGGATTTACTACGTTGCCGCGGGACTTGGACATTTTTTCGCCGTTTTCACCCAAAATCATACCGTGGCTTGTACGCTTAGCATAAGGTTCTGCATTTGGAACAGCATCAATATCATAAAGGAATTTATGCCAGAAACGGCTGTAAAGTAAGTGAAGTGTTGTATGCTCCATACCACCGTTGTACCAGTCAACAGGGCACCAATATTCAAGCGCTTCTTTTGATGCGAATTCCTTATCGTTATGTGGGTCACAATAACGTAAGAAATACCATGAAGAGCCTGCCCATTGAGGCATTGTATCGGTTTCACGCTTTGCAGGTGTACCGCAGCAAGGACAAGTAGTATTTACCCAATCAGTCATTTTTGCAAGTGGAGATTCGCCGTTATCGGTAGGCTCGTAGGATTCTACATTAGGTAGAACTAACGGAAGCTCACTTTCAGGAATCGGCACATAACCGCACTTTTCACAGTGAACAATCGGAATTGGTTCGCCCCAATATCTTTGACGGGAGAATACCCAGTCACGAAGCTTATAGTTAGTTTTAACACTGCCAATGCCATTTTCAGTAAGCCATTCCTGAATCTTCTTTTTAGCATCTTCAACAGATAAGCCGTTAAGGAAATCGGAGTTTACAAGAACACCTGTTGCACAGTCAGTAAATGCAGCCTTTTGAACATCCTCGCCGCCTGCAACAACTTCAATTATCGGCAAATCAAACTTCTTTGCAAATTCCCAGTCGCGTGTATCGTGTGCAGGTACTGCCATAATAGCGCCTGTACCGTAAGAAATAAGTACATAGTCGGAAATAAAAATAGGAATTTCTTTTCCGTTAACAGGGTTAATTGCCTTAACGCCCTCTAACATAACACCTGTTTTATCCTTAGCAAGCTCGGTTCTTTCAAAGTCAGACTTCTTAGAAGCCAAAACCTGATATTCTTTTACAGCTTGGAAATTAGTGATTTTATCTTCCCATTTCGCAAGTAAAGGATGCTCAGGTGACATTACCATATATGTAGCACCAAAGAGTGTATCTGCGCGGGTTGTAAAGATTTCAAAGGTATCGCCAATAGTTGTATTAAAGGTAACCTGAGTACCGTATGAACGGCCAATCCAGTTACGTTGCTGTGTTTTAACGCGTTCAATAAAGTTTACATCATTTAAACCTTCAAGAAGCTTTTCTGCATATTCGGTAATTTTAAGCATCCACTGGCTTTTTTCTTTTTGTACAACCTCACTGCCGCAACGCTCACAAACGCCGTTTACAACCTCTTCATTTGCAAGAACACACTTACAGGAAGTACACCAGTTAACCGACATTTCCTTCTTATAAGCTAAGCCTTCTTTAAACAATTGAAGGAAAATCCACTGTGTCCACTTATAATATGAGGGGTCGGTAGTGTTAATTTCACGGCTCCAATCAAACGAAAATCCTAAAGACTTTAACTGGCGTTTAAAGTTTGCAATATTATTTTCGGTAACGATTGCAGGATGAATATGGTTTTTTATTGCAAAGATTTCGGTAGGAAGACCGAATGCGTCCCAACCCATTGGATAAAGCACATTAAAGCCCTGTAAACGCTTTTTACGGGCAACAATATCAATAGCAGTATAAGAACGAGGATGACCTACATGAAGACCTTGTCCTGACGGATAAGGGAATTCTACAAGACCAAAAAACTTTGGTAAGGTATAATCATTCTTAGCTTCAAAGGTATGGTTTTCATCCCATATATTTTGCCATTTCTTTTCAATTTGTGAATAATCGTAATTTCTCATAATCAGTCCCCCATACTTTTATCAAGTATATTTTCAAGGTCAATACTTTCAGCATCGTCCCACATTTTATCAAGTCCGTAAAACTCGCGTTCGTTTCTTCCGAAAATATGAACTATAACCGAGCCGTAATCAAGAACAATCCAACCCGTAGTCTTACCTTCTATATGGTGAGGTCTAAGGCCCGCTTGTTCTAATTTATCCTCTACTTCATCTGCTAGCGCTCTTACATGGGTTGAAGAAGTAGCAGTACAGATTAAGAAATATTCACACAAAACAGTAAGGTCGCTTACCTTAATTGCGTTCATTTCTCTTGCTTTTTTCTCATTCACCGCATTAGCGGCAATTTTTAAAATTTCAAAGGATTGCAAATTATTTTCCTCCTAAAGATTTTACTGCGCCGTTAAACGCATTTAAAGTATCCGGATGGACCGCCTTTTTATTATCTACCAAATCGCAGATAGAATACTGCAACGCGTAAATAAAGGCATCCTCCAAGGATTTATCTACAAGTGAACGAATTACTGCAACATCGCTGTAATCCCTATCAATTGATGTAAAATCCGCAAGATAAATTATTTTGGCTAAAAGTGACATATTATCCTTAGCGGTTGTATGGAACCTTACAGCATCAATAATATCTTTATCATCAATTTTTAAAATGTGCTCAATATAAGCCGCACCCGAAATCGCATGCCATAGCTTATGAGCATTTTTTTCAATATCGTTTAAGATTATACCAAAGTCATTGAATATTTGCAAGTGTTCTTCAGTTGAAGAATTTTTTGTAATATCGTGAAGCAGTCCTGCAAGATAAGCTTTATTCGCATCGCCGCCGCAACCGTATTTTTCACTTAATCTTACTGCCTCATCTGCAACACAAAGTGAATGGTAATACCTTTTTTCATTAAGTCGGTCCTTTAATATGGCTTTATATTCACTATACACCGTAAATTCCCCTTTCCTTAATGAAATTATAAATTTTTTCAGGCAAAAGCTCTTTTAAATTGCTTTTTCTGAATTCACTTGAAGAAACATTTGGAATTATATCTTCTTTAACAGTTATATTCATACCCATATTTGAAAATTTTTTAGCGCAGGATGAAAATTCACTATCATCAGTATCAGTACGTTTAAAGGCAATAAATGGAAGAAGCTTCATTAATTCATCTGCACGGTACCATTTTTCAAAATAAACAAGCATATCGCCGCCAACAACAAATGCAAAATCTTTTTCGGGATACTTTTCTTTAAGATACACAATAGTATCATACGAATAGCTTTTACCCTCGCGTTCAAATTCAACAAGGCAAAGACTTGCCTTAGAAAAATCCTCGGCTACTATTTTGCACATTTCAATACGGTCGTCATCGTTTGCTAAAAAATCGCAAACCTTGTGTGGCGGAATTTTATCGGGCATAATCCATATTTCATCAATATTGCTGTCATTTTGCAAGACGTTTAACATCTCATAATGACCTATATGAAAAGGATTAAAGGTTCCGCCAAAAATTGCGGTTAAACCCATATTATTTCACCAATTTAATAGTTTTATTGTCTTTACTCTCACGGTACAAAATAAATCTTGAACCAATAACCTGTACAACATCACACTTGGTTTCATTTGCTAATTGGTCAGCCGCCTCGCGTGAAGAAAGCGGACAAGTTTCTAAAACACGAAGCTTTATAAGCTCGCGCGCTTCCAAAGCGTCGTTAACCTGTTTAATTGTATTTTCACTAATGCCCGATTTACCGATTTGGAAAATAGTTTCGTAATCATTTGCCATACCGCGAAGTTGGGCTCTTTGTCTGCTATTTAACATTATTTTACCTCTATATATTTTCTAAGTTCTTTTTCAAAAATTTTAAGTGCTTTACCTCGGTGACTTATTGCATCCTTTTGTTCAGCCGTAAGTTGACTAAACGGACCGTTTTCACTTATAAACAACGGGTCATAACCGAAGCCGCCGTTACCAGTCTGTCTTTCAAAGGCAATATGTCCATGACATTCGCCCCTTACAGTAAACTGTCTGCCATCGGGAAATACACAAGCAATTGCCGCAACATAATATGCTGTACGTTTTTCCATAGGAACACCCGAAAGCTCAGACAATAGCTTATCATTATTCATTTCATCGTTGCCGTGCTCACCCGAATATCTTGCAGAATAAACACCGGGGGCTCCACCAAGATAATCAACACAAATACCGCTATCATCCGCAACGGAAATATAGCCTGTTTGTGCAAGACCTGATTTTGCCTTAATAATTGCATTTTCTTCAAAGGTTTCGCCGTCTTCAACCGCGTCTAAAAAAGGTTTATCTAAATCGGCTTCACACAAAACATCAAAGCCCATTGGTATTAAAATTCTTTTGAGTTCTTTAAGCTTTTTTTGGTTTTTGGTAGCAATAAAAATTTTCATTAATCTTCACCGTCAAAAATTCCGTTAACAAATTCATTAGCGCTAAAGGGCTGTAAATCATCAATGCCCTCTCCCACACCAACAAATTTTACAGGGATATTAAGTTCATTTCTTATAGGAATTACAATTCCGCCCTTTGCAGTACCGTCAAGCTTAGTAAGAACAATACCCGTAATATCACAAGCAGTTTTGAACTGACTTGCTTGATTTACTGCATTTTGTCCTGTTGTGGCGTCAAGCACCAACAAGGTTTCAAGAGAAGCATCAGGCAATTCCCTACCGATTATACGGTAAATTTTTGCAAGCTCATCCATAAGATTTTTCTTGTTGTGAAGTCTACCCGCAGTATCACAAATAATAACATCTGCACCCTTTGATTTTGCAGACGCAATAGTATCAAATACAACTGAAGCGGGGTCTGTACCCTCAACACTTTTAACCATTGTAACACCTGCACGGTTTGCCCAAATTTCAAGCTGGTCAATTGCAGCTGCACGGAAGGTATCTGCCGCACCCAAAACAACCTTTTTACCCTGAGCGTTAAGCTGTGCGGAAAGCTTACCTATAGTTGTTGTTTTACCAACACCGTTTACACCTATAACAAGTATTACCGAGGGCTTGGTTTCAAGCATTAAACCCTCATCCTCGCCAAGCATTTCGGTTATAATTTCTTTCATCAAGCCTTTAATTACAGCGGGATCGGTTATTCCTTGTTCTTTAATTTTTTTACGCAATATATCACATATCTCGGTTGCGGTAGCAACACCGATATCTGACATTATAAGCATTTCTTCAAGTTCTTCAAAAAGCTCTTCATCAATTTTAGTAAAAGAATTAATAACTGAATTTACTTGGCTTGCAATAGAATCTCTTGTTTTTTGTAGGCCTTGCTTAATTTTACTGAAAAAACCCATTAACTCACCTTATTGTCAAGTAATTTCTTTTCAAGCTCTGAAACATTAAGCTCCAAAAGCTTTGTAATACCCTTTTCTTGCATTGTAACGCCGTAAAGCATATCAGCAGCTTCCATTGTACCACGTCTATGTGTAACACAAATAAACTGTGTCGCAAAATCAGAGGATTTCATATATTCTGCAAAACGGTCAACGTTGATATCGTCAAGCGCGGTATCAACCTCATCCAAGAAGCAGAATGGCGGAGCGTTAACACGCATAATAGCAAAGTAAATTGAAAGGGCAATAAGTGCCTTTTCACCACCCGAAAGACCATCAAGACTGGGAACATTTTTACCGGGTAGTTTTACATTAATATCAATGCCGCTTTCAAGAATGTTTTCGGGGTCTGAAAGCGAAAGTGATGCTGTACCGCCACCAAAAAGCTCTGAGAAGGTTTTTGTGAAATTCTGATTAATCTTTTCAAAGCCTTCAACAAAGATTTCCTGCATTTGACTTGTTAACTGATTGATAAGCTTATGCAATTGTGCGCGTGAAGCCTCAACATCATCAATTTGAGCCGAAAGGAAATTATATCGCTCACTTACTTCCTTATATTCTTCAATAGCAGAAACATTAACATTACCGAGTGAACGGATTTTATTTTTGGTTTCTGCAAGAATTTTCTTAGCCTGTGCAGGATTTTCAATTTCAATACCTATTTGCTCGGCTTCACTTCGTGTAAGCTCGTATTCGTCGTAAAGCTTTCTTATAACCTCATCGTATTCGCGCATCATAACTTCCTTACGCTCGGTAAGTCTTGCTAATTCGCCGCTAATTTTTTCACGGTGCAAGGTGTTTTCTTTTTCACTGTTGCGAAGCTCTACACCCGCTTTTTCTGTGAAATTGCGCTTTTCAATGAAGTCCTCAATATTCTTCTGTGAGTCTTCAATTTTTTGCTTACTGTCATCAATACCGTCATTAATCTTTTCAATTTCGGTCTTTAAATTTTCATTTTTAAACTGTAAAGCCGCAATCTCATTAGCAATGGCTTGTACACGAACTCCGCGGTCAGAAATAGCATTTTCAAGAGCGGCAGCCGCGTTATTAAGGCTTTCAATATCCTTTTCAACCTCAATAATTGAAAGCTTAATGCTTGTAATTTTTGCAGTTATATCCTCGCGGGTAGCGTTAAGATTATCTCTACCGCCTGTCATTTGGTCAATATGCGCTTGAATTTCCGCTTTATTAGCCTCAATAGCGGCAATTTCTTTTGCAGCGTTAATAGATGTTTGCTTTAATTGTTCACATTTTTCCTTATCAGAAATTTGTTGTGAAGAAAGCTGATTAACGGCAGATTTAAGATTTTCAATAATATCATTTATACGCTTAAGCTCTGCAATAGCGCGAATCTTATCTTCGTTAGCGGTGGTTAAATCTGCTTTTATAGCGGTAATATCTGCCGAAACTGAAGCAAAAGAATTATTTGCTTGTTCTAATTTTTCAGAAAGCTCTTTTGCTTTTGCTTCAAGCTTTTCCACTTCGTTTTCAATATTTTTAATATCACTTACACGGCTTAAAATACCCGAATTTTTAACAAGTGAGCCACCTGTTAATGAACCGCCCGGATTTACTACCTGACCGTCAAGTGTTACAACCTTGATTCTGTAACCGAATTTTTTAGCAATTGTTGTTGCGCAGTCTATATCCTCTGCAACAACGGCACCGCCTAAAAGATATTTAATAATTTCTCTGTATTTATCATCGGTTTTTACAAGATCGGAAGCAATGCCAACATAACCCAACATATCCTCAAATCCGTGCTCTTTAAACTCACGTGATTTAATAGTTGCAACAGGTAAAAATGTTGCACGACCGCCCTTATTGTTTTTAAGGTAGTTAATTGCAAGCTTTGCATCCTTTTCAGTTTCGGTAATTATGTTTTGAATTGCATTTGAAAGTGCGGTTTCAATAGCAACACTATATTTACCCTCAACCTCAATAAGCTTGGATACAGGACCGCAAATACCCTTTAAAATACCTGTTTGTGCTTGCGACATTACAAATTTTACGGAATGTGCAAAGCCTTCCATATTATTTTCAAGGTCGTGAAGTATTTGAATTCGGCGTTTTTTAGCCTCAATATCCAAATTAACAGTATCAAGCTCTGCCTTTAATTTTTCACCGGATTCCTTTCGGGATTCAAGGCGCATCTCATATCCCTTTAAGGAATTGTTCATGCTGTTAATATTTTCTTCTATTGAATTTAGTAAAGCATCTGTTTCATTAAATTCATTTTGTAAAGCGGAAATTTCGTTGTTTCTTTGTTCAATTTGACTTTTGGAATCTCCCTGACGTGCAGTGATTTCTGCGATTGCGGTATCGGCAGTAACCATTGCAACGCGCATATCGGAGGACTTTGCAGAAAGTGAATTAAGCTCGCGTATTTGTCCTTCAATTTTACGGCTGATTTCATCGCCGTTTTCTAATAACTCAGAAAGCCTTAATTCTAATTCGCGAAGCTCGTTTTCAAGCTCTGATTTAGAGTTTTGCTTATTAGTAGCCAATTCACGTTTTTGTAAAATTTCGTTTTGTGCTAAACCGTCTGAATCAATTAAAGCAGCTTTCTCTTCGTTTAGGCGATTAACCGATTCCTCGTTGTGCTGAATATCGTTATTTAAAACTGTAATTGCACCCTCGGCTTTAACGATTTCTTCATTTAAGGAAGATATTGTTAATCTTTCGCCCTCAATATCCGAAGTGAGCTTTGCAAAAAGCGAAGTGTTTTGTTCGGTCTTGCGGTCAAATTCTGCCAAAGATTCTTCAATTTGGCGATATGAAAGCTGAGCCGCAGCAATTTTACTTTCCTGTGCTCTTAAAGCTTCCTTTGAATTATTAAGTGTGTGAAGCCATAGACCTATTTCAAGCTCTTTTTTCTGAGCGGCTAGTTCTAAAAACTTTTCCGCTTTTTTACTTTGCTCTGCCAAGGGACCAACACGTGCTTCCAATTCATCAACAATATCGTGTAGTCTTAAAAGATTATCCTCGGCAGCAACAAGCTTTCTTTCGGCTTCAATTTTACGGTAACGGTATTTTGAAATACCTGCCGCTTCTTCAAAAATATCACGGCGTTCACCTGATTTTGAACTGATAATATTATCAATCTTACCTTGTCCAATCATTGAATAACCGTCACGTCCAAGACCGGTATCCATAAACAATTCGTGAATATCTTTAAGACGAACAGAAACGTTATTTATTGCATATTCACTTTCGTGTGAACGGTAATATCTACGGGTAATTGCAACAAAATCATTATCAAAATTAAGAGAACGGTCGGTATTATTAATATTTAAAGTAACCTCGCAAAATCCGTGAGGACGGCGGGTTTCGGTACCGCCGAAAATTACATCTTCCATAGACTGTCCGCGAAGACTTTTGGTAGATTGCTCACCCAAAACCCAACGAACCGCATCGGAAATGTTACTTTTACCGCTTCCGTTAGGACCTACAACCGCAGTTATACCCTTGCCGAATTTCAAAACAGTTTTATCTGCAAAAGATTTAAAGCCCTGAATTTCAATTGAACTTAACAGCATTTATAACACTTCCCTTTCTATTCTGAAATTTAAATCGCTAATAGCTTCATCAACCTTAACTGTACAGTCAAATCCGCGATTTTTTAAATACAATAAATTGGTTTTTCTTTGACCAATCATTTTTGAAACATCTTTTTTTCCAACATAAATTATGTATTTACCCTTATCAAAAAGACAAGTTAATACCTTTGTAAGCATTATCTGCGACTGACAAAGCTCCGAAAAGGACGGATGCCAAGGTCCTGCAAGATATGCTTCTTTTTCTATAGAATGAAGACCAAGTCTTATTACCCTTATACCTTCCCTAGTAAACATTAAATATAGCTTACTGGCAAGCTTAACCGCTTCACTTAAGGTTTGGGGCTTATATTTATTATCAACATAAAGTGCCTCTAAATCGGTATCCTTTAAAACAATTGTGGGGTAGATTCTCACAGTATCGGGACGAATTTCAATAACCTTTTTAGCAGTACGCTCTGCAGAATCATTATCATCTGCATAAAGTCCCGTCATAATTTGTAATCCCAATTCAAAGCCGTGCTTTTTTATTAATGCAGATGCAGTTTCAACATCCTTAGCGGAATGACCGCGGTTATTCATTTTAAGCACACGGTCGTTAAGGCTTTGTGCGCCCAATTCAATAGCGGTAACATTATATTCCTTTAAAAGCATTAAGATTTCATCATCAATAGCATCGGGTCTTGTAGAAATACGAATACCTGCCGCAAGACCTATTTTAACAAAGCTTGATGCCGCCTCTAAAAGCGAAATCATATAATTACGGTTAATAGCCGTAAAGCTACCGCCAAAGAAAGCAATTTCGGTGGTTTTAGGGTCATAATTTTTAGAATTAACCGCCGTTATAACCGCATTTTCAACATCATTAGCATTTGGTGCTTTAAAGGTACCTGTAATATAGCGTTGATTACAAAAACTGCATTTATTAGGACAACCGATATGAGGAACAAAAATAGAAATATTTGAATGGTTTTTACTCATATTTCGGCTCCCATAAGCTCTAACGCCTGCTTAGCCGCCATTTGTTCGGCTTGTTTTTTATTCTTTCCTTTACCGCATCCAATAATATTAGAATTAAGGTGAACCTCAACCTCGAAAATTTTATCGTGGTCAGGACCCGATTCGCCCTTTAAAACATAGGTTACATATTCTTCGGGATTTCTTTGAATAATCTCTTGTAAAGCGGTTTTATAATCTTTAAATGTATTTTTATTTTGGTTTTCAAGTTCTCTTTCAACAAAGCCTAAAACAAATTCGGTAGCAGGGGTAATTCCACCATCAAGATAAATTGCGGCAAGTACCGCTTCAAAGGCATCGGCTAAAATAGAATCTCTTTCTCTTCCGCCGCCCTTATCTTCACCTTTACCTAGCATTAAATATTTACCTAGCTCAAGACGTCTTGCAAAAATACAAAGTGACTTTTCACATACAAGCGATGCTCTAAGCTTTGTAAGATCACCTTCAGGAATATCCTTATAGTGCAAAAACAAATAATCGGCAACAATTATCGAAAGCACAGAATCCCCCAAAAATTCCAAACGTTCATTAGAGGTAATACCGTTTCTCACCTCATTTGCATACGAAGAATGGGTTAAAGCGTTTTCGAGTAATTTAACATTATTAAATTTGTAATTTAGTTTTTGCTCTAAAGCTTCCATTATAATTTAATCCTTTATTTGTTCTAATGTATTTGTAATATTCTCTATAACGCCGTTTTGTGTGAATTGTACGGCTTGTCTTATAGCATTTTTAAATGCCTTTGCATTTGAATTTCCGTGTGCCTTAATAACAGGCTTTCTTACGCCTAAAAGCGGCGCTCCGCCAACCTCGGTACTGTCCATCATACTTTT
>JAZRMY010000092.1:0-42708 GCA_045647925.1 Acutalibacteraceae bacterium | reverse complement strand
CATTCGATACTATCGTAGCCCCTACCTTCCGCCCCGATAAAGCATTAAATATTGAAAAAAACGGTTGGATTGATTATATTGCTACCCTTTCTAATGTTACTAAAATAGAGATTAACTCTTTAAACTCTTTAAAATCGGCTTTAAAAGACCGCATAGATTATTTTGACAGTTGCGGTTGCAAAGCCAGTGACCACGGGCTTGATTATATGGTATATAACAAGTTACCAAATGAAAAACTCGACGAGTTAATGCAAAGTGCATTCAAGGGCGAACCAATTGCCCAAAATGAAGCCGATGCCTTTAAAACCGAGCTTTTACTGTTTTGTGCAGAAGAATATGCTAAAAAAGGCTGGGTAATGCAGTTACATTACAACTGCCTTAGAAATCCTAATACCAGAATGTTTGGCATTTTAGGACCTGATACCGGTTTTGACGTTATTGCGCCGCATGAATCTTCCGTAGCTCTTTGCGGATTACTTAATGACCTTTATGAAAAAGACTGTCTGCCGAAGACCGTACTTTACAGTCTTGACCCTACAGACAATCAAGCTATTGATACTATTCTCGGTGCATTCCAAGGTCCTGAAGCTGCAGGTAAAATTCAACACGGTAGCGCTTGGTGGTTTAATGATAATAAAGTCGGTATGGAAGACCAGATGATAAGCCTTGCAAACTTAAGTGTTTTAGGCAACTTTATTGGTATGCTTACCGATTCAAGAAGCTTCCTTTCTTACACACGTCACGATTATTTCCGCAGAATTTTATGTAATTTAATCGGTACTTGGGTAGAAGAAGGCGAATATCCGCAAAGCGAAAAAGACTTAAAAGAAATTGTTGAAGGTATATGCTTTAATAATGCGAATAAATATTTCGGTTTGGAGAAAAATTAATGAATATGAAGTTATCTTTCCGTTGGTATGGCGAAAGTGATCCCGTAACCCTTGAAAATATATCACAAATTCCCGGTATGCGTTCTATTGTTTCGGCAGTTTATGACGTTAAACCGGGTGAGGTTTGGCCCGAAGAAAGCCTTTCTAAAATGAAACAACAATGCGAAGACCACGGTCTAGTGTTTGACGTAGTTGAATCCATCCCCGTACACGAAGACATTAAACTTGGCAGAGGTAATGTTGACGAACTTTTAGAAGTTTACTGCGAAAACATCCGCCGTTGCGCTAAATACGGTGTTAAGTGTGTTACTTACAACTTTATGCCCGTATTTGACTGGACAAGAACTCAGCTTGACAAGAAAGCGCCCGACGGTTCAACAAGCCTTGTTATGTATTGGGAACAAATGAAAGGTCTTGACCCTCTTAAAGACGATATTCATCTTCCCGGTTGGGATTCAAGCTATACTCAGGAAGAAGTTCGCGAGCTTATTACCGCTTACGGTGAGATCGGCGAAGAAGGACTTTGGGCAAACCTTGAAAAATTCCTTAAAAAAGTTATTCCCGTTGCCGAAGAATGTGATGTAAGAATGGCAATTCATCCCGATGACCCGCCATACCCCATTTTCGGTCTTCCCCGTATTATTACAAACGAACAGAATCTTGATAGATTCTTAAAGCTTTATGACAGTAAGTATAACGGACTTTGCCTTTGTACAGGCAGTCTTGGTTGCGCCAAATTCAATGATATTCCTAAAATGGTTAAAAAATATGCGAAAATGGACCGTATCGCATTTATGCATATAAGAAACGTTAAATTAATGGAAGACGGTTCTTTTGAAGAAAGAGCGCACCTTTCTTCTTGCGGTAGCCTTGATATGCACCAAATCGTTAAGGCTTTGGTTGAAGAAGGATTTGACGGATATGTTCGTCCCGACCACGGCAGAATGATTTGGGGCGAAACAGGAAAACCGGGCTACGGTCTTTTTGACAGAGCTTTAGGCGCTACCTATATTAACGGACTTTTTGAAGCATTAGAAAAGGAGAAAGCTTAATGATAAACAATGTATTGAATACCGACCTTTCAGGTAAGGTTGCAGTTGTAACAGGTGCAGGCGGTGTACTTTGCAGTCACTTTGCAAAGGTAATTGCACGCGCAGGCGCAAAGGTTGCGCTTTTAGACCTTAACTACGATGCCGCAAAAGCTTATGCAGATGAAATCGTAGCCGAAGGCGGTATTGCAAAGGCATACTCTTGCAACGTACTTGATAAAGATATTTGCGAATGTGTTGCTAATGAAATTGAAAAAGACCTCGGCAAATGCGATATTCTTATTAACGGCGCAGGCGGTAACAATCCTAAAGCTACAACCGATAAGGAATATTTTGAACTCGGCGATATTGATGCTGACACAAAAAGCTTCTTCGACCTTGACAGTGCAGGCGTTGGCTTTGTATTTAACCTTAATTTCTTAGGTACACTTATTCCTACCCAAGCCTTTGCAAAGCAGATGGTTGGCAGAGAGGGCTGCAACATCTTAAATATTTCTTCAATGAATGCTTACACTCCTCTTACCAAAATCCCCGCTTACTCGGGCGCTAAGGCTGCAATTTCTAACTTTACACAGTGGCTTGCAGTTCACTTCAGCAAGGTTGGTATCCGTGTAAATGCGATAGCACCAGGCTTTTTTGCAACTCAGCAAAACGCAAAGCTTTTGTTTAACGAGGACGGCACACCAACCGCCCGTACAGGCAAAATTTTGGCTGCTACACCAATGGGTAGATTTGGTGAATCAAACGAGCTTGAAGGCGGACTTTTGTTCCTTCTTAACAATCAAGCCGCAAGCTTTATTACAGGCGTTGTTTTACCAATAGACGGTGGCTTCTCGGCTTATTCAGGCGTATAAAATTTAGTTAACACAGTAATAAAACCGACAGTTTTTAAACTGTCGGTTTTATTGTTTTGCCTTTATATATTCACTCGGTGTTAAACCAATACTCTTGCGGAATTCCTGCGAAAAATAGCTAATGCTTTCAAAACCGCACTTTGTGGCAACCTCACTTACAGAATAAAGACCTGAACGTAGCAAAAGCTTTGCATTATCAATTCTAACCTTTTTAATATACACTAAAGGTGATTTACCATAATATTGCTTAAATTCCTTGCGAAAATGCACTTGTGAAATTCCTGCTGTTTTTGCTAAAACTTCAACCGAAATATCACTATTAAAATTTTGGTCAATATAATTTTTAGCATTACGCATACGCTTTGGAATTAATTTCTTTTGTGGGGATAATATTTCATTTTCTATTGTTGCAAGTATTTTATAAAATGCTGATAAACAAGAATAATCCCGTCGCTTTGTGCTGTCATACATATCAACCAGTTCGGAAAACATATTTTCAAGCGTTTTATTATTGCCAACATCTATGCAAAGCGGAGATAAGCCTTCGTAATCTTCAGTTGTAGTAAAATGTACAAGAAGCATATCACTATCACTTTTTATTTCACTTTTATACGAGGTGTTTGCAGGCATAAAGGTTATATGGTTTTTACACGATACAAGCGTTTTATTGTTATGTACAAATATTACCTCTCCCGAAAGCCTGAATGACAGAGAATGGTACTTACGCCCCTTTGAGCTACCCATTTTCATTTTGTTACAATGTGTTCTGTATGTCCAAAGTGAAGAAACGGTCGCTTTTGGCTCGAAAAACATTATTATCACCACACCTTTTAAACATACAATAACATATTTTACGCAAAAAAACAAGTTTCGAAATCTTACAATTTGTTGTTTTTTATTATTGTCGTTAATTCGCATATACGATATACTAAAGAAAAAATTGTGGAGGTAGTAATATGACATCCTTAGAACAACAAATAAAAGAATCGGTAGTGCGTGAAGGTATTGACCTTATCGGCTTTGCTCCAAAATCACGCTTCGACGCTCTACCACCCGAAAAAAATCCTTTTTCTATATTCCCCGAAGGAAAAACCGTAATTATGCTCGGTAAGAGAATTTGCCGCGGCTCACTTCGTGGTGTTGAAGAAGGTACTAACTTCTTTGATTATACTTTATATGGTTCTCGCTGGCTTGAAGACCAATTCTTATCAATATCTTGCTATGGTCTTACAAACGTTCTTGAAGATAACGGTTGGGAAGCTGTTCCGATTTTTCCAAATCCAAGTGAACTTGCTCCAACAGGCGTACCTGTTGCTGAAGGCAGACCTGCTCCAAACGTATTCCCCGATTTTGATTACGCTGCAGTTGCTTGCGGTGTTTGCGAAATTTCCTTTAACAGAATCCCATTCTCTAAGGAATATGGCTCACGTCAAAGATTCCATATGATTATCACAGACGCTGAATTAGAACCTACTCCTATTATGGAAGGAAGTGTTTGCTCACGTTGTATGAAGTGCGCAGACGTTTGTCCGTTAGGCGCTATAAGCAAAACCGAATTCGAAGAAATTGAAATTTGCGGCAAAGTAATGAAGGTTGCTAAAATCGATTATGAAAGATGTAAGGCTTGCAAAAACGGCGCTTGCGTTAACCGTCTTGCCGCAGTTGCAACACCTGACCGTGTAGCCGCACTCTGTAACCGTACTTGTATGATTGAATTAGAAAAAGACGGAAGAATTGAAAACGTTTTCGAAAACGATTTCAGAACAAGCGAAGCTTGGGTCATAGAAGGTAGGGGCTACTAATATGAAATTAACGTCTGAAATGATTAAAGCAAGGGCGAAAGAATTAGGTATTGACTGTATTGCAATTGGTAATATAGAGCGTTTTAAAAATGCACCTAAGCTTATGTCCCCTATTACATATTTCCCAAAGGCAAAATCCGTAATCGCAATAGCTATGCGTATCCCTCGCGGTACCTATAGAGGTATTGAAGAAGGTACCCATTGGCACAACTACACCTTCTACTCATACAGTAGACTAAACGCACTTTTCCTTCCTCATAAATCATATAATTTATGCCGTTTCATCGAAGACCACGGTTGGGAGGCAGTTCAACACCACCAAGCTAACCCTGAATACAGTAACGTTGTTCGTGAGCCTGTTGCCGAAGGCAAGGTACCACCTGACGTTATTTGTAGTATTCGTCTTATCGCGGCAGGTTGCGGACTTGGCGAAGTTGGTTGGTCTAAGGTATTCTTAACCAAAAAATTCGGTCCTCGTGCTAGAATAACCTTAATTTTTACCGACTGCGAATTAGAACCGGATCCAATTCTCGATACAGGCGACATTTGTATTCACTGCGGTGCTTGTGAACGCGAATGCCCCGGTAGTGCAATACCTTCAGTTAAGGATAAAAACAACCGTATTGAAGTTGACTTTGACGAAAAACAAATCTGGTACGGCGACGTTCATATGGGCAGATGTGCTCTTACACACCAAGGCTTTAATAACGAATGCTCTCCATTCCTTAAGAAAGACTTCCCTCATATGGAATTTGACGTTCGTACTACCAAAATGAGTGAAGACGAAGGCTATATGCTTATTTACGCAATTTCAGAATATCCTTGGGATGAAAAACCGGGTTACTACAAAGCGGTTGTAGATTACTACAAATACTTAAGAGACCACGTAGGCTACTTTGCTATATGCGGTGCGAGAGGTTGTATAAGAGCGTGTATGAACACTCTTGAAAAAACCAACCGTATTGAAAATACGTTCCACAACGAATTTTACAGAAAGCCTTCTTGGTTACTTCCAAACAAGACCGACTCTTTACCGATTAGTGTTAACCCATTAAGAACAGAATATCTTGAAGAGAAATACCCGGGTATTACCGCAGGCGAATACACAACCAAGAGATAACAAAAAGAACCGACAGTTTTAAAACTGTCGGTTTTATTTTACACCTTAGGTTTTCTTATAAAGTTTGTCATCTTCCAAGGTTCTTTCTCTGGAATGCCAAACTTTTCTTTGCCAAGTTCAATACTCTTCATAAGGAAGGACATATTCTCAGCCAAGGTACGCATACCCTGCATTCCCTCTTCATCCTCAGAAACCTCGCCTACTTTTCTGCCGTAAAGGTTGTTCCAATACTGACCCGAAGCCACAGGCATACCTGAAATAGTAAAGTATTTATTAAGCTGGTCAAAAGCGCTTGCACTACCACCGCGGCGAGCTACTACTACTGCCGCGCCAACCTTCATTGTTTTATCAAATGATGTACTGTAAAATAAACGGTTAAGCAAAGAAATAAGTGTTCCGTTTGGACCTGCATAGAAAACAGGGCTTCCTACTACAAGACCGTCGCACTCTTCAAACTTAGCAGCAAGCTCGTTGCTTACTATATCGTCAATAACGCATTTACCGTTTTTAAAACAGTAACCGCAACCTTTACAACCGCTAATATCCATAGCGCCTACCTGTATAACCTCTGTTTCAATACCGTTTTTATGGAAAACCTTTTGCATTTCTTCAAAAGCCATTCCCGTATTGCTGTTAGCACGCGGACTGCCGTTAATCATTAAAACCTTCATATTAATTCCCCTACATAAGTATTTTTATTAAGTATAACACATAAAAATCAAAAAGTCATCAAAAAACTGCTCTATTTTACAGAGCAGTTTTATTTTACTTATTATTTGAGTTGCAGTTGACCTTATTTTTAGAACTACATGAGCAACTGTACGGGCAACCGATACACTTTCTGCCTTTTTTCTTTTGTTTGTAAATATACAAAGCAGATAAACCGATAATTACCACAATTATTGCAATTATAATTAAATTTTCCATTTTAAATTCTTTCCTTTTTTCTATTAGCTCTAACACACAAGGTAATTACAATGAAAGCCATCAGAACAATCGCAGCAGCGCCACCTATTGCCGCCGATACATTAAGCATTTTAGAATCTATAATAAGTGTACCTACTGTATTCACAATATAGCCCACCGTAAATCCCATACCGAGTTGTAAAGCTATTCCGCCCAACAGCCATTTTGCACTTTTCATTTCGCTATTCATAGCGCCAATAGCCGCAAAGCAAGGCGGTGAAAACAGATTAAACATAAGATATGCTAATGCCGCAATTTTTGTAAGACCCATAACTGCAGCCACTTCATTTGCGCCGCCTAATAACTGCAATTCTTCAGTATCAATAAAGTTGGTAATTGAAAAACAAACCGCCAATGTACCAACAACGTTTTCTTTCGCAATAAAGCCCGTTACTGCCGCAGCTGCCAACTGCCAGGAAATAAAACCAACTATTGGTGCCAACATATATGCAAAGGGTTTTGCAATTGTTGCTAAAATTGAAGTGTCCGCCGTATCTGCTATTCCAAAGCTCCAGTTAAATGTTTGCATTATCTGTACTGCGGTATTGCAAAGCAAAATAATTGTAGCCGCTTTTATTATGTACTCAAGCCCACGTGAACACATAGACTTAAAGGCTTCCCAGAAAGATGGAATTTTATATTCGGGAAGTTCAATAATAAAGAAAGATTTTCTTGCTTTATATGCGGTGATTTTGTTAACAAGCAAAGCACCGAAATAAATAACAATAATTCCCGTAAGGTACATTAAAGTACTTACCCAACCCGAATTTTCAAAGAAAATACCTGCAAAAAGAGAGATTAACGGAATTTTTGCGCCACATGGCATAAACGGCGCTAACATAACTGTTGCACGGCGCTCGCGCTCGTCACGGATTGTACGGCTTGCCATAACGCCCGGCACCGCACAGCCTATACCTATAACAAACGGAATTACCGATTTACCCGAAAGTCCTACCCTTTTAAAAATCGGGTCTAAAACCACCGAAACACGTGCCATATAGCCGCAATCTTCGAGTAGTGCTATAAGGAAATACATCACCATAACAAGCGGTAAAAAGCCGACAACCGCAATAACGCCGCCTATTATACCGTCAATAAGCAATGCCGAAAGCAACGGATTCGCACCCTCGAAAAGATTTCTTATTAAATCTTGAAAAATTTCAAGCTTACCTACAAAAAAATCTGCCACAGGGGTTCCAACCCAAACCTGTGAAATTTGGAAAACCAAGTACATTACAACCGCGAATATAGGAATACCTAGCCATTTGTTTGTAAGAATATCGTCAATCTTATCCTGAAAATTCTTTTCATTGGTTAAAACCTTGCGGTTTTCAACCTCTTTAACAATTTTATTTACAAAGCGAAAACGCTTTCTGTCAGCAGTTTCTACTGCAGTTTTATCTGTAAAATCTACATATCCTTGATTGTAAGGCGCAATTTGACTTGTACCCTTGACCTTAGTTGCCGCATCGATAAGCTCTTCAAGACCCTCTGAGGTTGTAGAAACAGTTTTAATAACAGGACATCCCAACTTCTCGCTTAATAATTGGGTGTTAATTTTAGTTTCTTTTTTATCATTAACATCTGTTTTATTAAGCGCAACAACCATAGGTATGCCTAATTCTAAAAGCTGTGTTGTAAAGAAAAGGCTTCGGCTTAAATTAGTAGCGTCAACAACATTTATAATAACATCGGGATTTTTATTTTTTACATAATCGCTTGTTATATTTTCTTCCGATGTAAAAGCCGACATTGAATATGCGCCCGGAAGGTCAATTACTACTATTTCATCCTTACAAAATGTCTTTTTAACAATGCCTTCCTTTATATCAACCGTAACACCTGCCCAGTTACCAACCTTTTCACTACTACCAGTTAAGGCGTTATATGTTGTGGTCTTACCGCTATTGGGATTACCCGTTAAAGCAATTCTCATAAAATTTCTCCTGTACTAATAGTTAGACCTTGCTAACCAAACTTTTTAAAAATAATTGCAGACTACTTTTTAATCGTAAACTGCAATTGCTTTTGCTAAGGCATTATCAATACTGTACCTTGCATCCTTTATAGAAACGGTGCATCCGCTTTTGCGGCGTGAAATCACAGTAATCGGTTCACCGCTATAACAACCTAATGAAAACAAAAAAGCATTTAATTCTTCATCTAAGGTATTAATTTCATTAATAATATATTCCTTACCCTCGCATGCATCTAACAAGTTCATATATATTCTCCAAACTAAATTTTACACCAAGTTAGCCTCTGCTAACTGTGTCTTACAAAAAAGCAGTTAGCACTAACTAACCTTAAGGTATATTACCACTCTTTTCCACTTTTGTCAACACTTTTTTGAATTTTTTTCGAAATTAATCACACTTGAAAATACATATATAATATGTTAAAATGTTTTTATCCACTTAAGGAGGATATTCTAATGAATTTACACGAATCTGCAGAAATGTATCTTGAAACAATATATATTCTTTCCCTACGTTCGCAATCGGTTCGCAGTATTGACGTTGCGGAATGTATGGGTTATTCTAAACCCAGCGTGAGTCGTGCGGTAAGTCTTTTAAAGCAGGGCGGATTTCTTACAATGGCGACTGACGGTAGCCTTACCCTCACACAGCAAGGCATTGATGCCGCAAAAAACATCTTCACCCGTCACAATATTTTAACCGAATTTTTGGAAAAAATCGGTGTTGATAAGGAAACCGCTTCAAGCGATGCTTGTAAAATCGAACACGTAATAAGTGAACAAACCATTAAAGCAATTGAAAAATTTATGAATAAAAATTAATAATATAAACAATATTAAAGGCACGAACTTTTCACAGTTCGTGCCTTTGTCGCATTTTGAAATTATAGCTTGTTATAATATAGCGGTCTAATCAGCTTTTGCATCAATTTATTAAAATATTCGAAACCGTATACCAATCATCACTTGACTCAGCATCGGTGCAGAAGCATATTGAACCCGCAGTTTTGTTTTCCAATTTTATTTGCAGTTCGTATTCACCCGAAAGGATATCATCTGAAAGGTCAATATAAAACCTTTCAAGCGTTTTACCCGGCATCCATTTGGTGATGTCAATATCAGTTTTAAAGGAGTATTCTCCCTTTTCATTTTTCAATCTTATAAGCAAATCTGATGGGTTGTATATCGGCGCTACACCAACATTATCTATGCCAAGTTTAAGTTCCAAAGTGTCTCCCGCTTCGGCTTTCTCAGGATATTTAACATAGTCTATTACATAATGATAGCCCATACGATCAAGCCAATATTCTATCTTTTCCTGCCACTCATACGGTATTGGTAAAGATTTAGGATTAAAAGAACTTATATGCCACTTAAGTGTCAGGCTGATTATTTCATCAATATCCCAACCCTTACGCTTCCACTCTCCAAGCCACCAGTAGCTCTCAAAAGATACGGGCGCTTCTTGCCATAAGTCTTTTATCTTCTCTATTCTCGCAGGATAAGATACAAAGCTATGGTTCGGTTCGCCTAATCCGTCTCCACGCCAACCTACCTTACATTTTTCGCTAACGTAATGTAGAAGTTCGGGTCTTCCAACCTGACCGATAAGTCTTGTTTCTTTAAAAGACTCAGTAAAGCAGTCATAAAGACGTTGTAAATCTTCATCTGAGTAAAGTTCGAGCATATAGCCCTCTCCCCACGCTCCGGGAAGACAAATATCTATTGCATCAAGAGTAGGATCAGAGTCAAAACGCTCACCGATGCGCTTTATCGCATCTCCGAAATACTCAAGAAATCTTGGATCGGTTGGTGATTGCTTTTCTCTCACTCCTTCAGGACGCTTTGGATATTCTTTTATTATGTCTTTAAGCCAATCGGGAATATCATCGGATTCTCTTGTACTGTGCGGAAGCAAACGGAAAATAAGCGTTTGTCCGTGTTCTTTTGCTTTTTTGAGAATATCCTCTATAAAGGCATAATTATACACACCGCGCTCAGTCTCAAACTCTTTCCAGAGCACTCTGAAATAAGCGATAGATGTATCGGGATAGTATCCTTCTTCACGACCGTTTTGCTCAACATACTCGGGTATAGGATAACATTCGTAATGCTCTGTTTCGGTCATATTCCTTTCAGGCAATACTACCATATCAGAGTAAAGAGGCTCATCACGGAAATGCTGAAAGCTCATAATTCCGATGAAAGGATTTTGCCTTGCTTCTCTTTTATAACTGAAATAATTAGTTTTGTTGGCATTTTGTATCATTTGATTTACCTCGCCTTAATTAATAGACTTTTTTTAAATCGACAGTAGGGTTTCCCCTGACTGTCGATTTTTTCTTGCATATATATTTTCACTCGGCTAACAATTAAATTACTTAATCTTACAAAGGATATTATATCCGTCTTTGAACTCTACCGTATTGTCGAGTCTTGCGAATTGACCGAACGAGTTCTTCATATAAAAAGCAATTTGGCATCCACTAGTCAAAAGGTCAGCCGGAAGTACGGCATTCACCTTGTGACAAAGAAGTTCTCTGTTTTCATAGCAATCAGGATCACTGCCAAACCAAGTTTCAGGGTCACCCGCTTTAACTTCGTATATAACCTTTGACTCACTATCAAGAATTGCAAAGCCACTTACAAGATTGAAAGCAGCGCCATATCCATAGTTTTTAAGCGAAAGCAAAAGTGAAACTTCGTTACCGTTAATTTCGGCATCAAGTTTATCGGCAGAAATTTTGTAGCCAATATGGTCTCTGAGATATTCAAAAGCATTACGCTTTACCTTATCGCCGTTTGCAGAAACAAACCAGCCATCAGTATAATGGAGTCCCATATCCGAAAGAATTTCCTCGTTCACCTCTACCGATTTATATGAAGTAAAGCAAGTTTGATCAATGTCACCGCCAAACTGACAAATATCACCGTATCCATGTTGAATACTGAAGGTAGTCTCGTGACGTTCGGACAAAATTTGCATAACCTCATAAGCCTTAGGCCAGCTGCCCGAAAGACGAATCCAACGGGTTGTAAAAAGTTCGCCATCGTTGAGTGTTAATGCGCTTTCCTTCTTGCACATTTCCCACCACTCGCTGCCGGGTTGAGTATAACTCTGGCCAAGGTCAACGTTTGAGAACATTGTGCCATGGCACGCATCGTCAGCAAAACCAATACGGTTATAACGCCAAAATTCAGGATTAACAAAAAGTCTCTTGTATATGGGGTGGCGCATAATCAGACGCACCTCATCCGGAGCATTTTCCATAAATGCATTAACAAACTTTTGTCTGTCAACAGGCTTTCTCATACAGGTCCATTCACCATAGCTACCATGGAAGGTAAAATTCATTGAATGAAGAATGTCCTTATTCTTTTCCCAAAGAGGTGATATCTGCTTCAAGTGAGATAAAACAATATCCTCTGCCACAGGTTCACCTGCGCAACTGTGCTGATAATAATGGCAAAGATACATTCTTACACCAAGCTTTTTATAAGCATCAAAGGTGTATTGCATAAACTGCAATACTGCGTCAGGTAAAACCGGTGTGTCAACATATTTATTCAAAATAAAATATACGCGAGAAACGGTTGCCTCCTCACCGTGAACATTTTTCTCAATTCGCTTGCGAGCATCCTCAACATAACTTTCGGGTGTCAACGCAAGAATTTCTTCCACGGTAGGAACAAAATAGTCCTCCTCAGCTCTGAAGCCGCGGTCCGGATTTCGATTTAAAAGAACACTTTTTTCAGCAGGAAGTGATTCAAGCTCCAAAACAAATCCGTTATCTAAAGAAACCTCTTTTGCTTTATAAGAGTCATTTCTACAAGCGGTCATATCTCCGAAAACGGTGGAAGCAAGTATACAGAAAACAGACGGATATCTACCTATACATTCATCGTCTTTATAAGCAAAAACGATTGAAGTATAGGAAGTCGCATTTTTAAGACCGAGAATGGTATATTCGGTATTTTCGGTCCATTCGGTATTTACGAGAATATAATTAAGGTCATTCATTTTAGGACCTCTATCCTCAATACGATATGTATCCACTCTATAACGATTTGCACCCTCGCACTCTTGCCACTTAACCGTACATTTTTCAGTATCGTGAGTTGTAGTTACCTTATGTTCAGGTAAAGTAGGCTCAAAAACCGCTTCAAAATCTCTTTTTGCTCTGCCTACACCAAGACCAATTGTATCGTTAATTGTAGGCATTCTGCCGTTCATAATATTTTCTCGCATCAATTAAATCACCTATGACATTATCAGATATTATACTCAGTAAGATATTCTTTAGTGTTTTCAATCATTTCATCGAACAGTTTTCTTGCCTCAGCAGTAGGAAGCGGCATATGATTTGAGCTTGCAAAAGCTTTAAATGCAAGTTCAATATCTCTTGTAAGACCTGCTTCTACAACCATTTCCTGTTCAGCAACGATAGGAGCGATAAGTCCGTATAGAGTATCAGGCAATGGACCTGCTACGATAGGACTAACAGTGTCCGCACGGAAAGAAGCGTTAGTTTCAACAACAACTCCGAGAGGAAGGTTTGGAATTTGTCCCATATTGGGAAGGTTAACGTTACTGATAAAGTCGCTGTAACCAAGGAGAGCTTCTATAAGCAATACGCCTTCTTCGCCTGAAATACCAAGTTCAAACGGCTTTTCGCCTTCAAGGAATTGTCTGCTCTTTTCAAGACGCTCATTAAGGTTTTTCCAACGCCAGTCAATAGTGGTAAGTCCATAGCCCCATTCGTCTACCTGCTTAGGATCCTTCATATACCACTCAATAGGAACGAACTCGGCAAGATGGCGATCTCCTGCAGCGGCAATATAACCGTAACGCTTAAATAAATCCATCTTAACAAACTCGTGAGAATGGAACATAAGGCTCCTAGGACCATTTTTATCAAATGTTATAATTTCTCCAGATTGTACCTTATCAACAAACTTGTCGTATATCGGAAAAAGGTCCTTATCCTTATAATGTGCACCTGTTACCCATGTAAAATGGTTGATACCTGTGATATCGGTCTTGATATCTCTACGGTCAACGCCTTCGATTCCCTCAATCTTATTAAGAGCTTCTGCAAGAAGTCTTTGAGTTGCAAAAACTTCGTGGCAGCATCCGAAAGCCTTTATCTGTGGGAATACCTTATAGAGTGTACGTACGCATACAGTCATCGGGTTTGTATAGTTGATTACCCAAGCATTAGGACAAACATCACGTACTGCAAGCGCGATTTTTTCAAACATTGGAATAGTACGAAGTGCACGCACTATACCACCGGGGCCAACAGTATCACCTACTGACTGATAAATACCGTATTTTTCAGGAGTATGTACATCTGAACCCATTTCAGTGAAAGTACCGGGAAGTATAGAAATTACAACTACATCGGCACCCTCAAGCGCTGCTTCAAGTGTTTCTTCAGCCTTATATGTCCAATCCTTAACATTAGGATGATCCTTCTTAATCTGATTACCTATTATTTCATTGTTCTTTGCAGCCTGATAGTCGATATCATAAAGTGACACCTGACCACTGATATATCTTGCTTCGGCAAGGTCTGACATAAGATTCCATGCCCAACCGCGTGAGCCACCGCCTATATAAGCTATTTTTACATTATTTGCACTCATTTATTATTACCTCGATTATGTTCTATCGTCGGTGGACAGTTTTTTTCGCTGTCCACCGTCCAATAGTATTTCAAAAAAATTACTTTTTCAAATTTAGATTTATTATTTAACGTTTCCGATACCTACAGTTTCCTTAAGGCATTTTGTTATCTGAGTTTTTGCACTGTCAACAACCTGTGCCGGTTGATTACCGTCAACAGTAAGGCTGTTCCAGAATTGTTGTGACAATCCATCACCTTGAACCCAGTTAGAAAGAGCGTAAAGCTTATCATCAAGCGGCTTTGCACAAACCTTGTTAATATACTCGGTAGCAATCTGTTCGTGCTCTTTAGAAATAAGAGACTTTTCATACTTATCATAACCTGCAGCAAGTTGCTCATCTCTTGAGGTGTGTTGTGTGAAGAGACGGTCATAATAACGGTATGCAATTGCAGCTAAAGGATTCTTACCGTTCTTTAATAAGAACGAGCCGTCTGCAACAGTATAACCATAATACTTTCCGTCAGGTGCCTTCGGTAGCGGAACTAATCCAATTTCATCATTCATTGTATTATAATAGTCATAATTACCGATAGCATTCTTATTGCGTTCAAGTACCATAGCAACCTTACGGTCCTTAAAGTAAGTATTACCTGCATCACTACCCAAAGAGTTGATTTTAATACTTCCGTCCATAGAAAGATCACGAATCATCTGTAATGCTTTCATAGCCGGAGCAGAGTCAATAGTAACACTCCACTTGCCATCTTTACCCTCGGTTACACCTGTTGCACCATACATTGCAAGGAATACTGACGGATCCCAGCTGTATGCACCGTAGGTAGCAACATCTTTTCCGTTAGATTGCAAAGTAACAGCTTTTTTAGCTACGCGCTTAAATGCTTCTGTATCCCATTTGTTATTTTTATAAAGTGTATAAGGATCTTCTGCACCTTTTTCCTTCAAGTAGGTCTTGTTATACCAAACGAAGAAGTTGTTTTGTAAAATAACGTTCCAGCTTATACCGTATGTTTTGCCGCCGAACTTAAATCCTTCAAATGCTTCTCCGTTATCCCATACCGGATCTTCCTTAACAATGTAACTATCAATCGGCACAGCAAGATTTGCATATACATATCTAACCAAGTTTGTTGTAGCACCGTGTGCAACATCGGGGGGATTTCCCGAAGCAACAAGGGTGGTTATCATCTTAGGAAGTTGAGCGTTAGAGTAAATTTTACGTTCAATAGTTACTCCCCACTTCTCTCTGAGTTGAGTTGCAGCATATTTTTCCTGTGGGTAAACGCTTTCAACATCTTCAGAGCCCGAAACTATAACAACAGTAGAACCCTTAAGGGCACCTTTTTGCTTTTCAAAAAGTTTTTCCTGAGGTGTGAGTTGTTTAGAGTTTATAAGTCCCTCGTTTTTCTTATCAGTTACTTCAACTTTGTTGTTTGTATTTTGTTCTTTTGAGGTAAGAGTTTCTCCGTCAGTTTTATCATCTTTAGATACGGTTACCTCTTCATATTCAACGACTTCTTCCCATTCATCTTCGCCACCGCAAGCTGCAAGTGAGAAGCAAATTACCAAAATCATTAAAATAGATATAATTCGTTTCATAAAATATTCTCCTTTCGGTAATTAATCAATAGTAAACATATGCAGAATATTAAATCCGTTTTTATACTCTACAGAATTGTCCAAACGTACGGTTTGACCAAGATTATTTCTTACAAAGAATGCTACTTTATATGTTCCGCTCTGTTTCGGCAATTTCATTGAAGCCGTAACATTATGAGTCAGAAGTGTTCGGTCACTATAGTTTTTAGGGTCGGACGAATGCCATGTTGTAGGATCGCCCGCAAAAACCTCAGAAACCACATTGTTCTCTTCGTCAAGAATTGCGAAACCGCTCTTTTGGTTAAACGCAGCCGAGAAACCGTAATTTTGAAGCGACATATTGAGATTGATAGTTGCTCCAGCCTTTGTTCCACCGCTAATCTTAAGGGATTTAGCGGAAAAACGATAGCCAAGATAGTCTCTCACATATTCAAATACATTTCTCTTGATTGTATCGCCATTTTCATCCTTAAACCAACCGGGTGAATAGAAAACACCAAGTTCTTTAAGTTTTTCGGCGGTTATTTCTTCACCCTTCCAACCGTGAAGCACGGTTTCGGTAAGAGAAGCATTAAAAGTGTTCATATCAGCATAACCGTGATTAACACTAAATGTGGTCTCGTGAAGTTCACTAAACACCTGTATTGAAGAATAAGGTTCAACATAGATACCGTTATCCTTAAAATATCTGGTGGTGAACAATTCGCCGTCGTTTGGGGCATAGGGCGATTCTTCTATGGACATCTTCCACCATTTGTTTTCATCATTGGGGTTCCATCCACCCTGACCATAGTCTTCATAGGGGAACATTTTCCCAAAGAAAGCATCCTGTGCATAACCTATCATATAATACCTTGGATTATCCTTGGAAATAACTTGAGTTTTTAACTCCGGTCTTCTAATTGTAAGGTATGTACCCTCGGGTAAGAGTGAAAGCAATTTATTTGCTATCTCGCGCTTACCCTTAAGGTTCTGCGCCTCTCGTTCTGCACTGGAGAGTGATTCCGGATCAATACCCTCATCAAGGAGATTATCGCCAAGAGTCGTCCACTCACCATAACCACCTATAAGACCAAAACAAACAGCATAAATAACATCCTTATGCTTAGCCCATATCTTTCCAAAGGTGTCAAGATGCTTGAGAATTACGCTCTTATGAGCACCCTGAGAAGGAAATGAACCTTGTTGGTAAAAAGCCTCCCAATACATCTTTACGCCCGCCTCAGCATACGCCTTACAAATGTTATCAATATATGTATATACCTCATTGGGAAGGTCAGGTATAAACTGATAATTTGACATACGGAAGTATACACGGGAAATGGTCACCGATTCACCAAGCGTATTTGTAGTTATATTTTTCTTTACCGTTGCTAGAAGTTTTTCATAAGTATAATCCTCCGGCTTGCTTCTTAGAGTATCAATATCCGGAACATAATATATCTCCTCGCTACGCCATCCGCGGTCGGGATTGTTGTTAAGCAACACACTGTATTCAGCAGGAAGTGCTTCAAAGGTCTTTTCTGTTGTAACAGGCACCGATATATTTGGTTTATTTGTACTTTCAGTCGTAGTACTCTGTGTAATATCTTCTAAATCAACATCAGAAGATGTATTATCCGACGATAAGATATCAGATGGAGTTTTGTCACTGCCCGAAGTAGGGGCAGAGGATGTGTTGGGATTGCCTTTGCATCCTGCAAACAGGACAATAACAAAAACTACAGATAAAATTAATGATATAATTTTTTTCATGATATATTGTCCTCCCCTACTTCAGTGTTAATTATTTCTGCAACTTTCTTTTTCTTCTTTTTTGCGAGAATTATGATAAGAGTCGTAGCTCCACCAACCGCAACAACCGATACACCTACGATCAACCAAACTACCCAGTCGTTTGACTTCTTTTTCTTACGCTTGATTACCTTTTTAAGATAAGTTGTTTCCTCATCATCATCATCTGATAATGTAGTATCCATCCAATCTAAACCATCTTCTGTTTCGTAATCGTCATAAGTGAACCAAGCATACTCGAACGGATCATATTTGTATCCAAGCATATCACCGATTATCTCCGACTCGGTGTAAACCGAAAGCGGTGAATAGATCGCAAGTCCTTTACCGTTAGAAGTCGCAACAACATAGACTGTGTAATAGGTGTTTGGAAGTAATCCTTCAATTACGATACTGTTATCAGTTGTATGATAAGATGTAAGATATGTGAAATATACCTCGTCAAAAGAACCAGTGCCTATAGCGGTTATCTGATAAATATCAACACGATAACCGTCAGCACCATCATACTTATCCCACACAACAGTAGCTGAATGTCCGCTGGTATCTTCAACCATTAACATCGGTTCTTCATCGGTAGCTTCAGGAAGGGTCTCAAAAATCCAACCTTCTCCGGCAGGTTTTTCAAATGGGTCGTAGCGAACGGCATCCTCGGATACTTTTTCACCGGTGAAAACGTTGCGGCAATCAGTAGCGCCGTCAACATACGCACCTTCATGAGAAAGAACGCCATTCATATTAAGCCACATACCGCCAAGATATGCCTTACCGTCTTCCTTTATGGTTCCGTCATCGTTGCTTCCGCCAAAATGGCCAAAACCGAGCACCATACGGTAAACATCATCAAATTCATTAAGAACACGGTTTACCTTATTCGCATTTTTATAGGTTTCAAGGGCATCAAGAGGAATATAAACATATCCTTCAAAGCCGCTTGGAAGATTTATAGACTGGCTTTCCAATGTGACATTTTTCCAATTCTTTGTGCCGTCAGCAAGAGTTGCTATAGTCTTTTTGTACTTGATAGTAACCGTTTTGCCTGAAGCAGAATAAAGTTGGAAGAAAAGTTGATTGGTGTCTTTTTTGGGGTTTTTAGGAAGATTTACATATACTACAATTCCCTTTGAATCCTTTAATGTGAAAGGATGTGAGAACGTAAATCTTGGCCACTGATTTCCGTGAAGATTAACTTCTTCGGTACTTGTAAATTCAATACCGCGAGAATTGAAGGGATTAAGATATTCGCCTTTCACTCCGTCAACTGAAGTAGCTGTATCTGCCGAAGCAGGAATATCTGAAATCACCTTATAGTCAAACACACTAGAAGCCTCACGTTCGGCCTCTTTGCGACGTTCATCATCATCTTCTACGGTAAGACCCTGTGCATCAATCGTAGCCGAGCCTGCTCCGAAAGCGCTGCCGTCAGCATATCCGTCAAAAGGTGCTATTATTGATTCCCAAATAGCAATACCCTCTTCGGTATATTCAGTTGGCATACGTGTACCGTAAATATTAAGGTCGTCCATTCCGCGAAGGCTGAGTTTACCTGACTGAGCACTACGTTTAAGCATTATAAATGTACCAAATTCAGGTTCTCCCCAATCGCCGCCGATATGACGCCAAGAAAGATTGATTTGTGAAAGTGCGCCTGCGAGCGGAACGTTTGCGCTGGTAAGTAGATTTTTCGCATCAATTCTTACCCAACCTTTAAAACCTTCAGGTAGAGGTAATTCGTTATAAACATTTGCCACACGCTTAGTCCAATAACCGTCACCTTCAGGAAGTATCCAGAATGCTGAACCTTGAGAAAGTCTTGCATAGTTATCACCCTGCGCCTGAACGAAAACTCTGTTCGATTTACCTTCGGGTAAGGATACATAGAACATAAATCCGCCTGCATTTTCCATTTCAGACTTGTAAATATCATCCACCTTGAATGTCAATCTTGGAGAAGTTTCTTTATCCACAAGTGAAACAGGTTCATTTGTAGGCTTCGCCTTATAAGCATAGCCTGTTGAAATTTCGGAAGTGAGAGTGTTTCCAAGTTCCTCAACCGAAAGTTTACCGTTTGCATCATCTCTGGTAGAAGCTGTGCCTTGAAGCACATAACCTTCAAGATGATCAGGTATTATAAGGCTTGCAGGAGCTATCGCTCCATTGAGGTAAATATTGTTGTAATTATAAGCTCCGTTATCGGTAACAATAAATGTTCCGAAAGATGGGTTATTATAGTCGCCACCAATATATTGGAAGCCAAAAACAAACTTTTTAAAGTTTTGCGGTAAAACCTTAAATGAATCAGCCGGAATTCTTACATAACCCTTGAAGCCTGCGGGTATCGGCAAGATTCCTTCATTTGAAACAGAATTTTGTTTCCAACTTGCAGAATTTCCTTCGCAAAGCGTAAAGTATTTTCCGCCTTCTTTAACAAGAAGTTCTTCACCTAAAATAAGTGCATTGTCTTTATTGCCTTCAAGCTCAACATACAAGAGCAAAGCATCATCTTTGCCAATTGACGCTTCTGCCGAAAGGCTAACTTCTATAGCTGAAGTAAGATCAGCTTCAACAGGTATATCAATTGCATTTACTGTAAAAGTAGATGTGCCCGAAAGTAGTGCATGATCAAATTCTTTTACAGACATAGCACGCGCATTAACACCTGCGGGATACATCGAGTTCAGTGCAAGAGTTGTACCCGTATAAACCTTAGATTTAGTAATTGGTTGTTCCTCGCCCTTATCTACTCGCATAGTAGCTACATCTTCACTACCATTATTAGTTATCATAAAGGTACCGAGTTTCAAATTACCCCAAGCACCACCGAGAGTATATGGAGTAAAGTTGATTTTTGATACAGTAATTGCTGTAGTAGCAGTTTTCTTTTCCTTATCACTTAAACTGCTTAACGGTATTCTTACCCAACCGCTGAAACCTGCGGGTAAGGTGATTTTTCCGTCTTCACCGGCAGAAGAACCGTTCCAATACTGAGTCTTGCTATCATAAATGGCATATTTTGCGCCACTTTGCATTGACCACTCGAAATTGTTAAGCGCGAGCGCAAAGGAAGACTGCGTTGTACCATCTTGTGTAGCATAGAACATAAGCGCCTTGCCGTCATCGATAACATAATTCGACTTAAGCGAAATTGTTGAATAAATTTCACCGGCGGGTGCTGTTGTAGTAAAGTTCTTATCGCCAAGGAAACTTCCAACCGTAACGTTATAGGTAGGCTTGTCGATTGTAAGGTCAAGTCCTTGCATTAACGGTTCTTTGGTATTAGAACCTTTATCGGTAATATAGATACGGTTGTCGTTCTCTGCCAGAACTCTTACGCCGCCAATCTTAAGTGTACCGTAATCTCCGCCAATAGCGTTTGGTAAAACACTGATTTGTTTCTGTTCAGACGGAGCGTCTGCAACTTCTTTTCGGGCTAGCGTGGTTACAGATGTCGCAGGAATTCTTATCCATCCCTTAAAGCCTGCAGGAATCTCAAGAAATCCAAAGTTTTTTTCTGTATTATCAGTATTAAGAGCAACTGCAGTATCTTCAACCCAGTGAGCAGAATTGTCTGCCATTCGGTAGAACTTTCTGTCTGTACGAGTGCAGTACCAACCGCCACCAATACCAAAAGCCGCAAAAATAGACTTTTTAGAATCCGGATGATCAACATATATGAGCACCGAATTATTTGATTCTATCATTATTTTTTCGCCGTCAGAATCAGTGTTATTGGTATAGAAGGCTGCAAAACTTCTTTTACTGCTATCATATACATATGGCTGTGCGGAATAGTATACTCCTTCACTTGAAGTGATATGCATTCCCCATTCGTCGCCAATAGGTGTTGTTATATTTGTCGCATCCGTAGCCTTAAAAGGACCGCCACTCTTAGGTCTAACTAAAGGATTCTCCTTTTGAGAAGTATTCTTTGTTAGTACAGTCGCTGTATAAAAACTATCTTCAGCATTTATAAGCAAACTTTTTTCATCTGAGCCGTCCATAAAGGTCAAGAAATCTTTACCGCCTTCATCGACCGTCATAAAGTGGCTTATGTTTACAGCACCGTATCTTCCGCCCATTTTCACGGGGAAATAACGCATGTTAGCCAAACTGCCACTTTTAATATTTGCATCACTCTTTTCAAAGCCTTTAACAGAGAGTTTTATCCAGCCACTGAAGTTAGCGGGTATAACGACATTACCCTTATTGGATGTACCGCTACTCTTGGTTGTATGTTTAGTCCATTTAGCCGTGCCATCCTTAAGCAAAGAATACTCAACATCCGGTTGGAGCTGATAATAGCTTATGCTAGTTCCATCGGCACCAATATGTAAATGAGCTTCAGTTTCATAACTGCCTGTGTTTTCAATGTAGAATATTAAAGCACTTGATTCTGTAACAGGCAACTTATCGGTAAAAGTAATCGGTGCATAAAACCAATCATCTTTTACAGCCGAACGCACGAACTCACCATCATTTACGTGTTGGTTCTCCATTGTCTCAAATGCATCGAATTTAATATTAACTTTATGACTTGAGAATGGAACGTTAGCTTTTTCTGCTAATCGTTTAGAAATTATCCACTTATCTGTATAGTTACTGCCTGTACTCGTATCCTTAACACCTGTTCTGATACGAACATCAGATGCAATTTCTTTTGAAATATGCGCAGTATAGGCTGGCATTTTAGCTATTTCCTGATTAGTAGTACCCTCTGCAGCTGAACCGGTTGAAACATTATAGTAGTAACCGTTATCAACGCCAACAGAAAAAGCTGAATCGCTAACCTTGTTTGAAACATTGTAATAATTCTTATTAGTTTCAGTATGGGTTACAGCATCTTGGGTTTCTATTACAGTTGCATTATAATATGCACTTTCATAGAGATTGATGTAATCCTTTTCACCACTCAATTGAAGTTCAATTGAGGTTTCATCGAAACTTGTAACAAGGAGAACTGTACCAACACAAGCACTTGTAGTAAGATTTGAAAGACTTATTTTGCTAAAGCTCTTTCCTGCCGCATCCGATAAAGACGCAATCGGAACAAAAATATATCCTTCAAAGCCTTTTTGAAGCGAAATCTCACCGGTGTCGTCGGTAGACGCCTTTGTCCATTCAGACTTGCCGCGATTTAATGTATAAACATCAGAATTTCCCTTAGCGGTGGCTGTGCCTACCGTAAGTTTAATCTTACCTTCTTGGTCAATCGGTTGCTTATAATAAAGCATTATTCCGCCGCCTGAGGCGAGTTTTTCAGAGCCTTTAAAGGTAAGTTCCGAAGAAGTAGCCGAAAGCTTATAGGTATAACCGTTTGAAAAATGTGTTTCGTTGGTTACACTTTCGCCATTTGTAGCATTGCCCACTTCCAACATAGTCACTGTACTGTGTGGACGTTCACGTGTTAAATCGGCTGTTCTGGGCGTTTCGTTTGGTTCTTCAACCGAAGCCTTAAGATGAGCTTTATCTCCGTCCTCAACGAACATAAAACTACCAATACTTACGCCGCCATCAGTATATCTGCCGCCTAACTGCTTCGGATAGAAGTTAAAGCGGTAGCCATAGAGAGACTTGCCTTCCTTTGTTGTAAGGTTTGAAACAGGGATTCTTACCCAACCTTCAAAGCCTGCCGGAAGAACAAGGTTACCCTTTGAAGTGTCAACAGTGGACTTTACAGTTTTAGCCTCGGTCCATTCGTTATAGCCTTTTTGGAGAAGGTATACCGAAACGTTTTGTGAAAGAATAAGCCACTGATTAGCTTCAACAGCAGGATAAATTGTTTTATTTCCCTTTTCATCTGTATGCACAGCCATGCCGGCGGTTGCTACTTGGAAAAGAATCTCAGTTTGAGGTGCCTGAGAAGGCAATTTCACATAAAACATAACAGCATCGGTAGATTCTACCTTATATGCATTGGAATAAGCTGCATAACCTGTTCCGTCATAAGTGAAGGAACCGTTAGTATTATATGTGCCGCGGAGATTTCCGTCGTTGTCAATCATCTCGCCATTTTCGATATTGCCGAGAATATTACCGTTTACATCGACATATTTGTCGGTTTTAAACGGTATTCCGTCTATTTCGTCACCGTTGTTTGCAACAGCGCCCATCGAAGCATAAAAATATCCCGATGAGTTATTCGTTGTTGCAGCATCAGACCAACTGTATGTGAGCGTTGGTCCCTTAATACCTGAAAGTGTGGTATCCTCTCTTTCGTTAGTCAGGGTCATACCTGGCATATTGGAACTCGAGCGATATAAATCCATCAAATGCGCAGTATATGAATCGCTTGAAGCGAGCGCAAAAATTTCAGGCATCAAAAGTGATGGCAGCAACATAGCAATGCTTAAATATACTGCCAATATCTTTATTAATCGCTTTTTCATGTAAACCTCCCTTTTTGGAGTAAAAGGTGGACCATAAAATATATGTTTCACCGTTAGTAATTGCTTTTTTAAGATAAGGCGCAAGGCGGATAAATATCCGCCTGCATTTTTAATTTTTTATATTTTAAGAATAAATTCTTTAAGTTTAGTAACTTGGTCACCAACGAACTTAATGAAATCATACTCGATTTCGTGACCTTCGTCAGCATATACCATATCACAAATGTTGATATTGCCGTCGATGTTTAAGTCACCCTGTGTATAGAAGAAACCTGTTGCATATCTTGTTGTATTCTTAATTCTATTAAGATCATCAGAACTGTTAAGCGCTGTAAAGCTTGACAGAGCAAAGCCATCAGTAAGAGATGTAAATGTAAAATCAATAGAGTTAAGCTCAACTGCATCTGCAACTGCAAGTTTTACCCAACCTTCAAAGTTTGCAGGGAGAGTAATATAGCCGTTTGCTGCAGCAGGAGACCAAGTGGGGTTGCTTAATGTGTAAATTTTAGCATTAGCAACATCGCCAACAGAAGTCTTAAAGGTAACAGCATTTTTAGAGTCGTTGTTCTTAGCATAGAACATAAGTCCACCGTTAGCGGCAATTTTGCCGGAAACATTTACGGTTGCATAAAGACCTTCATAATTTGTATCAAGAACACCATTTTCTATTTTTGCATACTTTGCATTTTCTGCCGAGTACGCAGGTAAATCACCAATAGTAGCGTTCATACCTTTTGCGTAGCCGTCGTCATCCATATAATATTGGGGAGTAATTTCAGTTGAAAATAATGCAATACATTCAAAAGTAACAGAACCAGTCATTTTAATTGGGAAAAAGTCAATTCTGTGCATAGATTTTGTCGATGGTACTGCTTGATTAAATGTGCTATACGGTATACTTATCCAACCGGTAAACTCTTCAGGGATAATTATCGACGAACCGGGGTATCCTTTATTCACACCACTGATTGACACCTGAAGTAAATTTTTCGATGTAAGCTGTGGTTCACTCCAACTTGTTTCGTTATCGGAAAGCAAATAATACGGTTTTTCTGCAGACATATATAAACCATTGACACCTATTATTGCTTCTAGTTTTCCACCATTAGAATTGTCTACTCTGAACGCAAATGATTTATTGGTTCCGGCTATAAGATTTTCCCCATTATTATTAAATCCAATACGAGAGAAAACAGGTGTATTATACACATTATCCGAAATATACACATCATCCGAATCGTCATTTTGTGTAACATCAAATGTACCGTTTGCAATGAAGGTTTTATTTGAGTCATGACTCAATCCTTCTATATCCTTCATCATAATTTCAAATTTTTGAGCTGCAGTAAATTTTTCAGCAGTCCAGTTTCTGATTTCAAACGGGAAATTAGCCGGTAAAGTAACTTGTTCAGGCAATAAAATTGCGCTACCTTTTGCCATTTCTAAAGGATTAAAGCTATCTATCAAAGTAATGTTACCAAATAATAATTCTCCGTATTTGCCACCAAGATTATCAGGACAAATTCTAAAAAGATTAACTTCGTCTGATGTACTTTTAAATGCTGCAGCAGGAAGCATAAACCATCCTTCAAAATCTTTAGAAATTTTAACAGAACCACATTCGTTTTCTTCAATCAATTCGCAAGTAGTCCATTTTCCTGTTTTTAAATCATAGGCAAATATTTCACCGTCTTTTTTGATTTGATAGTTGCCCGCCTGGAATGAAACTTTTATTTCTTCACTAGCACCTTGATGTTTTACATATGCTAAAATCGCTTTATTGTTAATATTGCAAGGCGAACTTGTTTGAATATAAGCATTTATTAGCGGCTTATCTGCATCTCCGTTTGTTTTCTTCGCATTTGGTTTCTTAAAAACGCCGCCCACATAAGTGGTCCCATCATAAAGTTTGAACAATTCTGGCCAAGTTTCCGGTGTATAAACACTCTTGTTATAGGAAAGTCCTTCAGTAAATACCTTAATCAAACCATCGCCTTCACTTGCTACTGAAAGGAATTGTATTTGGTGTGTACTCATTGCAGGTCTAACGCCATGTGTACTTTTAACAACAGGTGTTATTGTGTAATTATAATAACTTGGAACTGTAAATTTTCTATTGTAAGAATCTTTTAGATCAGCATAAAGTGCGGAATTTGATGCACCATAACTTGGAGCAATCTTTCCTTGGGCTGAATTAAATCCGTAAGCTCCATCAAGTGATACTTTCGCACCGTTATCAGTAAGTGTATTTGCAATGTAATATCTATTATCAGCAAAGTTGTAAGTGAAATCACCTACTGTAATGCTATCAGACTTGGTAACATCGCCATCAACTACCATAATATTAGAAATTTGAATGTCCTTACCTTCAACAAGTTCGTCGAAGAACCAATCTATACGATAAAGATATCTGTAAGTTTCAAATTTCAAATTTTCGCCCAACATTGTGGTGTAATTAAGCCATGAAGCCGCAGGCATATAAACCCAACCTTCAAAACCACCGGCAAGATTTACACTGGGGTATCCTGCCTTTTCACCACCACAACGCAAACCGTTTTCATTTCTTAAAGCAGTAGTCTCGGTCCAGACATTGGTTCCTTCCGACATAAGATATACCTTAGAATTTCTAATGGTACCGGTGCTAAGCTGATCGTAAGCAGTTGCGCTCTTTTTTATAATGGTTTTGTCTTCACCTTCAAAGCCAACGGTAAGAGCTTCTAAATAAAGTCTTGTTTCCTTGCTTTCCTCATCAAGCTTTATGTAGAACATAAGACCTTTGCTCTTATCTTCGGTATAAACATCAATAAGATTAGTAGTATCGCTAAACTTTGTATTAACATTAATTGCATTAAGTTCTGTATAACGCAACATTTTCTGTTTATTCAAAGCATCTCCGCCAATTTCGAAGAAAGATATCAAATCATCTGCCCCATAGGCATTACCTTCTTTGCTCCAACCGTATGTAAGGCGGTTTGAAGGGAATTCGGGGATAAGTGGTTTTTGATCCGCTTCCGGAGAGAACACTTCACCTATTGTGGGTGACAAGCCTGCGTCTAAGTTAGAAACGTATTCATTGTGGGTGCCATACCATCTGTTGATAGCAATCTCTGTACCTTGTACATTTACTGTTTCTAAAGTTTCGGCAGATGTTCCCAAAAAGATAGTGGACACTGCCATTAAAATCGCTAAAAGAATAGAAAGTGCTTTAAAACGTTTTTTCATAATTTTTCCTCCTTAAAATTATTTAATCACAGCATAATCTAATTTTGCGATAGTTATATCATCATAGGTCTGCTCGGTCTCGCCATAGTTACAAACTATCTTCCAACCGTTTGAATACTCAGTGACGCTTAGGTCGCCTACATATTCGTGGCTCACAATAGTCTCGGTTGCAAGGGTTTGGTGAGTTTCCGAATAGTCCTTAATATACTTTTTCATCTGAGGTAAAAGATTGTCAATCTTTGAATTATAAAGGAAATTAAAAACTGTGTCTTTAAGCTCATACGGGTCACAACCCGAAACTGCATATGTTGCCGAAATGCCGTTTTCAAAGGCTTTAAGCGTATATTCTTGTGGTGAACTTTCAAAATTTACAGGTAAAGATGAAAGCTTTTTATATGCGTGGAATACCATAGTATAAAACGGAACGCTTTGACTTTCTATTGCAAAACCACTTGATTCAAGCGGAATGCCATAAATCTCGTCAGCAGGACCTACTACGCAGGCATTCGCACCCTCAAGTGCAACATTTACTCCTTTTTTTGAGGCTAATTCCATAGCCTTTATTATAAAATTAAGATTAACCTGTCGTCCTGTTGGTGATTCGGATGTAAAGTCACTAAGCAATTCATCACCGTAGTGCTCAAAAACTATGGAGCTATCTTTTGGAACCTTCTTTAGGAGTTTGCTTATAAGTTTCTGCTGATACTTAACCGTATAGAAAGACCATGAACCAAAGCTTGAGTGCCAACGTCCGCTTGCAAGCGAGCGATAGTAAACTTTAACAGTGGTCTGGTTAAGACTGCTCATATAATCCTTAAAACGCAAGAAGTCAAAAGATCTGCCATAGGAACGCTCGGTATTATAGACGGTAAATACATTTTCTTTACCCGCCATAGCGGCAAACTCTTGATAGCCTTTCTTGCCGCCAAGCTTTCCTATATATTTTGGCTTTGTAACCGTTTGGGCTCCATAACCGCCATCAAGAAAACCGTAAAGGTAGAAAGACGGAGCTTCTCCACCATTTTCTGTAAGGGAGGTATAAAGGGAAGTAAGCTCAGAAAAGTCAGTAGCTTTACGAACAGTAGTAATCGGTATACCGAATACAACCTTTTTCTCAGGCGCCGCGCCAAATGCCATAACAGAAACAGCACTTGTTGCCGCAGTTTCTTTTTCTTTTAACACACCGGTTTCTATCAGATAGTCACGGTAGCGATTAGCCATACCGCTATAATTAGCGTTATCGCCACTCAATGTATAAAATCTGACATTAGGTGTGACAGCCATCGGTTTAGATTGAATAATATCAAGTGTACGCTCACCACCGCCCGACTGCTGAAGACCCGTTAAATCGTGCTCACGGAAAATAAAACTTGAGCCAGCGGTAAGCGAATCGGACACCATTGTAGCGTTTACCGAAGCATAAGCATCGGCTTCAGTTATAACTCCAAAGAGAGCAGAATTACCCTTGACTGCACCGAATACAGGAAGATAAGCCTTTTTAGCATCGGTGATTATAGGGAAAATAAGGTCCTGACATGGATCGTTGCCGTATATGCGAGCTGAATATTTTTCATTTCGCGAAAGAGAATCTGAATAGTTGATTATTGCACCCGAACCGTCGGGAATAAATACATATCCAGCTTCATTTGCGCTACCATATAACATATTCGGAAGAAGTTCTATATCGGTAATACGACTTCCGCCGGTTTCCTCTACCTCATTGTAAGGTATCGAAACATCGAAGTATCCCTCTGAGAGTTTTACACTTACAGGTACTGAAAAGCTGGTGCTTTCAGAAGAAAATTCGAAAACAATTTTAATTCCGTTTTCAATTTTCTTTATAGAAAATCCCGAATCAGCACTCGGTGCATTAACGGTAGCAGAAACTCCGTCCGATGACGTATATGTAACCTTTATCATTGAAGAAAAGGTGTTTCCTGCATTTTCAGGAACTGCCGACCATATTTGTTCGCCTGCCTTGTCGTACAAAACAAAGTTTGCGGTTTCAAGGTCAACATACAGGGCGGATAGGTTGTTTTCGGCAATTAACATCATTCCCTGTGTACTTGGCTGCTCTTGTGTTGCATTGGACCCGGATTCATTAACTGTTGCCGAAACGGGCACCATACCAAAAGAGCCAAGAACGAGTAAAATTGAGCAGATAACTGCTAAAAATTTTAGTTTCATTTATCCACCGCCTTTCACTACAACTGTCTGATGATTATTTCACGGACAATATTTACGACAAAACTGTATATTTGCTGATAAATACTCATGAAGAGCAATATCAAAAACACAAAACACAAAATTATGACAAGTGTTGAAAATACAGAGAATACCGTTTTAGTTACGGTGTATTGATGCATTACCATAAGCCCGAGGAATACCAGTAATATTGTCCAAGTAGTTCCGAATACCGCAAAAAAGTTATAGAACGTTGACTCTGTTACGGTGAAGAAATAAGAAAGAACAATATTAAGTGAAGTAAAGATTATTGAAGGTAGGAGTGAATAGGTTACTGCTATCCATATATCTCCCATACTACCCTCGCCGTCAACAAGCGTACTTGTCGCCCAATTGCATACAGTAAAAACTATTATAAGCCCTACCGAGATAGCAAGCACTGTCCATATACTTACATTCTCGCCGCCACTTGGCATGAAAAGGTAGCTTGTAGTTGTTTGTTGAAGAAGTTTGACAACGAAGAAAAGTATTGCCAAAACATTCGCAATTATCATAGAGGATTTACCCTCATATTTCAAATCGTTGAAGGTATCAATTGGATGGAAGAAAAGCCTGAATGGATAAAGAATAAATGATTTATGCCATTTTATCGGCACACTCTTTTCTGTTAACATAGCGAGAACTTTATACTTTACCGCTTTAATAAACAGTTTTGTATTCTGCATTTTTCCATCCCCCCTATTCCGAAAGTTTTTTGCGAATCCACTTTATAATAAAGAAGAACGCAGCCACTGCGGCGACACCGCCGATAATAATTACCATAAAATGTTCGTGAACGAACTCCTTGCGGTATTCATTTAACGCAAGAGAATAGAAATATGTATCTCCACCCTTTTCGAGATACTCCATAGCAAGTTTGTATTCGCCTATATGATATTTAGAACGACCTAAACTACAATACGCAAGAGGAAGATTGCTGTTTTCCTGTAGCAATTCTTGCCAGATACCATCTGACTCGACATACTCGCCTTTTCTGTAATATTCCATAGCCACATATAGCTTCTTTACATACTCGGTAGGTGTCATAACCGTAATTGAGTTATTTTTCTTATCAAGGATAAGATAATTCTCGCCAAGTTTTTCAATAGCGGATATCTCAGAAAATCTTCCCTTTTCCTCGCCGCTACCACCGAAGACAGCCATAAGGTTACATTCTTCATCATAAAGGAAGAGTTTATTGGTGTTTCGGTCAGCTACCAACATATTTCCATTGTCATCTGCATGAACATCTAAAAAAGCATTGTTTTTATAAGCCGACTCATGATCTCCGTACACTGTCTTATCTGAGCTGACAGACGCAAAGGTGAGAATATTTGCGCCTGCAGAATTCATACATTTGAGATCCTGACCTACGGCCACATTCTCAGAAGTTGCATAGATGAAATTTTCAGGCCCGAGATAGATATTGCTGTAAGGTGCCGGAAGTTGTTTTGTGATACCGTCCTTTTGTGCATCGGTGAAGAAACTTTTCAATAGTGAAAGTAAGAAGGTCTCAAAAGTTGATTCAACCTGATTCGGTGCAAAAAAGTTTTTAAACTTATCATTTTCATCAAAGCGAAGAATTCCCTGATATATAGTCGATGAAGAAACAAGTATATTGTTGTTTTCGTCGAGTACAACCTTTTCGGGCTGGAATATAAAGTTTTCGTTTACCGAAACCATATCAGAGCCCTCTATATATCTGAATATCGTACCGTCTTCACGAATAGCGACAACTCTGTTATTGCCGGTATCGCATATATACATATTATTGTCTTTTACGAAAACACCCTTTGGTCCCGAAAGGTTTGTAACTTCACTTCCGCTTATCTCGGTTATTTCGCGTACAAAATTAAGTTCACTGTCAAGTACTACGATACGATTCTTTCCTGTATCAGCTATATAAACAAATTTGTTTTCATCAACAAAAACATCAGAAGGGGTATCAAAAGCACCTATACCAAAATCTGTGCCATAAATAACTTCTTTAGCTATATAAGTTTCGGGGGCAGGTATCGAAGTATTGTCCTCGTCGTACTGATAGTTAAGACTGGTTGAAATAGCGCTTACTGTGAAGGCAGAACTACATATCAAAACGCAGAATACTACTGCAATTATTCTTTTTATCAATTCTTCTTCCCCCTTTTCAAATAAAATATATTAATCACTCTTTTATACCTGAATATGCCATAGTTTCGACAACCTTGCTCTGACTGAAGATAAAGGCTATCATCGGCGGGAGCATAAGTATTACCGAAACAGCGGCTGAAACACCGGCACGGTCAATACCTGCTGAGGTCATCTGATTCATCATTGTAGGGAGGGTTTTAAGTCCCTCGTCAAATATAAACTGTCCACCCTCAATATTCCACTGACTGATAAATGTGAGTATCGCAAGAGTTACCCACGCAGGCTTGATTGAGGGGAAAACTATCTTAAAGAATACTTCCATTTCGCAACAGCCGTCGATTCGCGCAGCCTCGATAACATCATCCGGAAAAGAACCGATAAACTGCATAACAAGGAATACGCCGAAGGAGCCGCCTAATGTTGGGAATATCAATGCCATATAGGTATTGATTATACCTGTTTTAGCCATCAAGATATACTGCGGAAGAGCGGTTACCTGAGTGCTGAAAAGTATAGCAAATACTATAAGCTTGTGTATTACCTTTTTAAGCGGAAACTTATGCTTTGCGAGCGGATACGCCGCCATGGAAGCCAATACTACGTATATTGCTGTAGATGATATTGAAACAAATACGGTATTGAAGATATATCTCTCTGCAGGTATTGTCGACTGTGACTGAAGTGAGATAATATCAATGAAATTGTTTAATGTTGGGTTATAAACTATAAACCGTGGCGGGAAAAGATATAACTCGCTAAGCGGTTTAAAGGCGTTTATAATTGAAAAGTATATAGGTAATGCAGTAAATGCACCCATCAAAAGAAGCAGTAATGATACCGCTATATTACCGCCGATTGAGCGGTTAAGACGTTGTTTACTCATTTCTTCACCTAATCCTTTCCTAAACTGTGCAATGCTTTATTGATGACTGTCCAGGAAACCACCATTATAATGAAGAGTACAACCGCGATTGCAGATGCATATCCAAGTTCAAGTCTTGTATTACCATAGTCGGTAATATGAAGAAGTAAGGTATGTGTTGAATAGTCGGTACTTGGATTTCCCGTCAAAGCGGCGGGTACCGAACCAACAGCAAATGAACTTGAAATGGTAAGTACGGCACCGATGAGAAGTTGCGGCACCATCTGTGGTAAAGTTATAAACCAAAGTTCTTGCCAACGATTTCGTATACCGTCAATGGCAGCTGATTCAAATAGCGATTTATTTAATGATTGAAGACCTGCAATGAACGAAAGGAAGCTTGTTCCCATACTCATCCAAAGTATTACAACAATTACAACATAGAAATTGTAAGTTGGATCGGTCAACCACTGAATTGGGCTTTGAATCACTCCCATATTCATAAGCAATGAATTGAGAAGACCATAAGAGTCATCACTAAACACATAGGTCCACATAACAAATATGCTTCCTGCAAGTGTTGGTGAATAGAATAAAAATGTCAAAAAAGGTCTTACATACTTACCCGTTTCATTTATAAACCACGCCATTACGAAACAGATTATATATCCCACAGGGCCTGTAATAACGGCAAATAACAACGTGTTTGCAAGTGATTTTATAAAAATCTCATCCGAAAGAATAAGTCTTATATAGTTATCCGGACCGACAAACTCAGGTGTTTGAAGCATATTGAAGTCGGTTAATGAAATTACTACGGATATTGCTATCGGTATGAGTACAAAAAATACAAAAAATACAAACCAGCATCCAAGCATTAAATAGCTTTCGCCGTATTTACGGAAGAAACTTCCGACCTTCTTCATTACTTCCCACCTCCTATGTTCAACTCTGCACGTTTTCTGTCAAGTTCTGCATCTATTTCGTGTGCGTATCTGTAGATTACATCTATAGGCTTTTCATACTGATAAACAACACGACGGAAAGCATTGTTGAGATTACGGCTTATGTAGTAGTATGCGGGAGAAACCGGCACCTGAACCACCTGCTCCCACTGAGCTGTAATAGCATCAAGTTCGCTTCTTGACCACGAGATAGTACTCATTACGTTTTTGTTTGCAGTATTAACTCTGGCCGATATACCAACTCGAATTTCTGAATTAAACGAATATTTAGTCTGGGTATCATCGCTGGTTACCCAGTCAATAAACTTCATAGCATTAGTATAATCGTCACTTGCGCTCTTTATAATTACCGCTCCGGAAACGCCGGTGTGTGAACTGTGGTTAATGCCATTTTCGGTCTTAACACCTGGCAACGGAGCCATAGCAAATGAGTTTTGAATTTCAGGGGCACTAACCTTAAGAGTACGGTAGAAGGAATAGTCGTTAAGCACCAGTGGCATCTGACCTGTTCTGAAACGGTTAGTTGCGTCAAAGGATTTTGGTATACCGTATTTTGTGAAAAGATCGGTCCACTTTCCAAAAGCCTTTACCGCTCTGTTATCGGTAAGATTGGTTGCCGACATATCTTCGTTATAAAGGTCAAGGCCTTGTTGAAGAAGCATCATATAGAAAGTTTCTTCTGAAATAGCAATACCCATTGTCATACCGTTGTTTTGCATTTTTGAAAGCAAGGCATAAAGCTCATCCCACGTTTGTGGAACTGTAAAGCCATTTGCTTTAAATACATCGGTACGGTAGAACATCATTTGGAACGATTGTGTTTGAGGAAGAGCATAAAGTGCTCCGTCATATTTGAAACTTGTAAGTGAAGATGGATAGAATCTATCTAATATACTGTCGATATTTTCCATCTTACTTATATCTACAAGTGCATCTCTGTAATAAAGGTCCGCTATATTGGCAGACGCGAGATTTAATACCACCTGAGGAGCCTTGCCGGAAGCAATGGCGGTCATTATGTTAGTGGTAACAAGCGAAAGTTTAACAGGTATTCCGGTATTAGAGGTGAATCCGTCTGTTATAAGCTGATTCATTACCTGAGCCTGATCTCGTCCAAGGGAAACCCATACGTTAAGAGCCTCTTCCCCTTCTGCGATAGCGTTCATCGAACTATAATCATCTACGAACGATCCAAGAAAAGCCTTGGCTCTAAACAAGATAACCGAAAAGAAATTTTCCTTTTTAACAGAGGTTTTCGCATTTTCGGGAATAAGTTCAAAATAATCAAGCTCTATCGGCTGAGTCTGCATAGTTGACAATACGCTTGCAAGGTCATAAAGCTGAGTTCTGAAATAATCTATTTGCTTTGCGATATCGTTAGGTTTTTCTGCCATCTTTCTGAAAAGGCGGACAGCCTCTTCAATTCTTGCAGACTGCGAACCGTTTTCAGAAGAATTCTTGCTAACGGCTTTCACAATATTATCAAGCTCATCTGCTGATTTTGTAAGTATAGGCTTAAGCTCAGGCAGAGATGAAGCGAAATCATAGTCACGGTTAAGGTCTACACCCTCACCTACAATGACATTTATTCTGCTTGAAAGGTCATTTAACTCTTTTAAAACATTCTGGAAGCTGCCAATAACATCTTGAAGTGAATCAAGCACTACTTCAAACTTGATTTCGTGCTCACCTTTATCAAGGTATATGTAACAGTCACCATTATCATTTTTCGGTGTTAATGATGTAAAGCTTTTTACTGCAGGAAAAAGTACACAGTCAAGTTCAGCAAAAGGCACTGTTCCATCAACATAAATACGGCGTCTTACATCTACACCCGCAATAGTACGCTGACGGTAAACAATATTAAACTTATAAAAGCCCGCCTTATCGACATTGACTTTGTAAGAAACCCACTGACCCGCTGAAGACCATGAAGAACCGCCGAGGATATTATAGCGAATACGTGACGGCTCGCTCGGATGAATATTCGGAGAAGAACGGTCATAACTTACCGCTACTTCAAGATGGCTCTTTTCGCAAAGAAGTTCTGCATCAGTATAAATGGTCTTAGCGCCTTCCTCGGTACTACTATGTTCAGCCTTAGCGCCGTTAATATAATCTTCATAAGGCTTAAGTGCTGTAACTTTATTCACCGATACTGACTTTATCTCTACTCCCTCTTGAAGCATTTCAAGATAAAGGGTATGCATACCTTTGGTAAGGTTAAAGCCTGTCTTCCATGCTTCATTTTGAGGCATTATGACAACTGTTTTATCGCTCTTCTTTTCAACCGGAGTCGGCGAAAGCTCGTTACCATAGTCATCCTGTTTAAAACGCTCGCCCTCGCGGACATCTGTCCATGTTCGTGGGAGATCATATATTTCTTCCTCGCTGTCGGTATGGGGCTTATCCCATGAAACCGCTATCTGAGGAGAAACATTTCTACCTTCAAGCGCCGAATATGTTATTGAAATGCTATATCCTGTATCTTCGGTTATCTCAAAAGGTAAAGTTACTCTTTCGCTTTCTTTTATAACCAAATAGGTGTCAGCCGATTCGGCACTTACAGATACCGAACATACCGACGAAAGACATATTAAAATTACTGTTAAAACTGAAACGATCTTTTTCATCGTTTACTCCTTTCAAGTAGAAAAGGTCTGATTATCCGACAAGACCGGAGTTCTCGATACTGCGTGAGAATGATTTTTGAATTATAAGGAAGAAAATCACCAACGGTAATATGAAGAGCAAACAAGCCGCTTGCTGCTTCGGTGCGAGATTGTACATACTTCTGTCACCGTTATTAGGTATCATATTAGTTACTAATTGGTGAATGTTGTCTATCTGTAAAGCCATATTCTTCTTTGTAGGAAGATAGGTAAGACTGTAGAAAAAGTCGGTCCAATACCATACTACCGAGAATATCGCACACAAACAGAAGGTGTTTGATAAATTCGGAGCCATTATTCCGACATATGTACGCCAGAAGCCGCAACCGTCGATTAATGCTGCTTCTTCAAGTTCATTTGGAAGCGCTGCATAGAACTGACGGAAAATAAGTATCATAAGTCCTGCGCGTATTCCCTGTCCTGTAAGTGTAGGCAACACAAAAGCCCAGATTGAATCGAGGAAATTAAGTGATGAGGGTGAACCCGTTATCGACTCTATTATTCCAAAGAAATCAAAGTTTTTCATAAGTAGGTAGTTACCCATATTAAGTAACTGAGGCGGTACCATAATCGTGAAAACAACCAACACAAAAAGTATGTTGCTTCCGCGGAACTTAAACCTTGCAAAACCGTAACCTACCGTTGAAGTAATTACCATTTGTATTATGGTACAAACTACTGTTATAAAAACCGTACGTAACAATGGAGTGAGCAATCTCATTTTTTTAATAATGAACTGAAAATGTTCAAAGGTAAAAGTTTTTGGAACCCACACTACCGTTACATCGTAAAAATCAGATGTAGCTCTCACTGACATACTGAACATATAGAAGAGCGGATAGAGAATAACATAGGCTATTGCTATCAAAAACGCCCAGCGGAGAAGAGTTGAACACATTCTTCCAAGATAATATGCAGGAGATATTTCTAGGTTTTTGTTCTTCTTCTCTAACCCAATGTTTGCCATTTTATCTCTTTCCTTTCTTTTCTTTTACAACTTCGTTTCTCTGAAAAACAAAAGGTTTGAATATAAAGAATACTATTACAATAACAGCGATTATGAGTACGAAGTATATTAAACCCATTGCCGCAGCCTTAGAAAACTCAATTCTGGTGTTAGATGTTTGAACTATATAATCCAAAGCCTTATTGTTTACATTTGTAAATGAATCAATTATTGTATATACCGTAAGTGCCAAGACGTACGGAGTTACCATAGGAAATGTAATCTTCCAGAAGGTTTCCCATCCCTTAGCGCCCTCAACTGTAGCCACTTCATAATATGACTGCGGAACACTAAGCAACGCTACGAGAAAAACAAGTGTCTGCACCGCACTGTCCCATACGAGATCAGCAACCGAGCCAACCATTGTGCTGATTATGGAAACAAGCTTATCAGGTAAGCCCGTCATAAGAAGCATATTAACAAGTCCGCTTGAATCGAACATGCTCACCTCTTCTGCCGCCATAGTTATCTCGTTCGAATTGTGTTGAATAACATTCATAACAAGATCACAACCAATAACTACCGGAAGGAAGAAAATCACTCTCATAAAAGTGCGTCCCTTGAAGTTCTGATTAAGAATTACAGCAGTAAAAAGGCTGAAGAGTATTATGAAAGGAACTTCGTAAAGAAGACTACCCAGACTAGTCAAAAGATGTGTTGTGAAATACGAATCCTCTGCCAAAGCATACTTAAAATTATCAAACAGTCCGTCAAGCGGCTCGAGTACGTAGCCTACATCTGCAATCTGCATATCTGTAAAAGCAAGTTTGAATAGCAACACAGTCGGCTGAATAAAAAACAGCAAAAGTCCCAATATCCAAGGCGATGTAAAAACAACACCCATTATTGACCGAGTTTTTCTGTAACTTAACTTCAAAGTTATCTTCCTCCTGACAATGCCATAGAATTTTTACGCATTTATACAAATTAATTATACAATACTGCTTTTTTCTATAAAAGAATAAATTTTTAGCATACAAGCGAAAAAGTATCGAAATTTTAAGATTTTTGTTATTTTAAAACAAAACTAACCAAATTTTTCGCCTTCTAATAATAAAATTAACAAAAATTTCCTCAATAAAATCGTCCTGTAAACACCTTTTAGGTTGATTTATTGCTAATTTTATGTTAGTATGAGAAAAAGTAGCAATATTTTAAAAAAAGGGGTGTAAAGATTGAAAAAAGCAAGAATTGCCTTAAGTGATCAAATGTTCAACCACCGAACAGAACATGTAAGCAATATGCAGAATATGCAGAATGCACATTTTCATAATAATTACGAGATATATTTTTTCGATCGCGGCAAAGGAAATGTCAGTTACCTTATCGATCGTAATCTATACACCGTTCGCGAGGGAGACCTTGTACTCGTCCCATCCCAAAGTCTTCACAGGGTTATGTATTCCGGATTCACAAATTCCGAATTTTCCCGATATCTCCTCTCTTTTCGCAGCAGTTATATTGACGACGATTTAGTCCGTGCTTTTAATATCCGTCATTATCAGTTAACTCCTGAAGACCGTGATACCGTAAGGGATATAATGAAAAAGATAGAATACGAATACAACCTTTTTGATGAATTCTTCTCAAGAATGTATAAGCAATATCTAAACTCCTTGCTGGTGCTGCTTGTTCGTAAATACAGTAACCCCCAAGACGACACAGAGCATTATCGCAGTTCGGTTAAGATTGACGTTGTTATTTCCGAAATGATAAGTTATATACACAAAAACATTCAACGCGATATTTCACTTACTGTTCTTTCCGAAAAATACGGATACAGTAAGGAATATATCAGTTCGCAGTTCAAAAATACAATCGGATGTGGCTTTAATGAATACTTAACAAAAACCCGTATCGCATACAGCGTTAAACTTCTCACATCTTCATCCACTCCAATAAAGCATATAGCTACAAAAGCCGGTTTTAAAGACTCAAATTACTTTGCAGCCGTTTTTAAAAGTTATATGAATCTTTCACCCAGCCAATATAGAAAGTTATATCATTCTTCCACAGAAAAAAAGGAATATTCTACATAGTATATATCAAAAAACCTTCAGTCCCGAATAAAGACTGAAGGTTTTTCTTTTTAATCTTTTTTAAAGCTGTATAAAATGTTATAGCCGTTCTTAAACGGTATTGCATTATCAAGACGAGCATTCTGACCAAAAGGATTTTTAAGGTATAATCCAACCATATATTTGCCGTTTTTATCCGGAATTGTGAGGGCTGAATTAACAGTATGCTCAATCAGGTCTCTGTCTTCGTAGACAGCAGGATTTGTACCGTACCAAACTTCAGGGTCTCCCGCTTCAGCTTCGCACACAACATTAAAATCTTCATCAAGAAGTACAAAGCCGCTTTTCAGGTTAAAGCCTGCGGTATATCCGTAGTTTTTGAGTTTAAGCGAAAGTTTAATTTCATCAGCTACCGATACCTTAAGACTTTCAGCTGAAATACGATAACCTACGTGATCGCGCAGATACTCAAATGCATTTCTACGAACACGATTTCCATCTTTGTCGTAAAACCAATTAGGTGATACCGCAAGACCAAAGGCAACCAACATTTCAGGTGTTACCTCTTGTCCCTTCCAACCCTCTAAACAGGTCTGTGAAAGTTCACCGCCAAAACGGAATACATCAGTATAGCCATGCTCCATACTAAGCGTTGTAGTATGCTTTTGTGACAAACTTTGCATACAGCCATAGCCATCGGGCCAACTTCCTGCCATTCTTATCCATCTTGTAGTAAACAACTCGGTATCATTGAGAGTGTACGGTGACTCTTTAATATCCATATTCCACCATACACTACCCGGTTGGTTGTATCCTTGACCGACATCCACACTCTCATACATAAGGCCGTGGCAAGCATCATCGGCAAATCCTATTCGTGGATATCTCCAATACTCAGGATTAACATAAGCCGCTTTTGTTCTTGGCTGACGTACAATCAGTCTGATTTCAGGCGGTACCGCATCCATAAACTCGTTAACGAATTTTTGATAATCTAAAGGTATTCGAATAGAAGTCCATTCGCCATATCTTCCAAGGAAGGTGAAATTTGCCGCATACAAAATATCTTTATGCTTATGGAATAGTACCTTTACTTGTCCTAAATGATTAAGCACTCTTTCAAGCGGCGGTTGGTCCACCACTTGACCTCTCATATAAAAGTGGCAAATATACATACGAACGCCAAGCATCTTGTGAGCCTCGTAAATGGCATCCATGTAATCAATAACGGCATCAGGGAGTTGGTCTTCGTTCACATAATTTTCAAGAACAAAATATACTCTCGACACATTCACCTTTTCGTTTAGTACGCTCTCTTTATACCCTTCAATAACTTTATCAATTACTCTTTCGCGAGACCATTCACCTATTTCTTCTTTTGGTGGAATGGAATATATTCCCTCGGTTCTGAAACCTCGGTCGGGGTTATCGTTTAAGAGAACACTTTTCTCTGCGGGAAGTGATGAAAATGTTTTTATAGTATCGCACAGTATATTAGGCTCAACTTCATCATAATCATCGCAATTATCACAAAGCATATCGCCGACGGTCTGATGCGCAACAATACAATATTCCGCCTTGTATCTGCCAACAAACTTTTCTCCCTTATATGCAAAAATTATTGCACGGTAAGAGGTCATCGGAAGAAGTTCAACAGTATCCAAAGTAGTGTTTTGGGTCCAATCACTTTGCACCATTATATAGTTTAAAGCACGCATTGACGGTCCCCTATTTTCAATGCGATAGAGATCCACACGGTAACGGTCTGCCTCCTCGCACTGTTGCCATTCAAGTGTGCAACAATCCGCCTTAGAAGTAACCTTTACCCAAAGTTCAGGCAAGGTTTCCTCTAAAACCTTTTCAAGTCTTTCTATAGGAAGACCGACACCAACACCAACCGGGTCATTAACGCCTAGCTGTCTCCCATGCATTATATTTACATCCATCATAATAAAACCCTACAATCAACTAATATGTTTTAGATTTTTTCAGTATCAGAAAGTACTTCCCAATCAGCTGGCGGATCACCAAGGTCAATAACGTCCATAGTTTTACCACCCGCAAGAGCCGACTCGTGTGCCATAAGTCCGGGAATATTGAAACGTGCTACTTGCCAGATGTTGCAAGGAGAAAGTTTACCTGTTTCATAAGCACGCATAAAATCATCAATAAGGAAATGGTGAGTACCGTTATGTCTGTTTTCGATACCTTCAAACTCCTTAGGTAAACGACTGGTAGGCTGAATCGGAGAAGTTTCACAGTGTCCTGCACCGCTTGCAATCTCCTGAATAGCTTTTGCATAATCTTCTTCTATAGACTTAGTTATGCTTTCGGGCTGAAGTTCAGCAGTAACATCCTGCATAATTGTTTTGCCGGGATTTTCGGGGTCCCATGTAGAAAGGTGATGACGTGCTACTGAGAATTCGTAACCTGCGTCAGTACCATAATAGTTAGGAATATATGTTTCAGGGCAGTACCAACCAACACATCTGTTTTCAGAAATTCTTGCAATACCGCCATTCGAAAGTTCGAGAAGCATTGTTGTATTAGCAAACGGGTTGTCATAAATATTTTGACCATCAGTACCGTAAATATCAGTTCTTGGACTTCCCGCAAAACCAAATGCAACTACCTTTTTAGCGTACACACCAGGCATAGTGCCAAGAATCATAGCGGTTGAATGGGTAGGATAGTACATGGGCGGAATACCTGCATACTGTTTCCAATTATCTCCCGCAGAGCTTCTGAAGCTTTGTTCCATATTTCTGATATCATGATTATAATGAGCTTCACCGAAAACGAATTTACCGAACGTACCCTTTTTCATTTCGCGACGCAAGAAGCATGTAGGTCCACGGTAGTAACCTGTTTCACCCATTGAATATGTAAGACCTGTTTCACGAACAAGGCGCTCTATCTCAATAATTTCCTCTACCTTAGTAGCGCAAGGAACTGAACTATACACATGCTTTCCTGCCTTTAATGACTCAATAGCCATTGGACCGTGTTTAAAGCGTTGTGTGAAAATTGCAATAGCATTGATATCTTCGCGTTCAAGTGCTTCTTCGTAGGTGTCAACGATTTTTACACCAAATCTTTCAGCAAATTCTTCTGCACGCTCTCTAATAAGGTCGCATACGTATACTTGTTCAATTAACGGATGTGCCTTGAAAAGCGGCACAAAGAATTTTGAGAATCGACCGCAGCCAATAATAGCTATCTTCATTTTTTCTTTCATTATTTATTACCTCCAAAATCCCATTCTTTTTCGCGTTTTTGTGTTTCAAATTGTTTAGTGCTAAGTTTCCAATCCTCTTTCGAGCGGAATTTTTTATTAAAGCCTTTTGTAAGAACACCTTTTTCTTCAAGATGTATATAACAAGCACGGTCGCAAGCTCTACCACAAATAGATGTACGGTAGAAATGCTTTGCAGGGGGATAGAAATATATACTATCGAGAATTTCTTTAGCTTCTTCGGAATCAAACTCGGCAATACCGTTTATGATGTCCATTCTGTTTTCA
>JAZRMY010000091.1:0-1268 GCA_045647925.1 Acutalibacteraceae bacterium | reverse complement strand
AATCGTCTCGGAATTTGTTATAACATATTTTCTGCCGTCAACCTCTAAAAGTATTCTGTATTTAGCTTGCATAAAATAACTGAACAAATTTGGAAGGGCAGTAAGTATTACAATCCCAAAAATCAAACCCGGTTCTATGCTTGTTGGCACTATATATTCATATGCAAAAGCGATTAACAATACGATAATCGCATATATGATACCAACTTTAACATAGTAACTATGAGTTGCTGAGATAACAGAGCTTATTTTGTTATGGTTTTTCTCGGCAACGGGTTTATAGAGTGCTTGAGTGGTCGCAAGACCTATACCCGATTCAAGCAAAACCATATATGCAAAAATCTGCTTTATTGTAGATAGAACTCCATTAACCTCCGAGCCGAAATTTTCAAGATAAAGTCTTGGAAGCAGAAAGCTCAGGGCAATCAGGACAACTTGATACAAAACACCTGACAACAAGTTATATTTAATTCTGTTATCTTTTGTTGCCATCCTAAGCTCACCTCCATTGTTTATCTTAATTGTTTATACTCTGTTTTCTATATAATCTTCTGTTGCGTTTTCTCTATGTATTATCTTAGCAGGATTTCCAATCACAATACTGTGAGATGGAACATCACAATTTACGAAAGTGAGTGGTGCAATCATTACATCCTCGCCAATTTTTATATTACCTACCACAACCGAGTTCGTTCCGATCCAACAATTACCGTCAAACGTTGGTGCACCGCATCGCGCACCACGGTTTTCATATCCTATGGTTACTCCCGTGCCTATATTCATGTTTTTTCCTAAGACTGCTTCCGGGTGTATAATAACTCTGCCTGTATGACCTATATAAAATCCTTCATCGATTTTTGTACGTGCCGGAATTTGTATATGGGTTTTATAAGACATAAGTTTGAGTTTAACTGTATAGTATAATTTCAAAGGCTTGAATCTACATTTTTCCGCCTTTCTGAAAAGCGCAATATACTTAAGCTCTGTTGGTCTTAAAAGGCTTTTAACAAAACTTTCGCCCTTTTCCCCATAGTATCTGTATAAATCCTTTGAAAACTTATCATTCATAATTTATCTTCCTTACGGAGCTTTTTTCTCCAAAAATATTTTTCTTGTAACAAAATTGTATATCGGAACAAAAACAAGAGCAAATACCTTAGCCCAAAGATAGTATGCGGTCATTATTTCTGTTCCAAGCCACATTATAAATTGATTTAATAAGAGGCCGCCAATGCTAAGAGCAACAAACACTATAAATTCTTTTACCT
>JAZRMY010000090.1:0-1735 GCA_045647925.1 Acutalibacteraceae bacterium | reverse complement strand
GCTTTCTGCATTTGTTGCATTTAGCATGAAAGGATTTGCCCATTCGACTTTATACTCATCATTGATTAGCAAAATCCCAACGGGCATGTGTAAAAACGCTTCTTCCCCCACCTTTTTCATACGGAAAGAAAGGGATTCAATATATTTTTCTGTTTCCACATAGATGATTTTTTCAACCGTCCAGCCGTAGTATAATAGTGCGCCTGCAACTACTATATACACGAGCCCGATCCAAATGTTTATAACACATAGTAAGGCAGCTGTAATTACCGATAAAATCGACAAATACAAAAGCGGATATCGGATGATGCGCTTCCTGAAAATACCCATTTTGATCAGCTCCCTATTTTTCACTCTTCTCTTTAACCCAATCACGTAAGTTAAAGCCTAAATCAATAATACCTATCAAGACAACAAAGGAATATAGAGGAATCGCTAAGATTGTTGCTAATACCTTTAAAAATGTTGGGTAATTAAATGCATCAATTGTATAGTGGATAAACGATATCCCCTGCAACGTTAACAATACCCAAAGAATCATTGATAAATTCAGTATAACTACATAAAGCGCCGTACCGAACTCAGGTTGCACGAATAAATTAATCGATAAAACGATTAAATAATACCATAGTATAGCACGTGGTAAACGCATATCGCGGAACGGTGCAAATTTTGGTACGTCTACTTTTAATCGCTTTAAAATCGGCAATATAACTGCAATCATAATAAAGGTCAGCGCAAATACTGCTATTGTAATGCTTGATGGCATTGTCATTTCTAGCGTCTTAAACATTTGTAGCATCTGCTCTTTTGGTACTTCTTGACCCGTAATACTAGCAGAATATTCAAAGGATTTTTCATATGTTTCACGCGCTAAAGTCAGACTTTGTTCGATAAAATCGACGTTAAAGAAGCGTACAAGCACCATATATTGAACAGCAAACGTTAGTAGAATCGCCGTTCCAGTCGCTAAAAATAAATAAATTTTGCTTTTCTTTTGACGCAAGCACTCTCCAATAATAAATCCTGTTGCAGCTAAAATAAGAGTAAATGGTAGAATGAGTATATTTCCTATAAATAAACTAGCTATGATAGCCACAATCACAACACCGATAGAGCTATTACGATTATATGTTGCACTATACCAAGCAAGTGGTAAAGGCGCGACAAAAAATGCCACAATACTTATAACCGGTACATAGTAAGCAAGGGCAATTAATACTAAAAATAAGGCTATCATCATAGCACCTTGCGTTATTGCTTTTGTTTGATTATTCGGCATAAAAACCTTCCTTTTGATCAGTCAAAAAAACTTTTTCATCTTTTCTATTGTACCATCTTTTACGCATACAAACAAAAAACGAAGTAGAACAAATGATTGCCTTTTAAGAGGAAATAAACGTAAAAACTACCTACACCCGATTCGAAAATACGCCCATGTCAAAACAGTAGAAGGGCTTATATGCATAAAATTAGTACACAAAAAAATCCGATAAAATCAAAATGATTTCACCGGATTTCTAGGTTTTATTTTTCTTCAGCAACGAATGGTAATAATGCCATAATACGAGAAACTTTGATTGCAGATGTAAGTTTACGTTGGTATTTAGCAGAAGTACCTGTTACGCGACGTGGTAAAATTTTACCGCGCTCAGAGATGAATTTCTTTAAAAGATCTACATCTTTGTAGTCGATGTGCGTAATGTTGTTTGAAGTGAAGTAGCAAACTTTACGG
>JAZRMY010000089.1:0-46016 GCA_045647925.1 Acutalibacteraceae bacterium | reverse complement strand
GCTGGCACAGAAATGTGTATGCCTGGCGATAACGTAGAAATGGATGTTGAACTCATCACTCCTATCGCTATCGAAGAAGGCTTACGTTTCGCTATCCGTGAAGGTGGCCGTACTGTTGGTTCAGGCGTTGTTACTGCTATCAACTAATTTTAAGCCTATTTAAAATTTCACCCACACTGCAAAGTGTGGGTGTTTTTTTATTGCGCCGTATAATCAAATATGTTATAATACCAATAGATTTTATTCGGTGGTGGGATTATGAAAATAGTTGTTTCGCTTTTTCTTTGTTTAGTAATGGCTTTGTCGTTTGCAGGCTGCAAAAAGAAAGAGAAAAAAGCACAAGTTAAAGAAAATTGTTCTGAATGCGGTGCAAAAATAGTTGAAGGAACAGTTTACTGTGTATGGTGCGGCGAAAGTCTTGGAATAGATGATGAAAAATAATTTTAGTAAGGATTTTATTGACTTAAAGCTTTTGCGGTGGTATAATGCTTGTCGCGGTTTTATAGCATTTTATAACTACTATTTAAAATAAATAACATATATTAGAATGGGTAGATTATTATTTAAGGCTTAAGTTTTTAGGAGATGTTTTGAGTGAATATTTTACTTTCGGTGTCGGTAGCGCTTTTGGCGGGACTTTTAATGACAAGACTTTTCAAACCCTTAAAATTACCATCTGTAACGGCATACCTAATTGCAGGTGTGCTTATAGGGCCATACTGTGCGGGCAGCTTTGGGCTTAACGGTATAGGCTTCGCCTCGGGTGAGGCGGTGGCAAGGCTTTCAATAATATCCGAGGTGGCGCCTGGATTTATTGCTTTTTCAATCGGTAATGAATTTGTGGTAGATGACCTTAAAAAAACAGGTAAGCAGGCCTTTGTTATTGGTATTTTTCAGGCTTTGGCGGCAACGCTTTGCGTGGATTTGGCATTATGGGGTGTACATCTTTTAATGCCCGAAAAATTTACAATGCCACAGGTAATTACATTGGGCGCAATAGCAACTGCAACCGCCCCTGCGGCAACCTTAATGGTTGTACGCCAATACAAAGCGCACGGTCCGTTAACTAAGCTGTTATTGCCTATAGTTGCGCTTGATGACGCCGTGGGCTTGATAGTTTTTGCGGTATCCTTCGGTATAGCAAAAACTCTTGTAAGCGGTACAGTTGATTTGGTTTCAATCCTTGTAAATCCTATAATTGAAATTGTGTGTTCGTTATTACTTGGCGCAATAATGGGTTGGATTTTAACACAGCTTGAAAAATTGTTCAACTCTAATACCAACCGTCTTAATTTAACAATTGCGGTTGTATTTTTAACCGCTTCTATTTCTATGCTTAAGTTTGAAGTTTTTGGTATTCATATTCATTTTTCTTCATTGCTCACTTGTATGATGCTTGGCACGGTATTTTGCAATATTTGTCCGCTTTCACACGACCTTATGGCCGCATCGGATAAGTGGACCTCACCCTTGTTTGCACTTTTCTTTGTTATAAGCGGTGCAGAGCTTGAGCTTAGCGTATTTACAAGCCTTTCTATTGTATTTATTGGCGTGGTTTATATCATTACAAGATGTATAGGTAAGTATTTCGGTACATTAATGAGTGCTAAAATTACTAAGTGTAGTCCGCAGATTTGCAAATATTTAGGTATAACCTTATTCCCGCAGGCAGGAGTGGCGCTTGGTATGTGCGCTACTGCAATGCAGTTAGGACAGCAGGGTGCACTTATAAGAAATATCACCTTGTTTGCAGTGCTTATTTACGAATTGTTCGGCCCTGTATTTACAAGAATGGCACTTACTGCTGCAGGCGAAATTAAGCCTAAGTCTGAAGAGGTTAAGCAAAGAAGACAAATTAAGCTTGATGCAGCAAAAAACAAGTAATTTAAAACCGTTCCTTTTATTAGGAACGGTTTTTGGTTTTTATTGACAAGTTAAAAGATATATTTTAAAATAGAATTCATAAAGCATAAAAGGGCGTGTGATTTATGTCTAAATTTGAAAAAGGTGTTATTACAATTTCTGTTGACGACGGAAGAAAGGATGCCTACCGCTTGGCGCAAGAAGTTTTGCCTGAATATAATATTCCTGCAACTTTTAATATAACTACCGCTTTTGTGGATAAAACTAATAGCGGAAATAAAAGCAGCATTACGCTTGAGCAGTTAAAGGAAATGTACCAAAATCCGCTAGTGGAAATTGCGGGTCATGGTCACGCGCATAAAAATGACGATGATGACATTACTCTTGGCAGAGAATTACTTTACGAATGGCTTGACATAAAGGATGCCGCAATAGGCTTTGCTTCCCCCGGAAGCGGACTTAAAAATAACCATATAAAAGAAAATGCGCAAAAGCTTCGCGATATGGGTTATCTTTATATAAGAAGCGGAATAAGTGTGGAAGAACCTACTTTGCAGCACGAAAAAGTTAAGCAACAAATTAAGGATAGCGCAGTGTCGGATTACGTTATTAATAATGTTAATCAATTAAGCTATGGCTTTAACAGTATGTGTGTAAATTCGGTAATAGTTTTTAACTATACATCTGTTGAAGAATTAAAGCAGCTTGTTGATATTGCAGAAAGCGAAAAGGCTTGTCTTACATTTATGTTCCACGGTATTACTAAGGACGGTGAAGCCGATCCGGAGAATTTGTGGTGCTTTAGCTTTGATAAATTCTTGGAATTTGCTGAATATCTTGTCAAGAGAAGAGAAAAAGGCGGAATAGAGATTCTTACCACCAAGGAGGCTTTCTTAAAAGGTGAACAATAATAACCATCATAATATAGATGAAAATGTGGCTCATCTTATTGAGCAAATAAAGCATACGGTAGATGCAACTATTCCTGATAAGGAAGAATTAACTCACGGCTTACACCCTAAAATAGATTACTGGCTTTTGGTTTTGCGTAACGTTTTTGTTAGCGTAGCGGTAATACTGTTTTTGGTGGCTTTGTGTGTACATTCACACGAGCATTTACTAAAGGCTATAGCTTATTTTTGCGGTGCAGCGGCGTATATATTTGAATGTCTTGCACTTACCGACTGTTTTCAAACCAAGGTGCCCCATACCGAAATGTTTATGGTTTATTGCTTTGGACCGCTTTATTTAATAATGGGATTTAACTATATATTTTAATTTTACAGTTTGTTAAAATATTTTTCGCATTGTTTTAAAAAGTTTATGTTTAAATGTGATAAACAGATAAGGGGACTGGTTGCAAACAGTTTCTGCTGCCAAAGCAATAGCTTTGGCATAATCCGACAGGCCAATAAAAAGGCACCCATATTTGTAATTACTCAGGGCGCAGTTCGAAATCGGGAACCGCGCCCGAGACCATTTTTAAAGCAAAATTCGGATAATAGCATTACAAATTGTTTCAAAACATATTATTTTGCTGTGTTTTTGGATGGTAAAGCTATAAGTTTGTTGACAAAGAAGCAATAAAACACTACAATAAAATTATAAATTTCATTTGCGGGGGAAAGAAATGGCAAGCGTTAGTATAACTAAAAAAATCGAAGTAAAGAAAAGCTACGACGTTATTGTTTGCGGTGGCGGCGTCGCAGGTGTTGCGGCGGCTATTACTGCGGCAAACAACGGCAACCGCGTTTTGCTTATTGAAAAATCCAATATTTTGGGCGGTCTTGGAACACTTGGTCTTATTAATCTTTTTGTTCCAATGTGTAACGGCCGCGGAAAACAGATAATTTTCGGTCTTTGCGAAAAATGGGTAAGGCTTAGCGCTAAGCTTGGGTTTGATACCATACCTGAAGAATGGAAAGACGGCGAACCGACAGAGCCTACAAACGTAAGATATACACAAAGATATTCACCCAATATTTTTGCGCTTCAACTTATGGAAGAAATAACTAATGCAGGGGTGGAGCTGCTTTACGACTGTATTGCTTGTGATCCTGTTATGGAAGGCAATATTTGTAAGGGTGTTATTACCGAAAGTAAATCGGGCACCGAATATTATGAATGTAAGATGCTTATTGATACAACGGGTGACTGTGATGTACTTCGCCGTGCGGGTTATCCAACTGTTTCGGGTAAAAATTATTTTACATATATCGGTAAAATGATTACCTTGGCTTCCTGTAAGGCGGCTATTGAAAAACAGGATATTTTCCACGCGTTTAAGGGCATTACGGGGGGAAGTATTAACCTTTGGGGTGATAATCAACCCGAGGATATGCCCCGTTGGTCAGGACTTACCGTAGACGAAGTTACCGATTATCTCGTTACTAACCAAAAGTTAATGCTCTCACGTTTAAAAGAAGAAGAACGCAAAACAAGAGAGATTACACATCTTCCTATGATGCCGCAGTTCAGAACTACTTGTCATATAGTTGGCGATTATTCTCTAAAAGTATCTGACGTGTACAAGCATTTTGATGATTCGGTTTGCGCTATAAACGATTTCGAACACCGCGATTATTTGTGGGAGGTTCCGCTTAGAACCCTTTGCAGAAAGGATTACCCCAATATGATTACTGCCGGCCGAAGTGCCGACGGTACGGGCTACGGTTGGGATTTGCTTCGTGTAATTCCGCCCGCAATTCTAACAGGTCAGGCGGCGGCTCACGCAGCAAGCCTTGCAATTAAAGAAAATGTGGGTATTGCAGACGTTGATATTTCCACACTTCAACAAAATCTTGAAAAAGATGACGTTATGATACATTTCCCCGATGAATATGTACCTGAAGATAAAACAATTATTCTTCACGGCAAAAACGCCGCAGAAATTGAAGGCGGTCATATGTAAACAAATAAAACACGGTATTTTGCCGTGTTTTATTGATTTTATGGAAATTAGGGTGTATAATATTTTAAAATAAACAAAGGAATGCCGGATTATGATAGTAGATAATATTAGAAATTGTGAAAAATACACTACACTTAACCCAAAATTTCAAACTGCTTTTGAGTTTATAAAAAAAGCGACAAATGAAAATTTACCCCTTGGCAGATACGAATTTGAAAACGGCGATTACGCTTTTATTCAAGAATATGTAACCAAGGATGAAGAGGACTGTATTTTTGAAGGGCATAGAAAGTATATTGATATTCAGTATATAATTTCGGGCGTAGAGGTAATAAAGGTTGCCGATATTTCTAAAACTACAACCAAAACCGACTATGACGGGGAAAAGGATGTACAGTTTTTTGAAAATTGCGAAAGAGCGGCAACAACTGTTATAGACGAGGGTGAATACGGAATATTCTTCCCGTATGATATTCATAAACCGGGTATGTCGCTTGGCGGAAATAAAGCACCGCTTAAAAAAATTGTAGTTAAAGTAAAGGTATAATTTATGAAAATATCGTTAATAGTTCCGTGTTACAATGAACAAAGCGCATTGCCGATTTTTTACAAAGAAACGACCGATGTGCTTAAAAAAATCGATTGCGAATACGAAATGATATTTGTGGACGATGGCTCTAAGGATGACACCTTGCAAATTTTGAAAAGCTTTGCTAAGGATAACACAAATGTAACATATATTTCTTTTTCGCGTAATTTTGGTAAAGAAGCGGCAATGTATGCAGGCTTTTGTAACGCAAGTGGCGACTATGTGGCTGTTATGGATGCCGATATGCAGGACCCACCGGCGCTTTTACCTAAAATGCTTGAAATTTTGGAAAAGGGTGACTACGATAGCGTTGCAACCCGTAGGGTTAACCGCTTGGGTGAACCGCCCGTAAGAAGTATTTTTGCGAAGGCATTTTATAAAGTAATAAACAAAATTTCCGATGCCGACATTGTGGACGGCGCAAGGGATTTCCGCCTAATGAAACGTGAAATGGTAAATGCAATAGTTTCTATGAGTGAATACAACCGCTTTTCAAAGGGTATTTTTGGTTGGATTGGCTTTAAAACCTATTGGCTGCCGTATGAAAATGTAGAGCGTGTTGCAGGGCAAACTAAATGGAGCTTTTGGAAGCTTTTAAAGTATTCGGTAAGCGGAATTGTTAACTTTTCAAATGTGCCGCTTAATATTGCTTCGTGGTTTGGAATTATTATGACCGCCATTTCTTTTTTGGCGCTTATATTTATTGTGGTTCGTCAGCTTATTTTCGGTGACCCTGTAGCAGGTTGGGCTTCAACAATATGTACAATAATTTTTGTGGGTGGCATACAGCTTTTCTGCATAGGAATTATGGGGCAGTATATTGCAAAAATTTATATGGAAAGTAAAAAAAGACCGCATTATATAATTGCTCAAACTAATAAGGATATTGAAAAAATAAAATGAAGAATTATAAGCAGGGGATTTTGTACCTTATATTTGGCGCACTCACGACTGTTGTGAATATTATAAGCTATTATGTGGCATATAATGTTTTAAAAATACCCAACGTTACAAGCACAGTGTTGGCGTGGGTAATATCGGTTTTATTTGCGTTTTTAACCAACAAAATTTTTGTTTTTGAAAGCAAGTCAAGTGGCTTTAAGGAAATATTTCGTGAAATTTCGGCGTTTTTTGCTTGCCGCTTGCTTACAGGTGTTTTAGATGTTGCAATAATGTGGGCTTCGGTTGATATTATGGATTGGAACTCGCTTTTGTGGAAAGTGATTTCTAATATTTTGGTTATAGTTTTAAACTATTTTGCAAGTAAATTTTTGATTTTTAAACAAAAGTAGATGATTAGAATATAATTGATAATGAAATAGGGTGGCGAAATGTATAAAACCGAAACTCATTTGCATACAAAGGAAATAAGTCCTTGCGGACTTTTGCGCGCCGCAGAAATGGTAGAGCTGTATCATCAGGCGGGGTACAAGACGATTTGTATTACAGACCACGTTAAGCAAATGTATTTTGATGATATGGGTGACATTCCGTGGAAAGACAAGGTGACGACTTTGCTTTGGGGTTACCATAAGGCAAAGCACGCCGCTAAAAAGTACGGTATGAACGTAATAATGTCGGCCGAATTGTTGCTTGACGGCAGTTTCCCAAACCATTATATAGTTTACGGCATAACTAAAAAGTTTTTAATAGAAAACCCCGATTTTTGCAAACTTAGTATAGAAGAGTTTGCAAAAATCCCAAAAAAATACGGCGTTTTTATTGTACAAGCGCACCCATACAGAGACGAAAAAAACTACCCTACACCCGAATTTGTTGATGCGTTTGAAGTTTACAATTCAAATCAAAGGCACCGTGACCACAGTGAAGAATCCTTAAAGACCGCTAAGGAAAACGGGCTTTATTTATCGGCAGGGTCGGATGCACACAGAGTCGAGGACGTTGCAGGCAGCGGTCTTTTAACCGAAAAGGAAATAAAAAACGCTAAGGATTTAATAAATGCCATAAAGAGCGGCAAAGCAAAACTTATTGGATGTGAAGCAGTATGATTTACCTCATAAGTGATTTACACGGAAAAATAGATTTTGCGGGTATTAAGGAATATTGTAATGTTGCCCAAAAAGATGATTTGCTTATTATTTTGGGTGACGTTGGTCTCGAATTCGAGGATACTGAAGAAAACCGAAAATTTACCGAATTTATTTTGGCGATAGATAAAAACATAGCCATTGTTGACGGCAATCACGATAATTTTGCATTTCTCAACTCTTTTCCGACGGAAGATTGGAATGGCGGTACAGTTGGCAGAATTACAAAGAATATTCTCCACTTAAAGAGAGGGAATATTTATAATATACAGGGAAAGACCTTTTTTGTTTTCGGCGGTTGTAAAAGTTCGCCTAAATGGAAGGAAATGGGCCTTTGGCATGAGGGCGAAGAGCCAACCGAAGAACAACTGGCGCTAGCGCACGAAAATCTTAAAAAATGCAATTTTAAGGTTGATTACATATTGACACATAAATACGAGCAAACTCCAACACGAGGTACCGTTTGCGAAAGCTTGCGGGAGTTTACTTTGTTTTTAGAAGAAAATGTAGAGTATAAACAGTGGTATGCGGGGCATTGGCATAGAAATATGCAGGTGGACGAAAAGCATACCTTGGTTTACGACCAACCTAAAATGGTTGATTAAGGGGGTTTTTAAAATGAGAGAAATAATAGAATTTTTACACGAATTTAATTATGCTACTATTGCAATAAGACTTGTACTGGCGGTTATAGCCGGCGGTATAATCGGTTACGAGCGTGGTAAGCACGGCAGCGCGGCGGGACTGAGAACCCATATTCTTGTGTGTATCGGCTCGGCAATGAGCTCGCTTACTGGGTACTATGTATTTCATACTTTGGGTATTCAAGGCGATGTTTTGCGTCTTTCGGCTCAGGTGGTTTCGGGAATCGGCTTTTTGGGAGCAGGTATGATTATTGTTAAAAACAGCAATATTGTAACAGGTCTTACCACCGCTGCGGGCATGTGGGCGACCTCGGCAATAGGAATTGCGCTTGGCTTCGGCTTTTACAGCGGAGCGGCAGTTGCTACGGTGCTTTGCTTCTTTACCGCCGCATTTTTAAGCGTGTTTGAACGCCAACGTAAAAAAACGGTACATATTTATGCCGAAATCGATTTATCCGAAAAGGTAAGCGATATAATCGACCAAATCCGTGATAATATAGACTCGGATGCGATAGTAGAAGCTATACCTCCAAAGAGTAATGTGCCAAATAGCTTAGGACTTTATATTACGGTTACAAAACAAAAGCACAGTGAAAAAATAAGAGGAAAATTCGACCAAATAAAAGGCATAAGATTTTCAATAATTGATTAATAAAAAAGGCAGGTAAAACCTGCCTTTTTGCTTTGTAAATTAAATTACATCATATACTTCAACAATACCGCTTTTGTGGTAAAGTGACGGAGTGACTAAAAGAGAGTAGCCTTGTCCATTGTCGCTTGTCCACTCAACAGGTCGTCTTTGCGGAACTGCACAGGCGGAGAGTAGCATCATAATAGCGCCGCCGTGCATTATAACACCTGCCGATTCAATACCCTCGTTTAGCATATTAACAATAATCTGGTTAAGACCCAAACAAAGTCTTTTTATAAAATCGGTGTTGTCTTCGCCGTTTGGTGTAGCGGAAAGCTTGCCTGCCGCCCAATCCTTAAAGCTTGGGTGAAGCTCTAGCTCCTTAGCGGTTTTGCCCTCGAAATCACCAAAATCGTATTCTCTTAAATTTTCAACAGGGGTAATCGGCATATCGGGGTAAAGAACCGCGCCTGTTTGCTTACAACGAAGAAGCGGACTTGAATAAAGCTTCTGAATTTCAGGGTATTCAATATCATCGCGCATAAGTCTTAATTCGTTAAGACCCTCTGGTGCTAAGGGTAAATCGGTTTTGCAACCGATATACTGTCCTTTATAATTAGCATCGGTAGCGCCGTGGCGTATAAGGTGTATTTTTAAGGTTCTCATTAAAAATCCTCCAAAATTTCGGTTAGTATTGAATTGGATACAAGCATACCTTCGTTTGTTAAAGAAAAAATTCCGTTATTAAGGGTCGCTAAATTGCTATTTGCAAAAAGGTTGCATTTTTCGGCGGCTTTTCTTGGCAGAAAAGCAGTATTTATGCCATTCTTAAGCCTTAAATTAAGCATTATTTTTTCTTTTTGGTCGCCGCCAAAACTATCAAAAACAGGCTCGTTTCCGTTTATAAATTCCTTTAAATCCTTTGGATAATAGAAACGCTTGCCGTCTAAAAATGAATGGGCTGAGGGGCCAATTCCTAAATATTCTTCACAACGCCAATATTTTAAATTGTGCCGACTTTCATATCCTTCTTTGCAAAAGTTGGAAATTTCGTAATGCGAAAAACCGCGACTTTCCAAATACTCGCACATAAATAAATACTGGTCGCTAATGCCATCCTCATCGGGTAAATTAAGGGCATTTTGCAGCTTGTAAAAGGCGGTTTTTTCTTCTATTTTTAATATATAGCAGGAAATGTGCTGCGGTTCTAAATTAATCAGAAAATCAAGGTCGCTTTTTAGTGTTTCTAAACTGGAGTCGGGAAGACCAATCATTAAATCAAGCGAAATATTGGAAAAGCCAAGCTTTTTCGCAATTTTTACAGCGTTTTCGGTGTCCCTTGCGGTGTGTGTTCTGCCAAGGTTTTTTAAAAAGGCATCATTTCCGCTTTGCGCGCCTATTGAAAGACGGTTTACACCTGCTTTTTTTGCATTTTCAAGTATTTCTTCAATATTATTTTGCGGGTTTATTTCAAGTGTTATTTCGGCGTTTTCGGTTACATGGAAGCTTTGCTTTACAGCATCTAAAAGCGGAATAATTCTGTGGTTTAAAAGCGAGGGTGTGCCGCCGCCCAGGTATATACTATTAATGGGGCGGCTCGATTTACCGCCCCATTTTTTTATGTAAATTTTTAAAGAATCCACATATCTGTCAATCAATTCATCGGTAAAAACCGCCGAATAAAAATCACAGTAAGCACATTTTCTTTTACAAAACGGAATGTGCAAATAAAGACCCAAATTAGTCAAGAATTTCACCAATGCATCCGGGGCCAACTAAAGCAGCGTTTGCTTCGTCAGTATCAATGTGCATAGCTAAAGCATAAGAATCGCTAACGCGTGCCACAACATCGCCAAAGATAAGGCTTCTGCCGTTAGTATCAACCTTAACGCTTACAATCTGCTTGTCGCAAATGCCGTATTTTTCACCGTCGGCAACGGTCATATGTATATGTCTTTTAGCGGCAATAACACCCTCGGTTAATTCAACCTCACCGCAAGGTCCTACGATTTTACAAGCGCCTGAGCCTGCAACGTCACCTGATTCGCGAATAGGAGCAGTAACGCCGATTGCACGGGCATCTGTTAAAGAAAGCTCAACCTGAGTATCGGGGCGAACAGGACCTAAAATAGAAGCCTTAAGCTGTGATTTTGCGCCTACGATAGTAACCTTTTCTTCACAAGCGAACTGACCGGGCTGTGATAAATCTTTTTTAGGGGTTAGGGCATAGCCTTCACCGAAAAGAACCTCTAAATCTTTTTGTGAAACGTGCACGTGGCGTGCGGAAATTTCAACTAATACTTCTTTTGCCATTTAAAAAAACTCCTTCTAAATAAATCTTTATTTTATTTTAACACAAATTCGTCACAATGCAATAGCAATTTAACATATTTTTTTATATAATTTGAATTGACTTTAAGGGGCATATAAGGTAGAATATAAATAATAAATATAATTATACTGGGAGTGTTTTGATGAAACCTGTTTATAAGCGTGTGCTTTTAAAATTAAGCGGCGAGGTTCTTGCCGGCGAAAAAGGCGTTGGCATTGATTTCGACAAGGTGCTTGAGGTTTGTGAAAAGGTTAAGACCTGCGTAGATATGGGTGTTCAGGTTGCTATCGTAGTAGGCGGCGGCAACTTCTGGCGTGGCAGATCCAGTGGTAAGATGGACAGAACCCGTGCAGACCATATGGGTATGCTTGCTACCTCTATTAACTCTTTGGCTTTGGCAGATGCGCTTGAGCAGTTGGGTGTTACCGCCCGTGTACAAACTGCTATTGAAATGCGCCAGATAGCTGAACCTTATATAAGAAACAAAGCGGTAAGACATTTGGAAAAGGGCAGAGTAGTGATCTTCGGTTGCGGTACAGGTAACCCCTTCTTCTCTACCGATACCGCGGCGGCATTACGCGCGGCAGAAATCGGCGCAGATGTTATATTCAAGGCAACTAATGTTGACGGTGTTTATGACTCTGACCCCAAAAAGAATCCCGATGCTAAGAAGTTTGATACACTTTCACACTTGGATGTTCTTCAAAAGGGACTTCACGTTATGGATAGCACAGCGGCTTCACTTTGTATGGATAACGGAATTGAAATTTTGGTATTTAACCTTGATAACCCCCAGAATATTGTTTCGGCAATGGTGGGCGAAACAATCGGTACAGTAGTAAAGTAACAGGAGGTAAATTTTATGAACGAATTAATTAAAAATACTGAAGAAAAAATGATTAAAACCCTAGGCGTTTTAGACAGAGATTATAAGTCAATCCGCGCAGGCAGAGCAAATGTTTCTGTGCTTGACAGAATTACGGTTGACTATTACGGCTCACCCACACCTATTCAGCAGATGGCTGCAGTATCTGTTCCCGAACCGAGAATTCTTATGATTCAGCCTTGGGACGCTTCTACCTTAAAGGATATTGAAAAAGCGATTTTAATTTCTGATATTGGTATTAATCCACAGAACGATGGCCGAGTTATAAGACTTTCTTTCCCGCCACTCACAGAAGAGCGCAGAAAAGAAATTGTTAAAGAGGTTAAAAAGGTAGCAGAAGAAAATAAGGTTGCTATTCGTAACACCCGCCGTGACGCTCTTGAAAAATTAAAGGGTCTTAAAAAGTCTAACGCTATTACTGAAGACGATGAAGCAAACGGCGAAAAGAAAATCCAGAACTTGACCGACAAGTACTGCAAGGAAATTGATTCTTTAGCAGCAGCGAAGGAAAAGGAAATTTTGGAAATTTAAAATTAAAAAAGCAAGGGTTGTCCAAGGCGGCAACCCTTTAAAAATCCTTGAAAGCGGCGGTAGTGTATGTCGATATTCAAAAAGAAAGAATTTGAGCGCGTTTTACCCGAGCATATTGCCATTATTATGGACGGTAACGGCAGATGGGCAAAAAACCGTAAAATGCCTAGAAGCGCAGGTCATGTGGCGGGCGCTAAAACATTTAAAAATATAGCCAGGTACTGCAATAAAATAGGTCTTAAATATTTAACGGTATACGCTTTTTCAACTGAAAATTGGAAGCGCCCCAAACAAGAAGTGGACGGTATAATGAATCTGCTTCGCGATTATTTAAAGGATGCCGAAAATTTTAAGGACGAAAATATTCGCGTAAGGTTTATAGGTAATTTAGAGCCGTTGGCAGATGATATTAAAGAGCTTATAAATAAAAATGTTGAAGGCAGTAAGGATGCTACGGGCTTAACACTTTATATTGCAATCAATTACGGTGGCAGAGATGAAATTACCAATGCCGTACGCGAAATAGTAAAAGAGGGTATTGCTCCTTGCGATATTACCGAGGACACGGTTTCAAAGCATCTTTACACTAAGGATTGCCCCGACCCTGATTTTATTATAAGACCAAGCGGTGAATACCGCCTTTCCAATTATCTTATATGGCAGTCGGCTTATGCGGAATATTGGTTTTCGGATATTTTGTGGCCTGATTTTACACCTAAGCATTTAGAAAAAGCGATAGAAGACTTTAATAAACGGAATCGCCGTTTTGGAGGAGTATAGGTTTGAATTAAATTGCCCACAGCACCGCTAGTTGCAAACGGCACTGTGAACAATTTTCTTGCAAACCGGAGTTTTGAGTATAATTGAGAGGAATGTTTATTATTATGAAAACTCGTATTATTTCAGGTATTATAATGGGCGTGCTTGTTGCGGCAGTATTCGCATTAGGCTTTTTATGGGAGCCAATCATTATTTCAATAGCAGTTTCGCTTTTGGCGGCTGTTGCGGCTTGCGAGCTTCTTCATAACGCCGCAGGAATAAAGGATATACAGTCGGTAGTAGGAGCATGCTTCTTTACTTTTTTAATTACAATACAAAATTATGTAGCAAAGGACTTTAAGCAATCACTTATGATAATTTTCTTTATCTCGGTTGTGTATAGCATATATGCTGCTATTATGGTTCTTAAAAATCATGGCAAATTCGGCTTGGGCAGAATAATGGCGCTTTATAGCGTGCCTATTATTTATGGCGTGGCTTTTTCTTGCTTAGAGGGAATAGTTACAAGCAGTAGCGGAATATACTATTTATTACTATTGCTTAATTTTTCTTCGGTTTGCGATATGGGTGCGTATTTTGTTGGCGTTACATTAGGTAAGCATAAGCTTTGCCCAAGAATAAGCCCTAAAAAGACTGTTGAGGGCGCAATAGGCGGTATACTTGCAAGTATAATTGTAACCTTCGTTTTATCCTACTTCTTCGATAAAACTATGTGGATAATGATACTCGTAACAATTCCGTTCTGTATTTTAGGTATGATAGGTGACTTGTTTGCTTCGGCAATAAAGCGCGCGGTTGATATTAAGGATTACGGTACCTTAATACCCGGTCACGGCGGTGTAATGGATAGACTTGACAGTATTATTATGATTGCGCCTGCAATGTACGCGTTAATTCTACTTTCGGTGATATAATGAAAAGTTTAATTATTTTAGGCTCTACGGGCTCTATCGGTACACAAGCGCTTCAGGTTTGTGAAAGACAGGGCTATAAGGTAAACGGTCTTGCAGCGGGCAGTAATATTGAATTACTTGAAGCGCAGGCAAGAAGATTTGGCGTAAAAACCGTTGCCGTTTTTGATGAAAATAAGGCACGAGAACTAAAAATCAAGTTAAGTGATACCGATATTAAGGTTTTAAGCGGTAATGACGGTGTTTGTGAATTAGCAAGTATGGATGCCGACATTGTGCTTAATTCAATTGTTGGTATTGCAGGTCTTCGCCCAACACTTTCGGCGATTGAAAGCGGTAAGGATATTGCCCTTGCAAATAAGGAAACCCTTGTAACAGGCGGTGAAATTGTAAACCGTAAAGCCAAAGAAAAGGGTGTTAAAATATTACCTGTTGATAGTGAGCATTCTGCGATTTTTCAGTCGCTTCAGGGTGCGCCCACCGGTAGCCTTAAAAAGATTTTGTTAACCGCTTCGGGCGGTCCGTTTTACGGCAAAAAAATCGGCGATTTAGAAAATGTAACGGTTAAGGATGCTTTAAACCACCCCAATTGGTCTATGGGCGCAAAAATCACCATCGACTCTGCTACTCTTATGAACAAAGGGCTTGAGGTTATTGAGGCGGTGCATCTTTTTGGCATTGAAGCAAAGGATATTGAGGTACTTGTTCACAGACAGAGTATTGTCCATTCGGGTGTAGAATTATCTGACGGGGCGGTAATTGCCCAGCTTGGCACACCCGATATGCGCCTTCCTATTCAGTATGCGCTAACCTACCCCGAAAGAAGCGAATTTTGTTTTGAACACTTGAGCCTTTCGGATATTGGGACTTTAACCTTTGAAAAGCCCGATACCGAAACCTTTAGATGTTTGCCATTGTGTATCGAGGCTATTACCGAGGGCGGCTTAAAGCCTACTGCAGTAAACGGCGCCAACGAACAGGCAGTAAAGCTTTTCTTAGAGGGTAAGATTAAATTTTTACAAATTGCCGAGCTTGTGGAGAAAGCGCTTTTATCTGCACAGAATAAAAACGATTTTACGGTTGAAGATATTTTTGAAACAGATAAATTAGCAAGAGAAAGTGTAATGCAAAATATATAATTACGAATTATTTTGGGTGTGATTAGTATTTTAGATTTATGGAATAATGTATGGCCATATTTGGTGGCGGTGCTACTATTTTTAATACTTATAGTTATTCACGAATTTGGCCATTTTATTGCGGCAAAGCTTTTGGGTGTTCGTGTAAATGAGTTTGCAGTCGGGTTCGGGCCAAAGCTTTTTTCAAAGCAGATAGGCGAAACCAATTATGCATTTTGTCTTTTCCCCTTGGGCGGTTATTGCGCTATGGAGGGCGAGGAGGAAGACTCGAAGGATGAGAAGGCTTTTTGCAATAAAGCCGCTTGGCGCAGATTTTTAATTGTTGTAATGGGCGCTACCTTCAATTTAATATTGGGACTCATAATTGTTGCAATTATTTTAGCCCCTACCGACCGTTTTGCAACCACAACTATTGCAGAGTTTGCTGAAAATTCTGTAAGTAGTGTGAAGCTGGAAAAGGATGATAAAATTCTTGAGGTTGACGGCAGAAAAATTTTTACAACCTACGATTTAAGCTATTCCTTTACAAATGTTAAGGACGGTAAAATAGACATTAAGGTTTTGCGCGACGGTAAAAAGGTATTGCTAAAGGACGTTGCCTTTAATAGCGCCGAAGAACAGGGCATTACCTATTTGGAAGTGGATTTTAGGGTTTACGGAAAAGAAAAAACCTTTGGTTCGTTTATAAAAGAAACGGTTAATACAAGCATTTCCTATTGCGCGGTAATATGGCGAAGCTTAGTTGACCTTATAGGTGGCAAATACGGTATAAGCGCAGTTTCGGGTCCTGTTGGCACTGCGGTTGCAATCGGCAATGCCGCAAAGCAAAGCCTTATGAATATACTGCCTATAATGGCGCTTATAACTATAAATCTTGGTATATTTAATTTGCTTCCTTTCCCCGCGCTTGACGGTGGAAGACTTGTGTTTATTCTTTTTGAAATGATTACAAGAAAGCCTGTGCCCCAAAAGTATGAATCTTTAGTGCACGCTATTGGTTTTATAATTCTTATAGGCTTTATGCTGCTTATAACGGCTAAGGATATTTGGGGACTTATATTTTAATTCGTAATGCGTAATTCGTAATGCGTAATTAAAAGGAGAAAAAGATGTTTACTAATGATAAAACTGTAAAAGTAAAGGTTGGGAACACCTATATCGGCGGCGGTGCGGATGTTACCGTACAGTCAATGCTTTGTGTTCGGGTACACGATATAGAGGGAAATGTGGCGCAGGCCTTAAGGCTTCAAAATGCAGGGTGCGATATTGTGCGCGTTACCGTACCCGATAAAGAGGCTTTAAAAACAGTTGAGGCTTTGAAAAAAGCAATAACCATTCCGCTTGTTGCAGATATTCATTTTGACTACCGCTTGGCAATTGAAAGCGTTGCGGCGGGGGTTGACAAAATAAGAATTAACCCCGGTAATATTGGGTCTGACGATAAGGTTAAGGCGGTTGCGGATGCTTGCAGACTGGCAGGCGTGCCAATAAGAATTGGTGTAAATTCAGGCTCGCTTGAAAAGGAAATTTTAGCAAAATACGGTGCAGTAACCCCCGAAGCTATGGTTGAAAGCGGACTTTATCATATATCCCTACTTGAAAAGTTTGATTTCTGCGATATTGTATTGTCGCTAAAATCGTCGGACACTATTAATATGTATAAAGCATACGAATTAGCGGCCGAAAAGTGCAGATATCCGCTTCATTTAGGTGTTACCGAAGCGGGCACCGAAAATATGGGTGTTATAAAATCCGCCGCAGGCATTGGCGGACTGTTGCTTAGAGGAATTGGCAATACAATCAGAATTTCTTTGACAGATGACCCGGTAAAAGAGGTAGAAGCAGGAATAAAATTGCTTAAAGCAATCGGTATTCGTAAGAACGGTATTAAGTTTGTATCCTGCCCGACCTGTGGCAGAACCGAAATTGATTTAATTGGCATTGCTAAAAAGGCGGAAGAGCGCCTTGCAAATGTTAATAAGGATATAACCGTGGCTATTATGGGTTGTGTTGTAAACGGACCGGGTGAAGCCAGCGCTGCTGATATTGGTATTGCAGGCGGTAAGGGCTGCGGTGTGCTTTTTAAAAAGGGCGAAATTATTTGCAAATTGCCCGAAAACCAATTGCTTGACAAATTAGTAGAAGAGATAGAAAAAATATAACGGAGTTGAAAAAATGGCTACCCCTCGGTTTTTGGATATATTCTCACTGTATTTTGACGCTGACTTAACACAAGCGTTGGAAAATGCGGTTTTAGAAAAATGCAGTTTGGATATTGAGTCGCGCAGTTTAAATGTAGAAATAAAATCAACTGCATACATAAATAGGGCGAACTGTTTAAAAATAAATAATTCTTTAAAATCGGCTTTAAAGCTTGAATCTTGTGAGGTTTTGTATACCTTCTGTGAAGAAGCCTTTTGTGAAGATGCCGCTAAGGATTTAACCGAACAGTTAAAGCTTAAAAATGCGGCGCTTAACGGCTATTTTAACGGGGCAGAGTATGCGCTTTTAGATGATACTGTTGTTATAACCTTAAAGCACGGCGGATACCATACAATAGTAGAAGGTGGCTTCGAAAATCAGTTTAAAGCACTTGCGAGAACGCAGTTTAAAAAGGAAATCGCAGTTGAATTTTGCGGTCAGCTTGATGATGTTGAAATGGAATTGCCGCCTGTAGAGTATGCGCCTGCGCCACAGCCAAAGGCCGCGCCTAAAAAAGAAGAGGTAAAGAAGATAAGCTTTGAAAAGAGGGAGGACCGCCCACAAAACGGTATTGTTTACCTTGATAATCCCAAGCTTTTTTACGGCAGAAGAATTAATTCTAATACAAAGAGTATGATAGATGTAACCCCCGAAGACAGCGAAATTTGCTGTTGGGGTCAGGTTTTCGGCGTGGAAGTTCGTAAAATTAACACCAAACGCGGCGAAGCCAATATTATAAGTTTTAGTTTTTCGGATTTTACAAATTCACTTAGTGTTTCAATTTTTGCCGACCCTAAAAAAATGGATTCCTTTGCCGAGGTTAAAAACGGCAATTTCTTGCTTATAAACGGTATACAGGAATTCGATAATTATAAAAAAGAATTTATTGTAAAGCCAAGCGCTATGGCGGTATTGCAAAGCTATAGCGAAACCGATGATTACGAGGGCGAAAAGCGTGTAGAATTGCATTGCCATACCAATATGTCCGAAAAGGATGCCGTTTGCTCGGCTGAAAGTATTGTTGAACAGGCGTTCAAGTGGGGACATAAGGCGGTTGCAATTACCGACCATGGCGTTGTACAAGCCTACCCCGCCGCCGCAGGCGCGGTCAAGAAAATTCGTAAATCGGGCGGCGAATTTAAACTAATTTACGGCGTGGAAGCCTATTTTGTTGACGATGTTAACGAGGACATTTCCGAGCTTAATGCAAAACAAATAAAGCGCTACCACCAAATTATATTGGTTAAAAACCTTGTTGGACTTAAAAATCTTTATAAATTGGTGTCGGATGCACACATTAATAATTTCAAGGGCAGACCGCTTACCCTTCGCAGTAAGCTTGATGAATTGCGCGAAGGTCTTATAGTAGGCTCGGCTTGTGAAGCGGGCGAGCTTTTCCAAGCGATTTTTGAAAACAAGCCCGAAGAAGAACTACTTCGCATTGCCGATTATTACGATTACCTTGAAATTCAGCCCCTCGGCAATAACGACTTTATGGTGCGCGAATCCACCATGCCCGATAAAAAGGACAAAAAGGGTAACGTGATACCTAACAGATATCGCCACGTCACAAGTGTTGAGGTGCTTAAGGACTACAACCGCAAAATTGTTGAATTGGCGGACAAATTAGGCAAACCCGTTGTTGCAACGGGCGACGTTCACTTCCTTAAAAAGAGTGATGAAATTATCCGTAAAATTCTTATGGCAGGCCAAGGCTATGAGGCAGAGGATTTTGACTATCAAGCACCCCTTTATTTCAAAACCACAAAGGAAATGCTTGACGATTTCGCATATTTTGGCGACAGAGCGCGCGAATTTGTTATAGATAATCCGAACAAAATAGCCGAAATGGTAAGCGATGACGTTATTCCCGTACCGGATGGCAACTATCCGCCTGTAATTGAAGGCTCGGACGATGAGCTTCGCAGAATTTGTTGGGATAATGCCCATAAAATGTATGGCGAAAATGTTCCCGAAATAGTTGAAAAGCGACTTGAAAAAGAGCTTAACGGTATTATTAACAACGGCTATTCTATAATGTATATTTCTGCACAAAAGCTTGTAAAGTATAGCGAAGATAACGGTTATTTGGTAGGCTCGCGTGGCTCGGTAGGCTCTTCCTTTGTTGCTACTATGGCGGGAATTTCCGAGGTTAACCCCTTAGCACCGCACTATGTTTGCCCTAACTGTCAGTTCAGCGAGTTCTTTACAAAGGGTGAAGTGGGCTCGGGCTTTGATTTGCCTGAAAAGAACTGCCCGCACTGTAACACACCGCTTAACCGTAACGGTCACGATATTCCGTTTGAAACCTTTTTGGGCTTCAGAGGCGACAAGGTACCTGATATAGACCTTAACTTTTCGGATATATTCCAGACCGAAGTACAAAAATACACCGAAACCCTTTTCGGTAGTGAAAACGTTTTTAAAGCAGGTACAATTTCTACCGTTGCCGAAAAAACCGCTTACGGCTTTGCAAAGGCCTATGCCGAGAAAAAGGGTATCACCTTAAGTGGTGCCGAGCTTAACCGTTTGGCAAGTCTTGTAGAAGGCAGTAAAATTAAAACCACAACGGGTCAGCACCCTGCAGGTATGATAGTAGTTCCAAGAACTAACACTATTTACGACTTCTGCCCTATACAGTACCCTGCCAATAAAGCCGAAACAGGCGTTATTACAACCCACTTTGACTTCCATTCTATTCACGATACAATTTTAAAGCTCGACGAACTCGGTCACGTTGTTCCTACTACATATAAATATTTAGAGGAATATTCGGGCATACCCGTAAGTCAGGTTTCTATGAGTGATCCCAAGGTTTACAGTCTTTTCACTTCGCCTGAAGCGTTAGGCGTAACCGAAGAGGATATAGATTCTAAAACAGGTACATTCTGTATTCCCGAATTTGGCACAAAGTTTGTACGCGAAATGCTTGTAGACTGTAAGCCCAAGAATTTCTCCGACCTTTTGCAGATTTCGGGTCTTTCCCACGGTACCGATGTTTACTTGGGTAACGCTAAGGATTTGATTGATAACGGAACCTGTACCATTTCTGAGGTTATTGGTACGCGTGATAATATTATGGTGTACTTAATACATCAGGGTATGGACGAGGGTCGTGCCTTCCAGATTACCGAAACCGTTCGTAAGGGGCTTGTTGCTAAAGGCAAGGTTTCTAAAGAGGATTGGGGTAAAATGGAGGACGATATGCGCGCGGTTAACGTGCCTGAATGGTATATTAACAGCTGTTATAAAATTAAGTATATGTTCCCTAAGGCTCACGCGGCGGCTTACGTTATAGGTGCGCTTCGTCTTGCTTGGTACAAGGTTTATTATCCGCTTGAATTTTATTGCGCTTATTTTACTGCCCGTCCCGAAGATGTTGACGTTCCGACAATTATGGGCGGTAAGGAAGCAGTAAGAAGATATTTGCGTGATATTAAGGCCAAGGGCAAGGATGCCACCCAAAAAGAGCTTGACGTTTATGAAAATATGCTTATATTTAACGAGCTTCTTTCCCGTGGGGTTGAGGTTTTGCCAATAGACCTTAATAAATCCCACGCTATGAAATATTTACCCGAAAACGGAAAAATGCGCTTACCCTTCGGTGCGCTTTCGGGTGTTGGCGAAAAGGCGGCTTATTCTATATATGAAGCGGCGCAAAAGGGTAACTTTATTTCTAAAGAGGAATTTCAATTAGAAGCAGGTGTTTCTAAAACCATAATCCAAAATCTTGCAGATTTAGGCGCTTTAAACGATTTGCCCGACACAAACCAAATTTCAATGTTTTAATAATTTACCCCGTAAGTCTTGGCTTACGGGGTGTTTTGTTGTAAAAAATGTTTAAATGGGAGCATTTACCTATTAAGTTTTTGGATTTTTTTGAAAAAAATTAACAAAATATTAAAAAAGTAACAAAAAAGGTTGCAATTTTGTAACCTTTTTGTTATAATAACATTCGTGATGATTACAAATTGTAACTTTTTGAAGGCGGTGACTGTTATTTTTAAGAATTTGATTAAAGAAAAACTTGATATAGTTTTCAAATTCATAAAAGGAAACAGAATACTTGTTAAATTTACAAGTTTTGCCTTGGTTGCAGTGTTATCCCTTGTGGTAAGCATTGTAGCTTGCGGCATAACTTTTGGTTTTAATGTAAACTATTCGGGCAAAAATATTGCAGTTGTAAGCAAAACTGCCGTGTTTGATAAGGCAATGGATTTAGTTCTTGAAAATGTAGAGGATAAGACTACTGCCAAGGCTATTGCACAACCGAAATTTGCGTTTACAATTACTGTTATGGACAGGCTTGACAGTGAGAAAAAGGTAGCAGACGCTATTATTGAAAATACTGACGAAATTTCCTGTGGCTTTGCAGTTAAGGTTAACGGTGAAGCTTTAACCTATACAAGTAACAAAGAAATTAAGGATTATATAGAAGCTGCTCGTTGCCGTTTCTTTGTGGACGGTGCCGAAAATACCGCTTCCTTTGTGGATGAGGTTTCGGTTGAAAGCGGTTATTACCTTAATTCTAAAATTGAAGACGAGCAAACCGTAAAGGCTAAGATAGATGCATTACAGGTTAAAACTGTTTCTACCGTTACAAGTGAAAAGGCAATTGCCTTTTCCACCAAAACACAAAACAGAAGTGACCAGTATGTAGGCTATACAAGGGTTGTTAAAACAGGTGAAAACGGTCTTAGAAGAACTGTTGAAATGGTTGAAACCGTAAATGGCGCCGAAGCCGCAAGAACGCTCGTTTCAAGCGAGGTTGTAAAGGAACCCGTAGCACGTGTTATAGAACAGGGCACAAAGGTTGCTTACGCTTCTGCTACCGAAAAGGCACAGGCTAAAGCAGCAGGCTTTATATATCCTATGAAAAGAGGAGATGTAAAGAAGGTTACTGCTTACTGGGGCGACGGTAGAGGTCATAAGGGTGTAGACTTAGCGGGTGATACCGGTTCACCGATTTTTGCCTCAAAGGAAGGCACAGTAATTTTTGCAGGTTGGGATGGCAACTACGGTTACAGCGTTGTTATTGACCACGGAAACGGATTTAAAACAAGATATGCACACAATAGCGCGCTTTGTGTTAAGAAAGGCGCCACTGTAAGTCAAGGTCAGCAGATTGCAAAGCTTGGCAACACAGGTCGTTCAACAGGTCCGCACTTGCATTTTGAAATTCTTAAAAGTGACAAGCAGGTTAACCCCTCTGCATACATTAAATTTTAATAAATAACTATTGCCAAAGCGTTTTTATAATGCTTTGGCAATTTTTATTATACTAAAAAACAATATTATTATATAATTGGATATTAAAATTAATGGCAAGAAAATAATATAGGTGTTATACTTAAAAGGTAGAACTTTATTTGCAGAAAAGAGAAGATTATGAACAAAATACTTTTTGTATGCCTTGGTAATATATGCCGCAGTCCTATGGCGGAATTTATTATGAAGGATTTGGTTGAAAGCAAGGGACTTTCAAGTGAATTTTATATAGAGTCTGCGGCAACCTCGCGCGAGGAGCTAGGAAACCCTGTTTACCCACCCGCAAAGAGAGTGCTTGAAAAAAGAGGTATTAACTGTGCGACAAAGCGCGCACGACAGATTACCGCTGCCGACGGCGAAAAATTTGATTATATAGTATGTATGGATAGCAGTAATGTTAGCAACACAAAACGGATACTTAATGCCAATTATCACAGTAAAATTTATAAATTGCTTGATTTTACTAATACACCGCGTGATGTTGCGGACCCTTGGTATACGGGTAATTTTACAGCAACAGAAAACGATGTGGATTTGGGCTGTAAGGGGTTGCTTGAATTTATACTTTCCAAAAAAGGTTGATTTTTAAAATTAATTTTAGTATAAAATACTTAAGAATAAAATTAAGGAGAATACAATATGGCACAAGGAATAGGAAATCACGAACAAACAGGTATATTACCGGTAATAAATATACCAAGCGCCGATTTGGCGGTAGATGTTGCAAAAGCACTTCGTGACGGTGGACTCAATTCAATTGAGGTTACACTTCGCTCAAGTGATTCGCTGGAATCTATTAAAAAAATTAAGGAAGCATTTCCCGAAATGACAGTTGCCGCAGGTACCGTGCTTAGCACTAAAACTGTGGATGATGCATTGGCTGCAGGTGTGGACTTTATAGTTTGCCCCGGCTATGATGAGGAAATAGTAGATTACTGCATAGAAAAGGGTGTGCTTGTAGTGCCCGGTGTTTCAAGCGGCAGCGAAATACAAAGCGCGGTTAAAAAAGGCCTTAAAATTTTAAAATTCTTCCCTGCAGAGCTTAACGGCGGCATTGAGGCTATTAAGCTTCTTTCGGGCCCGTTCCCAAGTGTTAAATTTGTTCCCACAGGCGGAATAAACTATAAAAATTTAGGTGCATACCTTGCAAATGAAAAAATTCTTGCTTGCGGCGGCAGTTATATGGCAACCGCAGACCAGATTAAAAACCGTGATTTCGAGGGAATTACAGCCGCTTGTAAAAAAGCGCTTGATATATCCTTGGGCTTTGAATTAGCACACGTTGGCATTAATAACGAAAACGAAGAAACTGCTATAAGCGAAGCCGAAAAATTGGCTAACATTTTCCGTATGCCTTTGAAGGTTGGAAATTCTTCGGTATTTACAGGTACTGCGGCAGAATTTATGAAAAAAATGTTCTACGGTACTCACGGCCATATAGGTTTTAAAACTAATTCGGTTGCAAGAGCGCTTGCTTATTTTGAAAATAACGGAATTGAAGTTATTGAAGAAAGCATTCGTACAGATGCGAGCGGTAAGCTCGTTTCGGCTTACATAAAGCAAGAAATCGGCGGATTTGCAGTACATATTGTAAGAAAGTAAGGAGTAATAATTATGAAAAAAGTTGTTGGTTTTGGCGATTATATTTTACGTTTAAGCCCTGAAGGATATCTTAAATTTATTCAAGCGGATAAGTTTGTAACCTTTTACACCGGCGCAGAAGCAAACGTTTGTACTTCCCTTTCGTATATGGGTGTTCCGACTCAGTTTGTAACAAAGCTTCCCGAGAACGCTATTGCGGAATGTGCGTTAACTACACTTCGTAAATACGGTGTCGGTACCGACCATATTGCATACGGCGGCGAAAGACTTGGTATTTTCTATGCTGAAAAGGGTGCTTCACAGCGTCCTTCAAAAATTGTTTACGACCGCAAAAATTCTTCTTTCTCAACCTCAACCACTGCCGATTATAATTGGAAAGAAATTTTAAAGGACGCGGGCTATTTCCACTTTACAGGTATTACTGCGGCTTTGGGTAAGAATTTGGCAGAGGCTTGTCTTGAAGCTTGTAAGGCGGCTAAAGAGCTTGGAATTACAATAAGCTGCGACCTTAACTACCGCAAAAACTTGTGGTCTAGAGCGCAAGCTAAGGAAACAATGGAAAAATTGCTCGAATACGTGGACGTGCTTATCGCTAACGAAGAAGATGCGGCAGACGTGCTTGATATCCACGCTTCCAATACCGACATTATTTCGGGTAAACTTGACCGTGACGGTTATATTGAAGTGGCTGATAAAATCAGCAAAAAGTACAATATCGGTACAGTTGCTATTACCTTGCGTGAAAGCATCAGCGCATCTGATAATGATTGGTCTGCGCTTCTTTACCGTGACGAAAAGGCATATTTCTCAAAGAAATACCATATTCATATTGTTGACCGTGTCGGCGGCGGCGATTCCTTTGGCGCAGGTCTTATCTACGCTATGAATAGCGGCTTTGACGCTCAGCAGACTATTGAATTTGCGGCGGCGGCATCCTGCCTTAAGCAAACAATCGAGCTTGATGTTAACCTTTCTAAACCGAGTGACGTTTTGGCGCTAGTTGGCGGCGACGGTTCGGGCAGAGTACAAAGATAATTATTTCAACCATATCAAATACGGCATTTTTTAAAAATGCCGTATTTTTTTGCGCTATTTTGTATAAAAGACTTGAAAAATATACAAAATGTGGTAGAATATACTTGTCCTAAAAATTTTTTAAAAGGGAGAGGAAAAATATGGATAAGTTCTTTAAAATCAAAGAACGCGGTTCAAATGTTAAAACCGAAATCATCGCAGGTCTTACAACCTTCTTTGCAATGGCTTACATTGTAGTTGTAAACCCTAACCAAATCGTTGGCTTTAGTTTTGACGTACCGGGCGTACCCCAAATCTGGAATGCGGTTTATATTGCTTCAATTATTGCCGCAGTAATCGGTACAATGCTTTTTGCGTTGTATGCAAAGCTGCCTTTTGCGCAGGCTTGCGGAATGGGTCTTAACTCATTCTTCTTCACATCCTTCGTTTTACCGCAGATTGTAAGCGGCGGGGATGTTGTTAAGGGTTATCAGGCAGGTCTTGTAATAATCCTTATTTCCGGTCTTGTTTTCTTATTGCTTTCTATCACAGGCGCTCGTGAATACATCGCAAGAGCAATGCCTGACTGTATGAAGAAGGCTATCCCTGCAGGTATTGGTTTGTTTATTGCTTTCATCGGTTTCCAGAATGTTGGCATTATTCAGGCTAACCAGTACACACTCGTTCAGTTCGTTAAAATTAACGGCGTTGCTTGGAAAGACCTTGCAGCTCCTATTATCGCTCTTGTAGGCTTCCTTATTATTGCTGTTCTTTCAAAGCTTAAGGTTAAGGGCGCTGTGCTTGTTGGTATTTTGGCTACAACCATTATTTACTATCTTGCTACATGGCAGTTACCAAGCTTTGACTTAGGCACTATCGGTCAGTCCTTCAAGGATTTTGCTGATATCGGTTTAGCAGCAGCTTTCAAGCCTGAATCTTGGAAATTAGCTTTTGACGGCAAAACAATCGGCAGCATTTTCTCTGTAATTATGCTTATCGTTGTTTACTGCTTAGTTGATATGTTCGATACTATCGGTACACTTTACGGCGCAGCTTCTGAAGCTGATATGCTTGACGAAAACGGCGACCCCGTTGATATGAACAAGTCTATGGCTTGCGACGCTATCGCAACTTGCTCAGGTGCTGTTTGCGGTACTTCTACTGTTACAACCTTCGTTGAATGTTCAGCAGGTGTTGCAGCAGGCGGTAGAACAGGTCTTACAAGCTTAGTAACTTCACTTTGCTTTATCGTATGTCTTTTCTTAGCTCCTTTCGCAAGTGTTATTCCTGCAGCAGCTACTGCACCCGCACTTATTTATGTTGGTGTATTAATGCTCAAGAACTTTGCTAAGGTTGATATGACTGATATGCAAAACGCAGTTCCTGCTTTCTTGGTTCTTATTATGATGCCTCTTACCTATTCAATTGCAAACGGTATCGGTATTGGCGCTATTGCTTACACCCTTATCGCTTTGTTCTCAGGCAAATATAATAAGAAAGATATCGCTGTTACAATTATTGCAATTCTCTTTGTTTGCAAGTTTGTATTCGGTACTATCTAATATTAAAAACAAACAAAAATATCCAAGTGTTTTCGCACTTGGATATTTTTTTATATCTGAAGACATTTTTCTATCATTTTTTCATAACATTTATAATATACTTTTATTAAACGATGTAAAAATGAAAGGTGATATTAATGAACGGTTTTTACCCAGAAGGAAAAATTTACGAAACAATTCAAAACAAAAGAAGTATGGCTTCGGTTGCAGCCCTTGCCGATGCTATTGTAAGGCAAACGGTTTTGGAAGCGCCTGTTATTATGTGCGATGCCGAGCATAATTTAATTGTAAACCTAGGCTGTATGAAGGGAATTATTCCAAGAAACGAGGGAGCGGTCGGGATTGAAGACGGCTCTACCAGAGACATTGCGCTTATTTCCCGCGTTGGTAGAACAGTTTGCTTTGTGGCAAAGGAATTTAAAACCAACGAAAAAGGCGAAACCTATGCTTTATTATCAAGAAAACGAGCGCAGGAAATATGTAAGAATTATATACTTAATTCTTTACAGATAGGCGAAATCATAGATGCAAAGATAACCCATATGGAATCCTTTGGCGCCTTTTGTGATATAGGCTGCGGCAATATTGCGCTTTTACCGATAGATGCAATTTCGGTTTCACGTATCTCTCATCCCAAAGACCGTTTTAACGTTGGGGACGATATTAAAGCGGTAATAAAAAATATAGCGCCCGACGGAAAGATAACGCTGTCACACAAGGAACTTTTGGGCACTTGGGAAGAAAACGCCCAAAGCTTTTGCGCGGGGCAGACCGTAACCGGCGTTGTACGAAGCGTTGAGGATTACGGCATATTTGTGGAAATAACCCCGAATCTTGCAGGGCTTGCCGAACCAAAGGAAAATGTAAAGGTAGGGCAACAGGCAAGTGTGTATATAAAAAGCATCCTGCGGGATAAAATGAAGATAAAACTTATTATTATTGACAGTTTTGATATGTTTTATTCACCGAAAATAAAATATTTTGAAACAACTTCGCCCATAACCGAATGGGATTATTCGCCAAAGGACTGTTATAAACGAATTTCAACCAAGTTTTGTGGATAAAAAAGCACCCGAAAGGGTGGTTTTAATGCGTAATGCGTAATTACGGGCGATTCGTGAATCGCCCCTACATATAATGCAAAAATCGAAATCATTATTGTAGGGACCGGCGCCCTCGACGGTCCGCAAATATTACAAAATTAAAGAATAAAGAAGAAATAATAAATAATAAAAAATGAGCCGTGCATAGCACGGCATTATTTATATCGTTTCGCTTTGCGAAACACCAATTTTATTCTTTATTCTTTTTTATTTATTATTTATAACATCGGTTATTTGCCGCCTTTGATTTTTTCTTTAATAGCTTTAAAAAGTTTTTTTGCTTCTTGCCATAGCTTAATGCTTAAGGGCTTAATTTGCTTGGAATATTCTATAATTTTTTCAATGCCTTTTTCTTTGTATTTACCTATTCCTAAACGGTTATATAAAGCGAGCAATATGTTCATAATAAGAATGGCAAACAGAACACCGTCATAGCCCTTGAAAATAATATGTAATATAAAGGATAATATGCCACAACCGAGACCGAAAATAACCTTGCCCGATTTTGTTGTAGGGGTGGTGGTGTAATCGTTAGCCATAAAGAATGCGCCAAGAATTAACGCGCCGCCAAAAAGGTCATATAAAGTATGCTGTGAGAATATAAGACTTAAAAATGCAACGCTGCCTATAAATGTAAGCGGAATAATGGGGGAAATAATTTTTCTTATAATTAAGTAGCTTCCGCCTATAATAAGTAGAAAGGAGCAGGTTTCGCCAATACTTCCCGAATGCATACCGAAAAACAGGTCTGAAAAGGAGTAATCTACCGTTTTTTCTACCGTGTGGTAGAAGGGTAGGTGGTAGGCAGTCATTATTTTTGAAAAGCAAAATTTAAGTAATATAACGCTTGTAACGGCAGGGTTTGTAAGATTGTAGCCAAGACCGCCTAAAAGCTGCTTTACAACAATAATTGCAAAAACACTGCCAATTATTACAATCCATAAAGGAATACTGTCCGGCATACACATACCGAAAAGTAAGCCTGTAACCAACGCCGAAAGGTCGCTTACTGTTTGCGGCTTTTTAAAAATCAAGTTCCAAAGAAATTCCGCCAAAATTGCCGAAGCGCAGGAAATAAGTAATACTAAAAGTGCTTTTATACCAAAAAGTATACAACCGAAAATACAGGCAGGAAGTAAAGCCAGTATAACATCAAGCATAATTACCCTTGGGTATTCTTTATTAAGGTTTAACCACCAAAGCTTGCCATCGCCTTTAATTAAATTAAAAGCCGAAATAAGTTTTTGTTTAAGGGGCATTATATTCACCTCGACATAATTATACAATATTTTCAACTATTTTTCAAGTTATTAAAAAAATGCTTTACTTTTTAGAATGATTGTGATATAATCTTACGGCAACCGTATACTATGCTTTAGGTGTCTGCCCACGGGTAGAAAGAATAGCCCAAACGTCGCCTTACATGGCGGAATTTAGGCGATTTTCGGTCTATCCTCATTGCAAGGATTATCCTTGCTGCTTCGTCAAAACTAAAAATCACTCAAAATTCCGCTCATTTAAGGTCGCAGAATTTTGTAGATGAGATTTTTTATACAGATGAGGCAAAAACGCAGGCAATCCTTGGGATTGCCGAGTATTTTAACGAAATATGGGTAAAAAATAAGCCTCCAAAATCGATGTTTGGATTATTCTTTTTACCCGGGAATTCACTATGACCTATTGCTTGGTTTACGGAACGAATTTTTAAAGGAGTGAAAGAAATGACTAAGGAATTAAAGCAACAGATTATGACTGAATATGCTGTTCACGAAGGTGATACAGGTTCGCCTGAGGTTCAAATTGCTCTTCTTACTACAAGAATCAACGAACTTAACGCACACCTTAAGACTCACCCGAAGGATAAGCATTCTTACCGTGGTCTTCTTAAAATGGTTGGTCACAGAAGAAACCTCTTAGCTTACCTTATGAAGAATGATATTGAAAGATACCGTTCAATCGTTAAGCGCTTAGGTCTTCGTAAGTAATTTGTCACAAAAAGGCAGGCTGCAAAATTGGCGGTCTGCCTTATTGCCATTTTTAAAACTAAAAAGAGATTTTCGTGATTTAGCGGTAAATCGAGTATATAGGCAAAACCCATTCAAGCTTCGCGACGATTTGCTTCTCCGTAAAAAGTGCCCTCTGCTTCGCGAACATCATATTTGCTTTGCAAACAATGAGCTGTTCTCTGCGTAACGGTTATTTTTACGGGCAAATCTGCTACGCTCTATATGCTGGCTTTATTGCTAACCGAAAGTCTCAGAAAATATTAAAGGAGATTTGAAAAATGTTTGAAAACTACAAGGTTTATGAAACTACCTTAGCCGGCAGACCTTTAAAGCTTGAAACCGGTATGATGGCAGGTCTTGCCAATGCCGCTGTTATGGCTTCTTACGGCGAAACAAGTGTACTTTGTACCGTTACTGCTTCGGCTAAACCCCGTGAAGGTGTGGATTTCTTCCCCCTTTCAGTTGACTATGAAGAAAAAATGTATTCAGTAGGCCGTTTCCCCGGCTCTTTCACCCGTCGTGAAGGTAAAGCAACCGATAAGGCTGTTTTGGCTTCACGTTGTATCGACCGTCCAATCCGTCCTTTGTTCCCTAAGGATATGCGTAACGATTGCTCGGTTGTTGCAACCGTTATGTCGGTTGACCCTGACTGTTCACCCGAAGTTGCTGCTGCAATCGGTGTATCAACTGCAATCGCTATTTCGGACATTCCTTGGGCAGGTCCTATTTCAAGCGTAAACGTAGGTCTTGTTGATGGCGAAATCGTTATCAACCCCAACTTAGAACAAAGAGCAAAAACCGACCTTACTTTAACTGTTTCTTCTACCGAAGATTTGGTTGCTATGATTGAAGCAGGCGGTAACGAAATTCCTGATGACCTTATGTTTGACTGCATTATGGCAGGTCACGAGGTTAACAAGGAAGTAGTTAAGTTTATTAACAGCATTGTTGCTGAAATCGGCAAGCCTAAGTTTGAATTCCAATCAAACGATCCGGACCCCGTTATCTTTGCGGAAATGGAAGAATTCTGTATTGAAGACGTTAAGAAAGCACTTGATACAGACGATAAGCTTGTTCGTGACGCTGCATTACTTCCTATCAGCAACGCTTTACACGAAAAGTATGATGCTCAGTTTGAAGGCCAGGAAGGCAAGATTGACGAAATTCTTTACCTTATCCAGAAGCATGTTGTAAGAAGCTGGCTTAAGGACGAAAAGAAGCGTGTTGACGGCCGTGGTATCGATGAAATTCGTCCGCTTGATGCTAAGGTTGACTTATTACCCCGTGTTCACGGCAGCGGTATGTTCACCCGTGGACAAACTCAGGTTCTTTCAATCGCTACATTGGCTCCCGTTTCGGAAGCTCAGAAGCTTGACGGACTTGATGAAGAAGTTTCTAAGAGATATATCCACCACTACAATTTCCCATCCTATTCAGTTGGCGAAACCAAGCCCTCACGTGGCCCTGGCAGACGTGAAATCGGTCACGGCGCGTTAGCTGAAAAGGCATTAGTTCCTGTAATTCCTCCTATTGAAGATTTCCCATACGCTATCCGTGTAGTAAGTGAAGTTCTTTCTTCTAACGGTTCTACTTCACAGGGCTCAATCTGTGGTTCCACCTTGGCTCTTATGGCTGCAGGTGTTCCGCTTAAGGCTCCCGTTGCAGGTATTTCTTGCGGTCTTATCACAGGTGATGACGGCGTATACGGCGACTTTATGACTATGGTTGATATCCAAGGTCTTGAAGACTTCTACGGCGATATGGACTTTAAGGTAGCAGGTACTCACAAGGGTATTACCGCTATTCAGATGGACTTAAAGGTTCACGGTCTTACACCTGCTATTATTAAAGAAGCGTTTGCAAAAACCAATAAAGCAAGAATGCACATTCTTGACGATGTAATGCTTAAGTGCATCCCCGAACCCCGTGCAGAGCTTTCTAAGTATGCACCTAAAATGCTTACAACCGCAATTAACCCTGAAAAAATCGGTGATGTTATCGGTAAGCAGGGTAAGGTTATTCAGTCTATTCAGGAACAGTGCGAATGTACTATTAACATTGAAGAAGACGGTAGAGTATATGTTTCGGGTCTTGATATTGATAAGGCTAAGCAGGCAATCGCTATTGTTGAGCTTATTGCTAACGACCCCGAAATCGGCGCTATTTACAGCGGTAAGGTAACAAGACTTATGACCTTTGGCGCATTTGTTGAAATTGCACCCGGCAAGGAAGGCCTTGTTCATATCTCTAAGCTTGATGTTAAGCGCGTAGAAAAGGTTGAAGATGTTGTTGCTGTTGGCGATCAGGTTATCGTTAAGGTTACCGAAATTGACGATCAGGGCAGAATTAACCTTTCCCGTCGTGATGCGTTAGTTGAAATCAACGGTGCTGTTGTTGAGGACGATGCTGATGCTGAAACCGAACGCAAGCCAAGACGCGATAATAACCGCAGAGGCTTTAAAAAAAGAGATAACTAATAATTAGTGAAATATTTAAAGAAAACAAAACGGATAAGACTTAAAGTCTTATCCGTTTTAATTTATTCTTCACCAATTTTTTTAATATGTGGGCATTCAGGGGTGATTCGTTTAATAGGCCTTGCCCAATAAACTGCGTTTTTAATAACTGTTTGAATATCCTTGTTATAATATATAGGATACGATTCGTGACCGGGCTTAAAGTAGAAAACCTTACCGCAGCCTCGGTTATAACAGCAACCCGAACGGAAAACCTCGCCACCCTCGTAATTACTTATGAAAACAAGTTGGTCGGGATTTGGAATGTCAAACGGTTCGCAGTACACCTCTTCGTGTTCCAATTCAATAAATCTGCCAATGCCCTGAGTTATTGGGTGGGCGGGGGCAATGTTCCAAAGCTTTTCCCAGTCGCCGTCCTCGCGCCAGGAAAGATTACCTGTAGTTCCAATTAAACGCTTAAAGGGTTTTGAATGATGCGCCGAATGCAAGAAAATGGCACCCATACCGCCTAACACGGCAGTTTGTACGCGCTCGGCAATTTCATCGGGCACTTCGCGGTGGCGAACATGTCCCCACCAGATGAGAACATCAGTATCATCAAGAACTTCCTTTGTAAGTCCGCATTCTGCGTCTTGTAAGGTGGCGGTGCGAACGCTTATATCATCACACTGTAAAAACTCTGCGATGGTTTTGTGAAGACCTTGAGGGTAGATTTGTTTAATGCTTTCATTGTGCCTTTCGTGATAAAATTCATTCCAAACAGTTACTTTTATCATAATATCAACCTCACAATAGGTATTGTATGAAAAAATAATATCATACTGAATTCGGTTTTGCAATAGTTAAGTAGTAAAGGCTTGATATCTTTCGATATCAAGCCTTTTAATAATTAATTAGCCTTTTTTCTGCGGCGGGTGGTTGCAAAGAAACCAATTACGCTTACAAATGCAAGTGCTATCCACATCCAAAGATTTTGAGTATCGCCTGTTTGAGGTGCTTTAGGTGGTGTGGGTGGAGTAGGCTCTTGCGGTGGGTCTTGCGGTGCGGGTGGCTCGGAATATGTGTTAAGGAAGGTTATTTCATCCTTTGCGCCGTCATCGGTTTCGTAGGTAAATACAACGCTCATGGTGCCGTCTAAATTATCGGTTGCGGTTGCAACGATTTTATAAACTGTAGCATCATAGGTTATATTTTCTTTAGGATTAGTAGCATCCTCGGTTACAAAGTATGTATACACGCCTGGGTTGGAAATTTCTATTTCTTTAAACTTAAAGCTGCCGTCGGCATTGTTTTTAGCAGTGTCGATTGCCTCGTCATTTAAATCAGCGTAAAGATTAAAGGTGAATTCCTCTGCCTCAAGTGCTTTGCCTTCAAGCTTCTTTATACCGCCTATTTGAATATTTACAGGGTCTGCGGCATAGAGGTTGTTAAATTCAATTGTGCTTGCAAGGTCGTAATGTGTAACCTCGGTGAGAATTCCGTTAACATATTCTTTTGTAACGGTTCCTTTGTAAAGCTTGTCGCTGTTTGCAACAACTTGAAGTGTGCCGTTAGTGGATTGTTCAACCTTTAATACAACGTGGAAACTTGATGTATCGTAGGCTACGCCCTTTTGGTTGCCTGCGATTTCATTAATCTTGTAGTGGTATACACCGGCTTCGGGAAGAACAACAGCAGGGAATTTAAAGCTTCCGTTTTGGTCGTTTTTAACCGCTTCACCTATTTGCTTGCCGTTTATAGCATTTATAAGAACAAATTCAAATTCGCCCTCTTTAATTTCGCGGTTTACATTGTTTACAAGCTTTTTAAGTCCGCCAAATTTCGCATAAATATCATACTCAATCGGGGCGGGAACAAAGCCGTTTCTGAATACAATTTCGCTTGAGCTTACATTGTCTTTAGTAATAACGATTTGAGGTGTTAATGTACCTTCAGAATCGTCGATAACATTAATTGTAACGGTGTAAACCGACTTATCGCAATCGTAACGGTCATCGTTTTTATCTGCTTCGTAAATATTGTAAACATAAACACCCTTCTTTGAAAATGTTAGTGTTCCAAAGTTAATGAAGCCCTTATCGTCATTAGTTGTGGAATTTGTATTTGTATTAGCAAAAGGCATTGGAGCGTCTGGTGTTACGCGAGAAATAATAAATTCAAATTCACCGGATTCTAAAGTCTTGCCTGTTAAAATTTTAGTACCGTTAAGAGAAACCTTTGTAGGAGTAGGTGTGTATTTATTTTCAAATACAATGTCGGTTACGGCTCCGTTATCAATAATAACCTCGGTAGTAATAACGGCGTTTTGGTTTGTTGCTTTAATTGCTATATTGTAAACCTTGTTATCGTATTCAAAACCACCTATTTTTTTGCTTTGGTCTTCTTTTAGGGTGTAATTGTAGGTGATTGTGCTTCCGGCAGGAACTAAAGTTTCATCAAATTTAATTGCGCCGAAAACAAACGAGCCGTTTGCTGTATTTTTAGCAATAGAGCTTGAAGGCATCGGTGCACCTTGGGTAACAGGGGCAAGAATGAAGCCAAATTCGTTTGAATTAAGAATGCGGTCGCCTTTAATGGTTTTGGTACCTGAAATTGTTACATACGCTTCCTTGGAAGGCTTGTAAATATTTGTAAAGGTGGGGGTAGACACACCTTGTCCGCCTACAAGAGTGATTTGCGAGGTTGCGGTAGTGGTACCGTCGCCATTATCTGTAACAGTAATTTTAGCTTCATATACAGCAGTTGTGTATTCTATATTCGGGTTACCCGTGTTGATTTCTGCTATATAGTAGGTATAGGTTTCGCCAACTCTGTTAGCGGCGTAGGCAAGGTCGAACTGGGCGTTTCCGTGTGCATCGGTAACGGTAGAACGAACAATCTCGGTCGCGTTATCAATATCGGCATTATCGTATAATGCGAATTGGAAGCCATTAAGCGGATAGCTTGAGGGTTGATTGTTTTCATTAACCATCTGCTTTTTAACAGGGATTGTTATATGCGCGCTTTCGGTTGGGGAATAGATATTGTTAAAGCTTGCGCTTACAATATATGAGCCTGTAACGGTTGTAAGAGCCTCGTTTACAACGTTAACTATTTCTAAATCGCCGTCCTTGTCGCTATCTGCAACATCTACACGGAAGCGGCGTACTGCAGTATCATAGGTTATACCGCCTTGGGTGCCGGCAGCTTCGCGAATTTCGTAATAGTAGCTGCCTTGAGTAGTGAACGGTTGATTTGCAAGGGACACGGTAAAGGATTTAACCGCATCGGAATAAGAAATAGTTTTATTTGCAATAACGGTTGAGGTAGCCTTTGCAACATCAAGTCGTACTAATGAGAAGGAATAGCTTTCACCATTAACCCAATTAGTGCGGTTGCCGCTTATTTCTTTGTTTACAACTACATTTATGTTGTTGCCGTTTACTGCAGTGGGGGAATAGGTGTTAACAATAAGCGCCCTGTCGTTTTCGGCAGAATCAATAACCCCACTCATACTACTTGCAGCCGAATTAAATGTGAAGCCTGCGGGTATATTTGTTTCGGTTACAGAATATTTGGTTTTTTCGGGAATACCGTGAATAATAAGTGATTCGCCCTCGGCAAGAGTTACATTAAGCTTACCGTTTGTAATTGTAACCGAGCCTGCGGTGTTGTTAGCGCTAAATGTTCCGGAAAGCGGTGCGCCTGAAGCGGTAGTGAAGGTTGCTTCGGCAGTAAATTTAACACTGTTTGCAATATCAACTGTGTTTCCGTTAGCGTCTACAACCTGCTTGGTAATAACAATGTCGCCCTCACCCATAGCGGTATTTACAAAATCAACATCATCAATCAAGTATGCTGCAACAGTACCGTTTGCAACAGTACCGGTAGAAACACCGTTTACATGAACAGATTTAATTTTGTAGTCCTCGTTGGTTGAAATTTCTTCAACGGTATAGGTGGTTCCTGCGGGCAAGCCTGTAAGCCAGAAGGTTTGGTCTTTTTTAAGTTCAATTTCAAAAGAACCGTTTGTAAATTTAACATTTATAGGATTGCCTGTAGGAGTAACATCAAGGTCGGTGATGTAGCCGTTATAGGTTGCGGCAGGTGCATTTGCATTTATGCGGAACTTAAATGTATCGTTTGTGCCGTTTTCAAAAACATCAACCGTTTTTGAAATTTTAATACCCTGTTCTGGAACAACCCTTAAAAGACCGTTGTTTCCAAGGTTCATATCTACATATGCAATTTCATTTTGGTTGGTTATATACGGGTGGAAAACCATTTCCGCAGATTTGGTTGCCGCACCAAAGTCAGCTTTTTTCTTATCATAAGGTGTAAGCTCGCGCGCAACAGTATCCTTCGGTACAATGTAAGCGCCCTTGTCGGTAGCAGTAACCTCAAAATCATTTTGCCAACCGTTAGAAAGTGCAATATCAAGTGTGATATCAGAAACCTTTTCGTAAGTGAAAATAGGCATATCTGATTTGGAATTGAAGGTGTAACGGCGGTGGTAGTATTCGCCACCCTTTACAAGCTCACCTTGTGAAACCTTAGCATAGGAGTTTTCACCTGTTTTTTTGTAAAGCACCGAGTCGGCAGTATAGTAAAATCTTTCGTTTTCTTTTGAAGGGGTGAATTCCGATTTTGTTGTGATGTGCTTATCGTGACTTAAATTGGGGTCAATATCAAAATAATTGTTCCAGAAAAGTCTTGTATGTCCGTCACTGTCAATATGTTCGGCGTCTGTGATACGGGTGATGTTAAATTCGTTAAGGTCGGAACGAAGGCCTGTTTCAAACACAAGACGAATGGGAGAAACCTTCTTATCCTCTACTGTAACGCTTACATCTGTTGCAGTGTTAATGCTATTACCCTTAAGTGTTACAAGATAGGTGATAAGCGGAACTAAAGAAGCAGGGATTTTCCAAGAAAGTGTTTGCTTTCCTGTTGCAATATCGGTGCGAACCTGAACCGACATATACATCATATCACTGTTTTTAATACTGCCCGCTGTTTCGCCTAAGAAACCATAGGATTTTATTTTATAAACAGCGCCTACGGGTGCGGGGTCTGTGGATTTTTCATCCCAGAAGCCTAAATATGTACCGTCGGCCTTTGCATACCAACCAATATAGTTCGACCAATTGTTAGCGTTTGTATAATGTAATTGCTTTGCATTCCACGCTTTGCTTACAAGTATATGGGCTTCGTTTGTTGTTGCAATACCAAGGCGTGTTTTTACCGAGCGGATAAATTCGTCGCCTAAAGCTGTTGGCCTGTCGGTAGTGCCTAAGCCGTCCTCTGAAGTGTCGGAAAGCTTGGATGCCATCATATGACCGTCAAAAAGTGTATCGCCAAATACAATACCTTTAATATCCTTAACTTCCATATAGTCGCCGATTTGGTCCTCAAAGGTAATATAGCCTGAAAAATCGGGACTGCCGCCTTCAAGGTGGGTGGGGTAGTAGCGTGACTGAAGAATAATTTCATCAACTATTTCTTGGAATGCAGTTACAAGACCGTTATCAGAAGCGGAGAAATATTCATTTACATAGGATTTGTTTGTAACATAAGAGTTTTTAGAGATTGAAACATCAGTATAGCTTGTTTGTTGACCTATGCCCTTAACTCTAACCTCCATTGTGCCGGAGGTAAGTGAGTTATAGGTTGACCAAAGACGGTCAGTTAAGGTTGAATAATCGGGATTCATAACACTTAAAGCATTGGCGTTGTTGCCTATATTAAAGCCTAATGTGTAGAAAAAGCCTCTAACAGTGCCGTCTTCTGCTTTATAGTGGTTTTTAATTCGGTTAATTATGTAAGAGGCGGTAAGCTGAGTCAAAAACGCTTGACCTTCGGTAATACCGCTGTCTCCGCCGTTACCTACGTTAGATTTGTAAACAGTTCTTTTGTTGTTGTTATTGCCGGTTGTGTAGTGTGAATTTTCAACATCGTCGTAAAAACTGGTGCCTGTTGTGGGAGCACCGTCAGACATAAGAACTACAATAGGCATACGCTGTTCGCCTGATTGCCAGTTGTTAGGGCCTATAACAGTATCCTCTACAGAGGTAAACATTTTCATTGCTTCCCAAAGGCCTGCCTGAATATAAGTACCGCCGCCAAAGGATTTGTTAGCTTTGAGGTTGGAGGTGTTTTCACCTGAAACGCCATTTGCAACCTTGATGGTTTCGCCGTCTAAATAAAGATAATTGCCATTTGCGTTTGTAGTGGTGTAGCGGTCAATTGAAAGAATTCGTGTAACACTTTCGCCGTATGAGGAAGAACCGAAGGAACCGCTTGCCGAATACAACACAACACCTATACGGTTGTTTTTATTTATGCCAAGAAGACTTATAATGGCGTTATTTGCGGCGGTTACAAGATTTTGTTGATTTCCGTCCATAGAGCCCGAAACGTCAAGTATTAATACAGTATCGGTAGGGGTAGTAGAGTAACCAACAACCTGTTTATTGGCAGCAATTGCTGATAAAGCGGTGAGGAAATTCTTGTCGCCGTCCTTCATAGTGATATTATAATTGGAAAATGCATTGGCATTTGAAAAAACAGACTTATCGGTCCAAACACCGCCTGCATTTGTGGTATCCGGATTTTCTAAATCAAAATAGTTTTTCCAAATGTCCATAGTGTTAGCATCTACTGTGCGTTCAAAATTCGATGCCTGTGCGGCAGAAGCGGTCATCATAGGAATAGATGAGAACAATAATGCCAAGCAAACAAATAAACTGATTATTTTTTTAGTCATTTATATTTCCTCCTTATGTTTTTTCGGCCAAATTGCCCGAGCCCAAGGGCTCAATAATTCCGTATTCAATAGCCTTAAACACGGCTTGTTGGCGATTTTTAACCTCAAGCTTTTCAAAAATGTGTTTACAGTGTATTTTAGCGGTTTCAACTGCCATTCCCGTAGTTGCCGATATATCCGAATTTGAACTTCCGCTTGCAAGCAAGCTTAATACCTTCATTTCAGTTTCTGTAAGCGCGGGTTTTTGCGGTAACTGGGATTTTAAATATTTGGGATGTAAGGTGGCTGTTTTTTCGGTTAAGCCTTTTAATTTTTTGGAATAAGGCGTAGCCCCTTTTTCTGCTTCGTATAGCTTTATAAGCTCTAGTGCACGCTTGCCCTCATCTGCAATAAGTCGGTCATAGCGGTATTTTTCCGAAAGCTCTAAGGCGTGGGTTATATGCTCGAGTGCTTCTTTAGGGCGTTTGTCGGCGTAATCGCTCATTGCCCATATTAAATGAAGCTCGCACATATCCATAAATCTGTGTCCTCTTTCCAAAAGTGGCATTAGCTTACTTGCTAAAGCGGTTATTGCCAAATGCTTACCGCTGATTATGTAAGCCCTCATCTTTATCATATATCGGAAAAGGTCCAGCATACAGAATTTAGAATGCTCGTCCGGTGCGGATTCCCGCATCCATTTTGTTACGCGCTTGTAATCGGCATCGTACATAGCCGACCAAGCATCAAGCGCGTCTATATTAGGTGTGTATTCTTCGAGGTTGTTGTCAATAATCTGTTCGCGAAGGTTGGCAATAAGCGACTCGGTGTTTGTGGCTTGGCCGTTGAGCACCAGAATGTATATTTCAAGCGTCATAGCAGCAAACAAAATACGAATATCCTGCTTTTCCTTTAACAACGGTATGGTGCTTACTACTTTTACCAACGCATCATAGCAGTCGTTCTGCCAATAAAGCTTTTCTGCTTCAATAATATCATAAATACTTTCATAATTATCAGGGTAAAGGGTTTTGAGTGCATCAAGCGAAGCTTCCTTATTTGCAAGCATTTGGTCGGCAAAATAAGTAAAGTCCAAAGCACCGTTAATAACACTTGGTCTGCCCGCGGTTAGCACTAAGCTATTTATTATCCAATCGTTTTCTTTAATTTGGTTAATAACCTTCGTTTTTTCACTAAGACTTGTACTTGGTAGTAATAAGAGTGACATTGATTTATATAATGTGTTTTCAGGCAAATTGCCGATTATTTTTTCGGCGCGGCTTAAATCGCCCGACATTATAAGTAATTGTGCCAACCCACAAGCAAGCGCAGGATTGTTGTTTATTTGCTCTTCAGATAATTTGAAGAACCACTTGCGATATTCCCAAAGAATTTGGAATGTGTAGTATGGGCGCTTAAATATGCTACCCAAAATGGCTTCAATTACGGTTTTATCTGTTGTGTGGCGCAAAACACGAAGATTGTTTCGGTCATCAATAGGTAAATAGCGTAGCTTCAACCGTCTTTCCTCCTATAAATTTTATTTCTTACAATCATTATAACACAATTTCTTTGTTTGTCTATACCTCTAAAGTGTTATATAAAATTATAACAAATACGATAACCAAGCCATTTAAAAGCATTTACAAGTATTTGAAAAATGAAAAAATATTTTTATTGAAAATTTATTTTTGTGAAAAATTCGATTCAATGAAATTTAAAGACGAGTCGCGTGGATTTAAGGTTTTAGAGACAAAAACAACAAAATCAATTTGTTTTATTTGGTTTTTACGGCAATTTTTCTGTTTTTGTGTGGTTTTAGTATTGACAATGGTGTGGTTTTGTGTTAAAGTGATGATAGATTAGTATCAAAACCTGTGTTTTGTTGAATTTTAAACGGGAGGTAAGGTTATGAAAACCGTTTACACCGAAAAAATAGAAAAGACACCGCGTATAGCGGCGCTTATTGAGCATTTGTTCGAAAAAATGCCTGAAATTGAGGCCGACCGTGCGGTATTGCTTACCGAAAGCTATAAGCAAACCGAAAATTTGCCTATAATTTTACGCAGAGCAAAAGCGTTTGCACACATTTTGGAAAAACTACCTATTACTATTCGCCCGTTAGAGCTTATAGTAGGTAGCAATACAAAATCGCCGCGAAGCTGTCAGGTATTCCCTGAATATTCTTACACCTGGCTTCAGGATGAGTTTGATACTGTTGCAACCCGTAGCGCAGACCCGTTTTACATATCTGAACAAACAAAGGAAACACTTAAAAAGGTATATCCTTATTGGGCAGGTAAAACTACAAGCGAGCTTGCAACAAGCTATATGGCGCCTGAGGCTCTCTCGGCTATTGAACATAATATATTCACACCGGGCAACTATTTTTATAACGGTATAGGTCACTTAACTGTAGACTACGGTAAGGTTTTAAAAATAGGTTTCCGCGGAATTATAAAAGAAGCCGAACAAGCATTGGCTAAGTTGAGTGTTGCAGACGGCGATTATGCAAAGCGCCATCACTTCTTGGAAGCTGTTATTATTAGCTGTAATGCCGTATGCGATTATGCGGCAAGATACGCTTCTCTTGCAAAACAGGAAGCGGCTAATTGTAATGACGAAAACCGTAAGGCAGAACTTTTAAAGATTGCCGATAACTGTACAAGAGTACCTGCAAATGGCGCAACCTCATTCTATGAGGCATGTCAATCCTTCTGGTTTGTACAGATGTTATTACAAACTGAATCTAGCGGACACTCAATTTCGCCCGGTAGATTTGACCAATATATGTATCCTTATTACGCCGCAGATTTTGAAAAGGGCGCGATTACACGTGAATTTGCTCAAGAGCTTATTGACTGTATTTGGGTAAAGCTAAATGACCTTAACAAAGTTCGCGATGCGGCATCTGCCGAGGGCTTTGCGGGCTACAGTCTTTTCCAAAACCTTATAGTAGGCGGACAGGATGTAAGCGGACAGGATGCTACAAACGATATATCTTATATGTGTATGAATGCTACTATGCACGTACATCTTCCGCAGCCTTCCTTATCGGTTCGTGTTTGGAACGGCACACCACACGAATTTATGCTCCGCGCGGCAGAGGTTACCCGTACAGGTGTTGGCCTTCCTGCTTATTATAATGACGAAGTTATTATCCCCTCACTTCAAAGCAGAGGTCTTACCTTAGAGGATGCGCGTGACTACAATATTATAGGTTGTGTTGAACCGCAAAAATCCGCTAAGACGGACGGTTGGCACGACGCGGCATTCTTTAATATGTGCCGTCCGTTAGAATTGGTTTTCTCAAACGGTGTTGATAAGGGTGTACAAATCGGACCACAAACTGGCGATGTTACCAAAATGACCACCTTTGAAGAGTTCTATGATGCGTATAAAAAACAGATGATTCACTTCATAGAGTTACTTGTTAATGCCGACAATGCGATTGACCTTGCCCACGCAGAACGCTGTCCGTTACCGTTCCAGTCATGTATGGTGGAGGACTGTATAGGCAGAGGAAAGAGCTTGCAAGAGGGTGGAGCAATATACAACTTTACAGGTCCTCAGGGCTTTGGTATTGCAAATATGGCAGACGCGCTTTATGCAATAAAGAAGTTGGTATTTGAAGAAAAAAGCGTTTCAATGCAGGAATACAAAGAGGCGCTTGAAAATAACTACGGTAAGGATATGGACGCTAAGGTGGCCGAATCGGTTACCGCACAGGTTGCAAAAAGCCTTGTGGAAAGCGGTAAAATCCTTTCACGCGAGGATGTTCAGACTATCTACGAAACAGTTGTTAAAAATAACTGTACTGATGAGCAAAAGCAAAAGTATGAGCGTTTGCTTAATAAAATAAGCGAGCTTCCGAAATTCGGTAACGATATTCCCGAGGTTGACTCCTTTGCAAGAGATGTTGCTTATACATATACTAGGCCAATGCTTAATTACCGTAACCCACGTGGAGGACAGTATCAGGCAGGTCTTTATCCTGTATCTGCAAATGTACCGCTTGGCGCACAAACAGGCGCTACGCCTGACGGTCGACTTGCTAACACTCCTGTGGCGGACGGTGTATCCCCCGCAGCAGGCAGAGATATTAAGGGTCCTACAGCGGCGGCAAACTCGGTTTCAAAGCTCGACCATTATATAGCATCAAACGGAACGCTATTTAATATGAAGTTCCACCCAAGCGCTTTGGCAGGCCCCGGCGGACTTGAAAGCTTTGTGGCTTTGGTTCGCGGTTACTTTGACCAAAAGGGAAGTCATATGCAGTTTAATGTTGTAAGCCGCGAAACGCTTCGAGATGCTCAAAAGAACCCCGAAAAGTATAAATCCTTGGTGGTTCGTGTTGCGGGTTACAGCGCATTGTTTACAACCCTTTCACGCTCACTTCAGGACGATATAATCAACCGTACTGAGCAGGGGGATTTCTAAATGAGTGATATTTTAAGTGTGAAAGGCAGAATATTTGATATTCAGCGCTTTTCCACCCACGACGGTCCGGGGGTGCGAACCATTGTCTTCCTTAAAGGCTGCCCTTTAAGGTGCCGTTGGTGTTGTAATCCCGAATCCCAAAGCTATGAGATTCAGCAAATGAATCAAAAAGGCAAAATGAAAACTATCGGTAAGGATGTTGAAGTCGGCGAGGTTTTAAGCGAAGTTCTTCGTGATAGACCCTACTACCGCCGAAGCGGTGGCGGACTTACCCTTTCGGGCGGCGAGTGTCTTTGGCAACCCGATTTTGCGGTAGCGCTTTTAGAGGCTTGTCACCAAAACGGTGTTAATACCGCAATAGAAACTACGGGCTTTGCCGAGTGGCAGGTAATAGAACGCTTTATTCCTCACGTTGATGTCTTTTTAATGGATATAAAGCATATCGATACCAAAAAGCACGAGGAATTTACAACAAGACCTAATGCGCAGATTTTAAGAAATGCCCGTTTGATTGCCGAAAATGCAAAAAAACTTATTATAAGAGTTCCTGTTATTCCGGGATTTAACGATACTAAAGAAGAAATCGGAAAAATCGCTTCCTTTGCTTCGTCGCTGCCAAACGTTAACGAAATACATTTGCTACCGTATCACAGTATGGGTAGAGATAAGTATGAAGGCTTAGGCAGAATTTATTCAATGGGTGATATAACCGCACCTACAAACGAAAAAATGCAGGAATTACTTGAAGTATGTAAGCAATACGGCTTAACCACACATTTGGGAGGTTAAAAATGAATTTAGAAAATTACGGCGAAAAAGCCCGTATAATTCAGGAAATAGTACCGGGTAAGCAGATAACCTTGGCTCACATTATTGCCAACCCCGATAAAGTGCTTTACTACAAGCTCGGACTTGACCCTGCCGAAGAACATTCGGGTGCTATCGGAATACTCACCTTAAGTCCAAGCGAAACCGCTATTATTGCAGGTGATATTGCAATGAAGGCTTCAGGTGTAACTTTAGGCTTTGTGGATAGATTCAGCGGTACCGTAATCGTAACCGGCACTGTTTCTCAGGTAGAGGCGGCGCTTTCAGCGGTAACCGAATACGCTATAAACAAGCTAGGGTTTGATGTATGCGAAGTGACAAGAACTTAAAAAAATTACTTCTAATAGGCAGAAGCGGAGCGGGTAAAACCTCACTTTCGCAAGCGCTTCGGGGAGAAAAGCTACATTATCAGAAAACACAGGGTATGGCTTTTGATGATTTTCTTATAGATTCCCCCGGTGAATATGCCGAAAACCACGATTTAGGTGCGGCGTTGGCGCTTTATTCCTACGAAGCGGATGTGGTAGCACTTTTAATTGCGGCAGATGATGATTATTCATTGTTTCCGCCTTGTATTACCTGCCTTGTAAACAGAGAAGTAATTGGTATAGTAACTAAAATTGATAAAGCAAATCCCGAAAGAGCAGAGCGTTGGCTCAGACTTTCGGGTTGCGAAAAGGTGTTTTATGTGAATTCTGTAACCGGCGAGGGTACTTTTGAGGTGTTAGAACACCTAAATCCACATAAAACCAAACAAAAAACAGAAAAATAAAGAAAAAAACAGATTTTTGTGTTGACTTATGTTATAATTTATGGTAAAATCAAGCCATAATCAAATAAAAAACAAAAAAATTCAAAGGAGAACCTAAAATGGCAATGGTAAATGAATTTGAAATTAAAAAACAGATTTGCGAAATCGGCAGACGTATCTACGATAAGGGAATGGTTGCTTCTAACGACGGTAATATTTCCGTAAAAATCAGCGACAACGAATTCCTCTGCACACCTACAGGTGTAAGTAAGGGCTTTATGACTCCTGAATACATTTGTAAGGTTGACCGTGACGGTAAGGTTATTCAAGCTAACGCTGGATTTAAACCTTCCTCCGAAATCAAAATGCACATGCGTGTATACAAAGAGCGTCCTGACGTTAATGCAGTAGTTCACGCTCACCCGATGTATGCTACAGGTTTTGCAATCGCAGGCATTCCGCTTACTCAGCCTATTATGCCTGAAGCTGTAATCGCTCTCGGTTGCGTTCCGATTGCTAAGTACGGCACACCTTCTACCGAAGAAATTCCGGATGCAGTTTCAGAACATCTTCAGTACTTTGATGCAGTACTTCTTGAAAACCACGGTGCACTTTCTTTCTCTGACAGTCTTTTAAATGCTTATCATAAGATGGAATCAGTAGAATTCTATGCAAAACTTCTTTACATATCTAACCAACTTGGTGGACCAAAAGAACTTTCTGAAGCTCAGGTACAGCGTTTGTACGAAATCCGTCGTCAGTTTGGTATGAAGG
>JAZRMY010000088.1:0-27162 GCA_045647925.1 Acutalibacteraceae bacterium | reverse complement strand
TTTTAAAGGAATCCTTAAGCGCTACTGTGCGGTTTATGATAATATCATCGCTAGTTGAATCTGTATCAATGGTAAAGTAACCCTGACGCATAAACTGGAATACGTCGCCCACCTTAGCATCAGCAACATCCGACTCAATTTTGGCGCCTTTAACAATCTGCAAGGAATCTGGATTAAGGTTATCCGCAAATGAGGATACACCCTCTTCATCCGACGGATTTTCAACCATAAACAAGCGGTCATAAAGGCGAACGGTAGCATCCTTTGCGGTTTTGGCAGATACCCAATGAAGTGTGCCCTTAACCTTACGTCCGTCGGGTGCATCGCCTCCCTTGGTTTCGGGGTCATAGGTGCAGTGAACTGCTGTGATATTACCCTCGTCATCCTGCTCACAGGATACATATTTAATAAAATATGCACCTTTAAGGCGAACCTCTTTTTGCGGGCAAAGTCTAAAGTATTTGCCTGGAGGGTCTAGCATAAAGTCATCCTGCTCGATATAAATTTCTTTTGAGAAGGTAACCTCTTTTGTTCCAAGCTCGGGTTTGTTGGGGTTAATCTCAACTGAAAGCTGCTCTGTTTTATCCTCAGGATAATTATCAATTATAACCTTGAGTGGTCTGATAACCGCCATTGCACGCTCGGCGTTCTGATTAAGATAATCGCGCACGCAAGACTCAAAAAGCGCAAAATCTATAACGCTATATGCCTTGGAAACACCGATTTTTGAAACAAACTCTCTAACTGACTCGGCAGGATAACCGCGACGACGCATTCCGCAAAGGGTTGCCATACGGGGATCATCCCAGCCACTTACCAAATTATCCTGAACAAGCTTTAAGCACTTTCTTTTGCTTGTTAAGGTGTAATTAACATTCATTCGGGCAAACTCTATCTGCCTTGGTGGTGTTGGAATATCAAGCGCTTTTAAGAACCAATCATAAAGGGGTCTATGGTTTTCAAACTCCAATGAGCAAAGCGAGTGTGTTACACCCTCCTTAGCGTCAGACAAAGGATGCGCAAAATCATACATAGGATAAACACACCATTTATCCCCTGTTCTGTGGTGCGAAACCTTCATAATGCGGTAGATAATTGGGTCGCGCATATTAAGGTTGGGCGATGCCATATCAATTTTTGCTCTAAGCACCTTTTCGCCGTTTTCAAACTCGCCCTTTGTCATACGCTCGAACAAATCTAAATTTTCTTCTATTGAGCGGTTGCGATACGGACTCTCTTTACCCGCCTCGGTCAAGGTACCGCGATACTCACGCATCTGCTCTGCTGTGAGGTCGCAAACAAACGCCAAGCCTTTTTTAATAAGCTTAATAGCACATTCATATATAAAATCAAAATAATCCGATGCAAAGTAAACATTATCCCAATCAAAGCCAAGCCATTTAATGTCTTCCATAATGGCATCAACATATTCAACATCTTCTTTTGTTGGGTTGGTGTCGTCAAGACGCAAGTTGCACTTACCACCATATTTTTCAGCAGTTGCAAAGTCAATGCAAATTGCCTTTGCGTGACCGATGTGAAGATAACCGTTTGGCTCGGGCGGGAAACGGGTTTGCACCTTTTCATAAACGCCCTCGGCTAAATCTTCATCAATAAAATCGTGAATAAAGTTTGACGGTTTATTTTCAGTAGCATTTAAAATAATTTCTTCCATAATTAACCTCTCAAAACGTTGTCAATTCGTTTAATTACTTCATCCTGACCTAAAACCTGCATTATGCTGCAAAGGTCGGGTGTATTGCGGCGGCCTGTAATTGCAAGGCGTAAAACTGTTGATAAATCACCCGCGCTGCCTTTATATGCATCAGGGTTTTGCTTATATTCTTTGGTTTCAGCCGCAAAGCCAAGAGTGGGCGCGATTGCTTTAATCTTATTAAACCATTCTTGCTTATCGTCAGCCGCATTATATACTGCTTTATAGCTTTCTAAAAATGCAAGAGCATCTTCTTTTGCGATATTTTCGGGTAATTCAAAGCAGGGAAGATATAACTCGTTAAACATATATGAGAAATATTCCTTAACCTCGTTCCATTTTGCAATATCCTTACGGGGTTTGGGTACATCACGGTCAATTGCAAAAACTGCCTTTGTATATTCGGGGTTTGACACCAAAATTTCATAGAAATCTTTATCAAATTCCTTCGCCCATGCGGTAACATAGTCATAAACTTGTTCGCTATTTAAAAGGCAAATGCGGTTTTTAGAAACATCTAAAAGTTTAACTTCATCAAATAATGCGCCCGAAACACTCATTTTCTTTAAATTGAACTTAAAGTCTTTATAAGATGCGGTTTGGTTGCAGCGGCGCCAGTCTTCGAAATCACTTGCGGCAATTGTCATCAAATATTCAATAACGTTTTCGCTCGGATAACCTTGTTCTGCAAAGAAGTGAACTGCGGCTTCGGGGTCTTTACGCTTTGAAATTTTACGCTTTGCGCCGTTATCCAATTTCATAATAGGTGAAATATGAGCAAATTTCGGCACCTTAAAGCCTAAAAGCTTAAACAACTGAATGTGCTTCGGAACTGAAGAAATCCATTCGTCGCCACGCATAACGTGGGTTGTGTGCATCAAATGGTCATCAATAGCGTGTGCAAAGTGGTAAGTAGGAATACCGTCAGATTTTAAAAGTACAAAATCCTCGTCATTTTCAGGCATTTCAATTTTACCCTTAATTGCATCATCAAAAATAACCTTGTTTTCTTCATTGCCGGGGGATTTTAGTCTTATTACAAAGGGTTTACCTTGTTCAACTAATTCTTTTGCTTCGGCGTAGGTTATATTTCTGTGTTTTGCCCACTGCCCGTGATAGCCTGTACGTACCTTTTGGCTTTCTTGAATGTTTCTTACTTCCTCAAGTTCTTCTGCGGTACAAAAGCAAGGGTAGGCAAGACCTTCAATAATTAACTTTTTAACGTAGGTTTGGTATATTTCGGCGCGCATACTTTGTTGGTAAGGGCCGTAATCGCCCTTTTGGTTAGTACCGCTGAAAAATCCTTCGTCAATTTCAATGCCGAAACGGTTAAGCCCGTCAATTATATTTTCAATACCACCTTCAATTTCACGTTTTTTGTCGGTATCTTCAATTCGGGTAAAGAATACACCGCCCGAGGAGGTTGCAGTAATGCGATTTACAAGTGCCGCAAAGAGTGTACCTAAATGCAAATAACCTGTGGGACTTGGTGCCACGCGGACAACCCTTGCGCCTTCGGGTAAATTACGGGCAGGGTATAAGTTTTCGTAATATTCGGGTTCTTTATCAATATTTGGTAAAAGTAGGTCTGCTAATAAAATATTGTCTGTCATAATTTCTCCATCTTTAAAAAACAAAGGGTATTTTCATACCCTTTGAAGATTTTATTTTGTTAAAAGCTTGTTGAGCTCGGTCATAAAGGTATTAATGTCCTTAAACTGACGGTACACGGACGCAAAACGAACGTAAGCCACTTCGTCAATATCCTTTAATTTTTCCATAACAAGCTGACCGATTTTTTCACTTGAAACCTCACGGTCAAGAGAATTTTGAATGATAACTTCAATCTCGTCAATCATATTGTCAAGCGTGTCAATAGATACGGGACGCTTTTCACAAGCGCGAAGCAAACCGTTCATTAATTTATCACGGTTAAAGGTTTCGCGTGATTTGTCCTTCTTAATAACAATAATGGGCAAACTTTCAATAATTTCATAGGTTGTAAAGCGTTTACCGCATTGTAAACACTCACGTCTTCTGCGGATTCGTTGACCTTCATCGGTTGGTCTTGAATCAATTACCTTGCTTTCTTCGTAGCTGCAAAAAGGACAATTCATACTAAAAACTCCCTTAAACAAAAATTATTAAATAAATTACTTGTATTATACTATATATAGTGGTAAAATACAAGTATAAATTTTATTTTAGGAGGGCTATTATGCCGAATATTCAGTTAAATAAGCCGATTTCTGGCGATACTGTTGCAATTATGCACACCACAATGGGTGACATTAAGATAAAACTCTTTAAAGAACACACACCCAAAACCTTTGAAAACTTTACAACACACGCTAAAAACGGTTATTATAACGGTCTTATTTTCCACCGTGTAATTAAGGATTTTATGATTCAAGGCGGCGACCCAATGGGTAGCGGTATTGGCGGCGAATCTATCTGGGGCAGAAGTTTTGAAGATGAATTCACACCCGAGCTTCACAATCTTCGCGGCGCGCTTTCAATGGCTAACGCAGGACCTAACACTAACGGCAGTCAGTTCTTTATTGTACAGGCTAAAGAGGTACCGGGCGGTATGTTAGAGCAAATGAAGGATTTGCCTGACGCTTATCCACCCGAATGCGCTAAAGCATACGCAGAGCTTGGCGGTACACCTTGGCTTGATTTCCGTCACACTGTTTTCGGTCAGGTTTTTGAGGGTATGGATGTTGTTGACGCTATTGCCGACGTTAAGGTTGGTATGAACGATAAGCCTGTAGTAGACGTTAAAATTGAAAGTATTGAAATTATAGAAATGTAGTATTTAAGCGTGGTTGCTTTAGCAATCACGCTTAAAATTTTGTTTAAAATGGCTTGAAATAAATTTTTAAAGTGGTATACTGTCTTTTGGCAAAACAAATGGGGAGATGTTCTGATGCTTGCGCATAGTAAAAGGCTTGATTTGTGTAATGGATCAATTTTTATTAATATTGTAAAATATACCGTACCGATTATTTGCACATCAATTTTGCAGTTATTGTTTAATGCGGCCGATTTAGTAGTTGTTGGTAGATTTTGCGGTAGTAACAGTGTTGGCGCAGTAGGTGCTACAAGCTCGTTAATTCATATGTTCGTAAACTTGTTTATAGGTACTGCAACGGGTGTTAGCGTAGCGGTAGCAAATGCCGTTGGCGAAGGGGACGAAAATAAGGTTTCTAAAATAATACATACTGCAATACCGTTAAGCTTTTTTGTTGGTTTATTTTTAACTGTTTTTGGTGCAATTTTATCAACACCAATACTTAAACTAATGGAAACTCCCGCGGATATTTTACCGCTTTCAAGCCTTTATATAAGAATTTATTTTTGCGGTATGGTACCAAGTCTTGTTTTTGAATTTGCCGCCGCAATTTTCAGAGCATCGGGCGACACTCAAACACCGTTTAAATACTTGAGTTTGGCGGGTGTTATTAATGTTTTGCTTAATGTTTTCTTTGTAACGGTAATCGATTTGGATGTTGCGGGTGTAGCGCTTGCAACGGTTATTTCTCAAACTGTTTCGTGTATATTAATCATATTGGCATTAATACGTAGAAACGACTATTTTAAACTTAAATTAAAAAAGATGCGTATTGATTTTGCTGTCCTGAAAAGGATATTAAATATTGGTTTGCCTGCCGGTATTCAGGCTTCAATATTTTCAATGTCAAACGTTATAATTCAGTCTTCGGTAAATTCTTTTGGCGCTGTTGCGGTTGCGGGTAATGCGGCGGCTGCAAATATCGAACAGTTTGTATACGTTACAATGCATTCTTTTTATCAGACATCACTTAATTTTACGGGGCAGAATGCCGGAGCGAAGAAACCTAAGCGTATTGTTAAAGCAATGGCGGTTAATACAATCTGTTCAGTGACTTTAGCGGTTATATTAAGTAGTGTTATTATTTATTTTGCAAAAGACTTGCTTTCAATTTATATTACGGATAATTTATCCTCAATTGATTTTGGAATAAAGCGTATGACCTATGTCTGCAGATTCTATTTTCTTTGCGGTATTATGGAGGTTTTAACAGGCGCTATTCGTGGAATGGGAAAATCGCTTATATCAATGATTATTTCTATTTTCGGCGTATGCGGAATAAGACTTGGTTGGATATTTACGGTTTTCCGTATGGAACAGTTCCACACGCTTGACAGTCTTTATTTTTCATATATTGTTTCGTGGGTTGCTTGTATAATTGCGCAGATTATTGCTTTTGCAATTCTTTACAAAAGATTAAAAAAGAAAATACAAGAAACATAATTTGAATATTAAAACTCCTTTTGTGGTAAATTAACACAAAAGGAGTTGTTTTTATGCGACCAACAAATAAAGAATATTCAAAGCTAACCAAAAAAATGTCACCGCCGTCACCAAAAATTAAAGATATGATTTGGGCTTACTGTGTTGGCGGTTTGATTTGTGTAATAGGACAGTTATTAGGTGAATTTTATAAATCGGTATGCGGTTTTCAAGAGGATATTGTTAAAATGCTTATACCCGTATCACTTATATTTTTAGCCGCTTTGCTTACAGGACTTAAACTGTTTGATAAAATTGCAAAACATGCAGGGGCGGGAACATTGGTGCCGATTACGGGTTTTGCAAATTCAGTTGTTTCACCCGCAATAGAGTTTAAAAGCGAGGGTTGGGTATTAGGCCTCGGCGCAAAGATGTTCACAATAGCAGGACCTGTAATAGTTTATGGCACTATAGCCAGTGTGATTTATGGGATTGTTTATTGGGCAATAACGTTCTAATATTTCATTTATTCTTTATTCAATATTCTTTATTGTTCACCCTCCACACATTTATGCCAAAAGAATAAAGAAAAATCAAAACCACCGATTCAACCGGTGGTTTTGATTGATATTAATTAACAAAAATTTTGGTTTTTGTTTTATTCGATATAATCATTTTGTAAACTTGACCCTTATATTGTCCAATGAAATTCATCGCGTACTGTGTAATATAAATCTCATCATCAGAAACAACGTGGATTTCTGTATCATCATTGGCAAGGGTTTCGACCACGTCATAACTGCCATCAGCCAAATTTATTTTGTAAATACCATTATCTTTATGCTTTATAGCAGAAGAACTATATTCTTCGGTTTCGTAGCATACAGCATAGGCAAAGCTTTCATAGGCGACAAATTGTTGAATAGGTTTTGGTAAAGTGTATTGACGTGTTAAATTGTCAGACGAATATATAGCGAATTTTCTATAATCGTCGTTGTCATATCCTGAAACTATTGTATACTCATTCGTGAAGTTATAAATAGGTAGTGTGTCTTTGGTTTTAACGGATATCTCACCAATTTTATTAGATTCATTATTAACGTGGTCGTACTCGAAAAGTGCCAACGTATCGTCGTTGATCGGTGTTAAGTATCTGATTTTGCGATTCACAATTCCAAATTCTACGGTATTATTGCATATTAATTTTTCGTTATTTTTCTCAATGTTGTATATGTATAAGTTATCAAGTAATCCATCAGGCTTTTTATAAGCGATATAATCAACCGTTCCCATCCAACCCGAATAACCATTAGTCGTGAATAATTTTTCATAACTTTGGTTTTTAAAATAAAATTTATAAAAATTTTGATTATTGTCATCAGTAGTAGTGGTGAAATAAGCAAAATCATTTATTGGAAAGATTTCTCCACCATAGGTTTCGTCTATAAAATCGTTGGATTCGAATAGTTTTGCTCGGTTGCTATTTTGGTAAGCAAATGTTCGCATATTATAAAATCCATCGGAATTATACAAATATATATCATCATTTATCCATAAATCGCAAGAACATCTATAATTGTAATAGTTATTGTAGTTCAAAGATTCAAAATATATTTCTTTAACAGAAACATTATTTTTGCAACCTGTAAGTGATAACAATATTGCGAGCATCAATAAAATGGTTACGATTCTCTTCATGTAAAAATCACCTCGTTTGAATTATTATACCATACCGTAGCTTTAATGTAAATATTTTTGCAAACTAATGGGTCCTACTTGACCACAAGCAGAGGGCTTTGTTCTGGGCGTTGGCGCCAATATGTTCACAATAGCAGGACCTGTTATCGTTTACGGCACGGTAGCAAGTGTGATTTATGGGGTTGTGTATTGGATAACGACGTTGTTTTAACGAAAAAGGCTTGACCAAAACGGTCAAGCCTTTTTATGTATCAAAAAGCAGCTGCTTTCAAACCGGTTATTTCTTCAATCACAGGAAGCTCGTAGCACGGAATATAAATACCCCACAAGTCGTTATTGTGTTCGAATTCTAATATGTGATAACTTTTACAAATAATGCAACCATAGCTATCTTCACTTAACTTATATTGCTTGTATATTCCTTTATTAAATTCTTCGTCTTTGTTCCACTCCATAATGCGAATGGTTTTCTTAATGGATTTGATACCTTTAATTGCGGATAACGGAATAGCATACTTTCCTTCTAAATTTGCTAAATAGAGATTTTCTGAGTCTGCAAAAATATGAAAAATCGGGTTGATATAAGGTGCGATTTGCAGACCTTTCTCACAAACCTTAATTTCTTCGCCTTTTAGTTTATAAAAGAAGGATAAAATATCAATCTCTTTAGAATCCTGGGGGACTTTCAGATCAGCAAGAATGGCGTCGCAGGTTTTATCTAAATGATTGAATACTTGCGAACTTTCTTCCGTTTCCAACACGTTCTTTTCTTTGCGCACACTTATCAGTTTAAGAACTGCCCAAGCAACCAAACAAGCACCGCCCAGCCAAAAAAGCCAAGAAGCATTTTGATATGCTTCGGCGAGCGTGACCGAGTCTTCTCCACCCAATGCTTTTAGTATGCCAATGGCAACTAATGCACCCACAGCTCCACATATCCAATGTCCAATTCGTATAGGAAGCGGTAGTTTACTTTTTTCAATCGTTTCCTCAACATTTTCAGAAGAAGATTCCAGAGATTGTGTTAGTGATAAGTCTGGCCTTGCAACAACGAATTCTTCACCGTTCATTTGTTCATTTTTCTTGTTTGTTGTCAAATCGATTCCTAAAAATGGTTTCATAAGTATCGCTCCTTTGTTTTATTATACCACACCGTCTATTTAATGTAAATATTTTTGCAAAAAAATTAATGGGTCCTACTTGACCACAAGCAGAGGGTTGGGTATTAGGCCTCGGTGCAAAGATGTTCACAATCGCGGGACCGGTTATCGTCTACGGTACATTAGCGAGTGTGGTTTATGGGGTTATTTATTGGGTAATCCAGATGATATAATAAAAGGCTTGGTCAAGCCTTTTGGTTAACTGTTTTTTATACTTTCGTAATCAATTAGATAACAAAAATAGGAGATATAACTTGTGCTTTCTATAGATTCGTCCTTTACAGGATTAGATGTTACAGTAAAAGTTCCCAGATATGTTTCATTTGAAAAATGAAAGTCGAATCGTATTTTAGTTGAAGTCGACTGATCTTTGTATTGAGTAGTTGAAAAGTCAATTTGTCTCGGTACTTTAAGTTCTTTAATAATGCTATCGATCGAAGATTTTTCAGTAATATTTTCAAAAAATTTAATTTCAACAGCGTCACTTTGATATTTATCGCCATAGTTAAAGTTTTCTTCATAAAAAGAAACTTGCATTACGATGGAGTCATTAATTGGTGTCATACTGCCATCCTTACTAGCGGAGAATATGGAAAAAGTATTACCTTTAGGTGAAGTTGCATTAAAAGCTTTAAAGTCTATGTTGGTATTCAAATCTACGGCTTCTGAGTCGGAATCTATATAACTCAATTCAAATCCCAAAGCAACAAATTCTTCTGTTGTCATAGGCAACGAAAACTTAATACCATCAATTTCAATTTCAAAGTTGCTGTTTACTTCTTCTATTTCACAATCTGTTTTAGACGTATAAATATAGTTTTGAGTATATTTAGAAGAAGTGTTTTCAAGCGTGTATTCGTTAAGGTCAATGCGTTTTGTGATTTCGTTCAAAAAATCGTCGTAGGTAATTATTCTGCCAATCAATTCAGTATCGGATTGGCAAGCCATTAAAGCAAAAACGAGTAAAAATGATAATATAAAAATAATTGGTTTTTTCATAAGCAAACCTCCTTTTTTAAAATTATACCACACCGCCGATTTAATGTAAATATTTTTGCAAAAATGGTGTGTCCTATATTTACAGCAGCAGAGTGATATATTTTAGGTGTAGGCGCTAAAGTGTTTACAATAGCGGGACCTGTTATCGTTTACGTTACATTGGCGAGTGTAGTGTATGGGGTTATTTATTGGATTGTAAAAGTTATATAATATCCGAGGAACAATATATAAAATATGAAAACACATTCATCATTAACTTGATGGATGTGTTTTATAATGTTTGGCAAAAAGTTCTTTTACACCAATTTTACACGAATTTGATTACGAATTTTACATAACTCAAGTAAAATATGGATAAAACGCGGTAAAAATAAAACTGTAGAAAAAATAAAATAAAGAGGTTATGTAAATGAATATTTTTGACGTACTTACGCTTATTGGCGGACTTTGTTTGTTCCTTTTCGGAATGAACCTTATGGGCGATGCGCTGGAGCGAAGCGCAGGCAGTAAACTTGAAATTATGATCGGTAAACTTACTACCGGCAAACTCGCAGGACTCCTTACAGGTCTTGGCGTTACCGCCGTTATTCAGAGTTCTTCTGCAACAACGGTTATGGTTGTTGGTTTTGTAAACTCAAAACTTATGACCTTAAAGCAGGCAATTCACGTTATTATGGGCGCCAACATCGGTACTACCGTTACAGCGTGGATTTTGAGCCTTAGCGGTATTTCGGGTAGCAATATGTTCCTGAAACTTTTGAAGCCTTCTTCTTTTACGCCCGTTCTTGCTCTTATCGGTATTGCTCTTTTAATGTTTACAAAGAGCAACAGAAAAAAGGACATCGGCGTAGTTCTTCTTGGCTTTGCAACCCTTATGTTCGGTATGGAAACAATGACAGATGCGGTTTCCGGTCTTAAGGATATTCCCGCATTCCAAGAAATGTTTATTATGTTCAAGAATCCTATTTTGGGTGTTCTTGTCGGTGCGGTGCTTACCGCCATTATTCAGTCGAGCTCTGCATCGGTTGGTATCCTTCAGGCGCTTGCGGCAACCGGTGCTGTTTCCTACGGTGCGGCAATTCCGATTATTATGGGACAGAACATCGGTACTTGTATTACCGCAATTATTTCCTCTGTAGGTACAACCAAAAACGCAAGACGTGCGGCACTCGTGCACTTGTCCTTTAATGTAATCGGTACTGTGGTTTGCCTTAGCACTTTCGCTGCAGTTAAAGCAATTCTTGCTCCCGCACTTTTAAATGAAGCCGCAAACTATGCGGGTATCGCAACAGCACACTCTATCTTTAACATTGTGTGTACCTTGCTGCTTCTTCCTATGTCGGGATTTCTTGAAAAACTCGCTTACAAGCTCATTCCCGATACTGCTCAGGTTGAAGAGGTATCCGAACTTGACGACAGACTTCTCGGCACTCCTGCGATTGCGCTCGAATGTGCGCATAACCTAACCTTTGATATGGCAAGAATCGCTACTGAAGCGCTGAAAAAAAGTATTGAATGCCTTGGCACTTATGATAAAGCAACGGCTGAAGCAATACGTGAAGCCGAAGATAAAACCGACCATCTCGAAGATGTTATCGGTAGTTACCTTGTAAAACTCAGCACTAAGCAACTCAACGAAAAAGAAGGCGCGATGGCATCTATGCTCCTTAAAGCAATCGGTGACTTTGAGCGTATTTCCGACCACGCTGTAAATATTCTTGAGTCCGCAGAAGAAATGCGAGAAAAGGACATTGTATTCTCTGAAAGCGCAAAAGCAGAACTCGACGCTCTTTGTGCGGCAACAAGCGAAATTGTAACCCTCTCTTATAGCGCATTTGTTGAAAACAATGCAGACCAGGCAAACCTTGTAGAACCTCTTGAGCAGGTTATTGACAGAATGAAAGAACTTCTCCGTACCCGTCATATCGACCGCTTGCGTGTGGGTGATTGCAGTATTGAAGTAGGTTTTGTTTGGAGCGATCTTATTACCAATATGGAAAGAGTTTCTGACCATTGCTCCAATATCGCCGGATGTGTTATGGATACGAAAGATCAGAATATGAATCTCCACGAATCCCTTAAAATGCTCAGAAGCGACAACGAGTTCTACAGAGAGAAATACACCGAATATACCAAAAAGTATCTTTCTTTCGTATAAATTATCAAACCGCCGCTTCTGTATGAAGTGGCGGTTTTTGCTCTTTGTTTTTGTAATGATTGTTAGATAATTGCAATTAACTAAAGAATGTATTATAATAATTTTAGAATGTCGAAACACTAAAAAGTATTTTGAAAAGCTATTATAATAAAAAGCAACTAAAGGAGAGTAAAGTATGATCTGGTGTGTTGATGATGACAGTACCATACGTGACATTGAAGTTTATACGTTAGAGCAAACGGGCTTTGAAGCTCGTGGCTTTGCCGACGGTGTTTCTATGCTTGAAGCATTAAAAACTGAAATTCCGGAGCTTATTGTCCTTGATATTATGATGCCCGAAATGGATGGTATTGAAGTTCTTAAAAAGCTGCGTTCGGAAGCCGCTTATAAAGATACCCCCGTGATTATGGCAACCGCAAAGGGAACAGAGATGGATAAAATCGGTGGTCTTAATTCCGGTGCAGACGATTATCTCGTAAAGCCTTTTGGTGTTATGGAAATGGTTGCCCGTGTAAAAGCGGTGCTTCGCCGTACTGCAAAAGAAATATCTACAGACAATATTTCTATTGGTGGCATTATTTTAAAAGAAAAAGAACATAAAGTGATTGCAAATGGTGAAAAGGTTGAGCTTACCCACAAAGAATTTGAAATGCTCAAGCTCTTTATGAAGAATCCGAATATGGTATTTTCAAGAGATAAACTGATGAGCGAGATTTGGGGAATGGATTATATCGGCGAAACCCGTACCGTTGATATGCATATTAAAACCCTTCGCCATAAGCTCGGCAATGCCGGCGGTCAGATTAAGACGGTAATCGGTGTCGGGTACAGATTGGATAATGAGGCTGACGGAAACCGAAGCCATCACGCCTGACAAATAATAATTTTAATTTTTTTCTCGTTTCATCGCTTGTAATACGATAGTATTACTGCGCTCTTCAACTTCGCCACTTCCTAAAATTATTCATTTGGCAGGTCAAAGAGTTTCACTTATCCGTCTTTTTCAAAAGGCGAAGCGTGAAAGTCGCAGTAAGGCTGTCGCCTTACGAGATTGAACGCAAGAAAGGGGGAAAAGGCGGTAAATGAAACCGTAATGGATTCAGTTTCCGTCAGACTTATATGACAACAAAGATATTTCATTCCATATTTACGGTAGCATTGGTTGTGCTCCTTGCGAGCATCGGCATTGCCACAAGCTTTTTATATGACTATTTTAATGATTCTCAGGTAAATCAGTTAAAAGCGGAGTTGTCCCTTGTTGCAGATACTGTTAATGAGGTTGGTACTCAATATTTTGAGAATTTTGACTCCTCGGTATTCCGTTTTACCGTAGTCGATGCTGACGGTACCGTGCTTTACGATACGCAGGCACAACCGAGCGAAATGGAAAACCACGCCGACCGTGAAGAAATCAATGAAGCCTTTAAGGATGGGACAGGCAGTAGTGCCCGTAATTCTTCCACCTTAACCGAAAAGACTTTTTATGAAGCTGTCCGCCTTGAAAATGGCGACGTGCTTCGTATATCAGTAAGTCAGCTTACTGTGGGAGCCTTGATCCTTGGTATGCTTCCTGCGATTATCGCTATCATTTTGATTGCAGCGGTAGTTGCCGCAATTCTTTCTCACACTATGGCAAAGAAGGTAACCGAACCGTTAATGCAGCTTGACTTAGAGCATCCAACTGAGAACAGTACTTATGAAGAATTGACTCCTATACTCACTAAGGTTCACAGACAACACAAGCAAATCAAATCTCAGATGGAAACTCTGCGCCGTAAATCTGACGAGTTTGAGCAGATTGTTTCATCTATGAACGAAGGCCTTGTACTCCTTGATGAACACGGTATGGTGATTGTTATGAATGCGGCGGCGAAGAAGATATTTGCCGTTAAAAAGGATGTTAAAGGTAGCGATTTTCTGCTCGTTGACCGTACAAGCAAAATGAGCAAGGCAATTTGGAACGCCCTTGACGGTAACCACAGCGAATACACCGAAGAAAGAAACGGAAACCAGTATCAGTTTACCATCAACTCCATTGAGTCAGAGGGAAAAGTTCTCGGCGCTGTTATTTTGGTGTTTGATATTAGTGAACGTGCATTTGCAGAACGTAACCGTCAGGAGTTTACAGCAAATGTTACCCACGAACTGAAAACACCGCTTCAATCCATTATTGGAAGCGCAGAACTTCTCGAAAACGGACTTGTTAAACCCGAAGATACGGGGAGATTTGTTGGTAATATCCGCAAAGAAGCAACAAGACTTGTTTCCCTTATCAACGATATTATCCGCCTTTCTCAGCTTGATGGAAACCACGAACCTGCAACTGAAACGGTTGAACTCACAGAGGTTGCAAAAGAAGTTGTCGAGGTTTTGACAGTATCTGCGGCAAAGAAAAATGTGGAACTGGTCATCGAAGGTGATCCCCAAACCATCTACGGTGTGCGCCGTTATATTTATGAGATTATTTATAATCTTTGCGATAACGCTATCCGCTACAATGTGGACGGCGGCAAGGTTGAGATTAAAATCGGCAAGGATAATGGACGAGCAGAAGTATCTGTAAAGGATACAGGTATCGGCATTGCCCCCGAACATCAAAGCCGTATATTTGAACGCTTCTACCGTGTAGATAAGAGTCATTCCAAAGAAACCGGCGGCACCGGACTTGGCCTTTCTATCGTAAAACACGCCGTACAGTATCACGGCGGCAAGGTAACACTTGAAAGCGAAGTTGGCAAAGGCACTACAATTACAATTACTTTTTAAAGAAATGAACTCTATTGCATCATTTGTATGTGGTAGAGTTCTATTGATTCTTGATGATTTTAAAAAAAACAGTGTGTTTTACATTGAAAGCGGCAGAGGGGAGTTTATTGGTTAACAATTCTATTACGATAATTATAGCCCTGCGGATTTTCCGCAGGGCTATTAAAATACTATGAAATTATCGGCAAACGGCTGTTTTGAAAGCTGAAAGTTCAGTATCACTGAGAGAAAGCGTTTCCGTGTTCTTGGGAAAATCGCCGAACACCGTATGGTAATGTGTCAAAGCCGCTAAACAACTGCCTTGATAGGAAGGATGAGAGCAATCTTTATTATACAAATTTATTTCCGGATGATTTTGTGTTATATATAGTAAATTATTTCCTACCTGCGACACAAAAGTACCATAACGATTTGCAGCATTCTGATACGCGTCCGAGAGCAAGTGAGTCATGCTTTCGGTTGTCCAGTTATGCTTTGTCAATTCAGCGCTGCCATTTTTTCTACCCCAGGTAGCATATAGGATTATATGCTTTGTGCGATTTTTGAGTTTGTTGACAACACAGTCTAATCCACCAATAAATTCGTTGTAATCAAAGGCGGGTAAAACGCTTTGCTCTTGAATGAAGCAAACATCGAAGTTTTGCTCGGATAAAAGTGTATCCAACTCTATGGTCACAGGATCATTATCATCGGCAAAGCTAATCAGCTTTCTGCCACCTTTGGTAACGCTACGGACCTCAACATTTTTTTGATTGCTGTTGGCAAGCTGTTCAAACATCAACGGCATATCGTTAAAATATGTATAACTGTTACCAATAAATAATATGTTCATAAAGTAAGCATACCTCTGTAATTTAAATTGTGATGTTCTTAATTATATACAAAAAAGAAAAATTGTCAAATTATCCATAATAGACGGTGTTCTATATTAATAGTGTCTAAGGGTTATTTATTTGATATGTAAGATGATAAGATGATATAAAAAAAGCTTACCGTTTGGCAAGCCTTTTTTGTTTATTCTAATTCTTTTCCACAATATTTACAGTGTGTAATACCGTGCTCTAATCTTCCTAAGCTTCTGTTACAATGCGGACATCTCCACCATTTGTTGTATAAAACAAACCAAACACATAATAGTGGTATAATAATAAATAGCGCAATTTCTTTTGAAAAAACACTGCTAATAATTGAGGCTAATAATAACAAAACAATTACTGCAAGAAACAATATTTTCTTCTTTTGATGTATATTCATATTAATTACCTCATTCAAAATGTTTTAAAATTTCACTCGAAACTGTATTTCCAAGATTATCTGTGAAAACTACTTCTATTTGGTTGTCATTTATAATAAATCCGCAACCGATAAATTTTTCGTCACTCGGTTCAGAGCCTACAACAATGGTGCAGGGTTGACCGTGGTAGTCTTTTTCACCGCCAACGTAACTTATATGGTTTTTATGGGTGTGACCGCAAATCATAAGGTCGGGCTTTATATGTTCTTTTAAAAGGGAAGACCATTCCTTATAGATATCTTCTTCAATATCAAAAGGTGGCTCAAATTTACGGGTAAACGGAATATGTGATATAACAAGCTTTGTTTTAATATCACTTTGGTCATATTCTTTTTCTGCGTTTTTAATAACGCTTTTTATAAATTCGGTTTGCCTTTTTCTGAATGAATGACAAGCAACAGTAAAACCGTATTCGGCGTTTGAATCTATTTTATCCTCACCGCAATCAAGGATTATACCCCAAATACTGCCGAACTTAAATGTGTAATAGGTGTTTTTATTCTGACTTGGCGTATAATCGGCAAATTTTTCGGCAAAATTACCGCGCATATCGTGATTTCCACGAGAGAAAACAACCGGAATACCGCCATTTGTAATTTTAGCGCAAATTTCATATATATTTGCAAATTTGTCAGGCTCACCGCTATGGTTAATAATGTCACCGTTAAGTATAAGCAAATCGATATCGCCAAAGGTTTTTGCAGCATTTACGGGTTCTAGGATTTTGTTGTGTGCATCCGAAATATGATAGATGCGAATATTATTTTCGGGAACAGGGTTGAATTTAAAGTTAAACTCTAACTGTTCTTCGGTTTCGGTGAAATATGGTTTACGTTCGATAATCGGCAAAATGCAAACTGTGTATTCTTTTGCGGTATCAAGCATTTCGCAGGGCACACAAGCACGGTGAATAGGCGATAGGGAATTCATAATTCCATTAGATTCATCGTAATATATTTCTTCGCCTACTTTAACACTCATTAAAGCTTCTTTTTCGACTTCAACCATAATTTGATATTCGTTTCCTACCGCAAAAACTGCGGGTGTAGTTTTAAGCATTTTTTACCTTCTATTCTAATTGGATTTTTTTTAATTAGTTATAGTTTGTTGAAAATAGGTTTGCGGTTTTCAAAGGTGCAAACATAGCCGAAAATATCTTTAATCATTTCAAGGGCTTGCGGTACGTATTGACCGATTCTTGTTTCATCGTGTGAATCGGTACCAACAGTTATAATTTCGCCACCTAATTCTTTAAAGCGAACGAGAAAATCCCTATCGGGCAAGAATTTACCAACCGCATCAACACCGCTTGTGTTAACCTCCATGCCAATGCCTTTATAAGCGAGTTCTTTCATAATTTCATCGGAAATATCGCGAAAATCATTGTATAATACAAGTTCTTTAGAAAGATTTAAAGCGCATTTACTAACGTAGGTCAGATGACCCAAAACGTCAAAATTGCTATGTATTTTAACACAATTATAAACGGCTTGCAAATAATCAAGAAAGGCTTCCTTTGCGGTTCTTCCTTGCCAGAATTTTTCTTCGGTATATGGGTCTCCGCTTTCTAAATAATGAATAGAGCCGATAACGAAATCAATATCCTTAATAATATCGTCGGCGTGGCCAACGTTCCAAGGCGTAAGACCGAATTCAATACCTTTTTTTATTTTTATTCCCTCTACAAAAAGGTTACCGTAGGTTTTTAAATATTCTTCCTTTGTAAAGATATAAGGCTTTTCTTCGGGGTTAAAAAGGCAATCGTAATGGTCGGTAAAGCATATTTCCTTTAGTCCCATTTCCTTGGCTTTTTGCGCCATTTTTAAGGCGGAGGCTTCTGAATCGAAGGAAAGGCTTGAGTGTGTATGGTAATCGTACATAATTTTCTCCTAATATATAACGCTATGTAATAATTATACGATTTTAATTCATAAAAATCAAATATAATATTTTTAAGTTTATTTCTTGACATAAAGCGAAATAATGAGGTATTATATCGTTATGAACATATGTGGTACTAATACCAAATCAAAAGTTGAAATATAACGGAGAAATTGCAAATGAAAAGAAATAATTCTTCTATAAATGTAAATGATGCAATCAAGGCATTTAGCTTTGAGGGTGAACTTGTTGATTTTAGACCGTTTGGTAACGGACATATTAATGATACGTATCTTGTAAGATACCGTTTAAACGGAAAGACTAAAAAATATATTTTACAACGTATTAATCACGGTGTTTTTAAGCGACCCGAACAGGTAATGGCCAACGTGATAGCCGTAACAGAATTTTTGAGTAAGAAAATTTATGAAAACGGCGGGGATATCGAGCGCGAAACCCTTAATGTAATAAAAACGAAGGACAGCAAGGGATACTATGTAGACGGATACGGCAATTTTTGGCGTTCTTTTATATACATAAGTGATGCGGTTTCTTTGGAATTGCCTGAGGATGATAATGATTTTTATCAGTGCGCGGTTGCTTTCGGAAATTTTCAAAAGCAATTAGGCGATTTCCCTGCAGAACAGCTATTCGAAACAATTAAGGACTTCCATAATACACCTGCAAGGTATCAGAATTTTTTAAATTCTTTAGAAAAAAACACCTCCGCAAGAGCCGAAAGCGCAAAAAAGGAAATTGAATTTATTAAGGCGCGAAAGGATTTTACAACGGTTTTAGAAGAGGCTTACGCTAATGGAGTGTTGCCAAAGCGCGTAACACATAATGACACGAAAATAAATAATGTTATGCTTGATAAGGATACAAGAGAGCCTGTTTGCGTTGTTGACCTTGATACAGTAATGCCCGGATATTCTGTAACCGATTTTGGCGATTCTATACGCTTTGGTGCTTCTACCGCTGCCGAGGACGAGCGTGACATGGAGAAGGTGCATTTTGATATTGGTTTATTTGAAACCTATACACGCGGCTTTCTTAATGGATGTGGCGGAAGTTTAACCGATGAGGAAATTATGCTTTTGCCCGAAGGCGCTAAAATGATGACACTTGAATGTGGTATGCGATTTTTGACCGATTATATTGACGGGGATACATATTTCAAGACAAGTTATTTTGACCATAATTTAATTCGATGCCGTACACAGTTTAAATTGGTAGAAGAAATGGAACAGCAATGGGACGAAATGAAAAGAATAGTTCAAAAATATAAATAAGGTGATTTAATGATAATTAAAGACGCTAAGCTTGAAAACGGAATTACTGATATTTATATTAAAGACGGTGTTATTTGCGACAAAATAATTTAAAGGCTTGTTAATACAAGCCTTTATTTTTTGTAAATTTTGTAAAAGTATATTTTCTTAATAACTTCAAAACATATTTTTGAGGTGGCATTAATGGGAAAACGAATCGGTAAAAGAACAATTTTGCTTGAAAATAAACCGAAAATAATCAGTTACGGTTCTATTGTTGGGAAAAAGGAACACGAAGGACCTTTATCGGAAGAGTTTGATGAATATATTATCGATAGTTTTTTTGGAGAAAAGTCATTTGAAAAGGCAGAGAGCAAGCTTCAAAAGACCGCAGTTGAATTAGCACTAAAAAAAGCCAACCTAAATGAAAAGGATATTGATAATATCTTTGCGGGCGACCTTTTGAACCAATGTATAGGTAGCTCGTTTGGGCTTCGTCAGTTTGGAATACCTTTTATAGGTCTTTACGGTGCCTGTTCAACAATGGCTTTATCTACAGCACTCGCCTCTGTTTTTGTTGATAGCGGTATCTCTAAAAAAGCAATTGCGGTAACCTCATCACATTTTTGTTCTGCAGAACGGCAGTACCGCTTTCCGCTTGATTACGGTTCGCAACGCACACCTACTGCACAATGGACGGTTACCGGCTCGGGCGCTTTAATTATTGCAAATAAAGGCAACGGGCCATATATAAATTCTGTAACCTTTGGCGAAATTGAAGACTACGGTATAACCGACGCTAATAATATGGGCGCCGCAATGGCACCATCGGCAGTTTCAACTTTGGTTCATTATTTCAAGGACACAAAGACATCAGCCGAGGATTATGATGTTATTTATACCGGCGACTTGGGTGCCGTAGGAACGCAGCTTTTTTACGAGCTTTTAGATAAGCAGGGTTATGATTTAAGGTGCCGTCACAGTGACTGCGGAAGCCTGATATTTAATACCGATAAGCAGGATGTTCACGCAGGCGGTTCGGGTTGCGGTTGCAGCGCAAGTGTTTTAGCATCATTTATTATGCACCGTTTCGAAAGTGGAGATTTTAAAAACATTTTGTTTATGTCTACAGGCGCATTAATGTCACCCACTTCTTCTTTTCAAGGTGAAAGCATACCGGGTATAGCGCATTTATTAAATATAAAAATTGATTAATAAAATTAAAAGACCAAGTAGTTTAAACTTGGTCTTTTTGCATTTTATATAATTTAGATTGACCTTTTTAAAGCAATATATTATAATACTTTTGTTTAATAATATGATTTAAGGTGAAATAATTATGCTTGAAAATATGGTTATATTAATTAATTTGTTTGTTGCACCTGTAATTTCTTTATACTTTTTTGGAAAGAGAAATACTTTAAATTTTAATTTTAATCTTGAAATGCTGTGTATATACTCAACTTTTGTTGTGATAAACAGCATTATAGGCAAAGGTGTTTGTTTGATATTAAGGAGTTTATTTTCAGTAACGGTTGAAGTTTTCTCAAGCTATTATACTGTTATTGCTTTAATCTTTGCATTTGTTACACCATTATTATTTGAAATATTAAAAAAATACATAACTATAACAGTGGAAGAAAAAAATGAAAAATAAAAAAAGTAACGGATTTTATATAACTTTTGGAATAGTTTTTCTTATAATTACAATTTATAAAGTTGCTATAGATTGGGCTACTTTGAAATTCGGGGTTACAATTAGAGAAATTTTATATACAGTAGCTTCGCCTTTAAAAGGCGCAGATACCGATTTTTTAGGTGATGCCATAAAATATTGTCTTCCTAAAATTTTGCTATTTATAATCTTATGGATTTGCTTTTGTTTAATTGATAAAAAAATAAACAATAAAATTTCTGCAAAAGCAAATTTAAAAACATCAAAAAAGATAATTGATTTTAATTTATTTAAAATTTTTAAAGCAGTTTTTGTTGTTTTATTTGCAATAATATTTGTGGCTACATCCATTAAGGCAAATAAAACATTTAAGGTGACTGAATATATTTCTTCATACATTAATAAAACAACACTTTACGAAGATTACTATGTAAATCCTAAAGATGTAAATATAAAGTCTCCGCAAAAATTCAAGAATCTAATTTATATTTATCTTGAAAGTATGGAAACTACATATGCTTCTGAAGCGGACGGTGGTAGACAGGGCAACTTTAATTATATGCCAAATCTTACTCGACTTGCTAATGAAAACATATCCTTTTCAAATACCGAAAAATTAGGTGGTTTCAGTTCTTTGATAGGCACAAATTGGACAATGGCTTCTTTACTTTCAACAACCTCGGGTGTACCTTTTTCATTTCCGGTAGACGGTAATGATATGAACCAAAGAGAAACATTTGCAAAGGGTCTTGTTACATTAGGTGATATTTTAAACGAAAAGGGATATGTTCAGGAATTTTTATGTGGTTCAGACGGTGAATTTGGTGGCAGAGAAAATTATTTTGTAAGTCACGGAAATTATAATGTTTTCGATATTTTTTCTGCAAAGGATAAAGGATATATTCCGCAAGATTATTTTGTTTGGTGGGGTTATGAGGATTTGCATCTATATGATATTGCAAAAACCGAATTAACAAATCTCGCAAAAGGTGATAAGCCGTTTAATTTTACTATGCTAACGGTTGACACTCATCATGTTGACGGATACTTGTGTGAAAAATGTCCTTCCACTTACAAAGATAGACTTGCAAATGTTGTGACTTGTGCAGATTCTCAGATTTATAATTTTATAAAGTGGTGTAAGCAACAACCTTTTTATAAGGATAGCGTAATTATTATAACAGGCGACCATCCCAGAATGGATACTTCACTGGTTGATGGTGTGGATTATTACGATAGAACCATTTACAATTGTTTTATTAATACCAATAAAGATATTAATGCTTTATCCAATAAAAATAGGGTATATACACATATGGATATTTTTCCAACTGTACTTTCTGCTTTGGATTTTGAAATCGAAGGAAATAGATTGGGACTTGGTACTAATATGTTTTCAAATGAGCAAACATTAGCAGAAATTATAGGTCTTAACACACTTAGAGATGAGATGAATAAATACTCTAAATATTATATTGATAATTTTTCATAATAAAAAGACACTTTCAGTATGAAAGTGTCTTTTTTTACTGACTAGATATAGGCGGTTTGAAAATAGCAAGTGTCGGCGGTGAATAGGTAAAACGAAAAAATAGTAATGCAATAATTAAGTAAATTGTTAAAAATAGTATTGATGCGCTTTTGGAAGCAAGAATTTCACTGTCTATAATTTTGTTTTTAATTATCAGGCTTATAATAAGTCCTAAATAGTAAATTAAAATATTTACAATATCGATGTTTTTTCCAATAACTCCACGATATGTGTAAAATAAAACAATAATTGATAGCATACCTATTATTACAGAAATTACAACTGCCGGTATATAGTTTTTTATTTCTCGTCTTACAAAAAAGTATTCTATTGCCGAATAGATAATAGTTGGGAAGAATAGTAGCTTTAAATGCTCCCAAGTGCTTTCATTTGTTGCGAACAAATAGCCTATTAATTTATTATTACCGCTAAGCTCATATACAAAATGACTTAAAGCACCTAAAATACCTATAAAAATAAAGGCCAATATATTATATCTTGTTTTCATTTACTCACTCCTAAAAATAGTATATGGAGTGAAAGATATAAATATTAGCCTTTGTTAAGGATTACAGTTTTGGCAGGGCTTATATCCATTCTCTAAATATTCATCCTTGTCAGCAAAATATACTTTATTAGCTTCTTTAGTTTTCTTAACTGATGTACAGCTTGATTTGTGAAACACCTTGGAATTTTTATTTCCGCAATAAGACAATGTATTATTTGGGGTTGTAACAGAAACCTCGTCTTGTGGTATGAAATCATTTGAAAAATAATCATTATTTCTATAACCGTTTACAGTGTCATCAGTAGGCAGGTTAATTTTTATGTCTTGCTTTTCGGTTTTTGTTGTTTGACTATTACAACTACATAGTAACACTAAGCAAAAAATTACCAGTATTATTTTATTCATAAAGACCTCTCAATAGTTGATAAATACATTATATAAAAAATTTATATTGAAGTAAAGGCAAAAATAATATAAAATAATTTAAAAGGCAGGTGATTTTGTGGAATTAAAGGAATTAAAGGTAAAAGCCAATAATTTACCGCTAAAACCGGGTGTTTACATTATGAAAAACAAAAGCGGTGAAATTATATATGTAGGTAAAGCAAAGGCATTAAAAAACCGTGTAACTCAGTATTTCGGCGCAGGGAATCAGCATACCGAAAAGGTACGTAAAATGGTTTCTAACGTAGATGATTTTGAATATATAATTTGTGACAGTGAGTTTGAAGCGCTTATACTTGAAAACTCTTTAATAAAGCAAAATCAACCTAAATATAATATCTTACTTAAGGATGATAAGGGTTATTTTTATATTAAAATAACCGATGATAAGTGGAGAAAAATTGAAACTGCAAAGCAGATTGATAAAAGTGGTGAATTTATAGGTCCTTATAATTCGGGCTTTATTGTAAAGGAAACGGTTGATGAAGTCAGAAAAATATTTAAACTACCTGACTGTAACCGTAGCTTTGATAAACCTTCAAAGCCGTGCCTTAATTATCATATAGGACTTTGCAGTGCGCCGTGTAAATGTAAAATGTCCCTTAAAGAATATAATGATACTATTGATTCGGCTTGTGAATATATTAAAAAAGGGAATATTGGCGAAAATTCAATAGAATCGTTAACTAAAGAAATGGAACAAGCGGCAGAAAATTTGCAATTCGAAACTGCCGCAAGGCTTCGCGACCGCATTAATGCTATCAGAAAAATTAATCAAAAGCAAAAGGTTGTAAGTATTTCATATAAAAATCAGGATGTTATTGCAACTGCTCTATTTTCACAAAAAGCGTGTGTTGAGGTTTTGATTTTCCGAAATTACCGTTTGACCGATAAAAAGCATTATTTTATTGACGGTGTTTCGGATAAAAAAGAAATTTACAATGAATTTCTGCAACAGTATTATATGAATAAAAATGATATTCCGCAGAGAATTTTGATTGATTTTGAAGCAGAAGATTTCGCACTTACTGAACAATGGCTTTCTGAAATATCGGGTCATAAGGTTAATTTTATTTATCCAAAACAGGGAGAACAGAAAAAACTGCTTGATATGTGCCTTAGTAATGCGGCTCAAAATCTTTCCGAAAAGACTGATAGAACAAGTAGGGAAATGGCAACCTTAACAGAACTTTCAGAGTTATTAGGATTAAAAGAAATACCAAACTATATAGAAGCGTATGATATTTCGAATACCGCAGGCGATAACAATGTTGCGGGTATGATTGTCTTTAAAGACGGACGTCCTTTTAAACCTGCTTATAAACGTTTTAAAATTAAATCATTTATTGGGCAGGATGACTATCGCTCTATGAATGAGGTTTTGGAAAGGCGGTTTTTAGAATACCAAAAAGGCGAGGACGAGCATTTTAAGATATTGCCTGATTTAATTTTGCTTGATGGTGCCAAGGGTCAGATTTCAGCAGTTTTACCCGTGCTTCAGAAATATAATATTAATGTTCCTATATTTGGTATGGTTAAGGATTCAAAGCATCGCACACGCGCCATTGCTACGAGTGATTGTGATATTGAAATAAAATCAAACCGCCGTGCTTTTACCCTAATTACTAATATTCAGGATGAGGTACACCGCTTTGCAATATCGTATCATAAAAAGCTGCAGAGCAAGAAAATGTTAGGCAGAGAGCTTACAAAAATTAAAGGAATCGGCGAGAAAAAAGCAAATGCACTTTTAAAGAATTTTGGCAGTATGTCGAAAATTAAAACTGCTGATGTACAGTCACTTATGGCTGTTAAAGGTGTTAGCGAACAAAATGCAATGAATATTGTCGAATATTTTAACAATTTGTAAACTTTTTAGTTGACTAAAGTATTTATTTGTGTTAATATTGCTAAGGATAGAGGCGCGGTTTGCATCAGTAGTATGCATGGTCGACTGACAGGTCGGTATACGAAAGGGAAAACCGCCGAAATGGGAATTCTTCTGTCAAGGAATTTTTGTTGGGTTGCAGTAAAATATATTGCAAACTGTCACATTTGTGGAGGGCTATCGGCAATTTATTTTTTAAATTTCCGTAATTGCTTTCGCAGTTACGGTTTTTATTTTTATTTTTAAGGAGAATTTAAAATGAAAGCAAAATCAATTATTCCAAAGCTTCTTATTATTGCTTTTGTAGTTGGATTTGGTGTTCTTTGTGCTTGCACAGGCTCTATCACTGAACCTGTCGGAACCCTTTGGTCACTTTTCCCACCTGTAATTGCAATAGGCTTAGCACTTCTCACTAAAGAGGTTTATTCATCCCTCTTTATTGGTATTTTAGCAGGTGGCTTACTTGCTACAGGTTTCAATCCGATACATACTATCGACTCTGTTACTACCGAAGGCTTAATTTCGGCTGTTTCAGGTACTGCAGGTATCTTTGTATTCTTGGTAGTATTAGGTATTATCGTTGCTTTACTTAACAAAGCAGGCGGCGCTCAGGCATTTGGCCGTTGGGCAGCAAAACACGTTAAGGGCAAAATCGGTGCGGCACTTGCTACCTTTGCTTTTGGCATACTTATCTTTATTGATGACTATTTCAACTGCTTAACAGTTGGCGCTGTTATGCGTCCTGTAACCGATAAGGCTAAGATTTCACGTTCAAAACTCGCTTATCTTATCGATGCTACCGCAGCACCAGTTTGTATGATCGCTCCTATTTCTTCTTGGGCAGCAGCAGTTTCTGAATATGCACCTGACGGTGTAAGCGGTATTGCAATGTTTGTAAAAGCAATTCCTTACAACTTCTATTCATTAATGACTTTCGTATTCATTATTACATTAACCCTTATGAAATTTGATTACGGCCCGATGAAGCTTCATGAAATGAATGCTGAAAACGGCGACTTATTTACTTCTGGTACATTCTCTGCAGATGATGCCGACGAAGCGCCTGCTACCGACAAAGCAAAGGTTATTGACCTCATTTTACCGATTATCGTACTTATCGGTGTTTGCGTATACGCTCTTTTCTATGTTGGCAGATGTATGGGCGAAGAATGGGTATTTGCTTCTGCTAATTATGACACCTCACTCGGCTTTGTAGATGCATTCTCTAATACCGATGCTACCGTAGGTCTTCCTTGGGGCGGCATTATTGCTTTAATATTTGTTATTATCTATTTCGTAGCACGCAGACTTATAAGCTTTAAGGATGCTATGGCTTGCGTACCGAAGGGCTTTATCGCTATGGTACCCGCTATCCTTATCTTGACTATGGCTACTTCACTTAAGAATATGACAGGTCTTTTGGATTCAGACACATTTGTAAACAATGCATTGGCAAGTGCAAGCGGTCTTAACAATTTCTTGCCCGCAATTATCTTCTTAGTAGCTTGTGGTATTTCTTTTGCTACCGGTACTTCATGGGGTACTTTCGGTATCCTTATTCCTATCGTTACAAGCATTTTCGACGTTGGAAGCACACTTGGTATTATGAGTATGTCGGCTTGTCTTGCAGGTTCTGTTTGCGGTGACCACTGCTCACCAATCTCCGATACCACAATTATGTCATCTGCAGGCGCAAGATGCGACCATATTAACCACGTATCTACTCAGCTTCCATATGCGCTTACCGTTGCTGCAGTATCCTTCGTTTGCTTCCTTCTCCCACCCTTTATTCAACACGCTTGGATTTGCTTACCATTCGGTGTTGTAATGACCGTTGCAGTTCTTTTTGCGATTAAGTTTGCAACAAAGAATAAATAATAATTAAAGTTTTAAGGGTTG
>JAZRMY010000087.1:0-3071 GCA_045647925.1 Acutalibacteraceae bacterium | reverse complement strand
TAATTTTTTAAGAATTTATTTGTGCACGACACTCATTTCAATGGATATAGTCAAATTTTCAATGAAAATTTGCTCCCAAATCAAAGATTTGGTGGTGAAACAGTAAAATGTTTTACTGTTTCGACTAACTATAACCATTATAATATAATTGATTCGCCGGTCATTTCTTCGGGCTGTTCAAGCTCTAAAAGCTTGACAATTGTAGGTGAAATATCGCAAAGCTTTCCGCCTTCGCGCAAAGTACATTCTTTACCAATTACAGCAAAGGGAACAGGGAAGGTGGTGTGTGCTGTAAAGGGTGAACCGTCAGTATCAAGCATCTTATCTGCATTACCGTGGTCGGCAGTTAAAAGCATAATACCATTCATTTTTTCGGTAGAAGCACGAACTCTGCCAACACAAGTGTCAACAGTTTCTACTGCCTTAACTGCAGCGTCAAAGAAGCCTGTGTGACCTACCATATCACAGTTAGCGAAGTTAAGAATTACTACATCGTATTTACCGGTTTCAATAGCCTCACATACTTTATCGCAAACCTCGTTAGCGCTCATTTCGGGTTGTAAATCATAGGTTGCAACCTTTGGTGAGTTTACAAGAATTCTGTCTTCGCCTTCAAACATAACTTCACGTCCGCCATTAAAGAAGAAGGTTACGTGAGCATATTTTTCGGTTTCAGCAATTCTAAGCTGTGTAAGACCTTTGTTTGATAAAAATTCGCCTAAGGTGTTAGTTAATGATTGTGGCTTGAAAGCAACAGTAACGTTTGGCATAGAAGCGTCATACTGTGTCATACAAACATAGTAAACATCCTGTCTTCCGCCAACACGTGAAAATCCGTCAAAATCATCATCAACAAAGGTACGGGTGATTTCTCTCGCTCTGTCAGGACGGAAGTTGAAGAAAATAACACTGTCGCCCGATTTAATTCTTTCGGTACCTTCAACTACTGTCGGAAGTACGAATTCATCAGTAATGTTTTTACCGTCTTCGTCGATTTGTGTATAAGATTCTCTTACAGCGGCAGCAGCGTCATTAGTTTTTACGCCCTCGCCGTAAACTAAAGCGGCATAAGCCTTTTCAACACGGTCCCAACGGTTATCACGGTCCATACCGTAGAATCTGCCAAGTACAGTTGCAATTTTGCCGCAACCGATTTCGTTAAGTTTGTTTTCAAGCGCGTCAATAAAATCTGCTGCACTTGCAGGGGGAACATCACGTCCGTCAAGCAAGCCGTGAATGTAAACGCGTGAAATACCGTTTTTCTTTGCAAGCTCTACTAAAGCATATAAATGCTCAATGTGAGAGTGAACGCCACCGTCAGACAAAAGACCCATAAGGTGTAATGCGCTGTCATTTTTCTTGCAGTTTTCGATTGCCTTTAAGAAAGCTTCGTTAGTGAAAAAGTCGCCATCTTTAATAGCTTTTGTGATTCTTGTTAATTCTTGGTAAACAACTCGTCCTGCGCCGATGTTGGTATGACCAACCTCACTGTTACCCATTTGACCGTCAGGAAGACCAACGTCCATACCCGAAGCACCAATTTGTGTTGTAGGGCATTCACCGAAAATGCGGTCAAGGTTAGGGGTAGCGGCAGTATGAATAGCGTTACCGTTAGTTTCGCTATTAAAACCGAAACCGTCCATAATAGTTAAAACTATTGGTTTTTTCATAAATTTTCTCCTGAATAAAATTCTTAATTAAAGGTGTCCGCAAGCGGACACCCGATTTATTTTAAATTATTTGCTTGCAGCTTTTACGATTACAGAGAAATCTTCTGCCTTTAATGAAGCGCCGCCGATAAGACCGCCGTCAACATTAACCTTAGCAACTAATTCGTCTGCATTCTTAGCGTTCATAGAACCGCCGTACTGAATAGTAACAGTTTCAGCAACGTCCTTACCGTAAACTTCAGCAATAGCTTCACGAACAAAGCCGTTACCTTCGTCTGCCTGGTCAGCAGTAGCGGTAACACCTGTACCGATAGCCCAAACGGGTTCGTAAGCAATAATAACGTTCTTAAGTTGGTCTGCGCTTACGTTTGTTAAAGCCATTTTGGTTTGATACTTAAGTAAGGTTTCGGTGTAGCCGAGTTCTCTTTGCTCTAAGGTTTCGCCAACGCAAACAATAGCGGTAAGACCTGCATTTAAAGCAGCAAGGGTACGAAGGTTAACAGTCTGGTCGGTTTCGCCGAAGTACTGTCTTCTTTCGCTGTGACCGATAACAACATACTTAACGCCTGATTCTACAAGCATTTCAGCAGAAATTTCGCCTGTGTAAGCGCCTGAAGCCTTGAAGTGAACGTTTTCTGCACCGATTTCAATGTTAGAGCCCTTTGCAGCTTCTACAGCAGCAGGAATATCAATAAAGGGAACACAAAGTACAACCTTGCAGTCAGCACCTGCAACTAAAGGTTTCATTTCATTAATTAAAGCTGTAGTTTCTGCGGGGGTTTTGTTCATTTTCCAGTTACCTGCAATAACTGCAGTTCTTTTAGTCTTATCCATTTTTATTCTCCTTTTACATAAATGTAGGGCGAATTAACGCCCTACGGATTTTATTTATTATTTATCGTTAAGTGCTGCAATACCGGGAAGCTCTTTACCTTCAAGGAATTCAAGGCTTGCGCCGCCGCCGGTAGAAATGTGGGTCATCTTATCGCCATAACCTAAGGTGTTAACAGCTGCAGCAGAGTCGCCACCACCGATAACTGTAACAGCATCAGTTTCTGCAAGGCTCTTAGCAACAGCAATAGTACCTGCAGCTAAAATTGGGTTTTCAAATACGCCCATAGGTCCGTTCCAAACAACAGTCTTAGCGCTCTTAACAGCGTCTGCATAAAGTTCTGCAGTTTTTGTACCAATATCAAGGCTCATCATATCAGCAGGAATCTTGTCAGCATCAACAATTTCAATGTCGATAGGAGCATCAATTGGGTCAGGGAAGCTCTTAGTAATTGTGCAGTCGATAGGAAGAAGAATCTTAACGCCCTTCTCCTCAGCCTTAGCCATCATATCGCGGCAATAAACAATCTTAGTTTCATCAATAAGAGATTTACCAACTGTATAACCCTT
>JAZRMY010000086.1:0-24390 GCA_045647925.1 Acutalibacteraceae bacterium | reverse complement strand
TGGAGGGTATATTGATTTTATAATTCCGCAATTATATTTTGGTTTTGAATATCCTGACAAAGACTTTAAATTTGAAAATTTATTATCTAGGTGGAAAGAAATTGTAGAAAACAGTGACGTAGGTTTGCTTATTGGACTTGCGAGTTACAAAGGCATACCGGAACTCACAGAAGACAAACAGGAATGGGAAAACAATGATGATATAATTGCGCGTCAGGTACAAATTTGTAATGGAGATGATTTGGTACAAGGATACGTTTATTTTTCTTATTCCTCGTTGTTTGGCGAAAAGGAAGCTTTTATAAAACAAAGAGAAAATATTTTAAAATTGGAGAACGAAAATGAATAGCACGGTTGTAGTAGCGGTTATTTCATTTTTGGGAACACTTAGCGGTACTTTAGGCGGAATTTTAGCATCAAGCAAGCTTACAAATTACCGACTCGAGCAGCTTGAAAAAAAGGTTGATACTTACAGTAATGTTGCTTCCCGACTACCTGTTATAGAAGAAAAAATAAAAAATGTTGACCGCAGAATTCTAAAGCTCGAGTGTGAAAATGCAGTAGATTATGTAAGCATAAATTAAAAAATCCGACTCTTAAGGATCGTACCCTAAAGGACAGTATGATTTTGAATGACTAGCCGCTCAGGCTGCCAATAACGAATCCCCACCGAGAAATCGGTGGGGATTTTGTATCTGTTGCAAATAGTTTGTGTTTTTGTTATAATAAACCAAAGAGGTGGTTTTATGGGATTCTTTAATGTTTTTAAATACCGAAAGCAAAATATTAAAAACACAAATAACGAATGGACAGTTTATGCACAAAAGATGTGCGCTACCGCCGTTGAATATGCAAATGAATTTAATAAAAAATTAGATTATTCTGAAAATAGTATTTCAGATTTAGAAAAAATACTGGATTGGTACTCAAATGATATTGCAATATCAAAACCAACAGAAAATCAAATTTGGAGTATGGCAATTATATTCGGCTCATATTTAGGCGAAACGCTATTGAGAAACGGACTTTCCCAAAAAGGTTTTGTTTGGGGAAAAGAAGCTTCATCGAATGTACCTTTATTGATTAAGGACGATGGTTCTTATCTCGCTCCAAATGATAAGATTTATAAAAGATTAGTCAACGGTAGCGAAGATAGTGTCGTCTCTTTTTACCGATTTGCCACAAAGGAAATATAATTCCCTCTTTTGCTGTTAGCACCACAGGCTGCAATTAGTTTTGAGTTAGGTTAAGGGTTTTAGGTTCTCCTAATAAGTGACATTTGGGCGCTCAAATGTCCGGCTTGTTATGGTGTGAGACAAAATTTTAAACGGATGTGCAGAAATTCTGTACATCCGTTTTACTATCTCAAAATAAAAAATTTATTAGTGATATTGTGAGACAGGTCTCACAGTGATATTTTTGATAAATCAAAAGTTATATTAAAACCTTACGGTTTTAGTGATATTTTATTCGCCCAACAACTGCCTAAGGCAATATAACTTGAACGAAGTTCAAATATAACTGCGAAGTAATATAACTCGCCTTTGGCGAATAAAACTGGCGTTGTATCCTTACGGGTACAACGCCTACGAGTCGGATTTTTTTGATATTAAACTTTGTATTTTGCCTCGTATTTTTCGTAATTTTCAACGAATGAGCTATTTGAAGAAGACTTGATTTTATTGAGGTATTTATGCGCGTCAAGCTTATCAGACGGTAACTGCATGGTGTAAACCGCTATGTTTGAGCAGTGGTCTGAAACACGCTCGTAGTTTGAAATAATATCTGTGAAAACAAAGCCTAATTCTATTGTGCAATTGCCATCCTGCAAGCGTTCAATATGGGATGCCTTAAACTGCTTGCTAAGCTTATCAATTACCTGCTCGAGAGGCTCAACCTGTAATGAGCATGCGGCATCGTCGTTAATAAATGAGTCAATAGACATATTTATAATTTCTGTAACTGCCGCGCTTATAACATCAATTTCCTTCTTTCCTCTGTCAGAGAAGGCGATGTTTTTGGTATTCATTTCATCTGCTAATTTACAGATATTTAGTGCGTGGTCGCCAATACGCTCGAAGTCGCCTATGCTATGAAGCATACGGGCAACGCGGTGGGATTCATTGTCACTTAACTTTTTACTGCTTAAGCGTACAAGATAGGTTCCAAGCTTGTCCTCGTATTTGTCGGTAACGGTTTCAAGCTCACGTATATTTTGCGATACCTCTGCAGAATAATTTGTGATTAAATCAATCGATTTAAGTAAAGAATCACGCGCATAGATTGCCATTTCATTTGTAAGACGGCGACATTCTGAAAGCGCAAGGGGAGGGTTGTTGAATATACGCTCGTCCAAGAAAATAGCATGCTGTTTTTCTTCTTTATCAGGAACAACAATTTTGCAGAACTTAATAAGAAGCTTCTTAACGGGAAGTAAAAGAACGGTATTAATAGCATTGAAAAGTGTATGAATTATTGCAACGCCTACCATTGCAATTTCTGCTGAAAGAATACTAACGCCAAATGCCTTCATAATATACATAATTATCATACAAATTATTGAACCGAAGGTATTTACAGAAAAATGCATAATAACAACGCGTTTTGCATTTTTGTTAGTGCCTAAGCTGCCGATTAATGCGGTAACACAAGTACCGATATTAGCACCGAGCACAAGCGGGATAGCCATTTGCCAAGTAATACCGCCTGAAAGCGCCAAGGCTTGAACAATACCGATTGTAGCGGCAGAGGATTGAATTACGCCGGTAAAAGCAGTAGAAATAAGTAGCGCTATAATCGGGCTTTTAAGGGTTGCAAGGAATGTATCAAAGCCTGGGATAGTGCGTACTGAAACCATTGAATCACTCATAAGGTCCATACCGCAAATAAGAATTGCAAAGCCTATAAAAATGTTCCCAAGGTCTTTTTTCTTATCACTTTTTGAAAACATTTGCATTGCTATGCCTATGAACGCAAGAATTGGTGCAAAGAAGCTTGGGTTGAGGATTTCAATGTACCATTTACCATCAAGCCCTGCAAGGCTTAAAAGCCAAGCGGTAAGGGTTGTTCCAACATTGGAGCCCATTATCATACCGAAGGTGTTGCTGAAATCAAGAAGACCCGAGTTTACAAGACCTACAAGCATTACGGTAAAGGCAGAGGAGGATTGTATTGCAATAGTAATACCTGCACCTAAGAAAAAGCCCAAAAAGTCATTAGAGGTAACTTTTTTCATGGTGCGTTCAAGTCCGCCGCCCGCCATTGTTTCAAGGCCACCCGACATAACATTCATACCGAAAAGGAAGAATGTAAGTCCAAGAATTAGTGGTATTGCCATAGTGGTAATAATCGCCATATATGTACTCCTAATTTGTATTATTTGTGGTAATTAAAATTCTAAAGCTTTTTCGATGTAATCCTTAACTTCGCTGATTGGCATACGAACAGATTCCATAGTATCACGGTTACGAACGGTTACGCAGTTATCTTCTACTGAATCAAAGTCGTAGCAGATAGAGAACGGTGTACCGATTTCGTCCTGACGGCGATAACGCTTACCGATAGAACCTGCATCGTCAAAATCAACATTGAAATATTTTGAAAGATTTGTATATACTTCGGTTGCTTGTTCGCTTAATTTCTTTGAAAGGGGAAGAACTGCTGCCTTGAAAGGAGCAAGAGCGGGATGTAAACGTAAAACAACTCTTGTATTGCCGTTTTCGTCAAGCTCTTCGTCATAAGCATTGCAAAGGAATGCCAAAAGCACACGGTCTGCACCCAATGAGGGTTCAATTACATAAGGAACATATTTTTCGTTGGTTTCGGGATCAAAATAGTCCATAGCCTCGCCTGAATGATTGCTGTGCTGAGTTAAGTCATAGTCAGTACGGTCAGCAACGCCCCAAAGCTCACCCCAACCAAATGGGAATAAGAATTCAAAGTCGGTAGTAGCTTTGGAATAGAAGCAAAGCTCATCTTTATCATGGTCGCGAAGACGTAGGCTGTCTTTATCCATACCTAAATTCAAAAGCCAATCACGGCAGTAACCACGCCAGAATTCAAACCATTCAAGGTCGGTACCGGGCTTGCAGAAGAATTCAAGCTCCATCTGTTCAAATTCGCGTGTACGGAAAATGAAGTTACCGGGGGTGATTTCGTTACGGAAGGATTTACCGATTTGAGCTACACCGAAGGGAACCTTTTTTCTTGTTGTACGTGCAATGTTTTTAAAGTTTACAAAAATACCCTGTGCGGTTTCGGGACGTAAGTAAAGGGTAGAGGTGCTATCCTCTGTAACGCCCTGGAAGGTTTTGAACATAAGGTTAAATTTACGAATATCTGTAAAATCGTGTGAGCCGCAATCAGGACAAGCGATTCCGTGCTCTCTAATGTATTCTGCCATTTCGCTATCGCTCATAGCGGCAGGATTATCAGAAAGTCCGTTTTCTGCAACATATTCTTCGATTAATTTGTCTGCACGGTGGCGGGTTTTACAATTTTTACAGTCCATAAGCGGATCAGAGAAGCCGCCCAAGTGACCTGATGCTACCCAAGTTTCAGGGTTCATAATAATCGCACTGTCAAGACCTACGTTGTAAGGACATTCCTGAACGAATTTTTTCCACCAAGCTTTTTTAATATTGTTTTTAAATTCTACACCCAAAGGGCCGTAGTCCCAAGAGTTTGCAAGACCGCCGTAAATTTCACTACCGGGGTATATAAAGCCACGACCTTTAGCAAGGCTTACGATTGTTTCCATACTTTTTTGTGAATTTTCCAAGATATTTTCCTCCAATTAAAAGGCATTTCGCTTTTTGCGAATTATAGCCAAAATTCTACATATATAATAATATTGTAAAACTGTCAAAAAGTCAATACTTGACATATTTAATTGTATAGTTTATACTTTATAAATAGAATAATTTGGAGGTAATTAGTATGGATAGATATATAAAACTTCATAATGTTGATTTTGATGATTTAATAAAAACCATTGATGAATGCAAGGGTGACGTTTACCTTGAAACAACCGACGGCGATGTTTTGAATTTGAAATCAAAGCTTTGCCAGATGATAGGATTAAGCACAATTTTGCGTAATACAGAGGTTGGCGAGGCAACTTTACGTTGCGCTAATCCTCAAGATGAAACAATTCTTTTTAGATTTAATCTTTACGGCGAAGTTCCGGAAAAGGAGTAAAATATGGCACAGGAATTTATGACTTATAAGGGAAAGCCCCTTGTTAGAAGCAAAAACGAAATTTATTACGGCGATATGGCTGAAAGCCATGTTGTGAAATTTACTATTTTGGCAACAGATGAAAATGATGAACCTACAAAAATTAATGTTCAATTGCTTAAAAGCAATACAGAACTTTCAGATAAAGACAGAATAGTAAAAGAATCAACAAAGTCTTCAATGTTTGAAGCATTGGATGTTGGCTTTGTTTGGCTTGAAAGAACACTTAAATAACTAAAAACCGTCCTTTTCAGGACGGTTTTTTTATTTTACGGTTGTTTGCCTATGTAAGCTAAAATACCACCGTCAACATATAAAACGTGGCCGTTTACAAAGTTTGAAGCATCTGACGCTAAGAATACTGCAGGACCTACTAAATCCTCAGGGTCGCCCCAACGGGCAGCAGGTGTTTTGCGGCGATTTTGTAAACATACTTTTTCGTGTGTTCTTATAAAAGCCACATCATACCGCCGAAAAATCCGTTCGTCCACCAAGTAACATCTTTTTGTGCTTGGTCGGGATATTTTCCGTTTTCGGTTATAAAGGGAATAATATCCTTTAATTTTTTGTAGAGCGTTCTAACTTTGATAAACCATATTTTTTGTATTTTATTGCTATTTTTGCATTTATATTGTAAAAAAGTTAAAAAACACACTTTAATTGACTTTAAGCTGGATTTATGATATGATTTTATTAATAATGTATAATGTTGGAAGTGAATTTGTGAAACAGAAGTGGCAAAAGATTATTACCTCTAAAAGAGGAATATTTGAAGTTAATTTAAAAGAGGTTTTTAAGTACAAGGACCTTATTTTTATGTTTGTGAAGCGTAACTTTAAAAGCAATTATAAGCAAACCGTTTTAGGCCCTTTATGGTATATTATAGCGCCTCTTATTACTTCGGTTTTGTTTACGGTGGTTTTTGGCAGAATCGCCAATATCTCTACCGACGGTGTACCGCAATTTCTGTTTTATATGGCAGGTAATACTGTATGGCACTATTTTTCAACCTGTCTTATAAGCACCTCTAACACCTTTACATCAAATTCACATCTTTTTGGTAAGGTTTATTTTCCACGACTTACAATGCCAATATCAACTGTAATTTATTCTGCAATAAGCTTTTTAATACAGTTTGTAATTTTTGTTGGTTTTTTAATTTATTTTATTGCTATAGGCGCGGCTGTAAAACCAAATATTTATATGCTTCTATTGCCTGTATTCGTTTTACATATGGCGGCTATGGGAATGGGATTTGGAATTATAATATCATCCCTAACCACAAAATACCGCGATTTAAAGGTACTTTTAAACTTTGGCGTTCAGCTTTGGATGTATATAACACCTATTGTTTATCCCGTTTCAACCCTTTCACAAAAAACAAAGGCTATTATAATGCTAAACCCTATGGCTCCGGTAGTTAATAACTTTAAATTTGCATTTTTAGGTTGCGGCCAAATGGAATGGGGTTATTGGATTGTAAGCGCAATAATAACCTTACTTGTGCTTATTTTTGGAATTTTGCTTTTCAATAAGGTTGAAAAGAACTTTATGGATACAGTTTGATTTGGAGGCTTTTACAATGAATAATGAATTAATGTTAAAAGTCGAAAATGTTTATAAGCGGTATACTTTAGGTACAATAGGCGGTAAAACCCTTGCGGCAGATTTACAAAGCCTTTGGGCGAGAATTCGTAAAAAAGAAGACCCTAACACTAAAATAGGCGCTAAAGTATACGAAAAAAACGAAACATTCTATGCTTTAGATAATATAAGCTTTAATCTAAAAAAAGGCGAAACCTTGGGAATAATAGGAAGCAACGGTGCAGGCAAATCAACACTTTTAAAGCTTATATCCTCGGTTACGGCTCCAAGTGAAGGCTCAATATATCTTAATGGCAGAGTAGCAAGTCTTTTAGAGGTTGGCACAGGCTTTCATCGTGAGCTTACAGGCAGAGAAAATATTTATTTAAACGGCGCTATTCTTGGTATGTCTAAACAGGAGATTGACAGTAAGATAGAAGCTATTATAGATTTTTCTGAGGTTAGGCAGTTTATTGATACACCGGTTAAGCGTTATTCAAGCGGTATGTATGTAAAGCTTGCATTCTCGGTTGCGGCACATCTTGACAGTGAAATAATCATTATGGATGAGGTTTTGGCGGTTGGCGATGTTCGCTTTCAGGAAAAATGTATTGAAAAAATGCGTTCATTAGCAAACGAGGGCAGAACAATTTTGTATGTAAGCCACAATATGAATACGGTTAGTCGCCTTTGTGACAGATGTATAGTTCTCGAAAAGGGCAAAAAGATTTTTGATGGCGAAACGGGAGAGGCTATAAAGCTTTACACCAGAAAAGATTCAAATAAAAATAACGAAAAAATTGATTTTTCAGTCCTTCCAAGACCGGCACGAACAACTAATGATGCACAAATGCTTTCCTTCGTCTTTGATAAAAAGGAAAACAATCTTTTCGAAAGCAATGAAAAACTTGAATTTACGGTTGAATGGCTTTGCAAAAAAGATTTAGAAAATGTTAAATTCGAAATAGGGATAAAAAATTCCAATGATATGCCGGTAGGCTTTGCTTTGAGTGATATAATTGAAAAAGCAGAAAAGGACAAGAAATATAAAACACATTTTTCTTTTGATATATCTAATTTGTTAAAGGAAGAATATATTGCAGGCTTTGGAATTTCGCAAAACGATTCGATGGGTAATAATGTTTATTTAGATTACATTAACCGTGCTTTTTCCTTTGAAATTGTAAAGGATAATTGTGAATTAAAAAATAAAAAAGCACATCATTGGGGAAATGTTAAATTTAATAATATTTTGGTAAATAACCAAGAGTAGGGAGATATTTATGAAACTAAATCACAAAAGAGTTGTGCTTGTTGGTATGGCGTTCTTCTTAATAAGCGCGTTTTGGCAAGCATATGATTCAATTATTCCACTTATACTTACAAACCACTTTGGTTTACCGCAATCGGCTTCGGGTGCGGTTATGTCTATCGACAATGTTCTTGCGGTATTTTTACTGCCTATTTTCGGCTCCTTGTCTGATAGGGTTAATACCCGTTTCGGTAAGCGTACACCATTTATTTTCTTTGGTACTATAGCTGCAGTGATTGCTTTCATATCGCTTACCTTTATTGATAATATTCAGTTATCCCGTGTTATTGCCGAAGGCATTCCCGAGCTTAAAGCAACCGAAGAAATTGCCTTTATTCAAAAGACTACCCTTGAGTTAACACTTAAAAATCCGTTGCCGTTAATTGGCTTTATGGCAACCTTATTGGTGGCGTTGCTTGCAATGGCTACCTTCCGTTCACCCGCAGTAGCATTAATGCCCGATGTTACTGTAAAGCCGCTTCGTTCAAAGGCGAATGCTATTATTAATCTTACAGGTACCGCGGGCGGTATACTTGTTTTGGTGCTTGGTATGGTTTTTGCAACCTCGAAAAATCATTATATGCAGTATACAGGCTATTTTACTGCCGTTGTTGCAATAATGCTTGTAGGCTTTATTGTATTTTTGCTTTCTGTTAAAGAAAATAAATGGGCTAAAGAAATGAGAGAAGAAACTTTAGCGTTAGGTCTTGAAGACGGCGAGGATATAAAAGAAAATAACGGTAAGCTTTCTAAAGGTCAAATTCGTTCACTTATGTTAATTTTGGCGTCTGTTGCCTTATGGTATATAGGTTATAACTCAATTACAAGTAAATATTCGGTTTATGCTACTAATATTCTTGGCTTTGACTTTAACCTAACCCTTATTATCGCTCAGGCGGCGGCTATTGTTTCGTATATTCCTGTTGGTATTGTTGCTTCAAAGCTTGGCAGAAGAAAAACTATTCTTTGCGGTGTTGTAATTCTTGCAACTGCTTTCTTTGTTGGTAACTTTATTACACCCGAAACTCCCGAGGTTATTATGTATCCTATATTTATACTTGCAGGTATAGGCTGGGCTACTATTAATGTTAACTCCTTCCCAATGGTTGTAGAGCTTGCAAAGTCGGGCAATGTAGGTAAATATACAGGCTATTATTACACCGCATCAATGTCTGCTCAGATAGTGGCACCCATTCTTTCAGGATTTTTGTATGACCTTATTGGTATGCGCTATGTATTCTTTGCATTCGGTACTGTTTTTGTGGCACTTGCCTTTATTACAATGTTCTTTGTTCGCCATGGTGACGCGCAGATAGTTGAAAGGAAAAGCGCTTTAGAGCAGCTTGATGTTGATTAATTATGATAGCAATTTATATAATTTTAGCTTTAATAATTGCTTTGTTGGCGTTATATCTTTTTATCCTTGTGCGACCAATCGCTAAACAGCCTGAAAATAAGCGGTTATTATGCTCTTACGCACATCGCGGTCTTCACGGTAAGGGAATACCCGAAAACTCTCTTACGGCATTTAAAGCGGCAATAGATAAAGGCTATGGAATTGAGCTTGATGTACAATTATCACTTGACGGTACGGTTATGGTTTTTCACGATTATACGCTTTCTCGTATGGCAGGGGTCGATAAAAAGCTTTCATCACTTTCGGCAAATGAATTAAAAGCCTTATCGCTTGCAAATACCGACCAATATATTCCTACCTTTGAAGAGGTACTTGCAACTGTAAACGGCGCAGTTCCGTTGCTTGTAGAATTAAAAGGTGAAACCTTGGATGCTTCGCTTTGTCCTAAGGTGGCGCAATTACTTAAAAATTATAAGGGCGACTATTGTATAGAATCCTTTAATCCGTTCCTTTTAAAAGAAATACGAAGGTATTTACCGAACGCTTATTACGGGCAGTTATATACAAACGTCTGCCGTGATAAAAAAAGATACAGTATACTTAATATTTTGCTTACAGGTATGGTATTTAACTTTTTAGCAAGGCCTAATTTTATAGCTTATAATAAAAAGGATAGAAATTCTTTACCCGTAAAAATTACCACTAAATTTTATAAATCACCTAAATTTGTGTGGACAGTAAAAAACAGGGAAGAAATAGACCCTGCAAAGCAAAACGGCGAATACCCCATTTTTGAAATAGAATAAAGCTAAAGCCCGACGGTGTACTAACCGTCGGGCTTTGTGTTATTTAGTTAACATATCAATTATAGAAGAATAAATTTTCGTGGGGTCGGCTAAAAATTTTTCCTTTATAAAAAGCGCTTGGTCTTCGTCACAAGCAAGTAATTTAACGCTCATAAACGGAGTGTCATCATCAATTGCGGAACAGGTTATAAAGGTTTTATCCCCCTCGCGAGAAATCTTTATGTCAGTTTCTTTTGCGTTTTTAAAACGCGAAAGCATATTTGTAGCGGCATTGTATGCGCGTTCCTTAGTGGTCATTGAAAGCAATGTTTTAAGGGTATCGGCAATGTTTTTACCGCTTTCGGTAGCAATGTAGGTATCTTCCTTTTCATCAATAAGCTTTAACTGTCCGTTCTTGTGAAGGTAAGCAATAGAATCACTTACCTCAAAGCAGTTTGCAATGCCTTCATAGTGAAGGGTGTTTGCAAGTAGGTTGCTTGGAACAGGTTGGTTTATTGTAGAGAGGATATAGCATATTAAAATGCGAACCTCAGCAGTTGTAAAAAGTCCGCCGTATTCGGAAACACCCGCAGAAACAGCATCTTTTTCCAAAGTTTTATTCTCCTTTATTTTATAAATGCATCGTGAACTGCAGTAACTGCTGCATCACCGTATTTTTCATCTATAAGAACAGAAATTTTAATCTCGCTTGTAGAAATCATATGAATGTTAATGCCTGCATCAAAGAGTGCTTCGAACATTGTAGAAGCAACACCGGGATGGCTTTCCATACCTGCGCCCACAATAGATACCTTACATACGCTTTCATCAACAGTAACCTTGTTGAAATCAAGGATATCCTTAAGAGCTTCGATAGCATTTACAGCGGTTTTAGCATCGTCCTGAGGAACGGTAAATGTAATGTCCTTAGTACCGTCGCGGCCAACAGATTGAAGAATAATGTCAACATTAACCTTAGCCTGTGCTAATTTGTTGAATATTTTAAAGGCAATACCGGGGGTGTCCTGTAAGCCTACGATTGAAATACTTGCTACATTATTATCTTTTGCTGCGCCTCTTATTAAAGTTTTTTCCATTTTTACTCTCTCCTTAACGATAGTACCCGGTTTTCTTTCAAGACTTGAAAGAACCTCAAGTTCAACATTGTATTTTTTTGCCATTTCAACCGAACGGTTGTTAAGAACCTGCGCGCCAAGTGTTGCAAGCTCAAGCATTTCGTCATAGCTTATAACATCAAGCTTTTGTGCATTTTTAACCTTTCTTGGGTCGGCTGTATAAACACCGTCAACGTCGGTATAAATCTGGCATAAGTCAGCCTTCATTGAAGCCGCAATTGCTACTGCACTTGTATCCGAACCGCCACGGCCTAGGGTTGTAATATCATCGTACTTGTTAAGACCCTGGAAGCCCGCAACAATTACTATATTTTTCTTTGAAATTTCATTCTTAAGGCGTTCGGTATTAATGTTTTTAATACGTGCGATTGTGTGATGAGAATCGGTATTAAAGCCTGCTTGCCAACCAAGTAAGGATTTTACGGGGCAGCCTAATTTTTCAATAGCCATAGCAAGTAAGGAAATGGAAATTTGCTCACCTGCAGATAAAAGCATATCCATTTCACGCTTGGAAGCGCCTTCGGGATTAATTTCCTTTGCTTTTTCAATAAGGTCATCTGTAGTGTCGCCCTGAGCAGAAACAACAACTATAACATCGTTACCTTTTTTATAGTCTTCAATAATTATATTGGCAACATTAAAGACTCTTTCGGCATTAGCAACAGATGAACCGCCGAATTTTTTTACAATAAGTGACATAGATTTACCTCCGGATTAAAACATGGTGTGTAATACTTTTACACTTTTAATATTTTCAAATTTTGAAATTTTATTTTTTATATTGCTTTCACAATCAGGTTCGGTTATGAAGGCAATTTCTTTCGAGTATTCATTCTTTATTACCTTATCGCAAGTGGGGAAGATAGTAGTAAATTGAGAAGAGAGTGAATCAAAATCATCACTCTTTATTAAAACGTAATGCTTGCCGTAGTTATCATACTCGGTATCAACAAAGCCGTTTTCTGTGTCTTCCCAGAAAAGATATTTACGTGCAGATAAATGCTTAATGCAATCCATAATATCTGCAACAACGGCACTTGCAGTTGCTTCCTTACCGGCACCCTTACCGTAGAATGCAACCTCGCCTGTTTGGTCACCGTTCACCATAACACAGTTGAAAACACCGTTAACGCTTGAAAGAATACATTCTCTTGAAACTAAGGTTGGGGAAACATCGGCAGTGATTTTTCCGTTTTCTAACTTTTTAGCATGACCGATTAGCTTTATAACATAACCAAAATTGTCGGCATATTCAACATCGTCAAGCGAAATGTCGGTAATACCATCGGTTTTAACCTGTTCGGGATAAACGTGCTTACCGAAAGCTAAAGCAGATAAAATACAGATTTTTCTGCAAGCATCGTGGCCTTCAACATCGGCTGCGGGATTTTTTTCTGCAAAGCCCAAATCCTGCGCCAATTTTAAAGCGGAATCAAAATCCATATTATCCACTATCATTTTATTTAAAATAAAGTTAGTGGTTCCGTTAAGAATACCCCAAATTTCATCAATTTCATTAGCGCTAAGGCATTGAACCATAGGACGAAGAACGGGAATACCGCCGCCAACACTTGCTTCGAACAAGAAGTTAACGTTATTATCCTGTGCTATTTTTATAAGCTCGGCACCCTTAGCGGCAACAAGCTCTTTATTGGAGGTTACAACGCTTTTGCCTTTTAGTAAGCATTTTTTTACAAAGTCATAAGCGGGATTAAGGCCACCCATAACCTCTGCTACAACCTGAACGTCATCATCGTTTAAAATGATTTCAAAGTCCTTAATAAATTTATCGGAATAAGGAAGGTTATCGAAATCGCGCAAATCAAGAATGTATTTCACATTAATGTCGCGTTTAACACCTTTGGCAATTCTTTGGTTATGGTTTATAAGTATTTCTGCCACGCCTGAACCTACAACACCGTGACCCATAATAGCAATGTTAATCATTTTATCCTCCGTGCATAGAAATTTACCGGCAAACTATAAGTTAGAATAAAAATTACCTAAATTCTTATACTTATAATTAGGCGATTATAATTTAATCATCTTATTATAGTACATTTTTCTTTAAAAATCAACATAATTTACTAAAGTTTTGGCGGTGTAATTTTGGAAATAGAAAATAAAAAGAAATTTTTAATAAATTTTGCTTATATTTCGGTGTGTGGAATTTTAATTTTTTTATTGTGTAAATTTTTAATTGGTTATTTGTTGCCTTTTATAATAGCAACTGTAATTGCTTTTTTTATGCAAAGACCTGCCACTTTTTTAAGTAAAAAAACAGGGCTTAAAAAGGGGAGAATAGCCGCCTTTCTTTCGGCCTTTATTTATTTGGCAGTTGTGTTTTTGGTAGTATTTTCACTATATAAAATTACAGTTTTTTTAATGGGCTTCACCGAGAAATTACCCGATTTTTTAAATAAAATATTAAGCTTTATAAACGGTTTGCAGGAAAAATTTTCGTCTTTATTGCCCGAAAGCTATGCCCTTACTTTAGAGGAATTTTGGAAAAATATATTGCTTAATATTTCTAAAATATCAGGCGATTTTATTTCAAAAACCTTAACGAATATTGCTAAAAATATGCCATCTTTTCTGTTTAGCAGTGTAATTGCTTTAGTAGCTAGCTGTTATATAGCAAAGGATTATAATGTGCTTACAAATTTTGTAAAGGAGCTTTGTGGAAAAGCAAGAACCGAGAATATTGAAAAAATTAAAAAAATTTTGCTTAACAGTGTTTTTAAGCTTTTAAAGGGATACATGATTTTAATGCTTTTAACCTTTTTAGAGCTACTTATAGGACTAATGCTTTTAAGGGTGAAAAATGCGGTTTTAATAGCCTTTTTAGTATCCTTTGTGGACATATTGCCTGTAATCGGACTTGGTACGGTTTTAATACCTTGGGCGGTTTTAAGCGCACTTTCAAATAAGGTCGCTTTTGCAATTGGGCTTGCTGTACTTTATATTGCTTCAATTGTTATAAGAAATTTTTTGGAACCGAAAATTATTGGCACACAAATCGGTATAAATCCTTTGTTTACGCTACTTGCTATGTTTGTAGGACTTAAGGTTTTAGGTGTTTTCGGACTTTTCTTATTTCCAATAATCTTAATTGTTGTTATTAAATATTATAAGAATCAGATGATGGAAGGGTTGTCAGTTTCAGACGATATGCATAATATGTAATATCGGAGTGAAGCAAAATGAAAAGATATATAATAGCAACCGGTACGGTTACCTATGCGATTAAAGGCAAGGATTTGTTAAGAAAAAAAGGATTTAAAGCCAGTATAGAACGAATTACCGGAAAGGCAGCGCTTGGATGCGGATATGCAATAATTCTTGAGGGAAGCGTTGCAGAAGCCGAAAAGCTGTTGCGCAATAACGGTGTAAAAATTCTTGAAATAAGCGAGAAATAATTTATTCGAAGCGCTCCAAAACAATGGAGTGCTTTTTTATGGGGGAAAGGTATGATTTATTTAGATAATGCCGCAACAACAGGTAAAAAGCCGATGTCTGTTGTTTGGGCGGTGAATAATGCATTAATTAATTATTCGGCAAATCCCGGTAGAAGCGGACACGATTTATCGGTTAAATGCGCTAACGCCGTGTATTCTGCACGTGATAAAATAGCCACCTTTTTTGGCGCAGACGGACCTGAAAATGTAGTTTTCACACTTAACTGTACGCATAGCATAAACATTGTTTTGAAAGGTGTTTTAAATAAGGGTGAGCACGCCGTAATATCAAATCTCGAACACAATGCGGTTATGCGACCGCTTAAAAAGATGGGGATTAGCTACGATGCCTTTAAAGTTTACCGCAACGATGCCGATACTTTAGAAGATTTTAAACAAAAAATAAAGGTTAATACCAAGCTTGTTATGGTTACGGGTGCTTCAAATGTTACAGGTAAAACATTGCCTATAGAGGAAATAGGGAATATATGCAAAAAACGGGGGATTTACTTTTGTGTAGATGCGGCGCAAATAGCGGGAATTAAAGAAATAAATATGAAAAAAATGAATATAGATTATCTTTGCATAGCGCCACATAAGGGACTTTACGCTCCTATGGGAATAGGGGTTTTAATTTGCAGAAAGCCTATAGAAAATACCATAATTGAAGGTGGCACGGGAAGTTCTTCAATAGATTTTCTACAACCCGATGTTTTACCCGAAAGATTAGAAAGCGGAACGGTTAATATGAGCGGAATAATGGGCACTTTAGCGGGAATAGATTTTATTGAAAAAACGGGAATTGAAAAAATTAAAAGGCACGAATTTTCCTTGTATGAAAGATTATACGAGGGTCTTTCAAAAAATAAAAGGGTAAAGGTATACGCCGAAAACCCTGATATAAACAGTTATATGCCTGTTTTATCATTTAATTTTAAAGATATACCGAGTGCAAAAACCGTTAATGTTCTTAACAATTTAGGCTTTGCATTAAGAGGCGGCTTACATTGCGCTCCAACAGCACATAATGCAATTGGAACATTGCCTGAAGGTACCGCAAGAGTTAGTGTTTGCGCCTTTAATACAAAAGAGGAAATACAAGCGCTTATTAATGCCTGCAATAGCGAAAAAATATTACTAAAATTATTAAATTAACTATTGATAGATATTATATAATATGTTAAAATAAATTAGATTAATATGCATTTTAGACAGAATACGGAGGAATATTAAGAGTGAATAGTGTACTTAATGCAATTATTGCTACTTGGAATCAAATTATTTACGCCTTATCAAACATAAGAGTTTTTGATATTATAGATATTTTGGTTATGGCTTTTGTCATCTATAAGGCGATAGATTTTTTACGCCAAAGCAGAGCGGGTCAATTAGTTAAAGGTATTATTATACTTTTAGTGGTTTATGCAGTTGCAAAATGGTGGAGACTTGCCGTTTTAGACTGGACTTTAACCAATATTGTTAATTCCCTTATTATCGCTGTTGCGGTAATATTCCAACCCGAGCTTCGCCGTATTCTTGAACACGTGGGCCGTACAAAAATCTCACACGGTCAGTTTTTTGACAATGGTGTAGATTCTGTTTCAGACTGTATTGACAGGGTATGTAAGGCTGCAGGCTTTATGCAGGAAAAGAAAATCGGTGCACTTATAGTTTTTGAGCGTACAACCCAACTAGGCGAAATTATAAATACAGGCACTGTTTTGGATGCTTCACCCTCGGTTTCGGTTGTTAATAATATATTCTTTCCAAAATCACCATTGCACGACGGTGCTATGATTGTACGTGACGGTAGAATTTATGCCGCAGGCTGTATATTACCGCTTACCAATAATAACGAAATAAATTCACAGCTTGGTACCCGTCATAGAGCGGCAATCGGTATGAGCGAAAATTCCGACGCGGTAGTTTTAGTTGTTTCTGAAGAAACAGGAATAATGTCTATTGTAGTGGGTGGAAAGATTACCAGAAATTATAATGCGGTTACCGCTACCGCAGAATTACGTAGACTATTAATTACAGATGAAAACACTAAGAAAGAATCAACTATTATAAAAACCTTGAAGAAGATTAATGTTTTTTCAAATAAAAAGAAGGGAGAGTAAAGATATGAAAAAATTTGGAAATTTCTTGAAATCCTTTCAGGCTAAAAAACTGCTTGATAATAAGCGTTTTACGGTTACGCTATCGGTGGTTTTATCCTTTGTGCTATGGCTTATAATTGTAACAAGCCAAAAGTCTGTTATTGAACGTCACCTTTCAGATATTCCGGTTACCGTAAACCTTGAAAATACGTTTGCTTCTTATAACGGTATGAACATAATCGGTGATATTTCATCTCAAAAATTCACTGTTGTTGTTAGCGGTGCAAGTTATGCTGTAAGCTCTATTAAGAGCGGCGATATTACGGTTTACGCTTCTGCCGCTTCGGTAGATGCACCGGGTGAATACAATCTCGAGGTTGTTGCAAGTAAATCCAATCCACTTGCAGATTACCAGATTAAAAGCGTTACCCCTTCGAATGTGAAAATTTCTTTTGATTATATTGATACTAAGGAATTTACAATTAAAGCCAAAGCTGATGGTGTTACCGCTAAAGAGGGTCTTATTGCCGAAAGTGCTATTGTAAGCGGAACCGAAAAGGATACCGTTACAATAAGCGGACCCAGAACCGTTATCAATAAAATTGATTCGGTTGTTGCATTTGCACAGGTTAATAAAACGCTTGATGTGAGTGAAACCTTTGATGCTAACCTTATTCTTTATGATGTTGACGGCAAAGAAATTTCTCCCGAAAACTTAACCTTAAGCGCAGAAAAGGTAAAGGTTACAGTGCCTATTTCTAAAACCAAAACCGTTCCGGTTGTGGTTGATTTTACAAATATACCAAACGGTTTTGATAAAAACAGTATTTCTTATGTTTTAGATTATTCTACTGTTACGGTAATAGGTAAACCCGAAACGGTGGATAAAACTACAAATGTTACATTGTCTGCAATAGATTTAAGCAACGTATCGCCTACAGCTAACAGTTATGATGTTTCGCCAAAGCTACCCGAGGGTGTAAGATTGGTTGAAAATATGCAGTTTGTTACTGTAAAGCTTAATATTGAAAACTATTCACAAAAAATCATTTCTGTTTCGGAAGTAAAGCATAAGGGTCTTGAAGCAGGTCTTAGTGTTAGCGAAATTTCCGAAATTAAAAATGTAAGAATTTGCGGACCGCGTAATGTTATTAACAGGCTAAATACAGCTTATGCCGAAATTGATTTAACAGGAAAAACGGCAGGTCAACATTCGGTTGAAGCAATTATAAGCTTTAAGGATGTTAACAACGTATGGGCTATTGGCACATACACTACAACTGTTTTAATAAAATAAAAATAAAGGGCTTTTCGGCCCTTTATTTTTGGATAACTACGAGTGAAAAGTTATTATATCAAACTGTAGTTTTTTTCGTATACTGTAACGGAGGGATTACATTGTTTGAATATATTTGTTTTTTCTTTTTACTTATCTTTGCGATTTTTGGCTTTTGCGAAGCGGCACATTTGTTAAAAATTTTACTTTTATTTCCAAAGCGGCGTATGAATTCGCAATTGGTTATAAGACTTGATAATAAGAATGCAGAAAAACAGTTAATTTTTGCAGGCGAGCAATATTTATGGCTTGGTAATAAGCTTGCGGATTCTGTTTTGGCAGACAATTCCAATTTAGATAAGGCTACATATTTAAAGTGTAAGGAAATTGCAAAAAAATATAATATTTTATTTCCGTAGATTAAGTTTTTGAAAGGGTGAGGATGTTGGAAAAGATTACAGGCACAGTAGAAAAAATAACCTTCAAAAACGAAGCTAACGGGTATACAGTAGCAATTGTTAACTGTGATGGAGAGGATATAACCGCAGTAGGTATTTTACCCTTTTTGAACGAGGGGGATGTTGCCGAATTTTCCGGCGAATTCACATTTCATAAAACCTATGGCGAACAGTTTAAGGTGGAAAGCTTTGAACGTAAAACACCACAAAGCGCCGCGGCTATTTTAAGGTATTTATCAAGTGGCGCAATAAAGGGTGTGGGTCCTTCAACCGCGGGAAGAATAGTTGAAAAATTTGGGGCAGACAGTCTTGAAATTATTCAGAACGAACCCCAAATGCTTGCTAATATAAAGGGTATTTCTTTGCAAAAGGCTATGGCTATAAGCGAAGAATACAACAAGCAATACGGTGTGAGAGATATTATGATTTTTCTTTCGAAATATAATATCACGCCCGATAAATGCGTTAATATTTACAGAAAATTTGGTGATAGGTCTATTGAGCTTATAAAATCCAACCCATATGTGCTTTGTGCAGACGGCTTGGATTTTGCTTTTGAAACCGCCGAGGATATTGCAGAGGATTTTGAATTTGACCGCAACAGCGAGCTTAGGGTTTGCGCGGGAATTGAATATGTTTTAAGAAAAAATCTTTATAACGGCCACACCTGTTTACCAAGGAATAAATTTGTAAATGTTGCTTGCAAATTACTTGAGTGTAAGGAAAGCGTGGTAGAAATCTGTTGCGACCGTCTTATTGAATGCTTTCAGATTACTGCTGAAACGGTTGGCGGCTGCGAGTATCTTTCTTTGCCTGATTATTATAATGCCGAGCAGCACATTGCGGCAAGGCTTTTAGCGGTTAAAAGGTTTATAAGTAGCGCGGTTACTGTTGATGAGCTTGAAATAAGTAATGTTGAAGCAAAATTAGGTATTAAGTTTGAGGAGCTTCAAAAACAAGCTATTTTTGAGGCTTTTGAAAGCGGTATACTTGTTTTAACGGGTGGCCCCGGAACGGGTAAAACCACAACACTTAATGCTATAATAAAGCTTTTTGAAAATAGAGATTTAGAAATCGAGCTTGCCGCCCCAACAGGCAGAGCCGCAAAGCGCATAACCGAGCTTACGGGCAGAGATGCTAAAACCATTCACCGTCTTTTAGAGGTGGAATGGGGGGAAGAGGACAAGCAGCAATTTGCGAGAAATGAAAAAAATCCGCTTAATTGTGATGTTATAATAATTGATGAGGCATCTATGATAGATGCAATTTTATTTGATAATCTGCTCAAAGCTTTAAGACTTTCTTGCAGAATTATTTTAGTAGGCGATTCCGACCAGCTGCCAAGCATAGGCGCGGGTAATGTGCTTAATGATATTTTAGCTTCTGATGTATTTCCTTCAATACGCTTAAAAAAGGTTTTCCGTCAGGCAAGCAAAAGTATGATTGTTAATAATGCCCACGCTATAATAAACGGTGAAAAAGCAGAATTTTCCGCAAAGGATTCGGATTGCTTTTTTATTAATAGAGCGGACAGATATCAAACAGTAGAAACCGTTATGCAGCTTGTTAGCGAAAGACTACCGGGCGCATACGGAATTAATCCGTTAACCGATATTCAGATACTTTGCCCCTCAAGAATGCTTGATACGGGCACAGTTAATCTTAACAATCTTTTACAAGCTAACCTTAACCCACATACTAAAGGACAAGCGCAATTGGTATACAAGGGTATATACTTCCGTGTTGGCGATAAGGTAATGCAGATTAAAAACAACTATGATTTGGAATACAGGCGCGATAACGGGGAATACGGCTACGGCGTATTTAACGGGGACGTAGGATATATTACCGATATTGACATTAAGGGCAGTATTATTAAAGTACGCTTTGATGATAGAATTGTTACATATTTTTCAGAGGATATTTCTCAGCTTGAATTAGCCTATGCGGTTACTGTTCATAAAAGTCAGGGCAGTGAGTATGATTATGTAATTATTCCGCTTTGTGATGTACCAAGTAAGCTTATGTATAGAAATTTACTTTATACTGCAGTAACAAGAGCCAAAAAGATGTTAATAATTGTGGGTCAGCCTAAGGTTTTTGATGCTATGGCACAAAACGACCGTAAGACCCTGCGCTATACCTTGCTTGTACATTTTTTGAAAAGGAATTACGGTAATGCAAGTTTTTAAAAGTATTATTAGTGCCTTTTTTCCAAACACCTGTATAGCTTGCGGTGAAATAATCGACCAAGGCGAATATTTGTGCGATTACTGCTACGAAATGCTTGATAGAGTGGATTTTACCAAGGCTTGTAAACGGTGCGGACTTTCTAAAAAGAATTGCGAATGTAAAAATAGGGTGTTTTATTTTGCGGGTGTGGCGGCGCCGTTTTATAATGAGTCTTCGGCTAAGGAGGCTATGTATAAATTCAAGTTTTCTAAATTAACCGGAAATGCCGAATTTATTTCGCAACAGATGTTACTTACAATAGAAATGGTTTATGATAATATCGATTTTGATGCGATTACATTTGTGCCGCTTACATTTAAGAGATTTTTACATCGTGGATTTAATCAATCACAGCTTTTAGCAGAAAAGATTGGTGAAAAACTAAATTTACCCGTTTTGGATATACTTTACCGAAATAAAAGTAAAACCGACCAACACGATATAAAAAATCCCAAGGAAAGATTTAAAAATGTCGCAGGACTTTACGGTACCAAACAAAAGGTAAACGGTAAAAATATTTTACTTGTGGATGATATAAAAACTACAGGCGCCACATTAAACGAATGCGCGAAGCAGTTAATACTTAGCGGCGCTGATAATGTTTATTGTATAACAGGCTTAATTACAGATAAAAGAAAGGATAAATAATTATGGCAACTGATATTGGAATAGATTTAGGTTCTTCTAAAACCGTAATTTTTTCAAGCTCTAAGGTTGTTTTGGAGCTTCCAAGCGTTGTAACAGTTGATGCAGATACTTGGGAAGCAATATATTTTGGTGAAAAGGCTAAGCAAACCATTGGCAGAACGCCTGACAGTATGGTAAGCGTACATCCTATTGAACACGGAATTATTGCAGACTATGATTTAACCGAACTAATGCTTAAGGATTATATGACTCAGGTTTTCGGCAATAAAATTTTGCGTCCGCGCATAATGGCAACCTTGCCTGCGGGCCTTACCGAGCTTCAGCACCGTTCACTTGCAAATGTTGTGGAATCGGCAGGGGGTAGAAATATAACCGTAATTGAAGGTCCTTTAGCAATTGCTTTTGGATTGGGACTCGACTTTTCTGTGCCGCACGGAACACTTGTTGTTGATATTGGTGCAGGTACTACCGATGTTGCGGTAATTTCTATGGGTGGTATTGCCGCTTGTGATTCCTTTAAAACCGCTTCGTTTGATATAGATGCGCAGATTATTAAATATGTCCGCAAGGAATTTAATATTGAAATAGGACCTTTAACTGCAGAAGAAATTAAAATAAAGGTCGGCTCTGCTATTCCTCGTGATATAGAAATTGCAATGGTTGCAAAGGGCAGAAATATCTTTTCGGGGCTTCCTGAAAGCTTTGAAATTACTTCGGGCGAAGTTTACGAAGCAATTAAAGATACGCTTGATACCATTTGCAACGCGATAAGATTAGTGCTTAATAAAACCGACCCCGACTTAGTGGCAGACGTTATGAACGATGGTTTGTACCTTGCAGGCGGAGGTTCAAAGCTTAACGGCTTTGCACAAAAAATAGAAGAGTATTTGGGAATTAAGGTTCACCAAATGGAAGACCCCGCGCACAGTGTTGTTAAGGGCGCGGCAGTTGCCCTTAAAAAGAGTGAACTGCTTAAAAATGTAGATTATCAGTTGCGCTCCATTAAGGAATTGGAATTTGAATAGGAGATATAAAAATGGTTAATGAAAAGATGTTAGGGCTTGGAACAAAGCGCTCGGTTATTCGCGAAATTTTTGAATACGGAAATAAAAGACGAGCAGAAATAGGCGCAGAAAATGTATTTGATTTTAGTCTTGGTAACCCAAGTATACCTGCACCCGAGCAGGTAAATAAAATAATGGTTAAGTTACTTACCGAAATCGACCCTGTTAAAATTCACGGGTATACCTCTGCACAGGGTGACCCGACTGTTAGAAGCGCTATTGCTAATAGTATTAAAAGTCGTTTTGGAACAGATGCTACACCTGATTTAATATATATGACCTGTGGCGCGGCGGCTTCGCTTACAATAACCTTGAATGCCATTATAAATGAAGGTGAGCAGGTTATTGCTTTAGCGCCGTTTTTTCCCGAATACCGTGTTTTTGCAGAAAAAGCGGGGGCAGAGTTTGTTGTTTCTAAATGCCGTGAAAGTGATTTCCAAATTGACTTTGAAAATCTTGAAAACGCAATTACCGAAAAAACAAAGGCTATTATTGTAAATTCGCCTAATAATCCTACTGGTGTAGTTTTATCTAAAGCTAATATTACAGAGCTTTCCGAGCTTTTAAATAAAAAGCAAAAGGAATTTGGTAGCGAAATTTACATAATCTGTGATGAGCCTTACAGAGAATTATCGTACGGGGTAGAGGTTCCGTATATTCCCGAATTTTATGATAATACAATTGTTTGCTATTCCTACAGTAAATCGTTGTCACTCCCCGGTGAGCGTATAGGCTATATATTTGTTTCTCCAAAAACAAATACTCCTAATGAAATCTATGCGGCTATCTGCGGTGCGGGCAGAGCGCTTGGCTTTGTTTGTGCGCCAAGCCTTTTACAATTTGCGGTTAAAGAGTGTATAGGTCTTACAAGTGATATTTCGGTTTACAAGAAAAATCGCGATTTGCTTTATAATTCGCTTAGTGAATATGGGTATAATTGTGTTAGTCCCGACGGTGCGTTTTACCTTTTTGTAAAATCCCCCGAAGCAGATGCTAATGCTTTTTGCGAAAAGGCAAAGAAATATGATTTGCTTTTAGTTCCAAGTGATTCTTTCGGTTTTGAAGGTTACGTACGTATTAGTTATTGCGTAAGCACAAGCCAAATTGAAAAGTCGCTTCCGTACTTTAAAAAACTTATTGAAGAATATAAATAACAGTAAAAATCCCGATTTTAAATTATTTTTTTAAAATCGGGATTTTTTGCTTGACTTTTAGTGACGCGGTGCTATAATGAAAGCAAATTTAATAGGTTATTTGCTTGTTGCAAAGGGAGAGTGTTTTTATGAGAACAATAAAACCCATAACAACCGTTGAAAATCTTACCGAGGAAGAGCTTCTTCGTCTTGAAAATGATTTTCTTGAAAAGTACTGTAAACCAAACAAAAAAGAATCGTTTTTTAAGAATCTTTTGCGAATGTGTAAAGGTCATAAAAAGCAAATGTTTTTATCGGTTGTTTTTTGTGTTTTTCAGTTAAGTGCGATGTTATTTATTCCTATTGCAACAACAAATATTATAAATGCATTAGTTGAAAATTCATCCTCCACTGCTACAAAGATAATAACAAATCTGGCAGTGGCTTTATTTTTATTGGTTATAAATTATCCCTTGCAGATTATTTACAGAAAACTTTTATACAATTCAACCCGTTCTATTGAGGCTACCTTACGCGCCGCAATTATTGCTAAACTTCAGCGTCTTACAATCGGTTTTAATAAGCGCATGCCTTCGGGAAGAATACA
>JAZRMY010000085.1:0-1175 GCA_045647925.1 Acutalibacteraceae bacterium | reverse complement strand
ATACATAGAGTGAATGTACTTGATGGAATAGCCATCTTCAAGCATATGCATGTATTTGAGCAATGCTTGGTGATCGTGTTTCTTTCGCATAAAATAAACCCCAAAAGTTTTTTGTCTAACTTTTGGGGTTCACTTCAGATTAATAACCTGAAGAATAGACAATTCGGAGTTGGCTTGCCAACGACCAAGCCCCCTTGAGGGGGTTTAGGGGTGAATAGATAAGGTAAAAACGGCTTTAAAACGCTTATATAACAGCCAGAAAAACTCTAAATATCATATAAAAAAGAAAACGCCTTGAAGTATTAACTCCAAAGCGTTTTAAAGACGGCGGCTACCTACTCTCCCACTTGCGCAGTTCGCATCGCGAACTGCAATCCTTATTAATAAGGTAGATGGTACTGCGCAAGTACGCAAAAAAAAAGAGCCTCAGGTTTATTACCAAAAGTAAATAATTCGGAGTTGGCTTGCCAACGACCAAGCCCCCTGGAGGGGGTTTAGGGGTGTATAGAAAAGGTAAAAACGGCTTTAAAACGCATACATAACAGCCTGAAAAGCTTTAATATGTAACAATAAAAAAAAACGCCTTGAAGTATTAACTCCAAAGCGTTTTAAAGACGGCGGCTACCTACTCTCCCACTTGCGCAGTACCATCGGCGTAAACGGGCTTAACTTCTCTGTTCGGAATGGGAAGAGGTGGAACCCCGTTGCTATAACCACCTGAATATTGTTGGCATTTAAAATACAAAACGATAATAAACTAAAACCTTATAATCTTAAACAAGAAAATAAAAACACAAGGAAAAGTTCGGGCAATTAGTACTGCTCGGCTTTGATGTCACCACCTTTACACCTGCAGCCTATCAACGTCGTAGTCTACAACGACCCTCAAAGGAAATCTAATCTTGCGGCCGGCTTCGCACTTAGATGCATTCAGCGCTTATCCGATCCAGACGCGGATACCCAGCAATGCACCTGGCGGCACAACTGGTAAACCGGAGGTCTGTCCAACACGGTCCTCTCGTACTAATGTCAGATCCACGCAAATTTCCAACGCCCACGATAGATAGAGACCGAACTGTCTCACGACGTTCTGAACCCAGCTCGCGTGCCACTTTAATGGGCGAACAGCCCAACCCTTGGGACCTTCTCCAGCCCCAGGATGTGACGAGCCGACA
>JAZRMY010000084.1:0-54233 GCA_045647925.1 Acutalibacteraceae bacterium | reverse complement strand
TTCTTGTTTTTCATTGTGTTGTAGTTGCGTTGTTTGCACTCTGTGCAAGCAAGTGTGATTTTAACTCTCATAACGGCACCTCCCGCTTTACGGAAATATTTTTTGCTTTTACTCTTGTAAAAGTAAACGCCTCCCTCGGTCAAGGGTAATACCGCATCATTATACCATATTTAGTAGTATAACGAAAAGCACTATGCGATATATAGAATCCCTTAAAAACCGGTTCTTATTGCAAAAAAAAAGAACCTTTCAGAGGTAATAGCATTATACCACAATACATCTGAAAGGTCAAGCATTTTTTATTATAGGTTTTAACGAATAATTACTTGTGATAAGTAGAGCCTTCGTTAATTTTAAACGAACGGTAAATTTGCTCTAAAAGCATTACCCTGAACAACTGATGCGGAAAGGTCATATTAGAAAGCGAAAGCCTGAAATCACTTAACCTTTTAATACTTTCATCAAGTCCATAGGAACTACCTATTATAAAGGTAAGCGAACCGCCTTGTGAAAATATACCGTCATTCCTTTTGGCAAATTCCTCACTTGAAAGCTGTTTACCCTCAACACAAAGCGAATAGACCTTACTTCCCGCAGGAATTTTTTTAATTATCATTTCACTTTCCTTTTGAAGCGCTAAATCAATTTCATTTTGCGAAGACTTTTCACTAAGTCTTACAGGCTCTATTTCAACAATATCTAATTTGCAATATCTTGAAAGCCTTTTTTCATATTCTGCCGATGCTTCACGCAGATATTTTTCTTTAAGTTTACCCAATGTAATTAAAGTTATTTTAATCATATAACCATTACCCCGTTATTGTTTGGCTTTGCCACGGTTAAGATATAATCCTTTCCATTTTGAGCCGACAAATCCATTAACACCGCCTCGGCACAGCTTTTTGCAAGCATAGGCGTATTATTGTGCTGACTTAAATGCCCTAAAATAAATCTTTTAGTACCGTTATTAAAAAGAAATGGCAATTCGCTTGCACACGCGTTATTTGAAATATGACCCTGTTCAGACAAAATTCTAGCCTTTAAATCAGGTGGGTACGGTCCCCTTTTAAGCATTTCAATATCGTGATTAGATTCAAGCAAAATTAAATCACTATTTTTAATAGCGTTTCTAACCCCATCAGTCACAACACCTAAATCCGTACAAACAGAAACTTTCTTACCGTCCGGCAAATCAAGTACATATCCGCTTGAGCCCTTGCAATCGTGACTTGTAGCAAAACGGGTTATACCTATACCGCACATATCTATAAAACCTTCATCCAGACAAATCACTTCTGTTTTTTCAGGGATTTTATCGCTTTTAGCCAAGGCTTCAAGTGTTTCGCAGGATGCTATAAGCTTAGCATTTGTTTTATTAAGTATTGTTTTAAGGCCTTTAATATGGTCTATATGCTCGTGTGTTACAGCAACCGCTAAAATTTCGGCAATGTCACCGCCTGCAACCTCAATCGCTTGGGTTATTCCGCGCATAGAAGCACCAACATCCACAAGTATACCGCCATTTTTAGTACCAATATATGTACTGTTCCCACTAGACCCGCTAAAAAGCGGACAAATTCTTGACATTTTAAAACCTCTTTACAAAAAACAGGCCAACAAAGGTTGACCTGTTAATATTATGCATTTTTCAAAATTTCCACACTGTCAGGTGTGTAAACTCTCTTAATATCCGCACCCAACTGGGTGAATTTTTCTACTACATCCTCGTAGCCGCGGTCAATACGCTCGATTTCCTCAATCTCGGTAACGCCGTTTGCAACAAGACCTGCAATAATCATAGCGGCGCCTGCACGCAAATCAACCGCTTTTACAGGGGAGGCAGTCAACTCGTCAACACCTGTTATAACCGCCATTTTACCGTCAACCTGAACATCTGCACCCATAAGGGTTAATTGGTCAACATATCTGAAGCGATTATCCCAAACACCCTCTGTTACAATGCTTGTCCCCTCTGCAATAGCAAGAATAGTTGCTATCTGTGGTTGCATATCGGTAGGAAATCCGGGATGTGGCATAGTTTTAACGTTACATTTTTTAGGACGGGTAGTCATAGTAACCCTAACCGCCTCATCATACTCTGTAACGGTAGCGCCTGTTTCACGAAGCTTTGCTATAATAGATTCCAAATGCTTTGGAGTAACATTATTTATAAGCACATCGCCCTGTGTGGCAACCGCCGCCGCCATATATGTTCCTGCTTCAATCTGGTCAGGAATTATACTGTAGCCTGTGCCTGTAAGGGTATTAACACCGCGTATTTTAATAACGCTTGTGCCTGCGCCCATAATATTCGCGCCCATAGAGTTTAAGAAGTTTGCCAAATCAACAATATGTGGCTCCCTTGCAGCATTTTCAATAACTGTAAGGCCGGTTGCTTTTACAGCCGCCAACATAATATTTATAGTTGCACCAACAGATACCACATCAAGATAAATGGAGCTGCCGCGCAAGGAATCTGCATTAGCATCAACCATACCGTCTTCAAAGGTTATTTTAGCGCCCAACGCTTCAAATCCCTTTATATGTTGGTCAATAGGTCTTACACCAAAGTTGCAACCACCAGGAGGCGCAACCCTTGCTTTCTTCATTCTGCCAATTAACGCGCCCAAAAAATAACTGGATGCGCGCATACCCTCTGCCATTTGTCTTGAAACCACAAAGGAAGAAACATGCCTTGGGTCTATTTCAACGGTTGATTTATTTATAAGCTTTACATTTGCACCTAAAGTGCTCATAGCCTTTAATATATTTGTAACATCCGAAATGTTCGGAAGATTTTCAATTATACAAGGACTGTCCGCAAGTAAAACTGCTGGAAGAATTGCGACTGCTGCATTTTTTGCACCACTGATGCGAACTTCACCTTTTAAGGATTTGCCGCCCGAAATCACAAATTTTTCCAAGTAAGTCACCCCAGTCTTTTAATTATATTATATTTATAGCATAACCATTCTAATTAACATTTATATTATATACCTTTATATAGGTATTGTCAATTTTTAATTAATAAAAATGGAAAATGGTCGGAAATCCGACCATTTTTTAAATTAATTAATTTTACCGTAAAGCGGAATATCGCTATCCTTCTTAGGCTCTCTTGCAGGGGTATTTGCGATAGTATTTTGTGGGCGTGGCTTACGCGGACGGTTATTATCCCTTCTGCGAGAATTATTATTTCTCATAGGTCTTAATTCCTTACCCTCTAAGCCGATTACCACGCGTCTTTCAATACCTTCGCCAAAGGAAGCAGAGGTAACGCCTTCAATTGACTGTACCGCGGTATGAATAATACGGCGCTCGTAGGGATTCATAGGCTCTAAAGTACGGCATTTGCCGGTTTTTACAACCTGCGCAGAAATACGCTTTGCAAGATTAATAAGGGTTTCTTCCCTCTTCTTGCGGTAATCGCCTATGTTAAGAGATACCTTGAAATATCCGCCGCCGTTGTTTGCGGCAAGGCTTGCAAGATACTGTAAAGCATCAAGCGTTTCGCCTCTGTGACCAATAATTGTTCCGAAATCGTCGCAAATAAGTTCAATTAAAGCGGCATTTTCTTTTACTGCGGCCTTGAATTCAACGTTTCCGCAACCTAATTTTTTAAGAATAGGTCTTAAATATGCAATTGCTCTTGCGGCAGGAGAATCTGCGGCAATTTCGTTTTCACTTACTAATTCGCCAAAATCCTTTGAAGAATCTTTTTCCGATTTTTGAGGAGCAGCCTCAGTTTTTGGAGCTGCTTCTTTAACAGCTTCTTGTTTTTTAGGCTTTTGAACGGGTTTTTTCTTTGCTTTTGGGGGCTTGGGGTCGGGTAATTCAACATAAACCCTTACCTCTGCCTTACTGCCGCCAAAAAGACCTAAAGTCTTTTTCTTGGGCATTGCAATAATTTCAAACTGTATATCATCATCTTCCGATGCATTTAAGTTAAGAATTGCATTTTCTTTAGCTTCGTCTATAGTAGAACCAAAGCCTCTTGCTTCTTTAATCAAAATCTTTTCCTCCCTTAGTCTTCGTTTTTAGCAGAAAATTTAGCAATTTGTCCTGCTTCGAAATCACATTGCTTTACAAGTTCCTTTTCGCGTTCTTTTGATAAAAGCTTATGCGGACCGTAGAACTGCTGTACAGCAATTTGAATAAGACCGCCAATAAGAGAAGAACAAGCCCAATAGAAAGTAACACCGCCCGGTAAGGTAAAGCCTATCCACAATGAAATTAACGGCATTGTGAGCATCATACCTGCCATAGAAGGCGCATCGGGGTTAGATTTCTTTTGCATTCTCATAGAAAGTAAGCTTGAAAGGATTTGCGCGGCAAACGCCATTATAGGCATAAGCCAAATCTTCTGGAATTCGCCGAAAATATTGAAAGAGAATTCGGGAATTTCGGTTAAATTAATTCCAAAAAAGTTAAAATCAATGTTTTGAGCGGCGTTTAAAATTTCAGGTGAACTGATTTTACCTGATAATACAGCACCAATTAACTGTAATTCACCGCTTCTTTGACCTGCTTTACCAACAGTAACTATAGTTGCGCCCGTTTCTTTTAATGCTTCGGTTGCTTTTGCAATAACGTCAGCATCAACGTCCATTAAATAAGTAATAGGGCTTATCAACAACCAATAAATGCTCATCATTATAACCAAACGGAAAATCATAGGAAGACATCCGCCCGACATAGAAACATTTTCTTCTTGATAAAGCTGTTGCATAGCCTGTGAATATTTTTGCTTATCGTCGCCGTATTTTTGCTTTAGCGCGTCAAGCTTTGGTTTAATACGAGTCTGCTGAACTGCAGATTTTTGGCTTTTGATTGTAAGCGGAATGAAAGCCAAATTTATAAGCACAGTAAAAACAAAAACCGATGCTGCAAAATTACCGTTAAAAGCGCTTGCAATAAAGCGAAGCACCCAACCCATAGGGATATTAATAATATTAAATAATTGATTCATTTATACTCTCATCCATTCAAATTATGGTAATTTTTAAATTAATTCTTTTTCGGTGGTACGGGGTCATAGCCGCCTTTACAAAGCGGATTGCACCTTAAAATTCTGTAAAACGCCAAAGCGCTGCCTTTAAGTGCCCCGTGTAGAGTTATTGCCTCGATAGCGTACTGTGAACAAGTAGGCGTAAAACGGCAACACGAAATTTTACGCGGTGAAATACATACCTGATAAAATCTTATTAGTTTAATCAGTAACTTTTTCATAGTTTTCATCACTTTTTAAAGCACCTGCAGTAATGAGAAGTTTGTGTAGTGAGGCTGCAACGATAGTGCTTTTAACATCCAGTATACGAGTTCTTGCTACAATTACAAAATCAAGTCCGTCACGGATTTCGGGAAGGACTGACAGAAAAGCCGCCGTTATAACGCGCTTTGCACGATTGCGCGCGACAGCCTTGCCGATTTTTTTACCGGCAGTAATTCCAAGCCTTACATTATTAGTTCTGTTCTTGTTTACATACACAACTATAAAGGGCGAAACATACGATTTACCCTTATTGTAAGCCCGTCGAAAATCACGGTTTTCCTTTAATTTAAGTAAACTCATAATAAAAGGAAAAGCCACGCTGAGTGGCTTTTAGTAAGATAATTTCTTTCTTCCCTTTGCTCTGCGACGTGCAAGAACCTTGCGGCCGTTAGCAGTTGCCATTCTCTTTAAGAAACCGTGCTCTTTCTTACGGTGAAGTTTTTTAGGTTGATATGTTCTCTTCAACTTGAACCCTCCTTAATATTAGATTGGCGGTTATAAAGCGGAAAGTATCCCTTATACATAACCTTACGATTTTAGATTATACCCCAAAACACCCTATAATGTCAATAAAAATTTTGCAAATACCTATAATATTTTTCAAATACCATATATATAAGAGAGGCAAAACGCCTCCCCTACGATTTTAATTATACTTCTTTTATTTCTCCATTTTCTTTTTCAAAATTACGAACAGCTTGTCTTATTAAATAAATCACTTCTCCATTAATAGACCTTCCCTCATATTTCGAAATAAATTTTAATTTAGCGTGCAAATCAGGTTCTATTTCTATACCTAAATGTTTATTTTCTTTATTTCTCATAAAAATCACCTAAAATCTTAATTTAAGTATATTTTAAGATTATTTTATGATATAATGTTGTAAGTATACTTATTTTAAGTACACCGCTTTGAAAGGGTGGTTTTATGGTTTGTTGTTTTTTTGGACACAGAGATACGCCAAGAGAAATAAAGTCTGCATTGAAACAAGTTTTAATCGATTTGATAGAAAACAAAAGTGTTAATATGTTTTATGTAGGCAATTACGGTAACTTTGATATTTTAGTACAGCAAACATTAAAGGAGTTATCGAAAATATATCCTATTAAACATTATGTTGTATTGGCTTATATTCCTAAAAAAGACGAATACACCGATTATTCCAATACCGTATATTTTGACGAACTAAATACAAAGCCGTATAAATCCCGAATAATTGAAGCAAATAAGCTAATGCTTACAAAAAGTGATTATGTGATTACCTATGCAAATAACATTGGCAATGCAAGAGATTTAAAAGAATTAGCCGAAAAGCAAAATAAAACTGTAATTAATATTAATATGTAGGGGACGGCGCCACGACGTCCCGCATTATACCTAATCGCTTTCGGGCGGTCGAAGGCGCCCGCCCCTACTCGTATTATATCGTATAAACGCACCGAATTTATGACAATTTCATTTTAAATGCGATTCGCAATAAACAAAAACCGACCTTTTTTAAGGTCGGTTTTAATTACGCATTACGAATTACGCATTCCGCATTAAATAATTATACATCCATAATTCTCTTTATCTGCGGTAATTTAAATAATGCTGCAGCGCCCAATGTAGTTAAAACCAATTCGGGCAACATATATCCGCCATTATATAAAAGTGAGTAAATCCATACGTTATCCCATTCGCACCAGATATCGAAAATAAATACGCCCGTAAAAAAGTGGCAAATAAATCTTAAAATTACCGCCAAAGCAGTTCCTATACAGATTCCCAAATAACCTTTTTTGGCAAAAATTCCGCCTATTCCCAAAACAAAATATGCCAAAATATAATCAATAAAAAAGGTCATAACAAGGACTAGAGGTGTTAATCCCCAAGAGCATACCTCACCAAAGCTTATAAGCATTTGTCCCAAGCCATAAACCAACGACACACCCAGTCCCCATTTTACACCAAACATACAGGAAATCATAATAACGGGCAACATACTGAAAAGGGTTACTCCGCCGCCAAGCGGTGGCTCGTAGACCTTAATCATGCTAAGCGCGGTTGAAAGCGCAATAAAAACTGCGCTTAAGGTTAAACGGTAAATCGGTTTTTTTGAGTTTTCTTTCATTTTTTATTTCTCCTTTTTTGTTTTTGCAATTACCCTTAGAAACACAAAAAAGAAAAGCCACAGGCAATACACCTGTGGCAATACAAACACTGTATTTCCCTACGGCCGCATTATCGGCATCAGGTTATCGGTCGAAGTCATAGTAAAACGGACTTCCTCTCAGCCGAAGTTTCATTCAGCTCCCTAATTGCAAGTAAATTATAACACTTAAATACCCGACTGTCAACCGTTAAATTTAAGCTTGTCACGCTCGATTTGTTTACTGTAACGGTCTTGCTCGGAAAAAATACAACCGCAATACTTTTGCATATAAAACTGCTTTTCTTTAGCGAGTGCATTACCATTTCGAAAATTTGGTCTGAAATCACGGTATAAAAATTTAACCCCATATTTTTGGGCAAATAACTCCCCTGCTTTTTTAATGGAATCGTGGTCCTGATAAAGACTTGCAAGTAAGGTTGAGGTGAAATATTCAAAACCGTTTTCCGAAGCATATTTTGCCGTTTCTTCCAAGCGGTGTTCGTAGCAGTAAACACAACGGTTTTTTATATCACTTGCAACATTTTTCACAAACGGCACAAGACCGTATTCTTCCTTTACCTTAATTGGCAAAGCAATCTCGTTAGCGTAATTTATAAGGCAATCCCTGCGGGCTTCATACTCCTTAAACGGATGAATATTAGGATTATACCAAAATGCCGTAATTTCGGCATTTTCCTGTTTTAATGGCTCTATACACGAAAGCGAGCAAGGCGCACAGCAGCAATGTAATAAAACTTTCATATTTACTCCTTAAAGTTCAATAATTATAGGCATTATACCGCCCGGTTCAATATCAATAACCGCGTAGGATTCCCTGCCGTTTCGCGACTGCGAGCAAGAACCGGGGTTAACAATATAAACGCCGTCTTCATATAATATATTAGAAATATGCGTATGGCCGTAAAGCGCGATATCACACCCGTTTGCCTTTGCAGTTTTAAGTAGATGCTCGGTTGAATATTTAACCCCTAAGGTATGCCCGTGTGTAAAAAATATTTTCTTTCCGCCCACAGTTACCACACTGCTTGACGGATAGGTGGAAAAATAATCACAGTTTCCACTTAAAATATAAAACTTCTTATCAGTGAAAATATACTGCAAATCTTCAATATCTGCCGCGTGGTCGCCAAGAAAGAAAACACTTGAAGCCTCAGGCTGAGCGTAAAGTATTTTTTCTACTGTATCGCTTCTTTTATGAGAGTCCGAAATAATTACTATACGCATTTTATCACCCTAACAATTCTATAATTAAAAACATTTACATAATATATAATATATCATTTTGGGAGGAAATTTATATGGATAACAAGGATTTATTTAATCATATAACATCTACCGGCAAGCTTGATAAAGAGGCTATTACAAAGGCTGCAAAAAGCGGTGATACCTCGTCACTTATAAATAGCCTTTCGCAAGAGGATAAGCAAAAATTAAATAATATCTTATCGGATAAACAGGCGCTCGCAGAGGTTCTTAACAGTCCCCAAGCAAAAGCGCTTATGAAAATGTTCGGGAAAGGAAACAAAAATGGATGAACTAAGCCAAAAGCTAGCCGCAATTTTAAACGACCCCGAAAGTATGAACCGTGTGCGCGAAATGGCAGAGGATATTTTGGGCGAAAACCCAAAGCCTGCGCCGAAAGACGATATATCGGATTTTATTAATGACAGCGACCTTGTAAATGTAATGTCACTCGTAACAAAACTGAATTCTAACAGTAACGACTCGCGTTCCACCCTTTTAACAGCGCTAAAGCCTCACCTTAGCGAACCCAAAAGAGAAAAGGTAGATACCGCAATTAAAATTTTGCGACTTTTAGAGCTTTTACCCATTTTAAAGGAAAGCGGTGTTTTAGGTAAGCTGATATGAACGAGACCTCATTTATAAACCAAAAGGAAGAAGCCGTGCGGCGTATGCGCGAGATGAATTTAAAAAGCCAACCGCAAAAAGCAGAAACCACGCCAAATGCCAATAAGGAGCCTTTAAAAAACACAAATCCCGACAACTCGCTTTTTGCAGGACTTAATATTCCTTTTCTTAATAATATTAAATCCGATAGCGACTCTGCGCTTATATTAGGTATTCTGCTTTTGCTTTTAAGCGAAAAGGCAGACAAAAAACTTCTTTTTGCATTAATTTATATTCTACTCTAAAAGAGTATATTTGGAAGCCCAAATATACTCTTTTTTTAATTCTCTTTATTCATACAAAAATGTGTAATAATAAACACTATTACAAAAATCCCCATAAAAAATACCGAAATATTTGCTACATGGGATACATGTAAATATTTGTCACCGCTCGCAAAATTAATTATAAAATGGCCGATGGACTGTGTAAAGCACAGCACAGCAGAAACAAGCCCTGAAGAAAGTAATTTTTTGAAATTCTTTTCTATATCTATATTATTGTAAAGCTTTGCAAAATTAACAAAGAATACCATAACCGCGCAATAAGAAGCCAAAATCAAAACATTATCGCTAATATGAGCTATGGCAGAAGTGTTAATAAAAATAAATGCCGTTCTTAAAATCATAAAAACACAAGGTATTATATGTAATAATGAAGGGAATTTGAAATTAATATAATATTTCGCCGCATACAGCAAGAAATAAAGTGCCGTTATAACACCAACTATTTTTATTAACGAGCTTTGCCATGAAAATGTGAAGAGATATGTATTTTCCATAAAGGCTTGTGCCACAGTTACAACCGCAAGACCTACCGCCGTTATTGAAAGCAGCATATTGTATTCGGGCGGTTTTTCAAGCGACTTATAATATCTCGAAGAATAAAGCCAAAGAAACGCGCAAAAAACAAGTATAGCCACTAAAATAAGCTTACCTATGGTTTCAAATTCGTTTGTATAAAACCCTGTTTCAAACTCAATTGTGAAAATTATTTGAAAAATACGCAATGATACACATATTGGCAAGCCTATGCAAAAGAATGCCATAATTTTATTAAGCTTCATTCTGTTTACTCCAAAAAACATTAATTTATATTCTAATACATATAATATATTAATTTTATATTTTATTCCTCTAAAAGTCAACAACATTGTACAAAAAGAAGGTTATTTATGAAAAAAATACTAAGTTTTAGCGCAATTATTCTTTGCGCGTTATTATTACTTCCCCTGGCCAAATTAAAAAACACCGAAAATACCATTGCCGTAGTATCCCCTACTCAATCGGAAAAAGAAAAAACTGATACATTTCGAATTTACAATACCAAAACCGAAAAAACCGAAGAAATTTCTGTTAAAGATTATCTTTTCGGTGTGGTTGCGGCAGAAATGCCCGCGCTTTATAACGAGGAAGCGCTTAAAGCACAGGCTGTAGCCGCCTATACCTTCGCGCTATACCGAAAAAACGAAAACGCCGATAAAGATTACGACCTTACAGATAATCACTTATCCGACCAAAGCTACATAACAAAAGAAGAAGCGGTTGCGCGGTGGGGTGAAAACGCCAACGCTTACAGCGATAAAATAAACAAAATACTAAATGAGGTTGAAAATTATATTATTACATATAATAATAAACCTATTCTGGCGGTTTACCACGCAATATCCTACGGCAAAACAGAGGATGCCCAAAACATTTGGGGTAAGGACTACCCTTATTTAAAAAGTGTAGCAAGCTACGGTGACAAGCTATGCGACGGTTACATAACAACCCTTTCACTCCCGCAAGAGAAATTTAAAAAACTTCTTGAAAATAAAATTGATTTTTCTATAAATTCGGATATTACCATAAGCAATCCCGAATGTAGCAATGCGGGTACTGTTAAAGCTATGAAAATTTGCAACACCGAATTTAAAGGCAGCGAAATAAGAGAAATCTTCTCGCTTCGTTCTTCCAATTTTACAATTGAAAATAAAAACGGTAACTTTGATTTTACAGTATACGGCTACGGTCATTCGGTGGGACTTAGTCAAACAGGTGCCGAATATATGGCAAACGGGGGAAGCAGCTTTAAAGAAATTCTAACCCATTACTATAAAAACTGTAAAATAGAAAAAATAAATTAAAAAGCCATCGCCTTAGCGATGACTTTTTATGTATTAAAGCTTTGATTTCCATTCATCTGCTTTAGAAGCCGACATTCTTTTTATGTTTTCTTCCGGGTAGATAGAATCTGCGCCGCCGTTTACATATAAAAAGAACTTACCTTCATTTGTTTCGTAAAGGCTTTCTTCATATCCAAAACTATCACCGAAATTGCCATTTGTGTATTTTGCAATTAATTTAGCATTTTCAGTATCATATTCAACCTTACAAATTACTTTTTTCACTATTTTCACCTCATTTTCTTTTTCTCACCAATTATACAGGATTAGGAATGAAAATTCAATCGAAAAATGTTGCCAAAAAATAGACCAGCTTCTGAATAGAAGTTGGTCTATTTTGATTTATCTTTGAACTCTGCCCGAGCCGTCGCCACCTGCAAGCTTTTCAACCTCAGATACGCTTACTCTGTTGTAGTCACCCTCGATTGAGTGCTTGAGAGCAGATGCCGCAACAGCAAATTCAATAGCATCCTTAGAAGACTTACCGCTTAAAAGCGCATAAATAAGTCCGCCACCGAAGCTATCGCCACCGCCTACACGGTCAACAATGTGTACGTTGTAGGATTTTGAGAAATTGTATTCCTCTCCGTCATAAAGCATTGCAGCCCAACCGTTATCACTAGCAGAAATTGATGTTCTGAGTGTGATAGCAACCTTTTCGAAGCCGAACTTATCAGCCAATTGCTTTGCAACGCTCTTATAACCGTCATGATTTAATTTACCGCCGTAAATGTCGGTACCCTCTGCTTCAATACCGAATACGTCCTTTGCATCCTCTTCGTTAGAAATGCAAACATCAACATACTTACAAAGCTCGGTCATAGCTTCTCTTGCTTCATCTCTTGTCCAAAGCTTACCTCTGTAGTTTAAGTCGCAAGAAATTTTAACACCCTTTGCTTTAGCAGCTTTACAAGCTTCTTTACAAATTTCAACAACATTTGGTCCTAAAGCTGGAGTAATACCTGTAAAGTGGAACCAATCTGCACCTTCGAAAATGCTGTCCCAATCAAAATCTTCTACACTTGCTTGTTGAATTGCAGAATACTTACGGTCATAAATACAAACAGAACCTCTTTGAGAAGCGCCTTTTTCGAGGAAGTAAATACCAACTCTTTCGCCGCCTCTTACAATTTTAGAGGTATCAACGCCAAAGTAACGAAGACTGTCAACCGCAGCCTGACCGATAGCGTGCTTAGGTAACTTTGTTACGTAAACGCTATCCATACCGTAGTTTGCAAGTGAAACTGCAACGTTGGCTTCACCGCCGCCGAAGGTTGCTTGCATCTGGTCGTTTTGGAAGAATCTATAATATCCGTTAGGAGCAAGTCTTAACATCAATTCACCGAAAGTTACTACTCTTGCCATTACTCTTTGCCCTCCATTTTATCAAGTGACTCTTTTACAAAGAAGCTGCCGCCGATAGCCGCAATCTTATCAAATGCTAAAAATTCATCGATGTTGCTTCTGTCAACACCGCCGGTTGGAATAAACTTAACCTGCGGGAACGGTGCAGATAAAGCCTTTAATGCTTTAAGACCGCCATATACATTTGCTGGGAAGAACTTAACTGTTGTAATACCAAGGTCTAAAGCCTGCATAATTTCGGTTGGAGTTACACAACCGGGATAATACGGTACGTTCTTCTTTATGCAAATTTTTGCAACATCTACCGAAAGACCGGGAGAAACAATAAACTGTGCGCCTGCTTTAAGTGCAGCCTTACACTGCTTAGCATTAATTACTGTTCCTGCGCCGATTGACATATCGGGATAATTTTTGCAAGCGTATTCAATTGCTTCAGCGGCGCAAGCTGTACGGAAAGTAATTTCCGCACAGTTAATGCCGTTATTTTTAAGTGCTTTTAAAATTTTATCTGTTTCACTTAATTCTTTAATTACTACAACGGGTACGAATTTTTCCATTTCACTCTCTCCTATTCCCATTCAATAGTACCTATCGGCTTTGGTGTAAGGTCTAACAAAACGCGGTTAATGCCTTCTACCTCATGTGTAATACGGTAGGTTATGTGGTGCAACAAAGAATAAGGGATTTCTTCGATTGTTGCACTCATAGCATCGGTAGTGTTTACTGCGCGGATGATTGCCGGCCAACCTTCGTAACGGCTTTCGTCCTTAACGCCAACACTCTTTATATCAGGAACAGCAATGAAATACTGCCAAACTTTACCTGCGAGTCCGTTTTTATCAAATTCTTCACGTAAAATAGCATCTGCTTCACGTAAAGCGTGTAATCTGTCACGGGTAATAGCGCCAAGACAACGAACACCAAGACCTGGGCCCGGGAACGGTTGACGGTATACCATAGCGTGAGGAAGACCTAATGCTTCACCAACAACGCGAACCTCATCCTTAAATAAAAGCTTTATAGGTTCAACCAATTCAAACTGAAGGTCTTCAGGTAAGCCGCCTACGTTATGGTGCGATTTAACCGCTTTTTTACCTTCTGCTTGCTTAATGCTTTCCAATATATCAGGATAAATAGTGCCTTGTGCCAAATAAGAAACACCTTCGAGCTTACGTGCTTCATCAGCAAAAACATTTATAAATTCTGCGCCTATAATCTTTCTCTTTCTTTCGGGATCGGAAACGCCTGCCAAAAGATCTAAGAAGCGGTCAGTAGCGTCAACGTAAATAAGGTTAGCATCAAGCTCGCCTTGGAACATTTCAATAACAGCTTCACTTTCGCCCTTACGCATAAGACCGTGATTAACGTGAACACAAACCAACTGCTTACCGATTGCCTTTATAAGAAGTGCTGCAACTACCGAGCTGTCAACACCGCCTGAAAGAGCGAGTAAAACCTTCTTATCGCCTACTTGTGCGCGAACCTCTGCAATTTGCTGCTCAATAAATTTATTTGCTAATTCTATGGTAGTAATTCTCTCCATAGTTTCGGGTCTTACATTTGAACTCATAATAATTGTACCTCCGTTTAGTTGGTGTAATTGTCAAAATATCCTTGAACAAGAACTACGGGTGTACCTTTATCGCCTGAGCCACTTGTTAAGTCACAAAGAGAACCTATAAGGTCGGTAAGCTGACGGGGGGTTGTACCTTGGGATGCCATATTACCAACAAGATTATCCTGCTTTTCTTTAATACTCTTAGAAATAGCAGCCTTTAATTCCTCGCCTGATAAATCCTTAAAGTCGTTATCAGCCAAATACTTAAGCTTAAGTTCATTAGGTGTACCTATAAGACCGTCAGTAAATGCGGGAGAAACGCAAGGGTCTGCAAGCTCCCAAATTTTACCCTGTGGGTCTTTGAATGCACCGTCACCGTAAACCATAACTTCAATGTGCTTGCCGGTTTCTGCTAATAAACGCTTTTGAACATCAAGCACTAAATCCTTACATTCCTTCGGGAAAAGCTTAATACTATCTTCAGTAGATTTGTTGGAACCGAGCAAACCGTATTTTTCGTTATAACCGCTACCGTCAACCGAAGCGTTTAAAATATCATCAAGACCGCAAACAACCTTTGCGCCGTTTGCCTTAAGAATTCTTTTAGTTCTCGCTCTTGTATGAATATCACAGTTAAGCACACAGTCGGTATACTTTAAGATTGCAGTGGGCTGATTAGCAAAAATAACCTCAACCTCGGCGCCTGCTTCACGAATAATTGAAGAATAATACTCAACATAATCCACGCCTGTGAATTCGTGCTTGTTTTCGCCGAAAAGCTCTCTGTATTTTTCAAGTGTTAAAACGTCGCTGTAAGGATTAACGCCTGCTTCATCAAGCATATCAAGTGTGATAAGCGCGTTGCCAACCTCGTCACTCGGGTAGCTAAGCATTAAAACAACCTTTTCAGCGCCCAAAGCTATACCCTTTAAGCAGATAGCAAAACGGTTACGGGAAAGAATCGGGAATATAACACCGATTGTTCCGCCGCCAAGCTTATTTTTAACATCCTTAGCAATAGCATTTACGTGAGCATAGTTACCCTGAGAACGTGCAACAATAGACTCGGTCATAGAAACAACATCTCTGTCACGAAGTTCAAAGCCTTCGCTCTTTGCAGCATCTATAACACTTTCGGTTACGATTTTTGCCAAATCGTCTCCCTCGCGTATTATGGGGCAACGAATACCTCTAGAAACTGTACCAACTTTTCTTTCCATTTTTTAGTCACCTTTATTTCAAATTAGAATAAACAACTTTTGTAATGGCTTTATTTAAACATTACAAACTATTTTAACATATAAGCGTTATAAAATCTACATTTTTTTGCGATTTTTTAAAAATTTTTAACATAGAGTTCATATTGATATACTTAAGGGTTGACAAATGCAGTTTATTGTGCTAAATTACTACTGTAAGATAGAGGCGCGATTTGTTATCAGTAACCTTTAAATGCTAATCTTGGCAGAGAGATGTTAAAGGCAAAAGGAACAGTCGCCGAAGAGGGTCAGTCGGCAGACACCACTCTGGTAAAACGGAATAACATCCGGTTTACTGTCGCATTTGCGGAGGGCTATCACAATAAGATACGTCATTACTATAATGTTATCTATTTGTGTAGTCGAGCAATCGGCTATTTTTTATTGTAATTTTATTTAAGGAAGTGCACTAATGAAAACCCCAATTTTTGAAGGTATGGCTACCGCCATTGTAACCCCGCTCACCGAAAACGGCATTGATTACGAGGCCTTTGGTAAGCTTATTGACTGGCAGATTGAACAAGGCATAAACGCTTTGGTTGTATGCGGAACCACAGGTGAAGCCTCCACCCTTTCTGACGATGAACACCGTGACGCTATTGCTTTTGCAGTAAAGCACACAAACGGACGCGTTCCGGTTATTGCAGGTACCGGCTCTAACGATACCGAATACGCTTTGGACTTAACCCGTTGCGCTTGTGAAGCAGGTGCTGATGCCGTTTTAGTTGTAACACCATACTACAACAAGGCGACCCAAAAGGGCCTTATTCAAATGTTTACAACCATTGCTGACGCTTCAACCGTTCCGGTAATTCTTTACGATGTTCCATCCCGTACAGGTATGAGCATTGAACCTAAAACCGTTGCCGCTTTGGCAGAGCATCCCAACATTGTAGCATTAAAGGCTGCTTGCGGTAATATTTCTAAAATTGCCGAAACCGCTCATCTTTGCGGCGATAAAATACATATCTACTCAGGAAATGACGATCAGGTTATTCCGATTATGGCTTTAGGCGGCAAGGGTTGTATTTCTGTGCTTTCTAATATTTTGCCAAAAGAATCAGCGCTTATGTGCAAAAAATTCTTTGAAGGCGATATTAAAGGCGCGGCACAAATGCAGCTTGATTACATCCCCCTTATAAATGCCCTTTTCAGCGAGGTTAACCCAATTCCCGTAAAAGCCGCTATGGCAAAAATGGGTTGGTGTGAAGATTATTTGCGTTTACCTTTAACACCTATGGAAGACGAGCACCGCGAGGTTTTATTCAATGAAATGCGTAAAGCAGGAATTAATATTTAATCAGGAGTTTTAAATGATTTGCGATAATATTTCAGTAAATAATCAAGGCCACCTTACCTTTGCAGGCTTCGATACTGTGGATTTAGCAAAAAAATACGGAACACCGCTTTATTTAATGGATGAAGAAAAAATCCGCGAGCATATAAGGGAATATAAAAAAGCTTTTTCGGAGGTTTTTCCTATAGGCAGTAACCCCGAATTTGCAAGTAAGTCCTTTTCGTGTAAGCAAATTTACAGAATTATGGCCGAAGAGGGTATGAATATTGACGTTGTATCCCCAGGTGAAATTCATACCGCCGCAAGCGTAGGCTTTCCTATGGAAAAAAGCTTTTTCCACGGGAATAATAAAAGTGACAGTGATATTCAGTTTGCTATTGATAATAAGGTTGGCTACTTTGTTGCTGACAGTATGGATGAGCTTTATGCGCTCAATGAAATTGCAGCACAAAACGGTATAGTACAAAAAATACTTTTAAGAATCACACCGGGTATTGATACCCACACCCACCAAAAAATTTCTACGGGTAATGTTGATTCTAAATTCGGCATTGCAATTTCAACAGGTCAGGCGCTAAAGGCGGTTAAAGATATTTTAGAAATGAAAAATATCCGTCTTTGCGGTTTTCATTGCCATATCGGTTCACAGATTTTCGAATCCGAGCCCTTTAATACTGCGGCACAGCTTATGCTTGAATTCATAAAACAAGCAGAAACCGATTTGAATTATACCGCCGAAATGCTTAATATAGGCGGCGGCTTCGGTGTAAGATACTTGGAAGAACATCCAAAAATCAATTACACACAAAGAATTAAAGAGGTAGCGACTGTTATTAACGAGCAATGCAAAAAACTTGGAATTAAGGTTCCAAAAATTGCAATGGAGCCCGGCAGAAGCATTGTAGCCGATGCGGGTATGACCCTTTACACTATTGGTTCTATTAAGGAAATTACGGGATATAAAAATTATGTTTCTATTGACGGCGGTATGACCGACAACCCCCGTTACACCCTTTACGAATCGCCTTATACCGTAATGCTTGCCTCACGCGCTAACGATAATTGCGACTTCAAAGCAACGATTGCGGGAAGATGCTGTGAATCGGGCGATATTATTCAAGAAAATGTAATCCTACCAAAGCCGCAACGAAACGAAATTTTAGCCGTGCTTACAACAGGCGCATACAACTATTCAATGGCTTCAAACTACAACCGCATTCCCCGTCCACCCGTTATTATGCTTAATAAACAAGGGGATTATGTTGCAGTTAAACGCGAAACTTTTGAAGATATTTGTAAATTGGATATTTAAAATAAAACCGACCTTTAAAAAGGTCGGTTTTTAATTACGAATTACGCATTATTCAAAGTTGCTTCTTTGGTGTAAATATGAAGGAATTGCGAGTTCAAAATTCAGCAAGCATAAATTCACTGTCTTGTCGCTCACGCCGCGACGGGCGCGCCATTTCTTGTGTAGGCGAAAAGAAATGGCGGAAAGATTCGCCCTAAGGGGCAAGGATTCCCCTCGTTGTCGGGACTAAAGCAAGACAAAATTGTCTTTGAGGAGACGCTTCGCTTTCTATGCAAAGACGGGCTTTATTAAAAATTAAGCCACATCTCCGACAACTCACCCCTTCTCTTCACCGCCTACGGCGGTTTGTTTTTTATTCTTTCTTATTTATTATTTAAAAAAGCACCCCGAAGGGTGCTTTTGATTACGAATTACGCATTACGAATTAGGCATTATTCAAAGCTTGGTGCAAACTGCTTGCCCATAATGCAAACCCAGGAATTACCTTGGTTTACAGTAAGCGGTGTGCCGTCCTCATTAGTGAATACAAACGAGCTTGTTGAATTACCCTTACTCCACTTAATTGGTGTGTATGTACCGTTTACACAGTAGTAACCGCTACCCGAAGTAAGATTAATTTTTCTGTGGTAACCGTCAGGATAATCGGAAATAGTTGTTATAAGCACGAATACATTTTTGAAGTATTCACTTTCGCCTGTGAAATAATCCTTGCGCTCGGTAGTTTTGAAATATCTTATATATTTTCCACTTTCAGCATCATACTTAAATACAGATTTGTAGCTGTTAGAGAAAGGAACATTAACTGTATTGGCAATGTTTGTATATGTAATACTTGTTTCACTATCGGCAAAGGTCTGCCAAGGGGTCGCCTTTGTAAGCTTTGTATTATATTTGTTATTTAAAAAATAATTCCAAATTTTATCGCCGTAGCCGTACAAGGTATGCTCACTTGCTAAGCCGTTCTTTTCGCGGTAGCCCCCATTGTTTGTGCCAAGCGCGAAGGTTTGAGTATCCTTAAGATGAGGTGCCGCATAGGTATTATCCTGACCGTGATGAACATAAATAGCACTGTGGCCCATAGCCAAATCAATATATGCATAACGTGCAGAACGAACTGTACCTATTTTTTCAACGCTTGCAATATCCTGATATACCGCCATAAGACGTGTTATGCCACCCTCAACCTCGGTTTCATAAACTATATCTGCCTTAGTAAGACCGGTTTGAACCTTTTGCGCAACAGAAATATTATTTACCATTACAGCAACAGGTCTTTTTTGTGATTGTTCAAGTGTTAAATTCTCAACACCGGTTAAAGGATTTTTGTAATATACTATTTCGGGTTCACTCTCAGTAGGTGCCGATACCTCCGGCAAATCACTTACAATTTCCTCCTTATTGCAGCCAACAAAGCAAAGCATTAAGACCGCAAGAAATAAAACTAAAATTTTTCTATACATTGTGTTTTCCTCCTGAAAATGCGTTAATATATCTACAATATATACTATACTACATTTCTCACCACAAATCAACAAAAAAAGAGCTTATTTTTAAAAAATAAGCTCTTTAATTTTATTCTTCATCTTCTGTAGGTAATTCGCAAACCGCTATACGCTCTATACGGTATCCATCAACCTTTAAAACGGTGATTTCTAAGTTTTCAAATGTGAAATTATCGCCCTCGTTAACTTCGCCTTCGAGCATAGTAAGTGTCCAACCGCCAACGGTAGCCGTATCGCCGTCGAAATCTTCATTTTCATCAATATCAATATCAAATTCATCAAAGAAGTCGTAAACGCGCATATCACCGTCTGCTTCGAAGTGGGTATCGTCTATACAAACAAACTCACGCTCAATTTCGTCCGACTCGTCAAAAATTTCGCCTACGAGTTGCTCTAAAACATCTTCCATAGTAAGAATACCCATTGTGCCGCCGTACTCATCAAGTACAACTACCATATGGCATTTGTTTTCCTTCATTTTTTCAAGTACATCGGGCAACGGCATAGTTTTATGCACAAAGTTTACAGGCAATAATAAATCCCTGAAATTAACCTTTTTGCCGCTAACGTAAGCCTTATAAAAATGATTAAGATGAAGTATACCTATAATATTATCCGTCGTATCTTCGTAAACGGGAAGTCTTGAGTAAATAGTTTCTTCGCACTTACGTATATTAACTTCATACGGGTCACGTATATCAATAGCATCCATATCAACTCTATGAGTTATAATTTCATAGGCTAAAACATCATCAAAGTCAAGCGCATTCTGTAATAGGTCACATTCTTCTTCATCAAGAACGCCCTCTTCCTCGACTATATCAATAATATTTTCAAAATCGTCCTCTGAAACAGCCTCACTATCGGTTGCGCTTTTTTCCCAAAGCTTTGACACAAGATTTACAATTGCCATTACAATTACGGTTAACGGCTTTAATATGAGTGACAAGACATAAATCGGAACTGCCGAGAAAACACAGAAAATTTCGGGAATCTGCTTTGCAATAACCTTTGGCAAAATTTCACCGAAGGTAAGCACCAAAAGCGTCATAATAACGGTTGAAGCCCAAGCATAATCATCGCCCCACCACGAAATAACAATCAAGGTTGCTACCGTAGAGGATGCCATATTAACTATGTTGTTACCAACCAAAATAGTACTTAATACATTTTCATAATTTTCCCTTATTTTAAGGGCGGTTTTCAAGGCAAAGCTCTCACCGTCTTTGCCGCGATTCTTAAGGCGCACAGGGTTCACGGCCGAAAATGCTATTTCCGAACCGGAGAAAAACGCAGACGCGCAAAGAAACAAAAATATTGCTATATATCTGATTATATTACTCATTGTCGGCACCTCCTATGTCATCCTCGTCATAGATTTCGCCAACAAGCTCTTCTAAAATATCCTCAACAGTCAATATGCCGATTACTTCCCCTTCGCCATTCCGCACAAAGCTTAAATTTCTGCGATGATTGCTCATTTGGGTTAGTACATCGTCAATCGGTAAATCATCGTTAACATAAAAAGGATAGTCAATTATACTTGCTAAAATAACATTGCTCTTGTACTTCATATAAGATTTAAGGAATTTACGAATTTGCAAAATACCCTTAATATTACCCTTACGGTCAACAACAGGTATTCTGGAATGTACAGAGCCTTTAACAATTTCAAGAATCTCGGTCGTTTTGCTTCCGGTACATATTTTAAGAACATCGTTCCAAGGTACCATAATTTCTTTTGCAGTTAAATCCGAGAAGTGCAAGGCTGACTTCATAAGCTCGCCGCGTTCTTCGCCAAAATCCTCTTCCTCGGAAATATTTTCAACAATGTCGTTCAATTCTTCTTCGGTCATAGTAACCTGATTTTCGGTATGCTTTTTGAATGGCTTGGACGCCAAAGCCGAAATAGCCGTAAACATAAGCGAAAGCGGCTTTAAAATTTTCATTAAACCGATTAAAAAGAAGGACGAAACTTCAGCAAAGGTTTCGTTGCACGAACGCGCAAAGCACTTAGGTATCATTTCACCGAAAATAAAAACCACTATTGTAACAATAACGGTAGAAAGCGTTACCCATGCTGCGCCAAGCGGCGCCGTAATAACCGTTGCAAGTGTAGCGCAGCCAATATGCGCCACATTGTTGCCGATAAGCAAAACCGACAATGCCTCGTCAAAATTATCGAGTATATAAAGCACTCTTTTAGCGCTTTTCTGCCCTTTTGAAGCCTTGCTTATCATATGTATTTTGTTAAGGGATGCCAAAGAAATTTCCGTGCCTGCAAAAAAGGCACTTAAGAGAATAAAAATTACAAAAAGAATAATATTCCCCGCCGGACTGTCGTCCACAAAAACCAACTCCTTATAATGTATAATTGTTTATATAATACTCCATTAAAAAGTGTTTGTCAATAAAATAGTAAATCTTGACAGTTATTTTATAATACCTTATAATTTATATAAATATCTCTCTGTATTTGCGGCTTTGAAGCATTGAAACGCAGTCATCATCCACTACAATTATATGGTCTAAAAGCCTTACGCCCATCTGCTGTAATGTGGTTTTGATTGATTTAGTCATTTCAACATCTGCTTCACTCGGAAGTGCATTTCCCGAGGTATGATTGTGGGATATGATTACACAAGCGGCATTTCTTTTAAGCACTGTTTTCACAACATCTCTTACCGAAACGCCAACGCTTGAAACATCACCCGAAGCCACATTATCACAAGCAATCATATTTCCCTCATTATCAAATGATGTTACCATAAACACTTCACTTTTATAACCGAAGTATTTCTTTATAATAAAATCGCATACCTCGTCCATATTAGTGAATTTAGGCTTTGCTACCGCCTTATCACTTTGATATTTTTTAAATAACGGTAGCATTAGCTTTATTAATACCGCTGTGCTTTCGCCTACTCCATCAACCCTTTGTAAATCGGTGATTTCCGCTTCAAGCACACCCGAAATACTGCCAAATTCTTTTAAAAGCAAATGTGCAGTTTCGTTTGTATCTTTTCGCGGAATTGCGAAAAACAACAGCATTTCGAGTATTTTATGCGGTGGCACATCGTCTGCAAAGCCATGCTCTAAAAACTCTTTACGCATTCGTTCCCTATGCTTTTGGTGTAAATCGTTTGCCATTTATATTCCTCTTTACTAAATATTTTCTTTGCAAGGTGTAATAATGAAAGAATTTATAATAACCAAAAATGATGCAACGCTAAGGCTTGATAAATTTATTCAAAAAAACTGCCCTACATTGCCAAGCTCACTTATGTTTAAATATATCCGAACAAAAAGAATCAAGGTCAACGGTAAACGCGCAGAAATAAGTACCCGTCTAAGCGAGGGTGATGTTGTTTCTGCCTATATTAATGACGAATTTTTTGTTGAGGTTAAACCTAAATATGACTTTTTGTCGGCTTCAAAAAATATTGACATTGTCTATGAAGACAATAATATATTACTTGCCAACAAAAAGCAAGGTCTTTTAGTTCATCCCGATAAAAATGAGTATGGCGACACCCTTATTGCCCGTATTCAACACTATCTTTACGATAAGGGCGAATACGATCCCTCTTGTGAAAATAGCTTTCGACCTGCGCTTGCCAACCGCATTGACCGTAACACAGGCGGAATTGTAATAGCCGCCAAAAATGCCGAGGCATTGCGTATTTTATGCGATAAAATAAAATATCGCGAAATTGATAAGCGTTATTTAACGGTTGTGCATGGAACGCCTAAACAAAAATCCGCTACCCTTGAGGGCTTTTTGGAAAAGAATGAGGATAAAAACAAGGTTTATCTACTAAAGAATAAAACCGAAAATGCGCGTACTATAAAAACCAAATACACCGTTTTGCAGTCTAAAAATAATCTGTCCCTTTTAGAAATTGAGCTTATAACAGGCAGAACCCACCAGATAAGAGCGCATATGTCTTCAATCGGTCATCCACTTTTGGGTGACGGCAAATACGGAAAATTAAAGGATGACAAAAAACTGGGCTTTAACAAGCAAGCTCTTTATTCCTATAAATTGACCTTTGATTTTACGACCGATGCAGGTATTTTAAACTACCTAAACGGCAAAACCTTTACTGTAAACGAGGTTTGGTTTGCCGACCAGCTTTTCGGTTCGGATTATAAAAAACTACTTAAATAATATCATATATTATGCTTTAGTTCAATAATGCTAATCTTAATTTAAAAAGTATTTAGGACTTTACTTTTATATGTTATTTTGTTAGAATAAATAAAAATACTTTAGGTTGGTGAAATTTATGTATAATATCGGCGTAGACCTTGGCGGTACTAATATTGCTATAGGTATTGTAGACGAAAATTACAAAATTGTTTTAAAGGATAAGGTGCCCACCCGCACCGAAAGAGATACCAGCGAAATTATTGATGATATGGCTAATCTTTGCAAGTCTCTTGTAGAGCGCCTTGGCATCACTTTTGACGATATAGGCTATGCAGGTATTGCAGCCCCCGGTTCAATAGACCCCGTAAACGGTGTTGTAAGATATTCAAACAATATAAATATGGCAGATTACCCCATTGCTGACGAGCTTAAAAAACGTATTCCGCTTAAAAAGGTTTATGTTGAAAACGATGCTAACGCTGCCGCTTTAGCTGAAGCCAAAGCAGGCGCAGGTAAAGGCCTTAATGACGTTATTATGATAACTCTCGGCACCGGTGTTGGTGGCGGTATTGTTATTGGCGGCAAGCTTTATTCAGGCTTTAACTATGCAGGCGCAGAGCTTGGACATACTGTTATAGAAGCAAACGGCAGAGCTTGTACCTGCGGAAGAAAAGGTTGCTTTGAAGCATACAGCTCGGCAACAGGTCTTATTAATATGACCAAAGAAAAATTACAAGAAACCAAGGATACTATTATGTGGGAAATGGTTGGCGGAGATATTGCCAACACAAGCGGACGTACCGCATTTGATGCTTCCCGCAAGGGTGACAAGGCAGGTCAAGAAGTAGTTGATATGTACATCGGTTACTTGGCTTGCGGTCTTGCTAATATGATTAATATTTTCCAACCCGAAGTGCTTTGTATAGGCGGTGGTGTTTGCGGCGAGGGTGATTATCTTTTAAATCCGCTTAAGGAATTAATTAAAGCAAATACCTACGGCTACGAAAGACAGGAAAGAAACACCGAGCTTAAAATTGCCGAACTCGGAAACGATGCAGGCATTATCGGTGCAGCATCATTAGGATAAAATAAAAAATCGGAGCCTAGGCTCCGATTTTTCTTCACATATGTAAAGGAGAATCTTTTTGGATATTAATAAGCTTTTAGAAGGTGTTTCCTGCTCTTGCGGAAAGAATCACACCTGTGACATTAAGTATGTATATATTGAAAACAACGCAACCGAACGCCTTAAAGATATTTGCAAAAATTACAATAATATCCTTTTGGTTGCGGACGATAACACCTATACTGCCGCAGGCGAAAAAACCGTGAGCGCCCTTTCAAATAAAAATATAAATAAAGTTATTTTTAGCGGCGAAAAAATTCTTGTACCAAATGAAGAAGCAATTGAGACCGTTACAGAAAATCTTAATAAAACTGATTTAATTGTAGGTATTGGTTCAGGTGTTATTCAGGACCTTTGTAAATATGTATCCTTTCAAAATAAAACACCTTACATAATTGTTGCTACCGCTCCTTCTATGGACGGTTACGCTTCCAACGGGGCGGCTATGATTACGGGCGGTATGAAAGCAACATACTCCGCAGGGCTTCCAATCGCAATTATTGCCGATACCGAGGTACTTAAAAACGCACCTATAGATATGATCAAAGCGGGCTACGGCGATATTATAGGTAAATATTCCGCCCTTAACGACTGGAAATTAAGCCACCTTATAAACCAAGAATACTTTTGTGAATATATTTACAATTTAACCTATAACCAAATTGAAAGAACACTTAAACTGGCTGACGGTATTCTTAAAAGAAACGAGCAAAGTATTAAAACACTAATGGAAGCATTGGTTATAATTGGAATTCTTATGAGCTTTGCTACATCTTCCAGACCGGCTTCAGGTAGTGAACACCATCTTTCCCACTTTTTCGAAATAACAGGTATTGTAACAAACACACCCTATCTTCCCCATGGAATTGATGTTGCCTATTCAACCGTTGTTGTTGCCGAAATACGCGAAAAAATTATTAAAAATAAGTTCCCCAATAAAATCTACCGCCAAGATGAAACCGAATACACCGAAAAAATGAATTTAGTTTATAAGCAGGTGGCAAATGGTTGCATTGAACTACAGGAAAAAATTGGAAACTATAAGGCAGAAAGATTACCCGTTTACCTTGAAAAAGAAAACGAAATAAAGGCAATTCTCTCCGAAATGCCGACTGCAGAAAAAATAAAGGATATGCTATCTTTAGTAGAGCTTGATATTAAAGAATTTTATTCACTCTATGGCGAGGAAAAGATTGAAAACGCTATTCTTTACGCCAAGGATTTAAAGGACAGGTATACTGTACTTTGGGTAAATTACGATCTTTTTGGAGGGTAATATACCGCACAATAGTATAAAAGCGTTCCCGATAGTTACCTATCGGGAATTTTCTTTTGTTCTTAATTTAAAAATTTCTTCTGCGGCAATACGGGTTTTAGCAACACTTACCGATTTATCCTTCGGGAAGCAGTAATAAAGCACCTTACTGTCGCCAATACATACCATATCGCCGATTTCGTACCAATAGTAATCGGAATAAAGACTGTAAGACAAAAGTGACGATTGGGTGTAATCAAGCTTGCCGTCGCACCCCTTCAAATGAAAGCCTTCATAATCGTGGGTAAGTCTGCCGCTTCCCACGTTATAAACCTTTTTAGTATCTATAAGCATATAAATATCAACATCGGTTTCAAGCTTATATTCGTTGCTTTTTATCTCGTTTTTTACACATTCCCTTTGCCAAGCGTACCAATCGGGTATGTGTGAAAATTCGGTTTCGCCGTTTGTGGCTTTCATAAAGCCTGCTTCAGTAAGCTCATACACCTTGCCGCAGTTTTCACACTTAAGGTGAATCCCCTCTCCCACCGTTTTACCCTCGGTATTACAGTTAGGGCACTTATAAAGTACACGGTTTAAATAATCTGCTCTGAATTTTTCGGTAACCTTGATATTATTTTCTTGCTGCCACAAGAAATTATCAAACGAAAACTGCGCCTTTAAAATTTCGTTTATCTGTTCGGGAGTTTTATTCTTAATATCATCAGGCGAGAGTATGTATTCCATATCTGCCGAAACTTTTACTTTTCTAAGCTGCAAATTATTATAAAGCGGGTCGCGTTGGAATGCGCCGTAAGTTCTTATCATTACAACGGGTACTGCCAATTTCTTAACAAGCTTACCAAGACTTTCGGGTAATGGCGTTGCGGTACCGTCAAAGCTGTAGCTGGCTTCGGGATACATTAAAACCGAGGTTTTATTTTTCTTTACACAATGAAAAATATCCCTTACAAGCACGCTGTCGCTCACAAACTTTTGGGTAGGAATACAGCCAATCATTCGCATAAGAAAGTTTTTGCCCACAAACCCATCCGACGTCATAACAATATTATATCTTTTAGGGTAAAGCAATTTACTTGCGATTTTTAAATCAATAAAACTTGAATGGTTCATCAAAATAAGCGCAGGCTCTTTTTTACCGAGCTTTTCCATACCTATTTTTTTGTATTTAAACCCTACGGGTAAAAGCGAGAAAATCGAAAGAACCCTTATAACCGTTGCTAATATAAAATTAGGCTTTAAAGGCTTTTTATGCTTCTTTACAGGAAGTGTTAAAACTTCGTCATAGCTTTTTTTAGCCGTTTTAATTTTCATAATTTCAACCCCTTGCGATAATTGTACCATAAATTCGTTTTTTAAACAAGATAATTCGTATTCTACCCACAGTAGAGTTCGATTTTAGAAGATTAGAGTGCATTATTTTGTAAAATATGGGATAATATAGGCATACTAAAATCAACGAGGTAACTTTATGAAATTTAAAATTGTTGCTGATTCTTCAGCAGACTTAATAAATTTAAAAGAGGTTCCATTTTCATCGGCACCCCTTAAAATAATTACAGACGAAAATGAATACGTGGATAACGCCGAACTTGACGTTGTAAAAATGATAAACGACCTTAAAAGTTATTCAGGCAAATCTTCCACCTCTTGCCCGTCGGTTTCGGATTGGCTTAACACATTTTCAGACGCCGAACATATTTTTTGCGTAACTATTACGAGCAACCTTTCGGGCAGTTATAATTCAGCAGTAATTGCAAAGCAGGAATATGAAGCCCAATACCCCGAGCGTAAGGTTTTTGTTATAGATTCACTCTCAGCAGGTCCTGAACTTAAACTTATTGTAGAAAAATTGGAAGAACTTATTTTACAAGGCAAAGAATATGCGGAAATTTGTGAAGAAATTACCGAGTACCAAAAACACACCAAGCTTCTTTTTATGTTAGAATCACTTACTAATCTTGCAAACAACGGCAGAGTAAGTAAGGCTACCGCAAAAATAGCAGGAATATTAGGAATTCGTCTTGTAGGAAAAGCGAGCGACCAAGGCACCCTTGAACCGCTTGAAAAAGCGCGTGGCGAGAAAAAAGGCTTAAACAGTATTTTGCAAATCCTTAAAGACCTTGGATATAAGGGCGGTAAAATCAGAATTTCCCACTGTTTAAATCAACCGTTAGCAGAGCTTTTAAGTTCAATTTTAAAAAGTGAATTCGGCACAAGTGATATTGAAATTTACCCCGCCGGAGCGCTTTGCAGCTTTTACGCCGAAAAAGGTGGACTTTTAATAGGCTTTGAAATTTAAAAAAAGAGTGGCGAAAGCCACTCTTTTAATTTATCTGTATTTAAATGTTATAAGACCGAAGATTAAGATTACAAGCACGAAAATCGGCAAAATGTACTGCATATAAATACGCATCCAATCCTTAACCTTTGCGCCCTTACCTGTGTTTGCTTCTTCTTTAAAGTTTTTAAAGCCCCAACCAAATTTCCAAGTACAGAACAAGATAAAGATTACCGCACCAACTGGTAGCATAATAAAGTTAACAATAAAGTCTTCTAAATCCAAGAAATTTGAACCCTGTGCGAACGGAACAAAGCCCGACCAAACGTTAAAGCCAAGCGCACACGGAAGTGATAATGCAAATAATCCAATACCGTTAATAGCGCAAGCTTTTTTACGGCTCCACTTAAACATATCCATACTGCAAGCAATAATATTTTCGAACACCGCAATAACGGTTGAAAGTGCCGCAAAAGACATAAATACAAAGAAAAGTGTTCCCCAAACTCTGCCAAGCGGTAGGTTGTTAAATACATTAGGCAAAGTAATAAATATAAGGTTCGGACCTGCATCCACAGGAATATCGTAAGCAAATGCCGCAGGGAAAATAATAAGACCCGAGGTAAATGCAACAAAGGTATCAAGTGAAGCAACGCTGATTGATTCGCCCAAAAGTGAACGGTCCTTGCCTAAGTAACTTCCGAAAATAGCCATTGAACCAATACCGAGCGACAATGTAAAGAATGCCTGATTCATAGCGCCAACAACTACAGCACCGGGATTTGAATTAATAAAGTTTTTCCAATCGGGCAATAGGTAGAATTTAAGACCCTTGTTGCCGCCATCAAGGAAACAGCTGTTAATCGCAAGTATAACCATAATCGCAAGAAGTGCAAGCATCATATACTTACTTACTTTTTCTACGCCCTTGTTTACACCCAAAGCGCAAACGCCTATACCAATGATTACGGCAATAGCCATAAACAATACCATCTGATATGGGCTTGAAACCATTTCACCAAACACATCGGGAACAGTACTAGGGGTAGTGCCAACAAATTTTCCGCTTGCCATTTTAACGAAATAGTTAATCATCCAACCGGTAACGGTGGTGTAAAACATCATTAAAATGTAGTTACCTGCAAAAGCCACGTAACCGTGCCAATGCCATTTAGAACCCTTTGGTTCCAACTGCTTGTACATTGCGGCAGGGCTCTTTTGCGAAGCGCGGCCGAGGGCAAATTCCATCGTCATTACAGGAAGACCCATAACAATAAGGAAGAACAAATAAATAAGTACAAAAATTGCACCGCCGTATTGACCTACCATCCACGGAAATTTCCATACGTTTCCTATACCGATAGCGCAACCCGCACTAAGCAGTATAAAGCCTAAACGGCTTGAAAGCTTTTCTCTCTCCATATTAAACCTCCTAATGTTTAACTTAAGTTTAATATACCATATTTACCTTTTTTATACAAGATTTAATTTTTTTACTTGACATTTATAACACACTTATATTATACTAATATGGCGTTCTGAAAACGTATGCAGAGATGGCTGAGCTGGTCTAAGGCGCACGATTGGAAATCGTGTGTGCACTAATACTGCACCGAGGGTTCGAATCCCTCTCTCTGCGCCAATAAGAAACGGAGCATTACCGAAAGGTATATGCTCCGTTTTTTATTATTTGATTTCAAGAGAGGGATTCGAACAAGCCGTTAAAAACAACAGTCCGGTGGACTGTTGTTTAGGCGCGGCAACGAGCGCACACGAGGCGATAGGCACGGGAGTGCCGAGACAAAATCCCTCTCTCTGCGCCAATAAAAAAGGCACCCTTCGGGGTGCCTTTTTTATTGGCGCAATGAAGTTTGGATGCGAACTTGTTTTGCCAAAGGCAAAACGGTTCGGCGACGCAGCTACAAAACCGCGATAGGTTTTGTAGTCTGCCAAAGTCTCGAGTAAGGCAACAGTTTTGGGCACCGCTCGGAGCGGTCAAAACTGTGCCGACACAGAGTATGCCTCTCGATATTAAAATTATATTAAGCTTTTATAAGCTTTTTAATTACAGGAATTTTTGAGATAATATACGATGCCATAAAAGAACAGCAAAGAACTATTACAAAGCTCATAATAATATATAAAAACGGATTCTTATCGTAAACAAAAATATTTGTAAATGTACTTAAGATTATTATGTGAATAATATAAACGCCAAAGATAAGTTTTGATATCCTAGTCAGCCTTTTAACTGTTTTTTCTGTCAAATTTAGCTTTATATTATTTATTGCTAAGAAAACGCTGGTAGAATACATAAAAACAAGTAAACCAATGTTTTCATACGCGTTATTATAGTCGCCTGTAATATTGACATAAAGAATGGTTAACGCAAGCGATAGCACCCCAAGAAAATATATAATATATTTGATCAATTTTCGGCGTATGCCAATATGTACGATGTACCATCCAACCAAAAAATAGGTTATGTATCCTCCAAAAAAGTCTACTCTGAAATTATTAATCCATTCGGTTATAAAAGAAACGTTTAAACCCAGTTCACCTGTCATTTTAATTGCGGGTATAGAAAACTCAATTACAATAGAAGCGATAATAAAAAATATCACCATTTTTTTATTATCTTTACATACTATCTTTTTTAAAAACGGTGTTATAATATAAAGCCCAATAATAACATACAAATACCACATATGATAATGACCGTTTAATATTCCACTAATAAGAGCTTTTATGTTAACCTTCTTATTTGTTATGAAAGAAAATATAAAATTGTATACTAACGAATATGCTGTTGCCCAAAATAATGTAATTATAGCAAGATTTTTTACATTTTTAGTTAAAATATTTTTTAATTTAATTTCTTTACATTCATCTAAAAACAAGGAACCTGAAATCATTAAAAATAACGGTACTCCTATTCGGGATATACTGTCAAATATGTTACCAAAAATAAATTCAGTTGTGGAAGGCTCATAGTAAGCAACAAAAGGTGCGCTACAATGTATCATTACAACTGCAAATATTGCAATTATTCTTGCTATATCTAGCGAAGAGTTTCTTTTGACCAATTGTGTATCCATTTTAAACCTCCTAATAAATAATGGATAAATTGTAACATAAAGTATATACTTGCGCAATAACAAATTTTTATTTAAAGAATATCAAGGGTGTTTTTTTAGTATTTAAAATATTTTTAATAAACCAAATGCAAAACGGCACTGCGGTTATAAAGGTTAAAATATCCGAAATAGGTTGGGTTAAAAGCACTCCGTCCATTCCAAAAATTTGAGGTAATACCAAAATAAGTGGTATGAAATATACCCCTTGTCTGCAAGAAGCTAAGAAGGTTGCGCCCTTTACAAAGCCTAACGACTGATACATCATATTAACATAGGAAGAAAAACCTAAAAGCGGCAGTTCAATGCTGTACATTAAAAGCAGCCTTCCGCCGATTTTGGCAACGTCGGGATTTTCTGCGCCGAAAATATTTATAATCTTATCGGGAATTGCCGCACAGCCAATTGCACCTATGCACGCAACAACCGTACCGAAAAGTGTTGCCCAAATAAATACCTTTTTAACACGGTCATATAACTTTGCACCGTAATTGTAACCCGCAATTGGTTGGAAGCCTTGTCCAACACCTAAAACGATTGCACGGATAAATATATAAATTTTATTTGCAAGGCTTACAGCCGCAACCGCCGCATCACCGTAGATTTTAACACGAACGTTCAAAAGTGTAGTTGCAACACTGCCAAGACCTTGCCTGAATACAGTAGGCGCGCCCGTTTTTATAATAAGCCAGTAATCCTTTAAATCTTTACTGATATATTTAGGCGAAATTTTAATAACACCCTTTTTAAATACGTAAAAAGACATTGCCATTGAAAAACTTATTACCTGACTTATTGCAGTTGCAATAGCGGCACCCTTAACACCTAAATCAAATACAAAAATAAAAATCGGGTCTAACGCCATATTAATAAGTCCGCCCGAAAGACCTACAAGCATTGAAAAGGTAGCTCTGCCTTCAGCACGTAAAAGTGGTCCTAATACAAAGGACGTACACATTAGCGGCGCCGCAATAAGTATAACGGTTGCATAATCTCTTGCATACGGTAAAATAGTTTCGGTAGCGCCTATTATTCTTAAAAGCGGATTTAAAACCGAAAGACAAATTATTGCTATTGCAAGACCTAGGGTAAGTCCCATAACTATCGCACTTGAAGCGTATTTATTGGCAGAGGTGTTATCCTTTTCGCCTAACTTTCGTGAAACGATACTGCTACCGCCCATTGAAACACCAAAGCCTACCGCCTGAATAAGCGACTGAATTGAAAAAACTATACCAACACCGCCTATTGCACTCTCGCCAAGGCTTGTTACAAAATATGTGTCTGCCATATTGTAAATTGAAGACAAAAGCATATTTATAACCGATGGCAACGATAATGAAATAAGCAACCTGTTTATAGGCGTTTCGGTCATTTTTTTATGTTGTAGTTCACTTATATTTCTTTGCATTTTTTATTCCCTTTAAAAAGCCACCCTATCGGGTGGCTTATATTTCATTCATCTGTAAAGCGTTTACATCTGCAACCGAAAAATACATAAATAAGCACAATTGCAAGTAATATTCCAACCGCAAAAATAATTAACGGAATTATAGCTTGAATAAAGGTACTTGCGAGAAATGTACCTAAAATTGCTCCTACCAATAACGCCAAAGCTATTGCTAATATAGCAACCACTCTGTTAACACAAAAACGTGTAGCGCAAGAACATTCGGCAACATCGTTGTATCCACATCTATTATATGACATACTTCCACACCCTTAAAATTATTGACCGTGGGGGTCAATAACATTTTATGCGGAATTTCTAAAATAGGTTACTTCATAAATTCGTACATAGCGCGGTAGCACATATACACGTCGAATTTAGAGGTTGTTTCAAAAGGTGCGTGCATCGAAAGTACAGGTACGCCTAAATCTATAACGTCAACACCCATATTCGCAATATACATAGCAACTGTTCCGCCGCCGCCTAAATCAACCTTACCGAGTTCACCCGTCTGCCAAACAATACCGGCTTTATCAAGCATATTGCGAACGTAAGCCACGTACTCTGCCGAAGCGTCAGACGTGCTTGACTTACCTCTGGCGCCTGTATACTTTGTAACAACTACACCGTAATTTAAGAAAGAGGCGTTTCTTCTGTCCATAACTTCGGGGAAGGTTGGGTCAAGTCCTGCATTAACGTCAGCCGAAAGACATTTTGAATTTCTAAGGGCTACTGTTGGGTCAACATTCTGCATTTTAGCAATATCACCTATTACAAAACGCAAAAAGTCAGATTCAAGACCTGTGTTACCCATAGAGCCGATTTCTTCTTTGTCGGCAAGAATTGCAATAGCGGTCTTTTCGGGATTTTCAACTTCAAGTATTGCAGTAAGGGCAGGATAAGCGCAAACCCTGTCATCCTGACCGTATCCGCCTATAAGCGAACGGTCAAAACCAATATCGCACGCTTTGTAAGCGGGTACCATTTCAAGCTCTGCCGATAAGAAATCCTCTTCGCAAACACCGTATTTTTGATTCAAAATATTTAAAATATTTAATTTTACGAGTTCACTGCCTTCGTCTGCTTTAAAGGGGTGGCTTCCAATTAAAACATTAAGTTCTTCGCCCTTAATACCCTCGTTTAAGGTGCGCTTGCTTTGTTCCTGAGCGAGATGCGGTAATAAATCGTTTATAACGAACTTAGGCTCGTCATCCTTTTCGCCAATAGAAACCTCTTTAACTGTACCGTCTTTCAAAACAAACACACCGTGAAGCGCTAACGGAACAGCGGTCCATTGATATTTCTTTATACCGCCGTAGTAATGAGTTTTAAAGAGGGCTAATTCGCTATCCTCATAAAGTGGATTTGGTTTAAGGTCAAGGCGGGGGCAATCAATATGAGCCGCAGTAATATTAACACCTTTATCTGCCGAAAGTTTACCAATTACCGCAAAAGCAACCGTTTTGCCGCGGTTATTAAAGTAAACCTTATCCCCTGCCTTGTATTCTTTACCGATTTCGAATGGTACAAAACCGTTTTCTTCTGCCATTTTTACTGCAGTTTTTACTGCTTCACGCTCGGTTTTAGCATTATCTAAAAACTTTTTATAGCCGTCAGCATAAGCATCTGCAAGCTTTAAAGTTTCGTCATCAGAGGTAGATCTTCCGTTTTTACGGTTTAAAAACAGTTTTTCCTTTAATTCCTTAATATCACTCATAGTTATCTCCCTATCCAAAAATTTCTGCCAAAGCATTTTCAAAGCTTCTAAGAAAAGTCTGCTCGTCAGAATTGTTATATATTATATAATCTGCATTTTCTTTGTAAAAATTATCACTTTTTCCTACAGACATACGAAGTTTTGCCTCATCTTCGGTTAAATTATCACGCTTTATAATTCTTTTTAAGCGGACACCCTCATCTGCAAGGACCGCCACAGTTTTAAAGCAAATAGTATTAATACCGCTTTCAAAAAGGGTTGGCGCGTCAAGTAAAACTCTGTCAGAATCTATTTCGCTTAATACAAGTTCTTTTATAAACGGGAAAATAGTTTTATTAAGCAGTTCGGTATTTTCTTTAGTAGAAAACGCTTTAGCTGCAAGTGCTTTTCGGTTTAAGCTACCGTCACCGTTTAAAATATCTGTACCGAAAACCTCACACAAGGTTTTTAAAGCCCCACTTCCCTTTTCGGTGGCTTTTCTTGCAACCTTATCGCAATCCACAAGCTTTATGCCGTACTTTTCACAAAGCTTTGCGGCACTGCTTTTACCCGAGCCCGTGGGTCCCGTAAGACCGATAACTATACTCATAATTTTATCACCTTAAATGCTGCCGCTCTTATTAGGCGGTTATAAACCGCAAGACCGACACCTCTTTTTTCGGGTGCGTGAATATACACCGCTTTAACCCCCGTTTTATCAACGTCACGCAAAGTTGCAAACAATTTATTTGCAAAGCTTTCGGGGTTTTGTTTAGTACCATAAACTAGCTTTGGTATTTTTATATTTTCGCTTTCTTCCATAAAGCAAACCGCAAGCGCATTTTCCTGTTGGTTTACAAATTCTGCGAAAGCCTCACCCTCTACCAAAAAGGTTTCGGTTTCGGGCGCATAGTGCTTATATTTCATACCGGGGGAAGCCGCCTTCTGCCCTGCTGATAATTCCGATAATACCGCTTTATCTACCGTAATGTCGGGCAAAATTTCTTTAAGCTGTTCGAGTGTTACAGCACCCGGTCGCAATAGTACAGGGTGTTCGCCCACTAAGGTTATAACGGTAGATTCTACACCGACAGTACAGTCACTGCCCATAATAACCGCATCAATTTTACCGTCCAAATCGTTTATAACGTGCTGTGCAGAGGTAGGACTTGGCTTTCCCGAAACGTTAGCCGAGGGCGCCGCTAAAGGCAATCGGCTTTTTGCAATAACGCTGTGGGCGGTTTTCTCGCTCGGCATTCTTACGGCAACTGTCGAAAGTCCTGCCGACACACAATCGTTTACCTTATTAGACTTTTTAAGCACCATTGTAAGCGGACCCGGCCAAAATTTTTCGGCACATCTTATTGCGGTTTCGGGTATATCTAAAGCGATTTCGCCTAGCATTTCCATATCCGATATATGCACAATAAGTGGGTTATCCTGCGGTCTGCCCTTTGCGGTAAAAACTGCCTTTATTGCATTTTCATCATAAGCACTTGCGGCAAGACCGTAAACCGTTTCGGTAGGAATTGCAACCACACCGCCGTTTTTTAAAATTTCACAAGCGGTAAGTATACCCTTTTCATCGTTGCTTAATTTTTGAGTTATCATTTAAGCCTCTTCCTCGGATTTTAACATTTCGGCACGGTAGTGTGTTATAAGTGAATCTACTACTTCGTCAAGGTCACCGTTTAGAATTTGCTCTAATTTATAAAGGGTAAGACCGATTCTGTGGTCGGTAACTCTGCCCTGAGGGTAGTTATAGGTACGGATTCTTTCACTTCTGTCTCCCGTACCAACCTGACTTTTACGGTCAGACGCTATAGCCTCGTCGTGCTTTCTTTGTTCTTCATCAAAAAGACGGGCACGTAAAATCTTAAGCGCCTTATCCTTGTTTTTAAACTGGCTGCGCTCGTCCTGACATTCTACAACAGTACCCGTTGGGATATGTGTTACACGAATTGCAGAGGATGTTTTATTAATATGCTGTCCGCCCGCACCTGAAGAACGGAAGGTATCAATCTTAAGGTCGGCAGGGTTTATTTCAAGCTCAACCTCATCCGCTTCGGGTAAAACCGCAACCGTAACGGTTGAGGTGTGAATTCTACCTTGGGTTTCGGTATCGGGCACACGCTGTACACGGTGAACACCGCTTTCGTACTTAAAGCGTGAATATGCACCGTCACCGTCAATCATAAAGCTGATTTCCTTATATCCGCCAAGCTCGGTTTCGTTAGCGTTACTAACCTCTACGTGCCAACGTTTAGATTCGGCATACATTGAATACATACGGTAAAGTGAGCCCGCAAACAAAGCCGCTTCCTCGCCGCCTGCGCCACCACGGATTTCAACAATAACGTTCTTTTGGTCGTTGGGGTCTTTTGGTAAAAGTAAAATTTTAAGCTCGTCAGAAAAAACTGCTATATTTTCCTTTGCGGTTTTAAGCTCTTCTTCGGCAAGCTCTTTAAAATCCTTATCTAAATTTGCTTCGCCTAAAATTTCCAAAGCCTCTTTTTCGGAATTTTTGGCCGCTTGTAATTCCTTGTATTTTTCTACAATAGGCGTAAGCTCACTATGTTCTTTCATAAGTTTTCTGAAAAGTTCATTATTTGAAGCAACGTCAGGTCTTGTAAGTTCAATACCTATTTGTTCATAGCGGTTTACTACAGATTCCAATTTATCAAACACTAATTATCACCATCAACTCTAATTATTTTTTTTAAACCTTTTTCGGCTTTAACGCGGGGTAGCATAACCTCGTGTCCGCAACCGTCACACCGTAGACGAAAGTCCATACCGATACGAGTAACCGTAAAAATATCGTTTCCGCAAGGGTGTTTTTTCTTCATTAAAAGCTTATCACCAATACGAATATCCATAACTTTCCTCCACTACATATTTATTCAAAATATATTATATACTAAAATAAATAAAAACGCAATAAAAAAAGCCTTTTTAAACAATAAGTTCAAAAAGGCTTTGATTTTATGCATTCCAATACTTTCTGTCAAGGCTTCTGAAGGATATAGCCGAGAAAATATGTTGCTTTTCTATATTTTCACTCGCATCAAGGTCGGCAATAGTTCTTGCTACCTTTAAAATACGGTCGTACGCCCTTGCGGACATACCGAGTCGCTCGAATGCAAGCTCTAAATAATCTGCCGCATCCTTAGTTAAAACACAGTACTTTTTAAGTAAATCGGGAGTTAGTCTTGCATTGCACGAAATACCCGTACCCTCGTATCTTTTGCGCTGAATTTCACGCGCTTTATTTACACGTTCTTTAATCTGAGCCGAGGTTTCTTCGCTCGCATCAGAGCTTAGCGCATTATAATCAACCGGCGGTACTTCAACGTGTAAATCAATTCTGTCAAGCATTGGTCCCGAAATTTTACTCAAATATTTATGCACCGCATTAGGAGCACAGGTGCATTTTCTTGTAGGGTGACCGAAAAATCCGCACGGACAAGGGTTCATAGCCGCTACAAGCATAACTGAGCTTGGATATGTAAGCGAGCCTGCCACACGGGAAATAGTTACCCTTCCGTCCTCAAGCGGTTGGCGAAGCGCTTCCATAACATCGCGGCGGAATTCGGGCAATTCATCCAAAAACAAAACGCCGTTATGTGCTAACGATATTTCGCCCGGTTTTGGCACAGTTCCGCCACCTGCAATACCCGCAACCGATACCGTATGGTGCGGCGAGCGGAAAGGACGGTAGCTTACAAACGGGTTATCGCTGTCAAGCATACCCGCAATAGAGTGAATTTTTGTAGTTTCAATTGATTCAGGGAAGTTCATTTCGGGGAGTATGCCGGGAAGTCTTTTTGCGAGCATACTTTTACCCGCGCCCGGAGGACCCACCAAAATAATATTATGTCCACCCGCGGCGGCAATTTCCATTGCCTTTTTAGCCGCTAACTGACCCTTAACATCCTTAAAATCGGGAATTTTTATTTTAGAAATTTCACTGATTTTTGTTACAGGCTGTTTTTCAATAAGCTTTTCACCGTTCAGATGGTCGATTACCTGCTTAATATTGTCGGCGGGGTAAACGTCTATCCCCTCTACAATAGCGGCCTCTGCGGCATTTTTTGTTGGTACAAAAATACTTTTAATACCATTTTGTGCGGCAGTGATAGCAAGTGCCAAAACGCCGTTTACCGAACGAATCATACCGTCCAAGGCAACCTCACCGATTGTTACGGTATCATCTAAATCTGCCTTCAGCTGTCCCGACGCTTTAAGGATTGTTAAAAGCACAGGCAAATCGTAAATAGAGCCTTCTTTTTTACGGTTTGCAGGAGCAAGATTTACAGTAATTCGTGACACCGGAAACTTAAAACCGCAGTTTTTAATTGCGGCGCGCACTCTATCACGTGATTCCTTTACCGCGGTATCGGGAAGACCTACAATATCAAACGACGGAAGCCCGTTAGAAATATCGGCTTCCACCTCTATCATATAAGAATCTATGCCGAAAATTCCGACGCTTTTTACTCTTGAAAACAAATCTTCACCTACTTTGCCACATTGTTTTGTGGATTTCCGTTTAAAAATGCCTTTATATTATCACACACAATCTGTAAAAGGCGCTTTCTTGTTGCAAGTGGCGCCCAAGCAGTATGCGGAGTTATAGTAATATTCGGTGCGTCAAATAACACACAGTCCTCTCGCATAGGTTCGGTTGTAAGCACATCAATTGCCGCGCCCGAAAGCTTTCCGCTTGAAAGGGCATACGCCAAATCATCCTCATCAACAACACCGCCACGCGCGGTATTCACAAAAAATGCGCCATCCTTACATTTTGCAAAGGTTTCTTTATTCATCATTTTTTCACTTTGCTCGTTTAAAGGACAATGCATTGAAATAACATCACTTTGCGCTAAAAGTGTATCCAAGGGCACAAACTTAGAGTCTTTTTCTCTAACAGTACGGGTATAAACAATAACATTCATACCAAGTCCCAAAGCGGCTTTTTCAACCGCTTTGCCTATTTTACCGTAGCCAATTATACCAAGTGTTTTACCAAAAACCTCCTCAGTAGCAAACACTAAGGGAGAGAAAATCTTGGCTTTTTTCCAACCGCCTTCTTTAACAAAACTGTCATAAAGCGGCACTTTTGTATAATGATTCAATATGTAACAAATCACTTGCTGGGCTACCGCATTGGTAGAATAATCCCCCGCATTGGCTACTACTATACCTCTTTGTTTAGCACAAGCAATATCAATATTATTATAACCCGTAGCAAAAAGACCTATGTATTTAAGGCTTGAAGCTTTATCCATAACCTCTTTATCAATTAAGGTTTTATTGCATATAACCGCATCGTAATCGGCTACTGTTTTTAAAAGCTCATCCCTTGTAATATTATTACATTCGGTTACTTCGCCAAACTCTTTTATGCACTCAAGCGATAAATCGTTGTTGGATTTAACGGTTGCGCTATCAGTGAGAAGTATTTTCATCTTTTCTTGTTACCTTTTCCTTTGTACCGTCGGGTCTTAAAATATACGTGTTTTCAAGCTGACCTACAAGACTTCTTTTAAAAGAGTCAATGTATTCGCGCCTTAAAGCAAACTGTTCTTGCTTTTCTTCTTCGGTAAGACCTTCTGCCTTCTGTTTACGGGCAAGTTCATTAATTCGGTCAATTTTCTTCTGTTCCATTTATATATCCTTTTTTAAAATTTCTTTTATGTAAATTTGTTCTAATTCTTTTGAAAGCTCGGATACTTTTTCGCGGTTTTCAAGATAGTTCTTACAAAGTGAGACAAACCAACGGTTACGGCCTACGTCTAATTTATCTTCATTTTCTTTGATAAATTCTTGAGCCATCTTTAATTTTTCTTCCATTGGAAGTTCGGCTTTTTTAAGAACCATACATTCCGCTATAAAAATATTTCTGTAAACTTCCGTCGCCGCAACCCACTTGGGATAATTTTGTTTTGCGTTACCTTCTTTAGATACCTCAAGACCCTGATTTTTCAAAAAAATCTCTGCCATACGGTAAAAGCCGTGCGGTGTCGGGTGAATATGGTCGTCGCTGTAAAGCTTATCAGTCTGCATAAGCTCAACCATTTCTTCATAATAATCACAAAGAGTATAGTTTTTCTCTTTTGCAAAGTATCTTACAAAGCTCGCATACTCGGATAAAAGCGCGTAACCGCCTTTAAATGCTACTTGTGAAGTTTCTTCGTATTCATCATAGGGCGCAGGAGTACACAAAATAAGCTCTATATTATTTTCTATTATCTTTTCGCAAAGTTTTTGGATGCATTCTTTGTATATTTCAAATCTTTTCTTTAAGGTATTATATCTTGCAATACCCTTTTCTTCGCTTAAGCACCAACGCCAACTGTCATTAACGCCAAAAGCCACAACCGCATGTGTAGGACGAAATCTTAAGATATCATCTTCGAAAATTTTAAGGGCGAATTCAGCAGTTCCTCCCGCTACTCCGCAATTAAAAAAGCGAATATCTTCATTCGGGAAATTATTGCGGTAACAGTCTATAACCCACGGTAGTGTGTGGTTCATAGACACTAAGCTATCGCCTACAAAACAAACTCTCGCTTTGTCCTTAAATCTTTCCATAAAATCACCTAAATTTCGTTTCTGCCCTCAAGCGCACGAGTTAAGGTGTATTCGTCGGCATATTCAAGGTCGCCGCCTACGGGAATACCGTAAGCAAGTCTTGTAACCTTTACACCCATAGGCTTTGCAAGGCGTGAAATATAGCTTGCAGTAGCCTCCCCCTCAACGGTGGGGTTTGTAGCCATTATAATTTCTTTTACATCCTCTGACGAAAGCCTTGCCATCAATTCTTTAATTCTAAGACTGTCCGGCGTAACACCGTCAAGCGGGGAAATAACACCGTGAAGCACGTGGTAAGTACCGCTGAATTCCTTTGTGCGTTCAAAAGCCATAATATCCTTAGGCTCGGCAACAACACAAATAACCGAGCGGTCACGCGTACCGTCGGCACAAATTGGGCAAACATCAAGGTCTGTAAAACCCTGACACACCTTACAAAAATGAATTTTTTTCCTGGCGTTGATAAGCGCTTCTGCAAATTTTTCTGCCCTTTCAGGCGGTTGCTCAAGAATATGGTAAGCAAGGCGTTGCGCCGTTTTTTTACCTATTCCGGGTAACCGCTCAAACTGTGAAATCAGTTCATTTAAGGGGACAATGTTATAATTTGGCATAATTAGAATAATCCGGGCATATTAAGTCCGCTAGTGATAGCACCCATTTCCTCTTCAGAAGTTTTTATAGCGTTAGAAATTGCCTCGTTTACTGCAACAGTAATAAGGTCTTCAAGCATTTCACTGTCATCAGGGTCAATAGCATCGGGATTGATTTTAATATTTTTAATAAGATGCTTACCGTCAACAGTAACCTCAATCATACCGCCGCCCGAAGAGGCTATATATTCTCTTTGTTCAAGGTCGGCTTGTAAATTTGCCATATCCTCCTGCATTTTTTGTGCTTGCTTGAGCATTTGGTTCATATTTCCGCCGCCGTTATTTGGTAATCTTACTTTCATTTTTATTCTCCTTAATTAACTTCAAAATGTTTAAGCTTCTCGGCTAATGCAGCCAATGGGTCTTGCTCGGGTGTGGAAGCCTGTTTTGTATACGGCCCCAATTTATAGGTAACACCCAAAACCTTTTCTGCCGCTTTTCTTATAGCGTCTTTATGCATTCCGCCCGATGAATTAATAAGTGTTTTGAATTGGGTATTTTTAGAATCAATAAGCAAATATGCGCCCTTTGTATAAGCCTTGGAATCCACCAAAACCCCTGCAATAAGCGGACTTGTGGTCTTTAAAATGCTTATAATTTCGTTCCATTTTTCAACTTCGCTTACTTCATCCGAATTTTGAACAGTAACAACCTCAGCCTTTACTTCTTCTGCAATTTCAGGCTCCTGCTCTTTTACAGTCTTAGGTTCTTGAACCTTTTTAGGCTTTGTAGTAACAACGCCATCCTCCAAGGCTGAAATTCTTCTTTCAAGCGATTCCAAATCAACCGAAAGTGACGGATTACAAAGCTTTATGATTGCCATTTCCATTTCACATCTGCGGTTTCCGCTTTGCATTAGCGAAGAAGCAGACTGCAAAATATTAAGGGTGTACATAATATCCTTAATATCAAAATCTGCCGCCTGTTTTTCCAACAGCTCTAAGTGTGAGGTCGAGCAAACTATAGGCTTTTTATCCGACTTTACGGTTTTTATAATCATCAAATTTCTGAAATGTGAAATAAGCTCACCCAAAAGGCGAAGCATATCTACCGAAGAATTATGAAGCTTATCAAGCATTAAAATAGCATTTTCAGTATCCCTTTGCTTAATAAAATCCGCCATTTCAAGCAGATAATCGTTACCCGCCATAGCGCAGATGTTTTCTACGGTGTTTTCATCAATTTCCTTACTGCTCGAAGCGCATAAATCAAGAATTGACAAGGCATCACGCATACCGCCATCCGCCGCACAGGCAATTAAAGTTGCGGCATTATCGGTTAAAGTGAGACCTTCGTTTTGCGCTACAAACTGTAGTCTTTCACAAATTCTGGAAGTTTCTATTCTTCTGAAATCAAACCGCTGACAGCGTGACAAAATAGTAGCAGGAAGCTTGTGAACTTCGGTTGTTGCTAAAATAAAAATCACATGCTCGGGCGGTTCCTCCAAGGTTTTTAAAAGCGCATTAAAAGCACCGATAGATAGCATATGAACCTCGTCTATAATATAAACACGGTACTTTGAGGATGCGGGCGCAAAGGTTATGCGTTCTTTAAGCTCTCTTATATTATCAACACTGTTATTCGAAGCTGCGTCAATTTCTACAATATCTGTATTTTCATCGTTTAAAATGGTCTTACAGCTTTCACACTCTAAACACGGGTCTCCATTTTTAGAATCTAAACAGTTAACCGCGTTAGCAAGTATTTTGGCACAGCTTGTTTTACCTGTTCCGCGTGTTCCCGTAAAAAGATATGCGTGAACAGTTTTACCGTTTGCCAATTCATTTTTAAGCGTTTCGGTTATATGCTCCTGACCCACTACATCTGAAAAAGTTTGCGGACGGTACTTACGGTACAGTGCTTGATATGCCATAATTTCACTCCCTATTAAAAAACTTGCGTGCCTGAATGCACGAATGAGCCGATTTACTGCGGCGCACAGAAAAAACTACTTAATGCTGCTCGGTTCCCCGCCTGACATGGTTCGTAGCATCCCGTCGCACAGGACCCGCCCATTCGCACATTCCGACACGCAATGCACTTCAGTAAAACTAATTTTAACACAAGTTTTTATATTTTACAATAGTAAAGATATAAATTGTTGAAAATTTTTTATATTATTGGTATAATATAATACAATAGTACTTTTATGTTAAGGAGATTAATTATGAAAGGTATAACCATAAACGAGTTATATACACTTGAAAATCCCATAATTACCCCTTTGTTTGAGGGATTAACCTACCCATTTGAAGTGTTACCTAAAATAAGTGATTATATTAAAAAAATAGGTCCCACACTTGATAAAGAAATTTATAACGACTTAGGCGATAATATCTGGATTGCAAAATCTGCAAAGGTTGCCCCTTCTGCATCCATTACAGGTCCTTGCATTATCGGTGAAAATACCGAGGTAAGACATTGCGCTTTTATACGCGGTAACGCCCTTGTGGGAAATGACTGTGTTGTAGGTAACTCTACCGAGCTTAAAAACGTTGTTCTTATAGGCAAGGTACAGGTGCCACACTACAATTATGTGGGCGATTCTGTTTTAGGCTACGGCTCACATATGGGCGCTGGCTCTATTACCTCCAATGTTAAGTCTGACAAAACATTGGTTGTACTAAAAAGTGAAGGCGAAACCTATGAAACAGGTCTTAAGAAATTTGGCGCCATGCTTGGCGATTATGTTGAAGTGGGCTGCGGCAGCGTATTAAACCCCGGTACTATTGTGGGTAAAAACACAAATATTTATCCGCTTTCCTCGGTACGCGGTGTTGTTGCTCCTAAGAGTATATATAAACGCGCAGGAGAAATTGTAGAAAAAAGATGATTAACGAAATTTGGGATATATTAAACGAAAAAGGATGTCTGACAGGCAGAACCGCCGTAAGAGGCATCGGTGCGCTAAAGCCCGGTGAATACCATCTTGTTGTGCATATTTGGGTTGTTTCGGACGATGGCAAGATTTTAATTCAAAAGCGTTCGCAAACCAAAAAGCTTATGCCCGGCGAATGGGCAGCAACAGGCGGTGCCGCCATTTCAGGTGAGGATTCTTTTAAAGCTGCAAGTCGCGAGCTTTATGAAGAATTAGGCATTCTTTCAACACCGGAAACACTAAGTAAAATTTTCCGTATGAAAAGAAGAAATTCTTTGCTTGATGTATGGACCATTACCTGTAACACCCCTGTAAGCGAATTAAAGCTTCAGGAAAGTGAGGTAGCAACAGCAAAATGGGTAACCCTGCCGGAGCTTAAGGGTATGATAAAAAAGGGTGAATTCCACAACTACGGAAAAGAATACTTTGATAAATTATTTTCTATAATAACCTGTTTACAAGGAGCAACTGTATAATATGGAACAAAAAAATCTTTCTTGCAGTCTATGTCATTCCTGCCTTTTTGAAAAGGATGATGTGGTTTACTGCCCTGTTTGTGGTGCGCCCCACCATCGAGAATGCTATAATTCCATAGGTCACTGTGCATTAGAATCAACCCACGGCACAGATCAGCAGTATGATAAAATTAAATACCGCAACCAACAAGCTGAACAAAAAAGTGAAGAAAACCGTTCACAAAACAATTATCAGGAAAATACAGAGTATGACTTTAAAACACCCTTTGGTGACTCTGTTCGTTTTGACTTTTTGGGCGGTGTTCCTGCCGACCATTTAATAGCCGAAGATATAACCGCAAAGGAAGCGGCAAAATTTGTAGTTTCAAACACTGCTCGCTATATTCCAAAATTTGTAAAATCGGGTAAGGTTTCTTGGAACTTTATGGCTTTACTGTTCCCTTGCGGATGGTTTTTATCGCGCAAGATGTATAAAAACGGTATTATTGCAGGATTTTTAAATATTATCGCCTTACTGTTTTTAATACCACTTAATAATTTGATGTTGAATCTTGGAATAATGGATTCGGTATCAGCGCAAAGATTAATGGAAGCACTTCCAAGCATTGATATGAAAATTTTTTACGTAGGCCTTATAGGTTGGTGGCTTAATATTTCAATATCGCTCATTTCGGCTTTATTCGGCGATTATTTGTATAAAAAGCACACCGTAAATACCATAAGGCAAATAAAACAGCAAAGCGAAAATATAGAACTCGACTTTTTGAAAAAGGGTGGAGTAAGCTTGCTTTTGTTCTTTGTGGGTACATTTGCAGTTGAATACATACCCACCATAATTACAAACTTTATTTAATGAAAAATAAAGCATTAAGGAATTAATTAAAGCGATATTATGAAATATACAACTCTTTTTCTTGATTTAGATAATACCCTGCTTGATTTTAACAAGGCAGAATATTATGCCGCTAAAAAGCTTTTCGAAAAACACTATTTACCCTGTGATGATGCGGCTATTAAAACCTATTCTTCCATAAATTCTGTTTTTTGGAAGCGCTTTGAAAACGGCGAAATTAAAAAGGACGATATTTACGAAAACCGTTTTAAAGCCTTTTGTGAGCATTACGGCAAACTGGCGGACACCGCACAAATGAGTAAGGATTATTTTATTAATTTATCCGAAGGTTATTATACGGTGGACGGCACCTTTGATGTTTTAGATTACATAAAAGCAAAAGGCTATCACCTTTACGCTACAACAAACGGAATGTCACTAACACAGTTTAAACGAATTGAAAAATCGGGACTAAAAGCTTATTTCGATAAGGTGTTTGTATCGGAGGATGCAGGTCACCAAAAGCCCGAAAAAGAGTATTTTGAATATGTGCTGAAAAATATTCCACAAAAGGATAAATCAAAAATTTTAATTGTTGGCGACAGTCAAAGCTCAGATATTTTAGGCGGCATAAATATTGGGATTGATACCTGTTGGTACAATCCCGAAAAGGAGATACCAAAATATCAACCAAATTACGATATATCTGATTTATTACAGCTTAAAGAAATATTATGATGTGAAAAAGCAGTCGAAAACAAGCTTGTTTTCGACTGCTTTTTAATTTAAAACGGCAAAAATTTAAAGCGGCAGAAAGCATAAGCTTTCTGCCGTTTTATTAGGTTTAATAATTAAATTATTTAATATTAACTATCATAGAACCGTGCTGATAGCCTGCAGCTGTTGTGTACTGAGGAATGGTAATGTAGTTGCCGTCTTTATCACGGAGCTTATTACCTTGGGCATCTGTTGCAACAACACCTGTCTCATAATCAGAGTGGTTATGACCTGTAACAATAGCCTTAATGGTATCACTGTTAGAGGTGATCAACTGTCTTACCTTTAATGTAGTTGCATCCTCACCGCTATGACCTGCAAAGCCACTGCCATCATAAACGTTAGCAAACTGCCATCCTCTTGGATAATCTTCGCCGTAATCGTTTGTGCCTGCAGCATAAAGTGTGTCTGCATATTTTGCTTTTTCACTTGCTGTTGCATTCGGATGTTCAGACTTCCACTTAAGCCACTGCTTGTAAACTGCCGGATGAGGTTGATGTCCGCCTGCTTCGAATCTTAAGTATTCAGGAGCAGTGTACCAATATTCATCATCTGCTTCATTCCAGGTAGCCATTGGGATGTGCTGGAAGAGAATTACAGGAATGTTAAGCTCTTTTGCACATGCCAAGTACTGTGATAATGCTTCATACTGAGCTTCGGTATAGGTTGCGCTTGTAGAAGCGTTATCTATAGTAACAGTCATATAGTTAGGAGTCTTACCGTCTGCCTTGTAAACGATATCGTAATCAATTTCAGAGTTACCAGCCATATAATTGTTCTGGAAGTTATGAAGTATGTCGCCATCCATCTTTTCAGCAGGTGTAGCAGAAGACTGTGAGCCTTCATGGTTACCGGGTGTCATACTAATTGAACCCTTAAGCGACTTACCGTTCATGATATTTCTATCAGTCCAGATGCGCTTGGTAGCTTCATAGTTACCGTAGGATACATAGTCAGCCATATCACCGCCGAGGACAACCTTGTCGAACAAGCTTGCCATATTAGCTGAGTGAATTGAAAGAGCTGCATAGGTGCTACGTGAGTTGAAGGAAGAACCATAATATGCACGAGACATATAATAGCCTAAAGCATTTTGATAACCGAGTGCAATATCCTTTTCGTTAGAATAGGTTATGTGAGTATCTGTTACAAACAATAATTCTGCATCTTCAACATCCATACCTGTATCAATAGTAATGCTTCTTAAGTACTGTTTGCCGTAAGAATTTGTAGTGTAGATTATTGCATTCTTTTCTAATGCTTCTGCATCAGTGATTGCCTGACCGTTATGACCCATTTGTACGCCGTATTCAGCAGGAGTCATTAAGCTGTTCATAAGCGCTTGCTTTGCAGCAGCCTTGTTAGCCTCTGCCTTAGCAATAATTTCAAGCTGAGCTTCGGTACGCTCTTCTACTGCTGTGTCATTAGTGTCACAAGCTTCTTTGTAAATGCTTGAAACTTCTTGCTCGGTGTATGCAATAGATTCAATACCGTTCTTATTTAAGAACTTAATGAAGCCTCTTAAAGCATAGAAGGTTCTGTAGTTAGCTTCAGAAATACCTGTAAGACATACAGAGTACTTAGTATCAGTATCGGTTTATTCTAAAATCTTTTCGGGGTCAGCAACAAAGGTATATGGCTTGTAGCCTGTAGTTTCACGAACTGCCCATTCTTCATTATTGCCGCTTTCGTTTGCATAAGCATACCAAGCCACTACAGGAGACTTATCCATAAAGATTTCCAAGCCCTGTGCCTTGTCAGCTTCCATAAAGATTGCGCCGTATTGGGTTGGGTTAATCTTGCCTTCAAATGCCTTGTTCTTATTAATTACAAAGCGAATTGCAGGGTCATTAGCATTTCCGTCTGCACGGAGTTGTATATCTTCAAGTTGGAAATCTGTTTCAGCAATATCAATATACTGAGCTTCAAGAATAGAACCTGCCTTAATTTTAACATCAGAGTATCTGCTTGCCACGTTGTAAAGTAGCATTTCTCTGAGCTCACTATAGTCCGATGCGTCAACCTTTTTGTCTATATTAGTATCGCCGGGTTGAACAAATGCCGCATAGTCGCTCGATTTTGATATTACGTTTGTTACATACTTTGCAGCCGATACACTTAATACGCAGCTAAGTGCTATTGCCAATACCAAGCATAATGCCAAAATCTTTAAGGTTTTGTTTTTCATTTTCTTCACCTTTCCTTTATTATAATTTTTAGATAACTCTACATTTTTAAATGTATAGTAAATACGCCTTAAATTCAATATGCAATAACAACTTTTTTTAACAAAATATTGATATTGTGTTTTTATTTGCTTTTTTAAAAAGGCATAATTTGCTATACGGCGCAAATCTTTGATTTACTTTTTTAGAGATTCCGTTTTTTATAATAGTGTAAATTTTCCTTCAATATTTTAAATTATTTTGTGAAAATCAGCAATAATAAAATCAAACAAATCATAAGATTTCGATACACATATATCATTTTTTTATTATTTTAATAAAAAATATCCTCGCTAACGCAAGGATATTTTTTACTTTTTAAATCTATATTGATATTTAAAAAAATTGCAGTCTGCAATTAATCTAGTTCGAACACCTTTATGAGTTGGGGTTGAGCGCCGGTTACGGGGTCCATTTCCATAACCATTACATCCTTCATATACTCGTTCCATTTATCAACAACAGGACTATTTGCCTGAGTATCTGCAGCAAATTTTATTCCCTTTTCGCATTCGTAATATCCGAATAATTCGTTACCAACATTCCAAATAGTGTAGTTGCAAATACCTGCAGATTTAAGTAATTCTACCAATTCGGGCCAAATTTCGTCGTGACGGCGGCAGTATTCTTCAAAACAGCCATCCTTTACGATTGCTTTCCATGCATATTTTTCCATAACATTTAATTCCTTTCTATAATTTGAAATTTAGCCTCCGCCAAAGCGGAGGCTAAATTATTTTACAGCTAAACTGAGTTATTTAATTTTTTTGAATTATTTGTTATCTTTTTTCTTCTTTAAAACTACGAAGAGAACTAAACCTGCTGCAACTACAACAACTGCGCCGCAAGCAATAACAATCCAAATCCAATTAAATTCTTCCTCTTCTTCAACAACAGGTTCTACAACATCTGCAGAAGTTCCTACGTCGTACTTAAGCTTAACTGAAAGGTCGGTATTTTCTTTGATTTCGATTGTTCTGAAAATGTATTCGCTACCATCTTCAAGAATAGTGTAAAGGTCGTACTTGCCAACCTTAACTTCACCGAAGTTGAATGCACCGTTAGCGTCGGTTGTGGTTTCTGCCACGCCGCGTAAGTAAAGCTTAATGTTAGCAACAGTCTTAAGTTGTGGTGTGTAAACAGCACCCTTAAGTGTTCCCTTTACTTCTTCAACAGGTTCTTTTGTTGTATCAGTAACAATGTTGATTGTTAATGTGTCGCCTGCGGCAAGAGTACAATAGAATTCACTTAATACTTCTTCGCCCTTAGCATTAACCATATAAAGCTCATAGTAGCCTTCTATAACATCCTTGAATGAGAAGTTACCCTTAGAATCTGTAGTAGCAGTGTACTTATTCTGCTCAGACTTAAAGATAAGTTTAAGTCCTGAAATAGGATTACCGTTATGATCCTTAAAGGTACCGCTTACGTTAGCAGTGCCCTTAGGCTCTTCTTTTTCTGCAACGTCTTCAGGGTTCCACCACTCACCGTCGTTACGGTAAATATCATCAATAAGAGTTTGAATAAGTGAAAGATCCTTCTTGTAAAGCTTAATCTTATGAGTAGCATCTTCCCACTCTGTAAGGTTACCTGTACCTTCTTTAGAGAACCAGGTTACAGTCCAACCCCAAATCCAATCGTCAAAGCCCTTAACGAATTCCGGATTTTCCCAAATAGGTTCTTTGTTCGGATCATCTGCTCTGTAAGCTTCCATATCAAAGAGATAACCTTCTGCATAGTATGGCATTGTAACACCTAAGAATACTAAATCATCTGTATAGTCTGCAGGAACGGTAACCTTGTAGGTGTAGGTTGTGTAATTATCACCCTCAACCTTGTTCAACAACTGTGGGTTACCTTCAAGTCTGCCACGTAAACCGTTTTCATTAAGTGCAGGAGTGATTTCTTCGGTAGAGAATACACTGTACTTAATAACGTATTGCATACCGGGTTTACTGTCTACCCTAGCAGAAAAGTAGTTGGTTACACCACCGTTCTTGAAGTAAATAATCTTTTCGCTATAGTCAGGAAGCTTAGCTTTAACATCTTCCATCTTGCTTTCGTCAAAGTCCATTACTTCAAGATAAACCTCGGTTGCACCGTATTGGTTAGAATGGGTAAATGTACCCTTATGTTGACCGTAGTTAAGTCTATTGAACCATTCGTTCCAATCCCAAGCCCAGTTGTCAAGATAACCGCCAAAGAAGTCGCCATTGGTATAAAGCTCTTCGCCTAATTGTGTGTCGCTAATCTTTTCTTTAAGACTAATGTTAGTAATGAAACCGCCTTCTTCAGCAGAGGGTTGTGAGAAGGTTACACCCATAAATGCTGTATTGGTTTCAACGCCGCCTTCTACAGTAAGCTCGCTAGGTAATACAACCTCATAGGTATAGGTTGTGTATCTGCCGTGGTCAACACCGTTTACATAATTGCAGCTTGTAAATTCAAGACCGCCACGGCTACTGTCTCTAGCAAGTGCAGGTGTAACGCCTGTTACGTTATTTGAAACGTCAAACGACATAATGTATGTGCCGTTGGGCTTAAGATCTTCTAATCTTTGATACAAAGGACCGCGCTTTGTACCCTTAAAGTAGAGCATCTTAGGATTGCTTGAAGGTTCATATGGGGGTTCGACAAATGGCATTTTGCTTTCGTCAAAATCCATTACCTCAAGATAAATTTCGGTTGATTCGTGAGTCCAAGTACCCTTATGTTGACCGTAGTTAAGACTATTGAACCATTCGTTCCAATCCCAAGCCCAGTTGTCAAGATAACCGCCAAAGAAGTCGCCGTTTAAGAAGAATTCTTTACCGTTTGCATCCTTAAAGCTTAAGTTTGCAACGTAACCGCCTGCTTCTGCGCCTTCTTGGTTGAATCTGAGACCGATAAATGCGGTGTTGGTTTCAACGCCGCCTTCAATTGTAAGTTCGTTAGGTAGAGTTACTGAATATGTATAAACAGTATATCTGCCTTTATCTACTGAATCAAGAAGATTTGACTGAACGTCTAACTCGCCACGAGAAGAATTCTTATGAGCAACAACCTCAATACCTTCTAAGTTATTAGAAGCTTCGAAAGTAAAGGTGTATGTAGCACCTGGAGTTAAGGTTTCAACTCTTTGATATAAAGGACCGCGCTTTGTACCCTTGAAGTAGAGCATCTTTTTGTTTTGTGAAGGAACGTAAGGAGGCTCGTAATCGGGGATTTTGCTTTCGTTAAACTTCATAACCTCAAGGTAGATGTTGCCTTCGGTATCATGTGTCCATTCACCCTTGGTTTCGCCGTACTTAAGGCTATTGAACCATACTAACCAGCCCCAAGCCCAGTTATCAAGATAGTAATCCTCAAAGCCGCTGTTTAAATAAACTTCTGCACCATTTGCGTCCTTAAGGCTAATATCAAATATATAACCCTCAATTACTTCTTGTGTATTAAATTTAATACCAACAAACGCCATGCCTGAATCATCAGGAAGGGTTGAGGGCATGGTTACAGTATATTCATAAACTGTATATTTACCCTTATTATCTGCGTTAACAAGAGTCTTTGTTGCATCAATACTATTGCGACTGCCGTCAGTTTGAACAACAACGTCAAAGGTAGGTGACACATTTGAAAGAGTAAACTTCAAGGTATAGGTAGCATTAGGTGTTACGCCATCTATTCTTTGATAGAAAGGACCTGTCGAAGTGCCCTTGAAGTAGAGCATCTTTTTAGGCGGTTGACCTGTGCCGTCATCCTCTTTAAATGTAATTACATATTCACCTGCTGCGCCGGAAATATCAAGAACGCCTTGATAAGAGGTAATGCCTGTTCCGCCTGCTTTAGGTGTTGCGATTGCCATATAGCCATCAGCAATAGCATATTGACCTTTTTCGCCGCTTACAAAGTCAATCTTGCTCATATCACTCTTAGCAACATTGAGATACCATATTGGTGCTTTTTCGGTCTTTTCTTCTGTTGAATAAATATCTATTGCCGAAATGTCGTTGTAAAATATAACGTTTCCGGTAAAAGAACTGCTCCTTATTACCTGTATGCCGCCTTTTACTATTAACGAACTATTTTGAGCAAATTCGAAATTACTTGTTGAACCTGTAAGTCTTAAGTTAAGGTTCTTATCAAGGACTGACACATATTTATTTCCCGAACCGCCTAAAGAAAGTCGTCCGTGATAAGGCGCGCCTGTAACAGCTATTGTAACATCATTTTTAAAATTAAAGTTAGCATTACCTTTTACAGTTGGGAAACCTGTGTATCCTTCTATACCGTTAATTTCATTTTCAAATTCAACTTCAAATGCATCTTCGATAACTTTTGCAGTCTCAGAATCGTGAACATCTACTATATCAGTTATAATTGTATCTTTATCTGTAACTGTTCCGTCCCAACTTGTCGCAGAAGCCTTTGTAACATTTACATAACCGTATGTTACACCTGAGCCGAACTTTACGTTATTACCATTACAGTTGATTCTTCCGTCATCAGCATTTGAGGTGTAATCGGCGGAAGTCATTACTAATTTAACATTGTCAAATTCTGTAGGACCATTAATATACATCGGATCTGCAGAACCTGCAAGTGTTGAGAATGCAAGGTAAGTTGTACCCGCATTATTTGCATACGGTTTTACTACCATTTTTGCTTTATAACTTGACATAGTGTCTGTTGTTCCTGCTTTTGCCCATGACACCATATTGTGTGTAGCGTATGTATTGCTACCTACAGTTACATCCGCATTCATTTTTGCGATAGCTTCGATATCCTGCATTACCCATACATTAAATGTATTTCCTGCAGCATTAAATGTAGCATCAGCATTTACTGCAGCTACTGCGTCATATACTGTTTTGTACGGGTTATCAACCGTTCCGTTTGTTCCGTAT
>JAZRMY010000083.1:0-1108 GCA_045647925.1 Acutalibacteraceae bacterium | reverse complement strand
CATCTGCTTCGGTTAAATCGAGTGTTAATGTAAATTTATATACATTGATTGCATTCTTCTTCCTTATAATCCTTTGCTGTGGCGGTGCGATTGTATTAGGAAGACTTGGAGATATTATAAATTATATTTTCTACACAGACCATCTTACAGAGCTTAATAACCGTGCATACTTTGATAAGTATTTGAAATCTATGGACAAAAAACTATTGGATGACGGTACAGTATATTGTATGGCGGATATTGCAAACCTTGTGGCCATAAATGCCGAGTATACCCGTCAGGTAGGCGATGACATAATAAAGATGTTTACGATGTACCTGAAAGAAACCTTTGGAAAAACAGATGCAGAGTTTATTTATAACGGAAACGGCAGCTTTGTAATTTTGGCAAAGGATACTGATTACATTACCGTTGAAGATATAATGAGGTTGTTTGGATTAAGACTTGATGACCGTGAAGAATATAAGGATATCAGGATAGAATATAAGGTTGGTATTGCAGAAACATTTAAGGAAAATCAAACTGCAAGAAAACTGCTTTCAGAGGCAATAAAAAGTAAAAAGGAATATGTTTCCGAGCCACTGAAACAGGAAGTTGTGACCGAATAAAACTATGAAAGGAGGGCAAATGAACTATGGAAAACAGATATGTACAAACAGCTTTTAAGGTTTACTTTATGGCGCTAGCAGTACTTATGTACTATTTTCTTACAGAAGTAATCAACCTTGGACTTTTTGTTACATATCGTCATGCATTTGCCCTGTGTTTATTCGCATCAGCGTTTTTGGCTTTTTTGTATAAGCCCAATATTGCAAGAGGTGCATCTTCACTTAAAGCAACTTTCATATATTGCACTCCTTTGATTGTAACAATTTTAGTATCTCTTTTCATATGGTTTATGGTGCGCGTTGATACGGCGGTTATTTCAAGAGGTTTGTCGGGTGCTTTTGTATATAACAATATGCTTTCGTTTACCTTAGCTGCAGTTGCATTTTTGTATGTGTTCGGCGAAAAAGGTATATGGTATAACCTTATTGCAATTCTTGTTTCAAATATACTCATGCTTTTGACGATTATAGCACAAAATGGCATTGTAAGCTTCTTTTCT
>JAZRMY010000082.1:0-17069 GCA_045647925.1 Acutalibacteraceae bacterium | reverse complement strand
CCTCATTTACCTTATCAAAGTCCTCACAGCATTGATCCTCGTGGCTGAATACCTTGATAACTCTCTGGCCGTTCATCATTTCCTGAACAAAGCCCTCTGCCTCGGCAATCGCCTTCTGCTGTCGGATAAAGTTCTTTGCAGAACCACCGCCTATCTTTTTTGATACCCATACCATAGCTATAACTCCGAGCACTATGATAAGAGTCATAAGAACACTGTAATAAAGCATTACAAAAAGTACAGTTATTACAACCGTTCCCGCCTGCAAAAGTGTGGGCATGGACTGGGATATAAGCTGACGGAGAGTATCAATATCGTTTGTGTAATGGCTCATTATATCGCCGTGTTTGTTGGTGTCAAAATATTTAATCGGTAAATTTTGCATACCCGAAAACATTTTTTTACGGGTTTTACTTAAAAATCCTTGCGTAATAATTGCCATCAATTGTGTATGCACAACACCCGACACAAGCGAAATTATATATAAAACGGCTAAAGTTACAATTCTAGGAACAATTTCCAACTTTGCCGAACCCCAATCACGACTTATATACCATTCTTCAATGAGGGCTATAATTTGTTGGTTAAAGATTGCAGGAAGTGTGTTAACAAGCGCCGAAAAAACTATACAAGCCAAGGTTATCGGCAACAGTACGGGATAACTTTCCCAAAGCATTTTAAGAACTCTTTTCAGAGCGCCCGGATTAAATTTCGGTTTTGGTCCGCGCATAGCTGCACCTCTCGGTTGCGGCATTCCTCTACTCATTACTGTCACCTCCGTTTGTTTGTTGTTCGTAAACCTCACGGTAAATTTCACTACTTACAAGCAAATCTTCGTGTTTACCCATATTTTCAATATGCCCGTTTTCCATTACTATAATAAGGTCAGCGTCTTCAACAGAGGTTATTCTCTGGGCAATAATAATTTTTGTAGTGTCGGGTATATATTTCTTAAAGCCTTGTCTTATAAATGCATCGGTCTTGGTATCAACCGCACTTGTAGAGTCATCCAAAATAAGAATTTTCGGCTTTTTAAGAAGTGCGCGCGCAATACAAAGTCTTTGCTTTTGTCCACCCGATACGTTAGTACCGCCCTGTTCAATGTAAGTATCGTACCCATCAGGGAAAGAATTTATAAATTCATCCGCTTGGGATAATTTACATGCCTCTATCATTTCCTCGTCGGTAGCATTTTCGTTACCCCAACGAAGATTATCCTTTATAGTACCCGAAAATAACTGATTTTTCTGCAATACCATTGCAACGCTGTCACGTAAGGTTTTAATATCGTAATCTCTTACATCAATTCCGCCAACCATAACAGAACCTTCAGTAACATCATAAAGACGTGGAATCAACTGTACAAGCGAAGATTTACTTGAACCTGTACCGCCTATAATACCAACCGTCATACCCGATTCAATATTAAGATTTATATTTTCAAGGGCAAATCTTTTAGCGTCTTTATTATACTTAAATGAAACACCGTTAAAGCATATTGAACCGTCCTCAACGGTAGTCACCGCATTTTCGGGATTAGTAAGGTTAGGTTCTTCGTTTAAAACTTCACATATACGCTTCATAGACTCAAGTGATATTGTAATCATAACATATATCATTGAAAGCATCATAAGTGACATCAAAATCTGCACACCATAGGTAAGCATTGCAGAAATCTGGCCTACGTCCACCTGTAATCCACCGCTTGTTATAACAAGATATGAACCAATAAACAAAATACCTACCGTATTAAAATACATACAGAACTGCATTATAGGTGAGTTAAGGGCTACAATACGCTCGGCTTTAGTAAAGTCCTTGCAGATATCATCAGACGCAAAATTGAATTTGTCTTTTTCAAAATTTTCTCTTGAAAAGCCTTTAACAACACGCATACCTCGTACGTTTTCTTCGATAGATTCGTTAAGCTTATCGTACTTTTTGAAAACTCTGCGGAAAGCAGGCATTGCTTTTCTTGCTACACCAAAAAGACCAAAAATCAAAACCGGAACTACAACCACAAATGTTGTAGCAAGCCTGCCGCCCATTGTGTAAGCCATCACTATCGAAAAAACAAACAACATAGGACTTCTTACAGCGGTACGGATTATCATCATATAAGACATTTGTACATGGGTAATATCGGTAGTAAGTCTTGTAACGAGTGATGTTGACGAAAACTTATCTATATTAGAGAAAGAAAAGCTTTGGATTCTTTGGAACATATCACGGCGTAGATTTTTTGCAAAGCCTGTCGCCGCCTTAGCGCAGGTAAGCGCCGCAATACCGCCGCAACAAAGCGAAACCAACGCCATTGCCACTAAAATAACACCTGTTTTAATAACACTTTCAATTGGTGCTTGTGCCTTAATGTTATTTACAAGGTCTGCTGTAATAAAAGGAATTAAAACTTCAATTACAACTTCACCCATAATAAATATGAGGGTTAATATTGACGGAAGTTTGTATTCCCTGATACTTTTTGCTAAAGTTTTAATCATTTTGGTCCTCCATATTTGCTGTTAGTTTATCCAAAGTATTTAAAAATGAATCTATTTCACTTTGGGTTATACCGTTTCTTAAACGTTTTTCACGCTTTTCAATATCCTTAATTACTGCTTTGTGAACTTCTATTGCCTTATTAGTAAGTACAATTTTTTTAAGCCTTGCGTCATACGGAACACTAATTCTTTCTACAAAGCCGTTTTGCTCCATGGTTTTTAAAATACTGCTTGCGGTCGAACGCCGAATCGAAAACTCCGCTTCGAAATCCTTTTGGAAAATATCTTTTTCCATATTATCGTAAAAATAAGAAATAGCCCAACCGTTTATACCTTTAGGCAGGTTAATTCCTATTTTGTTTCGGCTTTTTTCAACATCCCGTTTTATAAGATTTGAAAGCATCCGCACTTTAAAACCAATATCTTTTCTTTCGCGCATAATTCACCTCTTAAGAATTGTTAGCACCCTAACATTATAATGCTATATTCCCTTTGTGTCAATGGTTTAAATATGAATTTTTTGTAAAAAAAGACCTCTGCAAAGCAGAGGTCTAAAAGCTTGAAATTTTATTTCATAGAAATTGCTTTTTTAGCCTTTTCTACAATATTTACAGCGCGAAGGCCAAACTCGTCAAGAAGCTTAACCGCAGGGCCTGAGTGACCGAACTGGTCGTAAACACCAAGTTTAACAACAGGAACAGGACATTCTTCACAAACAACCTCGCTAACAGCACTGCCAAGACCACCGATTACAGAATGCTCTTCTGCAGTAACGATAGCGCCTGTTTCACGAGCAGCCTTTAAGATGATGTCCTTATCAATCGGCTTAATGGTTGCAATATTGATAATTCTTGCAGAAATACCTTCTTCTTTTAACATATCGTGAGCAATCATTGCTTCATTAACCATAAGACCGGTTGCGATAATTGTAACATCGCTACCTTCTTTAAGCTCTACACCCTTACCGATTTCGAACTTATAATCGTCGCCAAAGATTACAGGTACTGCCAAACGACCGAAGCGCATATAAACGGGACCATCGTGATTAATTGCAGCCTTAACTGCCAAATAAGCCTCAGTTTCGTCAGCAGGGTTGATAATGGTCATACCGGGGATTGTACGCATTAAAGCGATATCCTCGTTACATTGGTGTGTAGCACCGTCTTCACCAACAGAAATACCTGCGTGAGTAGCACCGATAACTACATTAAGGTGAGGATAACCGATAGAGTTTCTAATCTGCTCGAAAGCACGGCCTGCCGCAAACATAGCAAAAGAACTACAAAATACCTTTTTACCGGTTGCTGCAATACCTGCCGCGATGCTTACCATATTTTGTTCTGCAATACCGCAGTTGTAAAATCTTTCGGGGAATTCTTTTTTAAATTTACCTGTCTGGGTTGCTGCAGCAAGGTCAGCGTCCATAACAATAAAATCGTTTCTTTCTTTTCCTAAATCAACAAGTGCCTGACCGAAAGCGGCTCTTGTTGCAACGGTTTTAATATCAGACATATTCTTTTCTCCTTTACTGCATATCGCTTAAAGCGGCATTAAGCTCGCTCATAGCTTGTTCGTACTGTTCATCGTTAGGTGCAACACCGTGCCAACCACACTGATTTTCCATAAAGGAAACGCCTTTGCCCTTAACGGTTTTTGCAATAATTGCAACCGGCTTATCAATTGTTTCTGCCTCTTTCAAAGCGGCTTCAATTTGGTCAAAATCGTGACCGTCAATAGTAATTGTATGCCAGTTAAATGCTTCAAACTTCTTATCAATCGGGTATGCAGAGTTAACCTCTTCAATAGTACCGTCAATCTGAAGGTTATTGTAATCAACAAAAGCAGTTAAATTAGAAAGTCCCTTATTAGCGGCAAACATTGCAGCCTCCCAAACCTGACCTTCTTCGATTTCACCGTCGCCCAAAACAGTGTAAACCTTATAATTATCACCAAAATGCTTTGATGACAATGCCATACCGGTTGCACATGAAATACCTTGACCGAGTGAACCTGTTGACATATCAACACCGGGGATATGCTTCATATCGGGATGACCTTGTAAGATACTACCGATTTGGCGGAGTGTTTTAAGGCTTTCAACCTCAAAAAATCCCTTGTGTGCAAGTACTGAATAAAGTGCAGGCGCTGCATGGCCCTTTGAGAGAACAAATCTGTCTCTATCTGCCTTCTTGGGATCATTAACGTCCACATTCATATGTACAAAATACAAATAAGTAAGTATATCTGCACAAGAAAGTGAGCCGCCCGGGTGACCTGCTTTAGCACTGTGTACCCCCTCAATAATTCCCATTCTGACTTTGCAAGCAGTAATTTCTAATTCTTTTTTTAATGCCGCTTCCATTGTTTCCATCCTTTCATATTTAAGATTTCACTTTTGGTGAATCTTGGTTAAATAATCTATAAAATCGGCTACCGCACCGTCCTTGCAGCTAACTGCTACAAAATCTGCCAAAGCTTTTATTTCCTCGGGAGAGCCATCAGGCACAGCGCAAATATCCGCATTTTTAAGCATTTCAATGTCGTTATAAAAATCGCCTATAGCGTATGAACAACCTTTTTTAATTTCAAAAATATCACACAGTTTTTTTATTGCAGAAGCTTTTGAAACACCTTTTGGTAATTGCTCGTAATAATGTTGTGTATCATCCTTCATACAAACTGCAGTTGCAACAAAATCCGAATTTATATACTTTTTAGATATTTCTTTAAGCTTTTCAAAATCTTCCATATTATCGCCTGTAAAAAGCAGTTTGTTCCAATTATATTTACAAGCCTCTTCAAAAGAAATAACTGTTGTTTCAAGTCCTTCGTAAATTTGATGTATGTCAGTACGCTTTGTTCTTCTTATGGTGAAAATTCTGTCACCCGTATGAACTTCAATACCAACATCAAGGTTATTTTCAAGTATTTCAGTTATAATACCGTAATCTTCTTTTGCAAGATAGTCCTCGTAAACTATTTCGCCCTTTACATAATCGTAAATCATACTGCCGTTTGCAACAACAGAGGGAGAAAAATTTTTAAGCTTATCTGTAACCGAGCTAATAGCGGTAACACTTCTTCCCGTTGCGATTGAGAAAAAGCCGCCCTCACTCATAAAATATTCTATTTTTTCGATATTTCTTGGATTAATGTTTCCGTTTTCAACTAATGTTCCGTCAACATCACAAGCCAAAAGACAACCTTCAAAAATGCCCAATTAATGTAACTCCTTTAAAAATTTAACGAAATACTCAGGCAACGCTGAATCAAATTCCATATGCTCCTGTGTTTTTGGGTGTATAAAGCCAATTTTTTTTGCATGTAAGCACTGACCGCCAAGCTTTGTAATAACCTTTTTGGGTCCGTACACATCGTCACCCGCAACAGGATGACCGAGATATGCCATATGCACTCTTATTTGATGGGTTCTACCCGTTTTTAATTTAAGTCTTACATGAGTAAAATTACCAAAACGCTCTAATACGGTATATTCGGTAACCGCATCCCTGCCGCCTTGACTTGTAACTGCCATCTGTTTACGCTTTATGGGATGCCTTGCAATAGGTGCATTAATAATTCCCGTATCATTTTTCAAATTACCGTAAACCACCGCTTCGTATTCCCTTGTAAAAGAATGCTCTTTAATTTGAGCGGCTAAGTGATTATGCGAAAAATCATTTTTTGCAACCATTAAAAGACCGCTTGTGTTTTTATCAATTCTGTGAACAATGCCCGGTCGCATAACACCGTTTATACCCGAAAGAGAGTCTTTACAATGGTACATAAGCGCATTTACAAGCGTACCCTCAAAATTACCTGCCGCAGGATGAACAACCATATCCTTCGGCTTGTTTACAACAAGTAAATCATCATCCTCATAAATAATGTCAAGCGGTATATTTTCGGGCTTAACATCATACGAAACAGGTTCGGGTAAGGTTATGGTAACCCTTGCGCCGTTTTGAATTTTATCGTTTTTAGAGGCGGTTTTTTCGCCTATTAAAACATTACCGCTTTCAATTAATTTTGCGGCGTGTGAACGGGTGATTTGGGCAACAGTTGCTGTAAAAACATCAATTCTGATTCTTTCATCACCCGAATAAATTTCTTCAAGAATTTTCATTTTTCTTATGCTCTTTAACCGTATCAATTATAAAATAAAGTATTAAAAGCCCTGCGCCTATAACAACCGCGCAATCTGCTACATTAAAAACAGGAAAGGTTGGGAAAAATTCAAAATGCAGAAAATCAACCACGTTACCATCGCGGAAAATACGGTCAATCATATTGCCAATGCCACCCGAAAGAACAAGTGAAACCGCCCAGAAAAGTAGTTTATTTTCACGCATTTTAATTAAAACAAATGTGCAAACCAAAAGCATTATAGCAGTTATAATAACCAAAACCAAGGTTTTGCCATACATTATGCCCCAAGCACCGCCGCGGTTATGAATATAAACTAAATCTATAAAACCGTTTAAAAATTCTCTCGTCTCACCCAATGTAAAACAGGTGCTTACAAAATACTTGGTAATTTGGTCGGCACCTAAGAAAACAGCCGCACATAAAATTGCCAGAATATATGAAATCAAAGGTTAACCCCCAAAAGTTTATTCTTCTTCGGTTTCTTCTTCAGTAATTTCCTCAACCGAAAATCCGCTTGAAGCCACCTTAACATCATCTTCTATAGTATTTGCATCTTTAATAAATGCTTCGGCTTCAGGTACAGCATCAATTTTAGCAACAATAATTTCTGCCATTTTTTTAGGGTCCATAGGAACACTTTCAGGTATTTCTTGTAAAATACTTAAATGCTCCTTATATTTCGAGGTAATTGCAGATTTAAATGCCGCAATTTCAAGCTTTAATTTATCAAAAAGCACTTGTTGGCGTTCTACACTGTCATTAGCGGCAGCAGTAATACTATCCGCCTTCAATTTAGCATCGCTAACCATTTTTTCAAGCTCTTTTTCAAGAATTTCCTTACGCTCGTTTGCTTTAATTTCAAATGCAGTTGCAATTTCCTTTTCTCTTGCAGTAATAAGAGTTATGTTTGATTCTGCATTGCGGATAATCTCTTCAGATTTTTCTTTTGCTTCACCAACTATTTGGTCTGCTAATTTTTGAGCGCTTAAAAGAACATTTTGAATACTGTTTTGTGAAGCTTCAAAATTCTTTATCTTACCCTCAAGCTCCTGTATTTTGGACTGATAGTCGCCAATTATTCTTTCAAATTGCAAATAATCAGATTCTACTTTATCAAGAAAAATGTCAACCTCTTCAGGATTGAAGCCTCCTCTTGCTTTTGAAAAAGTAATGCTTTTAATATCCGCAGCAGTAAACATAAACGTCCTCCTAAATGTATTTTTTAAATTCTAAAACTGTTCTTTGTTTTTTTGTTTTTCCTGAAAGCGAGGTTATAACGAACTTTCCTTTTCCTCTGACAGTAATTATATCGCCGCCTTCAACAAGCTTTGTTGTTTTTTCGCAGGTAACCGAATTCACACTAACAAAACCGTTTTCAATAAGCTCGCAAGCCCTTCCTCGCGAAGCCGAGGCTAATACAGATACAATACAATCAAGTCGGTTTGAAGCAATAGTATCACTAGCATCAACCATTTTACTCATTTGCGGTAAGGGTTCACAAAAACCCTCACTTAAGGTTACACCAATTCTACCAATTTTTGATATTTGTGTAAGCACGAATTTTTTAACGTCATCACTTAAAAAGACAACCGCCCTGCCATTCTCCACCAAAATATCGCCAACGGTTTCCCTTTTTATTCCCAAAGCCATAAGCGAACCCAAAAAATCACGATGGGTTAAAATATCGGTTTTGCGAAAAGTAAAGGTTATAGCGCAAATGGGAAATGAAACATCCTCTGCCCAATCGGGAAAGCAGCCCACCATTACCCTTTGTGCATCCGAAAAGCCGCCGAAAAATGAGTAATTAATACTTCTCTTTTCAAGATATTTCTGTGCAAATACAGTTTGTTCGGGCGATAAAAAACCAAAAAATTTAGGTTTATTGGTACGCTCGCAAATATCTGCCGTATCAGAAAGCCTTGCTATAAGTAATTCGCTTTCCATTAAAAGTACATACGCGATTCATCAAAATCTTCAAGCGCTACTTCACCCATAACATCAACATCATAAGGAACGATGATGAAGGTGCAAACAGCAACCTTACGGATATTGCCGTGATTAGCGTATGCAACACCACTTAAAAAGTCAATAATTCTTCTTGAAACGTCGCGTTCACAGGCTTCTAAATTAAGCACAACTGTTTTCTTATCATTAAGATGGTCTGCGATAGAGCTAACATCTTCAAAACGGTCAGGCTTTACAAGAACAACCTGCATTTGATTTTGATTAAAGTTAACAGTTTTTGATTTGCCGCCACCTAAAACTCGCGGTGTGGTATCTCTTTTGGGTTCTCTTTCAACCTGAACCTTTTTTCTTACTTCCTTTTCTTCTACTTCTTCGAATTCTTCTTCAAATTCGTCTTCATCGGGAATGCTCATAATGTTTTTAATGCTATCTAATAATCCCATTTTATATTCCTCACTTTAAATTAATTATTATTATAAATTCTTTTACCGAACAAAGCGGTGCCTACACGAACAAGGTTTGCACCCTCCTCAATGGCAATTGGAAAATCGTCCGACATTCCCATTGATAATATGTCCATACTACTATTATCCATTTTTTTATTACTAATGTCAATAAACAGTTTGTACATTTTATGGAAATATTTGCGAACCGCTTCACTTTCCTCGCAAATGGGCGGAATAGTCATAAGTCCGCGAATAAAAACACCCTGTAATTTTGATATTTCTTCAATTGCGGCTTCAACATCGTTTGGTTTAAATCCCCATTTGGATTCTTCACCGCCAATATTTACTTCAAGCAGAATATCCATAGTTATTCCGCGCTTTTCTGCATGTTTTGAAATTTCACGCGCAAGCTTTATTGAATCCACCGACTCAATCATTTCAACCTTATCTATTATATCCTTAACCTTATTGGTTTGCAGATGACCAATAAAGTGATTATGTGGCGCATTAACGCTACCGTGTTTTGAAAGTAATTCCTGCACCTTATTTTCGCCAATATAATTAATACCCTTTGAAACGGCATAATTAATTGTATCGCAATCAACAGTCTTTGTAGCCGCTAAAAGAATAATATCCTTATTTTTAAGCGGTGACTTTTCAACTGCATTATTAAACCTTTCTAAAACACACGAAAAATTTTCATCAAACTCTTTAGCCGACAATTTTTCCATCATACATATTCTTTCCTTTCACAACTACCTGGTCATATAATTTCAAATTACCGTCGGCATCGTTTTTCTTGCATATCATAAATTCATCATTAGAATAAACAATTTCTACTTCTACAAATTTTGCTTGCATACCGCTTACAACATAAACGCCGGTTTTAGCGTCTACCTTGCGAAGAGCCTTTCTTGAAACCTTAAGTCCGCTATAGGTTTTTGAAACCACAGTCATAGGACCGCTACGCATAGACGCAAGTTCGGTGTTCATTTCACTGCAAGCAAATATTACTACCGCTTTAGAGCCTCTTTCGGATATATTAATTTTTTTAACCGTTACGGGTAATATTTTAGAGGATTTTACCGAGGTATGAATTTCAAGTGAATCACCCACTTTATAGTTAAGCGAATCGTTGATTGAAACCTCGGCGGCAATATACCACTCATAATCCGAAACTATTTTGCCAACAGTTTTTTCATCATAATCCTTTGGTTTTAGGTTGTTCAAAAAATCAGGTGTTATTTCATCTAAAGACTTTGTGGTAAGTACCTGTTCGTAACCGTCAACCTTAGAAAGAAAATACCCCGACTCCTCGGCAGTTATCTGTTTTTTTGCATTCGGAAGGTTTGAGGTGAGCTTAGTTAAATCGGCATTCAGTGAATCTAGCTTGGTTGCAAAATCAGCAGTTTGTCCCATAGCGGCTTGCTTGCGGTTTATACTGGATAAAAGCGACTGTGCATTCTTTGATACCGAATTATAGTTGCCATAAGACGAAGAAACCACTAACTCGTTAAGATTTTGAAAAATTTTATTGTTTATAAGCTCTAAATTAGCGGCATCCAAATCATTGTAGGATAATATATCCTCAATATCGGCAATTTGGCATTTAAGTCTTGAAATTTGACTTAAGGTTATAGACGCCGACTCACTAGCATAAACATTGGCAACTATACCGTTTTTAGAAACGCGTTTACCGTCATCTATCATAAAGTGAAGTACGCCTGAATCGGTATTTTTAACCAAAATTTCATTGCGGATTATAACACCTGTAATATTAAAGCCATCGCTCATAGTATAGTAAACGGCGCTTTCGGTTGTAATTGGCTTGTAAAAAGAAGAAATAGACTGATGAATTATAAAAATTAAAGCAAACGCTATTAACAAAAATTTCGCAAGCGAATGTTTTTTCATATCTATTCCTCCTTTAAAAATTCTTCTACTAATGCTTTTGCATTGCCGGTTATATCATTATCCTCATCGGGATAAAGCCAGTTAATTCTTTCGTCCCTTTTAAACCAGGTGATTTGACGCTTTGCATAGCGTCTAGTCTGCATTTTAAGGTTTTCCTTTGCTTCCTCTATAGAACATTCACCCTTAAAATAGCCGTGTAATTCCTTATGACCTATTGCTTGAAAGCCGCCGTTTTTAGAGGTGTAATTCAAATTACTTTGCGCTTCTTCCAAAAGTCCATTTTCCATCATAATATCAACTCTTTGGTTGATTCTTTGGTATAAAAGTTCTCTGTCCTTAAAGTTTATTCCCAAAACCAAGGCTTCAAAATCGCCTTTATTTTGCTTTGAAATAATATTCTGCTCGGTAATTGTTTTGCCTGTAGTTAAATAAACCTCAAACGCGCGAATGATTCTTCGGCGGTTGTTTGGGTGAAGATTATCGGCGGCTGTTTTATCAAAACTTGCCAATTCCTTAAGCATTTCCTCTGCACCAACAGTATCAAACTTTTCTTCAAGCTGTTTTCTAAGTGAATAGTCGGTTTCCTGCTCGGTATACTCAATATTATCAAGCAAGGAATTTATGTAAAGTCCTGTACCACCTACAATTACAGGCAATCTTCCGCGTGAATTGATTTCTATTATCTTTTGGCGGGCAAGCTTTACATAATCCGCCACCGAAAAATTATCGTCCAAATTCAGAAATTCTACTAAATGGTGCGGTATACCGCATTTTTCACTTTCATCAGGCGCGGCAGATGCAATATGAATACCTTTATAAATCTGCATAGAATCGGCGCAGATAATTTCACCGCCGAACATTCTTGCAATTTCAATACTAAGCGAGGTTTTACCCGAAGCAGTAGGGCCTACAATAAATACTGCTTTAATCATTGTATTCTACCGAACTGTTTTTCAAGTTCCCTTTTTTTGATTTCATACGCTACAGGTCTTCCGTGCGGACAGTACATAATATCCTTTGATAAAAGCACCTTTTTGGCAAGGTCCAGCATTTCAAAGGTACTTGTCTTATTACCCGCCTTTATTGCCGCCTTACAAGCGACAGTATGGAAAAGATTTTCTTCGCGCTCGGTTTCAACAGTTCTTGTATTTATAAGGCTCTCCGCAACCTCGCTTACAAGGTTCCCAACATCTTCGCCAATAAGTGTAGTGGGTATTGCCCTTACAACAACAGAATTATTACCGAAATCTTCAATTTCAAAGCCGCCTTCAAGCAGTAAATCGGTGTTCCCTATTACTGCATTGTATTCCTCTTTTGGAAGTATAACAGTAACGGGTGTAAGTAAGGCTTGTACTTCTATTTTTCGCTCTTTTTTAAGTCTGTTAAAAATAATTCTTTCGTGGGTGGCGTGTTTATCTATCATATAAATACTTTCGCCCATCTGAGCAATTATATATGTTTTAAACGCTTCGCCTACAATTGTAATTTCGGGTACTTCAGGTTCAACATTTTCTATAACAGGAGCCTTTTCTACTACCTTTACGGGTTCAGGCTCTTTTTCGATATCAACCGAAACCTTTGGGGTAATTGGTTGAGATTTTGGAACCTCAATTGTTGTGTATGAAAACTTGTCAACAAAATCGGGCTTTTGTTCGCTTTTGAAAACTAAATGTGTTGTAGGTTCGGTTTTTGGTTGTTGTATTGGTCGCTCTATCGGTTTTGATACAGGCTTTTGAGCTTCGGTTTCGATTGCCGTTTGTCTGAATTCCTCGGTTGTCATCCGTTGGAAAGGGTTAAACGCAGGTTTGTTAATCTTAACCTCAGGTCTTGTATCGCCCTTTGATAAAGCATTTTTAACCGCAACGTAAACACTGTCAAATATACGCTTTTCGTCCGAAAAACGAACTTCGGTTTTTGCGGGGTGAACGTTAACGTCAACCGTATCAAACGGTACGTTTATATAAAGCACAAATGACGGAAATTTTCCAATCATAGCGCTGTTTTTATAAGCTTGTTCAACAGCGGCAATAACTGTACCCGAACGAACAAGTCTACCGTTTAAAAATGTGAACTGATTATTTCTTGTAGGCTTGCAAGCAACAGGCTTACAAATAAGACCATTTACGCTAACTCCGTTTTGTTCACCTTCAGCTTCAATTAAGCTATTTGAAAATTCGCGACCTAAAACGCTGTAAACTGCGCTTTTAATCTTGCCGTCGCCAACGGTTGAAAGGGTCTGTTTACCGTCACGAATAAATTTAAAGGAAATTTCGGGGTGTGATAGCGCAATTCTATCAATAACCGCCGCGCAAGCATTCGCTTCGGAAACATCCTTTTTAAGAAATTTCATACGCGCAGGGGTATTATAAAATAAATCCCTTATAATTATTGTTGTGCCGTCAGGACAACCCGCATCAGAATAATCCTTTTCTTCAGAGCCTTCTATTACATAATGAGTACCGCTCTGCTCGTCCACAGTTTTAGTTAATATTTCAACCTTAGAAACCGAAGAAACTGCCGCTAAGGCTTCACCACGGAAACCTAAGGTTGCAATAGAATTAAGGTCATTATCAACTTTAATTTTACTTGTAGCATGGCGCAAAAATGCCAACGGTACGTCATCCCTTGCAATACCGCAGCCATTATCGGTAATACGCATATAGGAAATACCGCCATTTTTAATTTCAACCGTAATAACAGTAGCACCCGCATCTATAGAATTTTCTACCAATTCTTTAATTACAGAGGACGGTCTTTCAACCACCTCACCTGCGGCAATAAGCTCGGCTACCTGTTTTGGTAAAACATTAATTTTTGGCATTTTTCACACCTTCTTTTTTTATATATTTTTTGCTTTATCGCAAATATCAAATAGTATTTGCAAAGCTTCAATAGGCGTTAAAGTATTTACGTCTATTGTTTTAAGCTCTTGCATTATCTCCTGCGAAGCGATCATTTCAAGAGGTAATTGCATATTATCCTCACGAACGGTTTTATAGGTTACTACACCCTCGCTTTCGGTTTCTTTAAGAATTGCCTTAGCGCGTTCTATAACCGTGTTAGGAATACCACTTAGCTTTGCAACCTCAATACCGTAGCTGTCGTCCGCACCGCCGCGTACTATTCTACGCAAGAATGTAATATCGTCGCCACGTTTTTTAACCGCAATATTATAATTCTTAACACCGTTCATCTGGTCTTCAAGGGCGGTTAATTCGTGATAATGTGTCGCAAACAAGGCTTTAGCGCCGAGTTTACGCTTATCGGCAACATATTCAAGCACCGCACGTGCAATTGACATACCGTCAAAGGTAGAGGTACCTCTGCCTATTTCATCAAGTATAAGTAGGCTGTGCTTAGTTGCATTTTTAAGAATATCTGCAACCTCACTCATTTCAACCATAAAGGTTGACTGACCTGACGCTAAGTCATCCGAAGCACCCACACGGGTAAATATAGCATCCACAACACCAATTTGTGCTGAGCCGGCCGGCACAAAGCAACCTATTTGCGCCATAAGGGTTATTAAAGCCACTTGGCGCATATATGTAGATTTACCTGCCATATTAGGACCTGTAATAATAGCGCAACGGTCATCAGTCATATTAAGTAAAGTATCGTTAGAAACAAACGGGGTTTTTATCACCTGTTCTACTACTGGGTGTCTGCCCGATTTAATTGAAATTGCACCCTCGCCGTTTACAAGCGGACGGCAATAATGATTTTCAGACGATACTAACGCAAAAGAACACAAAACGTCAAGCCTTGCAAGAGCACTTGCAGTTCTTTGGAAACGTTTTACTTCCCCTGCCGTAATTTTACGTATTTTATCAAATAACTCGTACTCAACCTGAACAATTCTATCTTTAGCGGTAAGTACACGTTTTTCTATTTCCTTTAACTCTTCGGTAATAAAGCGTTCCGCATTTGTTAAGGTTTGTTTTCTTATGTAATCTTCAGGCACTTTATCAAGAAAGGAATTTGTAACCTCAATATAGTAACCGAAAACCTTATTGTAACGCACACGAAGATTTTTAATTCCCGTACGTTCTTTTTCACGGGCTTCAATTTCACCCAAAACACCCGTACCTGATTTCATATCGCGGCGTAAGGTATCTACCAATTCGTCGTACCCGTCTTTAATAATTCCGCCTTCGCGAAGTGTTGCGGGGGCTTCGGGGTTAATAGAATCTGCAATTAAGTTAGTAATATCTTCAAGGGTATCAATATCCGAATAAATTTCTTTAAGGCTTCGGCAGTTAACCGAAGAAAGCATAGCCTTAATTGTTGGGAACTTCTGTGCAGTTACCATAAGGTTAAGCAAATCCTTAGCATTTGCCGAGCCATAAACCACCTTGGTCATAATACGCTCGATATCGCGAATACCGTTTAGATTTTCTATGATTTCACTTCGAAGGATCATATCCGAAACTAATTCTTCAACAGCATTTTGCCTTAAATTAATTGCCGCAATATTTAAAAGCGGTTGGGTAAGCCAGCTTCGAATAAGTCTTTTACCCATTGCGGTTTTGGTTTTGTCAAGCACCCAAAGAAGTGAACCCTTTTTAGACTTTGTACGCATAGTTTCGCAAAGCTCTAAATTGCGAACTGCAGTAATATCAAGTCGCATAAACTGACTATCGGTATAAACATCAATCTCATTAACCGAAATATGACCGTTTACACCTGTTTCGTAAAGATAATCTAGTATAATACCAAAAGCGGTTGTAACCGCACTGTTTTTTATAAGTCCTACATTTTCAACACTTATAGCATCAAAATGTTTGGTAATTAATGATTCGTTTGATGCATACTGGAAGCATTCATCCGCACGAACAGTTATAACACCTTGGAAATTTCTTTCTAAAAATTCCGAAACAAACGGAGCTTTTACTTTAAAATCTTCTTTAATTAAAATTTCTCTTGGTGAAAATCTTGAAAGCTCATCAATTACACGGGACTGAAAATCGTCTTTAGGTAAAACGGTAGCGTGACATTCGCCGGTTGAAGCATCGGTAAAGCATAAGCCAACCTCTTCACTTTCAAGAACAATACTTGCAAGGTAGTTGTTTTTACCTTCATCAAGCATACTGTCTTCAAAAACGGTACCCGGTGTTATGGTTCTTATAACGTCACGTCTTACAAGTCCTTTAGCGGTAGAGGGGTCTTCGGTTTGTTCGCAAATTGCAACCTTGTAGCCCTTTTCAACCAAACGGGCAATATACGCTTCGCAGCTATGAAACGGTACGCCGCACATTGGCGCGCGTTCAGGAAGACCGCATTCCTTACCTGTTAAAACTAAATCTAATTCTTCGGAAGCCTTTTTGGCATCTTCGAAAAACATTTCATAAAAATCGCCCACTCTGAAAAACAGTATACTGTCTTCATTTTGTGCTTTAATTTCGTTATACTGCTTCATCATTGGAGATAACTCTGCCATTTTCAACTTCCTTTCTGATTATTTTTTTAAAATTTTAGTGGCAACCGCCGCAGGTAGAACAACTACCTGTACAGCCTGCATCTGTTTCACAGGTTGCAGGGTCTTCGCCGTCAAGCGATTTTGCAATAATTGTGTTTACTTCATTCATCAATTGGTCTAAAAGTGCTTTTGCGGTATTATACTCAACCATAACTGCGCTTGACATAATTTCGCCATACAATTTACGAAGTTCTTCGTTAAGAGCCTTAACCTTTTCTTCGTCCTTATTTTCTTCGCTTACAGCTTTTTCAAGTTCCATTCTTTTAATATTGAAATTACCGATTGCATTCTGTAAATCGGCATCATCATCGTTAGCAAGGCGAGCCTTTGCAAAACGAATATAGCGTTCATCTTGTTGAATAGCTTTTCCTAATTCTCTTGTTAATTCAATTACATCCATTTTAAATACCTCTTTTAATTTATTAAAGTTACGTTAAAGCAACTTCCATAAGACTCTACCTTAACATCAACAAACTTACCAAGTAAATTTTCATCCGCTTTAAATTCGATTACCGCAGTACCTGAAGTATGGCCTGACATATACCCTTCTTTAGAACCGTAATCATAACACAAAACGCGGAAAGTTTTGCCTAAAAACTTATTTATATTTTCTTT
>JAZRMY010000081.1:0-52841 GCA_045647925.1 Acutalibacteraceae bacterium | reverse complement strand
GGGAACATCATTAAATGCGGCGCTGCCCAGGCTTCCGGTGCACAGGCACAGGCAATTGGCGGGGCTGTCCACAATGGAGAGCACCCGATCCAGCGCCTTTTCACAGGTGATGATCCGGGGCAGACCAAAGATGGGGTATGGGGGATCGTCGGGATGCAGAGCCATACGGACACCGCATTCCTCGGCAACGGGAACAACTTTCTTCAGGAAACGTTCAAAATTCTGCCAGAGGCCCTCGGCACCGATCTTTTCGTAAGCGGCGAAGAGCTCCCGAACCTCCTCTTGGGTGTAGCTGGAATCCCAGCCGGGAAGGTGGATATCGTCCTTCTGGGGGTCCAGACCCTTCAGCTGATCCCAATACATGACCAGGCTGGTGGAGCCGTCGGAGGCCTCCTTGTCCAGCTGGGTGCGGGTCCAGTCAAATACAGGCATGAAGTTATAAGTAATGCACTTAATGCCATGCTTTGCGCAGCGGCGGATGTTCTCGCAATAGACATCCAGCAGATGTTCCAAGTCGCCCCGGCCCAGCTTGATATCCTCGTGGACAGGAATAGATTCCACAACATCAAATACCAAGCCATGCTGCTTGCACTGCTGGGTAAGCTTATCCAGGCTTTCTTCGGGCCAAACTTCACCGGGTTTAACATCATAAACTGCTGATACAATAGAACGCATACCCGGAATTTGAGATATGTTTTCAAGAGTCACGGGGTCACTTTCGCCGTACCAACGGAAAGACAGTTTCATATTCATTTATTTTCCTCCAAACCAAAATATTTATTCGCATTTTTAAAGCATATACCCTCTATGATTTCTTTTAAATCTTTTTCACTTTGTGGGTATTCGCCGTCTTCAACCCAAGTGCCGATTAAATTGCATAAAATTCTGCGGAAATAATCGTGGCGGGTGTAAGAGAGGAAACTTCTTGAATCAGTAAGCATACCAATAAAGTTACCTAAAAGGCTTAAGTTTGCAAGGCTTATCATCTGGTCTTGCATACCAACTTTATTATCGTTAAACCACCAAGCGCTACCGTGTTGAATTTTACCCGCAATTTCGGGACCTTGGAAAGCGCCGAGAATAGTATCAATAGCTTGATTATCGGCAGGGTCTAAACTGTAAATTACAGTTTTGGGCAAACTGTCAGTTTGGTTTAAATCATCAAGTAATCCGCAAAGCGCGGCAGTAGATTTGTGCGGGGCAATAACATCGTAGCCGGTATCTGCGCCTAAAATTTTAAACATTTTAGTGTTGGGGTTTCTAAGACAGTTATAATGTAACTGCATTACCCAACCTTTTTTAGCGTATTCCTTTGCACAGAAAAGTACAAGGTTTGTTTTAAAGGCTTCAATTTCTTGAACTGTTAATTTTTTACCTTTAAGAGCTTTTTTCATAATAGCGTTTACCTTTTTATCGTCAAACGGACGGTAAACAACATAATCAAGACCGTGGTCACTGGCTTTACAACCGCACAAATCGAAATAATCAATTCTCTTTTGTAAAGCGGTTTTTAAATCGTCAAGACAAGAGATATTAATTTCTGCTGCATCTGAAAGTGCAGATAGATATTCTTTCCAACCGTTTTTATCAATATTAACCGCTTTGTCGGGACGGAAGGTAGGAGCAACAGTAGTTTTAAAGCTTTCGTCTGCTTTTATTTTTTTATGCCATTCCAAAGAATCAATCGGGTCGTCGGTGGTACCGATAAAAGCAACATTACTCTGGTTAATAATACCACGAACACTTAAAGCAGAGGTTTTGAGTTTTTGTTCGGTAAGATCCCAAACTTCTTGTGCGGTATCGCCGTTTAAAATTCCGTCATAACCGAAATAGGTTTTAAGCTCTAAATGGCACCAATGGTACATAGGGTTGCCTATGGTTTTAGGCAAGGCTTCAGCAAATTTCTGGAATTTTTCGCGCTCGGGAGCGTCACCCGTGATGTAATATTCATCAACACCGTTTGAACGCATAACACGCCATTTGTAATGGTCGCCTGAAAGCCAAACCTCAAAAATATTATTAAAGGTTTTGTTTTCAAACATTTCTTTGGGACTTACGTGGCAATGATAGTCGATAATTGGCATTTTTGCTGCGTAATCCTCGTAAAGTCTTTTTGCTGTTTCATTTTTTAGCAAAAAATTGTCTGGTAAAGCTTTTATCATATTTATTTCTCCTTTATATTGGTGGATTTTTTATTGTTTCACGGTATTCCTTAGGGGTTTTACCGCTATGTTTTTTGAAAAGTTTTGAAAAATATTGAACGTCCATAATTCCGCAGTGTAAAGCGACAGTCTGAACTTGAAGATGGGTTGAACTTAATAAGTGCTCAGCGTGTTTCATACGCTTGTCCCTTATATATTCGGTAATATTTTTTCCGGTTTCCTTTTTAAACACGGTAGATAGATAACCGCCGCTTACGTTATGCATTTTAGCAAGAGAGTCAAGGGTTAAATTCGCCGAAATATCACTTTCTATGAAAATTATAGTTTTTTGAACTATTGGGGAATAGCTTTTCATAGTATGTTTTCTTACAAGTCGGCAATAAGAAGAAAAAATATCCTTCATCAAACGTTTTATATCCGAAATATTTGAAATTTGTTCTATTTGTATTGCAAAATTGGATGAAACCTTATCAATATATATAGGCATAACGCCGCCGTTTTCTGCCGCCTTGCGAAATAGAGTATTCATAATTATACAATAGTTTTTCATATCGCGCAAGGGGTCTTGAGTACGTTTTTCAAAAGAAATTTCTTCAATACCCGAAAAAAGCAGGTCTGCTTTATGAATCTGACCGAGTTTTACCGCTTCTATAAGCTTATTTTCATAATTATAGCGTTGTTGCATAAGATTAATACTTGCAAGAGTTTGAGTGATTTCGGAACTATTTTCTTCGTTTATAGGAGATATAGGGGAAATGCGTTCCTGTGCAACGTCATAAAGAGTAAAATTATCCGTACCCCAGATCTTTTCACAAAAGGTATCAAGCATAATAAGTAAATGGCTGCTTTTTGAAATTACAGGAATGCTATGATAATATTCGCTGAAAATAGTTTGGTTTTTAGGAAGAATTTTTGCTTTTTCACATATTTTTAAAAAGTCTGCCTGTGAAACGGTATTTGTTATAAAAGGGCCTATAAAAACAACGGTATCCTGAGGCATTTCAGGAAGCAAAAAATAAATGTATGAAATATTAAATATATCAACATTTTTGTATAAGGTATTTTTATTTATTTTTCCAATGAATTCTGATAATATCATATTGTTGATTTTCGAATTATCAAGTATAGGAAGTAAATTTTCGTCCAATACTTTATTAAGGGGATCGTTCGGCGAAGCAAGCTGAACAGATACACGGCTTTTTTTGAATACATCACACATAAAGTGCAGCTCGCTAACGTAAAACATTGCATTCACCCCTAATTAAGTAAAAATTTGCTAAAAATTTGTATAATTCCAATGCTAACTATACCATAATTTTTGTTTGAATGCAACAACGGTTTTACTTATAAGATGAAAATATTACAAAAACTGTTTAAAAAATTACTCACTATATTTTGTGAAATAGTTTATACTGAAAACAGTTTGATTTCGTATACCTATAAATAAAAACGAAAAGAGGACAAAAAATGAAAAAACAAGTTAAGTTGGATGCCAACGGACATCGTCAGTTTGGTATTCGAGACAGCATTGCTTATGCAGCAGGTGACTTAGGCTGTAATATGAGCTTTGCTTTAAAAGGCACAATGGCAATTTTCTGGACACAGTTTATGAAGATGGACTTGTGGTACGCATTATTGCTTATCGTGGTTCAGGTATGGGATGCTATTAATGACCCGCTTATTGGTTCTATTATTGATGCTGACCGTCGCACTTATAAAAGAAATAAGTTCTTGTCTTACATATGGGCAGGTTCTATCGGGCTTATCGTAGGTGGCGCTTGTTGCTTCTTACCGTTCCCAAATGCTCCCGTATGGGCTAAGTTTATAATCTTTATTGCAGGTTATGTTGTGTGGGATGCTTTCTATACAGTAGCAAATGTTCCTTACGGTTCGCTTCTTTCTTTAATTTCTAACGACGTAAAAGACCGTGCTTCGCTTTCGGCTTGGCGTTCAGTTGGTTCTATCTTCGGTAATATGCTTCCTATGGTTATTCTTCCTTTCATCATTTATGATAAGGATAACAACCTTATTGGTGAACGCGTATTTATCGCAGCGCTTATAATGGGTGTATTGGGCTTCTTCTGCTTCCAATTTATGATTAAAAACACCACTATTCGTGTTGAAACCAATGTTGAGCTTAATGAAGATGCACCTAAGTTTAACATTTTAAAGGCTTTCGGTAACTTTATTAAAAACCGTCCCGCAGTTGGTGCTACAATCGCCGCTATGGGTATGTTTATCGGTATGCAGGGCGCTACAACCGCAGTTACTGTTGTGTTCCAGTCATACTTTAAAAATGTACAGATTTCGGGTATAGTTCAGCTTTTTGCTATGATTCCGATTGTTCTGTTTACACCTCTTGCGCGTAAATGTGTTGCTAAGTTCGGTAAAAAAGAGCTTGCTACATTTGGCTCAATCTGTTCACTTGCTGCAGGTCTTGGTTTGTTTATCGTTACACCCGAAAACACCAATCTTGACTTAATTCTTTACATTGTATTCCAGCTTATTTACTCATTAGGTCTTGGTATTTATTCAACTGTTTCCTGGGCTATGATGGGTGACGCTATTGACTATAATGAGTGGAAAACCGGAAACCGTGAAGAAGGTACCGTATATTCACTTCACTCCTTCTTCCGTAAGCTGGCGCAGGGTATTGGTCCTTCACTTGTACTTGTTGTAATGGTTGCTTTAGGCTACGTTGGTGCAGACGAAGGTAATCAGGCTTGGCAGGTTGCTGTTAATATGCGCTATCTTGTAGCAGGTACATTCCTTTTCTCTGCACTTCTTCAGTTTATCGGCTTAGGTCTTGTTTACAATCTTGATAAAAAGACACTTGCTATAATGAATGAAGAGCTTGGCAGAGGCGCACAAGAATAATTTTTGCTAATTAAAAGTGTCCGATTGTGAAAACGGTCGGACATTTTTGGAATATATTTTCAAATTATAATTTTAACGGAGGTTAAAAATGAGAACTGTTTTAAATTTTAATGAAAAATGGCTATTCAAAAAAATGGCAGATACAGTTTCAAACGAACAGGAATTGGTAAATATTCCTCATTGTTGGAACGCTATTGACGGTATGGACGGTGGAAACGACTATTACCGCGGTACTGCTTGTTATGAAAAATCTTTCGCTAAATCTGATTTGCCCGAAAGTGATAGATATTACCTTGAAATAAAGGGCGCTAATTCTTCCGCAAGTGTTTATTTGAATGGCGAAAAATTAGCTACACATCACGGCGGTTATTCTACATGGCGTGTTGATCTTACCAATAACCTTACCGATGACAATTTGCTTGTTATCGAGGTTGATAACTCTGCTAACGAAACTGTATATCCGCAGATGGCAGACTTTACTTTCTACGGCGGTGTTTACCGAGATGTAAATATTATTTGTGTTAATGAATCACACTTTGATCTTGATTACTACGGAGCTCCCGGAATTAAGATTACTCCCGAAATTAAGGGAACTGACGCTGATGTAGAAATTGAAGTATATGTAACAAATGCAAAAGACGGTCAAGAAGTTCATTACGTAATAGAAGATAAAGAGGGTAATGTTGTAGCCGAAACTACAACTAACGATACTAAGGCAGTATTAAATATTCCGTCTGTACATCTTTGGCACGGAAGAAAAGACCCATATCTTTATACCGCAAAGGCAGAGCTTATAAGTGACGGTGCGGTATTAGATAATGTTTCTTCACGTTTTGGTTGCCGTACCTTTAAAATTGACCCCGAAAACGGATTTATTTTAAACGGAGAGGAATATCCGTTACGCGGTGTTTCACGCCACCAGGACCGCTGGGGTAAGGGTAACGCTTTATCTAAAGAAGACCATAAGGAAGATATGGAATTAATCTACGAAATGGGCGCTACTACAATTCGTTTGGCGCACTATCAACACGACCAATATTTCTATGACCTTTGTGACGAATACGGTCTTGTAATATGGGCAGAAATTCCTTATATTTCAAAACATATGCCAACAGGTCGTGAAAATACAATTTCACAAATGAAAGAACTTATTGCTCAGAATTACAACCATCCTTCAATCGTTGTATGGGGACTTTCTAACGAAATCGGTATCGGCGGAAGCAATGAAGATTTGCTTGAAAACCACCGTATTCTTAACGATATGTGTCACGAAATGGATAAAACCCGTCTTACAACTATTGCGGCAGTTTCTATGTGTAAGATGGACGACCCGTATTTACAGATTCCCGACGTTGTATCATACAACCATTACTTCGGCTGGTACGGCGGTGAGACCGATATGAACGGTCCTTGGTTTGATAAGTTCCACCAAATGCATCCCAATATTCCGATTGGTTGTAGCGAATACGGTTGCGAAGCACTTAATTGGCATACCTCAGACCCCGTTCAGGGTGACTATACCGAAGAATATCAAGCATATTACCACGAAGAGCTTATTAAACAGTTGTTTAGCCGCAAGTATATGTGGGCAACACACGTTTGGAATATGTTTGACTTTGGCGCAGACGCTCGTAACGAAGGCGGTGAGAACGGTCAGAACCACAAGGGTCTTGTAACAATTGACCGTAAGTATAAGAAAGACTCCTTCTATGCTTACAAGGCTTGGCTTTCGGATGAGCCGTTTGTTCACCTTTGCAGTAAGCGTTATATTGACAGGGTAGAGGATGTAACCAAGGTTACGGTTTACTCTAATCTTCCCGAGGTTGAGCTTTTTGCTAACGGTGTAAGCGTAGGTAAAAAGACCGCCGAAGACCATTTCTTCTACTTTGAAGTAGAAAACAAGGGCGAAACCGAGCTTGTTGCAGTTGCAGGCGAATGCAAAGACTGCGGAAAAATCCGTAAAGTAGAAACCTTTAACGAAGAATACCGCCTTAAAGAAGAAGGCGCAGTTCTTAACTGGTTTGATATTGATGCCCCCGAAGGACGTCTTTCACTTAATGATAAAATGAGTGATGTTCTTGCAACCTTCCGCGGTAAATTGATATTTATGGGCCTTGTGAAAAAACTTATGGGTGGCAAAGGTAAGGATAAAAAAGTTAAAGCAGGTGGCTTTGAGGTAGGCCCCGAAATGATGAGCATGATGGGCGGCTTTACTGTTCTTCGCTTGTTTACCCTTATGGGCGGTATGATGAATGTTAAGTTCACCAAAGAAGAGCTTCTCGCACTTAACGCTAAGCTTAACAAAATTAAAAAGAAAACCCCTAAGAAAAAATAATAGGCAATAAAAAATCCCGATTCAGTGAATCGGGATTTTAATTTTATTTACGCCTTAAAATAAAGAATATACCAACACCTGCGCCTATAATAGCTACAGAGCCGCTACCAACTGCTATTGGTAAAATAGGGGATTTCTTTTTGGGTACCGCTTGGGCTACGGGAGTATCCTCAGGCTCAAAAGCAGTGTCTTCTTCGGTTTTGGTTTCTTGTGAGGAAGTAGTATTTTCTTGTACACTTTCGGTAGGAGTTACTACGGAAGAAGTATTACTAACTGTATTGTTTTGTGTGGGCTTTGTAGGAGTGGGTGTTGCGGCAATTTGGTCTTTGGGTAGACTGTAAGCGCATATATCACACTTGTTGTTTTTATCTGCATCGGTATGGTGTTCAGAACTTTTTGCAATTTCTACACCACATTTACTGCATATTTTCCAATGGTTAATATTGTCGTTCTTCCAAGCAGAAGGTGTGTGCGAAACCGCCGCAATAATTACACTTTGTTTATCTTCAATTTCATTTTGAGCGGTTACATCGCTAAACCATTTACCACAAGTACAGGTATAGTACGCGGTGTTACCCTTTGCAGTACAGCTTGCCGCCTTTGCTGTAACAGGTGTTAAGTTGTGCTTATGATTAGGCTCAATTAAGGTAATATCAAGGTCGATTTCATTACCTATTGCAACGGTTGAATAGCTATAGCTGTAATTTGCAGGAACGCCTGCTTTTTGTAGGATAATAGGTAATCTAATTCTTAAGTTGTTAATAAATGACTGAAGGTTGCTTATTACATATACTCTGGTTCTATAATCGTTTGTTTTCAATTGGTTTGCCAATTTATCTATATCAAGATTTGAATATACAAGGTTGTTTTTATAGAAATAGTTAGCATCTGTTGAATTAGCGTTAGGCAAATATTCTTGGAATTCTGTAACGGTGTGATTTTCTTCCATTTTATTGGTTGTTATATTAAGGTAAGCATAAAATAGGAAATCGTCTTGGTCATCCCAAGTAACATCTGTATAATACCACTTATTATCTATTGATACTAAATTCCATTCGTGCGCTTCCATATGGCCGTTAGCAGGATTTATACTTTCGCCCGTAACGCACCAAGCAGGAATACCAACCTTATGTAAAAGGTGTTGGTACGCTTTTGAATAACCGGCGCAAACTGCCTTGCCTTCTACCAAAGCACCGTAAGCGTTTTGGTCGTTCTGAGTAAAAACATATTCGGTATTTTCTGCCAAGCGGTCGTGAAGTATTAAAGATTTTTCATAATCGCTTTTGCTGCCAAGTCCTTGAATTAGGGAATTTACCTTTGCTTCAAAGGCGGATTTTGCGGTTTTTAAGCTACTGCCTTGTATGGAAAAGTCAGGTATTACAGATGCAACATAACCGGTTGCATTATCGTTAGAATACTTACAATTTCCGTTTAACCAAAAGTATTCGGGATAATCGGCAAGAAAAATATGGTATAAGCTTACAAATTCTGCACTTGTTATTTTGTGTTTTGAAATATCAATGTTAATTTCCTCGAGTTGAGTTTTGTCACAAGCCTCTGCTAAAAGGTTATATAGGTGTGTGAGCGCGTCCTTGTTATTCATTTGTGAAATTACAGTTTTACCGTAACGAAGCTCTGCGGCAGATACATTTTCTAACGGTATACATATTGTGAAAAACAAAACTGCCAAAAACAAAGAAACTATGGTTTTAACTTTTTTCATTAAATACGCCTTCTTTTTTAATAATATATTTATTATATTGCTCCAATCGAAAAAAGGCAATATAATTTTGACTTGTTGTATTTTTATATAAAATAATGTATAATAAAGTAAACAGAAACGGAGGAAGATTATGGATTTCTTGAAGATAGCGCAAAACCGTCAGTCCTGCCGCAGTTATGACGGCGAACGAACGGTTGAAGCAGAGAAGATAGATTTAATTTTAGAGGCTGCAAGATTAAGCCCTTCTGCATGTAACGGTCAGCCTTATCATATTACGGTTTGCAAAGGGGAAACCGCAAAACAGGTTGCCAAGGCTACAATGGGTATGGGAATGAATAAATTTGCTGCAAACGCCCCTGTTATGATAGTGATTTCCGAAATGCCTTACGTTAGAACCGCGGCACTTGGCGCTAAGGTTAAGAATAACGATTACCGTTCTATTGATATTGGTATTCTTTCGTCTTATATTACTGCACAAGCTACTTCTTTAGGTCTTGGTACTTGTATTTTGGGTTGGCTTGATAGTGATAAAATATGCGAAATCTGCGGATTAGAGGGTAAAGTAAGGCTTGTTATAACATTAGGCTACGCTACCGAAGATGATAAGCTTCGCCCTAAAAAGCGCAAGGATATCTCTGAACTTATAACGATAAAGGAATAAAAATGAAAAAGAATACAGAAAAAACCAATGTAATGCGAATTTTAGAGCAAAAGAAAATCCCATATAACAGTTACTGCTATGCCGATACTGACGCTTTAAGCGGGGTAGAGGTAGCTAATGTTTTAAATCAAAATCCCAATAAGGTTTTTAAAACACTAGTAACAATGGCGAGTTCAAAAAGTTATTATGTATTTTTAGTCCCTGTTGAAAAGGAACTTGATTTAAAAAAAGCGGCTAAGGCTGTAGGCGAAAAAAGTATAAGTATGATTAAATCTAAAGACCTCTTACCGCTTACAGGTTATATTCACGGCGGTTGCTCACCTATTGGAATGAAAAAGCAATTTGTAACTACGGTGCATTCCTCTGCAGCTGATTTTGAAACAATTCTTTTTAGCGCAGGTAAAATAGGGTATCAGGTAGAGCTTTCTTTACAAGAGCTTAAAAAGGTTATTAATTTTAAATTAGAAGATATTATTTGTTAAAAGGTAGCATTAATGCTTATTGGAACAATTGCAATGGCGGTTTGGAGTTAATATGAAGCTTTTAGTTAGTGCATTAATAAAATTTATATGCGGTATTTTTGGTATAGGTTTGCTTATATTTTTGCCTGCAGGTACGCTTGAATTTAAAAGCGGTTGGCTTTTTATGGCGGTGCTTTTTGTGCCGATTTTTATTATGGGAATTGTGCTTTTGCTTAAAGCACCCGCGCTTTTGAAAAAGAGACTTAACAGTAAGGAAAAGGAAAGCACCCAAAAGGGTGTAGTCGCTTTTTCGGGACTGATTTTTCTTTTCGGTTTTATTATAGCAGGGCTTGATTTTCGTTTTTCGTGGTCTTATATACCAAAATGGATTGTTATAATTGCAGTAGTACTATTTCTCGCTTCTTACCTTATTTATGCCGAGGTAATGCGTGAAAATGCCTATCTTTCGCGTACAATCGAGGTTGCCGAAAATCAAACAGTTGTTGATACGGGACTTTATGCGATTGTGCGCCACCCAATGTATATGGCAACAATTTTAATGTTTTTAATGATTCCTTTAATACTCGGCTCTTTAGTATCATTTATTGTATTTTTAGCATACCCTGTAATTATTGCAGTACGAATAAATAACGAAGAAAAAGTTTTAACCGAACAACTAAAGGGTTACGCCGAATATAAACAAAAAGTAAAATACAAAATAATACCGTTTGTGTGGTGAAAAAATGATAATTTTAATTGCAGGCGCTTCTCACTCGGGGAAAACTATGTTAGCTCAAAGATTACTTGAAAAGTATAATTACCCGTATTTATCAATCGACCATTTAAAAATGGGTCTTATCCGTAGTGGGAATACAAAATTAACCCCTCTTTCAAGCGATTTTGAATTAACAGAATATCTCTGGCCTATTGTATGTGAAATGATTAAAACCGCTATTGAAAACAAACAGAATTTAATTGTAGAGGGTGTTTATATCCCTTCAAATTGGCGTGAATATTTTTCAAAAGATTATATTGAAAATATTAAGTTTTGCTGTCTTGTTTTAAGCGAAAAATATATTAAAAACCACTTTGAAGAAATAAAATCATTCGCTAATGTTATTGAAAACCGCATTGAAGATGATATAACTATCAAAGAAATATTAGAGGATAATTCGCATTTTTTAGCCGAATGTAAAAAGCATCGAAATCCTTATTTACTTATTGATGATGAGTACGATATTACAGTGGATTTTGATGATTGATTGGCTATACGAAACGGTGAGGTAATTATGAAAGATGAATGTTTGATTTGCGGCGCGCCGCTTAAATATTTAGAAAATGAAGCGCAAATGGAGTGCGCTCTGTGTCACAAAAAAGAAAATAGCAAAACCGAATGTGAGAACGGGCATTATGTTTGCAGTGAGTGTCATACACAAGGTATAGATACTATTATCGGTGTTTGTATAAGCGAAAGTTCAAAACAACCTATCAAAATTTTGCAAAAGCTTATGGCTTTGCCGTTTTGCCATATGCACGGACCTGAGCATCATATTATGGTTGGCTCTGCTTTGCTTACAGCATACAAAAATTCGGGCGGTGAAATTGACCTACATAAAGCGCTTGTAGAAATGCAGTCGCGCGGCAAAAAAGTTCCGGGCGGCGCTTGCGGATTTTGGGGAGCATGCGGCGCAGGGGTAAGTACCGGTATGTTTGTATCAATTATTACAGGCTCTACACCACTTGGTAACGAAGCGTGGGGACTTTCCAACCAAATGACCTCTAAAGCTCTTGGTGCTATCGGTAAAATTGGCGGACCGCGTTGCTGTAAGAGAGACTCCTACCTTGCTATAACCGAAGCGGTAAAGTTTGTGAAAATACATCTTGGCGTGGAAATGGAAATTGGTGAAATTAAGTGTATCCATTCAGAGTTTAACAACCAATGTATAGGTGAAAGGTGTCCATTTAAATAATGTTGGGACAGGCGCCCTAGACTGTCCGTTAGTGAGTGAAATTATGAAGAAAAAAATAGCATTTATATGCGTACACAATTCTTGTCGCAGTCAGATTGCCGAGGCACTCGGCAATCACTTTTTAAGTGATAAATATGACTTTTATTCTGCGGGGACCCAAACCAAACCGCAAATAAATCAGGATGCGGTAAGGTTAATGAAAAGACTTTACGGTATTGATATGGAATTAACACAGTACAGCAAAACATACGATAAAATTCCCGCGCCCGATATAGCAATATCAATGGGGTGCGATGTCGGATGTCCATTTATTGGCAGAGCCTTTGATGATAACTGGAGCCTACCTGACCCAACAGGGAAAAGTGATGAAGCTTTTATTGAGGTAATTAAACAGATTGAAGAAAAGGTTAAGGATTTGGAATAACTAAAACAAGGAAAAATAGCTATTGAGTATAAAAAGGAAATAATATGGGCATAAGAAACTTTTTTCATAAAATAGGCGTTGGATTTACTCGATTGGGTGAAAATTCAATTCCATATACTACGGAAGCAAAAAAATATGGTAATCGGGGCGAGGATGAGTTTATTTACAATATTAAAACTCATCTGCCAAATTGTCAGATAAAGCGAAATATTGTTATACAAACATCGGACGGTAATGCGGAAATAGATTGTTTGATTTTATATAATAACAAACTTTTTGCTATAGAGATTAAGCGTTGGAAAGGCGAGTTAATAGAGCGCGATGGTCAATTTATTCAATATAAGCTTGACCGATGGACTGATGAGCGGCATACAAAAATTCATAAGTCACCATTCCGCCAACTTGCACGAGCAATTTATCTTTTAAGAAAACAAATATCGGAAAAAGCATGGATAAATTCTATTGTGTACTTTGAGGATGTAGATGAAGTCTCTACAAATAATGAAAATATTTGGTTTAAAAATATTTATAGTTTGATTGAGTACATACGCATCGATGGAAAAACATCATACGGAAATAATGCACAAGTATTTTTTGATAAATGCATACCTGCAGACTATTTGTATTCAAATTCTTGGGACAAATCGTTGCATTGTGTTATTTGTGATGATTTTTTGATATTTAAAACACCAACTAAAATTTTAAAAAGAAGTGATATTTCTTCTATTGCAATCTATCATCATTGGTCTTATGATGATTTGATAATTAAAACGCATCAAGGTAATATTTATAATATCAAAACTGAGAATGCTCACATAATGGTTATTGAAAATGGTTATGCTCATCAATATGCTTTATGTAAGTTGGATTATATTAAACTGGGCACCAGATAATTTATAAAGAGGTAATTCTATGAGTTTATTTGACTTTCTAAAGAAAATACCAACACTTAATGAAATAACAGGCGGCTTTGGTGAGTGGATGGCAAAGATTTTCGCTAAAACTTTACCCGGTGCACTTGTTTTACATGATGTATTAATTGACGGTGCAGACGGATATACTTCACAATTAGATTTAGTGGTGATTGGGAATAGAGGCATTTATGTTGTTGAAGTGAAAATGTTTGCCGATGCTAAAATTTACGGAGATACTAAAAAAACTAAATGGAATTATTATAATCACGGCAAAAAGTATGAAATACACAGTCCTTTAAAACAAAATAAAAAGCATGTAGAATATATAAAAACATTTTTAAAAGATTTTGGCGATATTCCGTGTTTTTCAATTATTACTATGATATGCGATGATTTTAAAATTAGCGGAGAAAATGGAAAAGATACCATCATATGCAATTCATTACCTGCTATGGAGAGGGCAATCTATAAGGTTGCAGAAGATAAACCGATAGTTTTCGATGATGCTAAAAAGCGAGAGATTTTTGATTACATAAAAAACAATCAACATATCGGCAAGGATGCAAGGGTAGAACACAAGCAAAACGTTATTGCGTATAAAGAAAATTTGGAAGAAATGCAAAGACAAAAAATATGCCCTTTCTGCAAATCAGAACTCGTTTTGCGCGATGGAAAAAATGGTAAATTTTACGGTTGCAAAAACTTTCCAAAATGTAGATACACAATGAAATATGAAAAACAATAAATAACTCTTGACTCTAACGTAACGTCATACCTTACAATATTAGCAGAGGGTGATTTTATGAAAATGCAAATAAACGAGTTTGCAAAACTTACAGGTGTAAGTGTGCGTACACTGCATTATTACGATGAAATAGGACTCTTAAAGCCTGCATTTGTTGACGAGCAAAACGGTTATAGGATTTATGATAAAAATTCTCTTGAGCGTATGCAAGAAATCCTGTTTTACCGCGAACTTGATTTCCCGCTTAAAAGCATTTCGGAGATTTTATCCTCTCCCGATTACGACAAACAAAAAGCACTCGTCGAGCAACGTAAGCTCTTGGTTCTAAAAAAGGAACGATTAGAGCGAATCATAGATGCTTTGGACGGTGCTAAGAAAGGAAGGATTAGAATAATGGCGTTTGATAACAGCGATTACGAAACTGCACGTAAGCAGTATGAGGTTGAGGCAAAAGAGCGTTGGGGAAATACGGATGCCTATAAAGAACATTCGAAAAAAACCGCAAACTACACTAAAGATAAATGGCAAGATGTAAATGACGGGTTAAATGGTATCTTTGCAAAATTCAGCGAGTGTATGAAAAACGGTTATACTGCCAACTCGAATGAAGCGCAGGCGCTTGTAAAGGAATTGCAAGGCTATATTACTGAAAATTACTACACCTGTACAAAGGAAATTCTTGAAGGACTCGGTAAAATGTATGTTGCAGATGAACGCTTTAAAGCAAATATCGATAAACACACTCAAGGCACAGCAGAATTTGTAAGCAAGGCAATAGAAATATATTGCAGTTAATTTAATACTAAATAAGTAAAAATTATCGAAAATTTTAATATTTATATAAAACAAAATCCGTGCTTCTATATATGAAACACGGATTTTTTGTTATCGAATAAATAAAAATTACTTCAAGATTAATATAAGAAAGACTTTACCCTAAAAATAGGGGAATAAAGTCTTGCACGGGTATTCTGTGGGTTTCAAATTTAGATAACCATAGAAAATGGGGAGCGGTGCGAGGTTATGAGAAATGCATTTATGTCTACTTTTTGCATTTCTGCGCCGCCTTTTCTATCCTTAGAATTGTATGAGTTTACTTTTTTCAAATACCTTGACAAGTATACAGCCGAGAATAAGTCCTGCAATTCCCTGAACGCCGTTTGCCGGTATATTAACGGCAGACGTGCCGAAGCCGTACAGGAAGCCTTCAAACACAAAATATCCAAGTATCATAACCGTCTCGGCAACAATACCCGTAATAATTCTGGAAGGCAGGTTGCTGAGCTTTTTATGTAATAGCTTATAGCCATAAAATGCAACAAGCGCCATCAAGCCTTTAATAACAAAGGTTGCAGGTGCATACACAACGTATCCGGAAAACAAGTCTGCCAATGCAGAGCCGAGTCCCGCTGCTAAAAATCCGTATACGGGGGATAGCATCCATCCGGCAAGCAAAACCACACAGTCGCCCAAATTTAAATAGCCCTTTAAGGGTGAAGGGATTTTAATGATCATTGTTGCTACACAGGTCAGTGACGCAAGCAATGCTGCTATAACGATTTTTTGAGTTGAGTTTTTCTCTTTCACTATTCATTTTTCTCCTATTGATTAAATTTCCACATTAGTATATAATAAATCTGATGATATTAAAATAGTCAGAAAAGGAGAATTATATATCACCAGATGAAGTATGTAATTGATAATGTAACCGCTATTCCCGCTTATCTTCAACTGTACAAACAGGTGCGAGAGGATATAGTTAATGGGATTTATTCCTTCGGCAGCAAGTTGCCTTCTAAAAGAATAATTGCTGACGAGGTAGGTATCAGCACAGTAACGGTTGAGCACGCCTACGCCTTGCTTTGCGATGAAGGATATATAGAATCACGGGAGCGTAGTGGTTATTTTGTTATTTTTCGCGCTAACGACGGTTTTGTAGCTGCTGCAAATGATAAAAAGTATCCGATACATCACTCCGTTCGTCACGAAAACACGACCTCTATTGAATTTCCGTTTTCTGTACTGGCAAAAACGATGCGTCGGGTGATAAGCGATTTTGGCGAATCAATTCTTGAACGTTCGTCAAATACAGGCTCTATAGAGCTTCGTGAGGCGATTAGCCGCTACCTTGCCAGAAGTAGAGGAATCTATGCAGAACCGAAGCAAATAATCATCGGCTCGGGTTCGGAGTATCTGTATAATCTGACCGTAGGTCTGCTTGGAAGAAACAAGGTGTACGCTATCGAAGCACCTTCTTATAAAAAGATAGAACAGGTATACGTCTCTTCGGGTGTGAAGCTTGAAAAGCTGCCCCTCAGCCACGACGGTATCGATTCGGCTGCGCTCCAAAATTGCTGCGCTGATGTACTACATATTTCTCCCTATCGAAGCTATCCCAGTGGAGTTACGGCTTCTGCCTCCAAAAGACACGAATATTTGCGTTGGGCAGGGCGAAATGACAGGTTTATTGTGGAAGATGATTTTGAATCGGAATTTTCGCTCTCTCAAAAAGCGGAGGAAACACTATTTTCGCATACTTCCGACGACAATGTAATTTATATGAATACCTTTTCAATGACCGTCTCTCCGTCCTTACGTGTAGGATATATGGTGTTACCAAAGCACCTTGTTGCGACTTTTGAGGAAAGATTAGGCTTCTATTCATGCACAGTTCCGACTTATGTTCAATTCGTGGTAGCCGAACTTATATCCAACGGTGATTTTGAACGGCATATCAACCGTGTCAGACGTGCAAAACGCAAAGAAATGAATAAATAGCAGAAAGGTTCCGCTTCATAAAAAAATGAAAAAGATTTTTTGAACTTGTGTTATAAAGTCTTGAACTCGTGCAAGACTTTATGTTTTGAGCGAAACCTCCAAGGTATGGGGAGGTTTCAAAACAAAGCATTTTAAAGTCAGAGCAGAACATCAATTGCAAACAAAGAATGTTGACTACAGTCCACAGGACTGTTCTTTACACTGCAGACCTTCTCAGGTCTGAGTCCTACATAAAAAAATTCCAAACCCAACCAAAAGGTTGAATTTGGAATTTTGGTACGAGTGTTCATAACCAACCTCAAACGCGAGGTATAAACTATAAAAGAGAAGAACCTCAGCACGCGAATTGCGTGTCGAGGCTCTCGACTGGTCGAGGTGACAGGACCGACCGTCTGCTTCGCATACTACCCGCTTGTCGACCCAATGCTACGCATTCGGTACCCGACTACACGCTCCTTGCTAAAAATAGTCCACAGGACTATTTTCTTAACGCTACGGACCTTCTCAGGTCCGAGTCCTACATAAACAAAAATTAAGAAGGAACCAACCTGATGGCTGATTCCTTCTTAATTTGGTCGAGGTGACAGGACTCGAACCTGCGGCATCTAGTTCCCAAAACTAGCGCCCTACCAACTGGGCGACACCTCGATATTAAGTTTTTGAAAAAAGTACGTTTTGGCAACCCTCTTGCGGTGCCCGACGTCTCGATACTGCCGTATCTCGCTTGTCGACCGCAGCGCTTCGTTATGCTCGTTTCATCTCACACCGTGAGCACTCGCAACCTCACCCAAAACTAGCGCCCTACCAACTGGGCGACACCTCGAAATATTAAATTAAATGAAAATATTTATCGAACAGGAATGATTATACATTAAAATTGTGTAATTGTCAATAGGGAATAGTTGAAAATTTCCAAATTTATAAGCTCTTTTATTTACAACACACAAAAGCAGATGAGTTTTGCTCATCTGCTTTTTTAATATTTATGTTATTTGTTTATAAATTTAACTGCGGTGCCGTACACGATAACCTCTGCCGCGCCCTGCATTACTGATGATGATGCATAACGAATGTTTATAACCGCATCTGCGCCAAGCTGTTCGGCTTCTGCTACCATTCGCTTTGTTGCAAGTGCACGCGCTTCGTTCATCATTTCATTGTATGATTTTAATTCGCCGCCAACAAGAGTTTTAAAGCTTTGTGCAATATCATTACCTATGTGCTTTGACTGAATAGTGCTTCCTTTAACTAGCGAAATTGTTTCCAACTCTTTTCCGGTTATAAAATCAGTATTTACTAATATCATCTTCTTCACCTTTCTTTATTTCATTTATTCTTTCTATACATACTTTAATTGTTAATAATGCGAAGATGAATGGAAAAATACCGAATAAATATTTCCACACACCAGGAAGAAACGTTATTAACAGACCAAAGTATAGAACATAGTAAAGTATTAATAAAACCGTAACTACAATCGGTGCAATCATTTTACTTTTATGGGATTTCATACCGAATTTCCTATTCTTATAGATTTATTTTTATTTTAACATAAACATTATATAAAAGCAAGTTTTTAAAGATACAAGCCTCGTCTTTGGGCGGGGTTTTTGATTTTTTGGGGAAATTTTTCGAAAAATACATATTTTTTAAAAAAAGCCTTGATTTTTGTGTAAAGACCCATTATAATACATAGTAGTGGTGCAAAGTGGAGTAAAAAACCATCAAAGTGTACTAAAGTGGTGAAAAAAGAGGTGAAAATCATGCTTTTTGGTGGCTATCAACATAATATAGATAAAAAAGGCAGGGTTTTCATCCCTGCAAAGCTTCGCGATGAGTTAGGCGAAGAGTTTATTGTTTGCCGTGGCATTTCGGGTAAGCGTTGCCTTTGTGTTTACTCTATGAGTGAGTGGGACAAGCTTGTTGAACAGATAAGCACACTTCCAAATACCAAGTCGAGCGCAGTAAAACGTTTCTTGTATGACGGCGCATTTTCGGTTGAGTTTGATGCACAGGGAAGAATACTTATTCCGTCTGTTTTGCGTGAGTACGCTCAGCTTGAAGAAACGGCGCATATAATCGGTATGCACACAAACCTTGAAATTTGGAATACAGCACTTTGGGAAGAAGAGAATACTCAGTACACACCAGAATCTATTGCATCTATTATGGAAGAACTTAATTTCTAATTATGGAATTCAATCATATTTCTGTTTTATTAAATGAAACAATCGATTCGCTCAACATAAGGCCTGACGGTATTTATGTTGACGGTACTGCCGGCGGTGCGGGACATTCGTCGGAAATAGCTAAAAGACTGAAAAAAGGAAGACTTATAGCACTTGACCAAGACCCTGATGCTATAAAAGTAGCGAGCGAAAGACTTAAAGGTTATAATGCTACCGTTGTTCAAAGTAATTTCAGTGATATGGATAAGGTGCTTAAAGACCTTAATATAAATAAGGTAGACGGAATACTTTTAGATTTGGGCGTTTCCTCTTATCAGTTAGATACTGCCGAGCGTGGATTTTCGTATCATAAAGAATCGGCCTTGGATATGAGAATGAGCAAAAGCGGAATTTCGGCAGAGGATATAGTAAATGAATTTTCCGAAACAGAGCTTAGTGATATTTTTTGGCGCTTCGGTGAAGAGAAGTTTTCCCGTAAGATTGCTTCTAAGATAGTGACTGAGAGACAAAATACAAGAATCACAACTACCACACAGCTAGCGCAAATAATTGCAAATGCATATCCTGCATCTGCTCGCCGTGACGGTCACCCCGCAAGAAAATGCTTCCAAGCAATAAGAATAGCAGTTAATGCCGAGCTTGACCGCTTGAATGAAGCGCTTGATAAAGCGTTTGATTTGCTTAATAAGGACGGCGTACTTTCTATAATAACCTTCCATGCACTTGTAGACAGAATGGTGAAGTTAAGATTTAAAGAATACTGTACAGGTTGTACCTGTCCGCCCGATTTTCCGGTTTGTGTTTGCGGAAAAACACCTAAAGGGCATTTATTAACACGAAAGCCCATTGAACCAAGTGAAAGTGAGCTTGAAAGCAACCCCAGAAGCAGAAGTGCAAAATTAAGGGTAATAATAAAAAATTAAGAATTTAAAGGAGTAAGGAAATGGATAACATTAAGTATTACAACGAAAGTTTAGCATACGATTTCGAAATGTTTATGCCTAAGACCGCGCCGAAAAAGACTACTCGCGATAATATTGTTGTAATGCCTAAAACTGCTAATAAAAGCAAAAGCCGTCGCCGTGCAGCTGCACGTACGCTTTCGCCGTCTGTAGCAGCTTTAATGGCAATGTTTTTCGTTCTTGCGGCTCTTTGCGGTAACATAGCTTTAAGACTTCAGATTAATGAGGTTAACTCTGAAATTAATGATATGAAGGCTATGATTGCTGAACTTGACAGTGAAAAAACAGCTTTAGAAATGGAATATGAAAAAAGAATTTCTTATGCTAATCTTGAAACACAGGCAGTTGAGCTTGGTATGAAAAAACCGAGCAAGGATGATGTTACTTATATAAAGGTAAACAGCAAGAATGCTGCCCGTACACTTGACGGAAGATTAATTACCGAAGAGTAATAATCAAACAACAGAATATAATATAATTATTAAGGTACGAGAGTCGAAATTTTTTGACTCTCGTATTCGGGTATAAAAGACCCAATATAAAGAGGTGAAATTATGGCAGTAAAACCGGGCAAAATGATGATAAATCGTGTTATCACGGTAATGATAATAATGATTTTATGCTTGTCTATTGTATCTGGTGCAAGTCTTGTTAATATTATGATTATTAATGGGGAAAAGTATCAAAGCAAGGCTTCCGAGCAACAGCTTTACGATAGTCTTGTAACTGCACCGCGCGGTGATATTTATGACCGTAATATGCAAATTATGGCTACAAGTACAACTGCTTGGACTGTTTATATTACCCCAAACGGTATTAAGAAAATATCCGATAATGCAAAAAGAGAACTGATTAGAACTACGATTGCTAAAGGGCTTTCTGAAATTTTAGAGGTAGATTACGAAACAGTATACAAAAATACCGATAAAAATTCCTATTATGTAATTGTTAAGAAAAAAATCGATAAAGCCACGGCAGATAAGGTTCGTCAGTTTATAAAGGATAACAAGGATCTTGAAATCACAAAATATATAGGTTTGGATGAAACAACAAAAAGATATTATCCAAACGATAATTTGGCATCTGTTGTATTGGGCTTTGTTGGTGCAGATGAACAGGGTCTTGCAGGTATTGAAAGCTTTTACGATAACGAGCTTACAGGTATTGCAGGTAGAATTGTTGCCGCAAAAAATGCCGCAGGAACCGATATGCCTTTTACATACGAAAAGGTTGAAGAAGCAACAAAGGGTAATTCGCTTGTATTAACAATTGATTCTTATATACAGTACACTGCCGAGAAGTATTTGCAAACTGCAATCGAGCAAAATTTAATTGCAGAGCGCGGTGCCGCAGTTGTTATGAATGTGAAAACCGGCGCTATATTGGCTATGGCCGTAAAGGGAGATTTCAACCCGAATGAGCCGTTTGTGCTATCTACAGAGGACCAAGCTAAAGTTGACGCTGAAACCGATGAGGAAGCGAAATCAAAGCTGAAAAGCGAGCTTTTAAACCGTCAATGGCGTAACAAAGCCGTTTCAGACAGCTACGAGCCGGGTTCGGTATTTAAGATTGTTACTGCGGCGATTGCAATAGAAGAAAATTTGGTTAATAAAAATAACAGCTTTTTCTGTAACGGTAGAATTACTGTTGCAGGGCAGGGGTACGGCTGTTGGAAGCATGGCGGTCACGGTACACAGAATTTAAGTATGGCGATTGCAAATTCCTGTAACCCTGCATTTATTACAATAGGTCAGTTGGTTGGAATACCTACTTTTTCAAAATATTTTAAAGCATTCGGCTTTGCAGAAAAAACAGGTATAGATTTACCGGGTGAATCCCGTTCAACATACCATAGCGAACAAAATATGGGCGTTGTTGAATTGGCGTCTTCATCCTTCGGTCAAACCTTTAATGTAACACCCGTTCAATTGCTTTCTGCAGTTTCTGCGGCGGTTAACGGAGGTTATCTTGTTCAGCCACATCTGGTTGAAAAAACTGTTAACCAAGAGGGCAAGGTTGTTAAAACAACTACTACAAGCTATAAAAGACAGGTTATTTCCGAAACCACCTCGGCGACTATGCGCGAGCTTATGGAATTTGTATGTGAAAACGGTGCAAAAAACGCATTAGTACCGGGTTATAGAATTGGTGCTAAAACAGGTACATCACAAAAGGTTTCTAAAATTCAGGCAACACGAGAAAAATTCTTATATATAGGCTCTTGTGGAACGGTAGCACCTATTGATAATCCTGAAATAGCAGTTTTTGTAATGCTTGACGAGCCTAAGGGTAGTAACTACTACGGTGGTGTAATTTCTGCACCTGCAAACGCTAAAATTATGGCGGATGTATTGCCGTATCTTGGATACGAGCCAAGCTATAGTGAGGAAGAACTTAAAAAGCTTGCAATTGAGGTTCCTGAAACAGTTGGTAGCACACTTGCAGATGCAAAGGGTAAGATTACCACTGCTAAATTGGAATATAAGGTTGTAGGTTCGGGTGATAAGGTTGTAAGACAATTGCCCGAAGCGGGAAGTAAAGTTATAAGCGGCGGTGTGGTTATCCTTTATACCGACCAAAGTGAAAGCACAACAGTAAGTGTTCCTGAATTCAGAGGGCTTACCGCTACCGAGGTTAATACCATTGCGGCTAAGGCGGGGGTTAATGTTGAATTTTCAGGTAATATCTCAACAGGCGGTTTAAAGGCTTATAATCAGAGCATAAACCCAGGAACAGCAGTAGAAGCGGGAAGTATAATTACAGTTTATTTTAGAGACGAAACAGCAGTAGATTAAACTTCTCGGAGGAAATAATATGAAATTATCACAGTTGATTGCTTGTAAGGAAGAGCTTGCTAATTTAGAAATTAAAGGAATAACCGATGATTCGCGTAAAGTAAAGTCGGGTTATGCTTTTGTAGACACACAGAATAATAGCGCCTATATTGAGGATGCGATTAAAAATGGCGCGCAAGTTTTGGTTACAAGCATTAACTGTAATTTTAAGAATAAAATAATGGTTGCAAACTCAAGGATTGCCTACGCGCAAATGGCGGCAAATTGGTTTTCAAATCCCGCAAAGGATTTAACAATTATAGGTGTTACAGGCACCAACGGAAAAACCTCGGTATCGCATATGGTTAAAGCTATTCTTGAGTCCACAGGAGAAAAGGTTGGTCTTATAGGTACGGTTGGATATTATATTGACGGCGAGGTAACAAGCTCAATCAATACAACGCCAAATCCGTACTATTTAAATGAACTTTTCAGTAAAATGCGCGAAAAGGGATGTAAATATGTGGTTATGGAGGTATCCTCGCATTCACTTGAACGTGATTATCTTTACGGCACCTATTTTCGCGTTGCTATGTTTACAAACCTTACACAAGACCATCTTGATTACCACGGCAATATGGTAAATTATTATGAAGCTAAAAGAAAGCTTTTCAGTATGTGCCAATGTGCAGTTATTAATAAGGATGACGAATATTCTGAACGCTTATTAAAGGAAACTGTGTGTAAAAAAATTACCTATTCGGTTGATAATGATTCGGATTATATTGCAAAATCAATAAACTATTTTCCCACAAAGGTTACTTATCAGCTTTTGAGTGAGGGTATTACGGCAATTAAGGTTAATACACCCGGTAAATTTACGGTATATAATTCGCTTTGCGCGATAGCCTGCGCTTTAGAGCTTGGTGTACCTATGACTGATATTTCAAGTGCTTTAGCCTCTATAAACGGTGTTAAGGGCAGGGCAGAGGTTGTGGATAATACGGGTGATTTTACTGTTATTATTGACTACGCACACACACCCGACGGTTTAAAAAATGTACTTAAAACCTTTAAAGAGTGCAAGAAAAAGCGATTGATTGTGCTTTTTGGCTGCGGCGGAGACCGTGATAGAACAAAGCGTTCTCAAATGGGAGAAATCGCTTCGATTTATGCGGATTATATTATAGTTACAAGTGATAATCCGAGAACTGAAAATCCAAGACGGATTATTGATGATATTATAAAAGGCATACCTGCAGGTCAATCTACGGTTAAAATAATTGAAAATCGTAGCGAAGCGATAAAATTTGCTCTTTCAATTGCTGAAAAAGATGATATAATAGTCTTAGCAGGTAAAGGACACGAAAATTATCAGATTATTGGTAATGAAAAGTTTCCTTTTGATGAGCGTGAAATAATATCCAAGACGCTTAAATAAATTTAAGAAGGTAATAAAATGAAAGATTTAACTACAATAATTGCGGCAATTGTTGGCTTTGGTGTTACAGCTATTTCGGGATATTCCGTAATACCGTTTTTAAGAAAGCTTAAATTCGGCCAGACTATACTTGATATTGGTCCTAATTGGCATAAAGAAAAGCAAGGTACACCTACTATGGGTGGAATTATGATAATCGGCGGATTTGTGGTATCACTGATTATAGCTTTTCTGTACTCTGCAATTTTTGGCAAAAGCTTTGCTTTAGAATGTAAAAATTCTTACCGCGTAACAGTAATGCTTGCAGGTGTTATAATGGCGCTTTGTATGGCTGCAATCGGGTTTATGGACGATTATATTAAGGTAGTTAAAAAGCGTAATTTAGGCCTTACTGCTCGTCAAAAAACCTTTTTGCAATTGTTGGTTGCAGCGGCATATCTTTGCACATTGGCTTTGGCAGGAATGAAAACTACCACTATTCCATTTATTGGCGATGTTAATATTTCAAGCGGTTTTGGTCTTATTTTCTGGCCAATAGCACTTGTTTTTATTTATGGCTTTACAAATGCTGTTAACCTTACAGACGGTATTGACGGTCTTGCATCAAGCGTTACACTAGTTGTTGCGTGTGCATTTATGTTAGCTTCGGGATTTTTAGGTATTTCTACCAATAATGTAATTTCGGCTGCTTTAGCAGGCGCTTGTGTAGGCTTTATTGTATGGAACAGTCATCCCGCTAAAGTGTTTATGGGTGATACCGGTTCAATGTTCTTGGGTGGTGCTGTTGTTGCCTTGTCATTCGGTGTAGGAAGACCGATTTTACTTATATTTGCAGGTATTGTTTATCTGCTTGAAGCAGTTTCCGATATTATTCAGGTTATATATTACAAAAAAACAAAGAAAAGATTCTTTAAAATGGCACCGCTTCATCATCATTTTGAAATGTGCGGTTGGTCAGAGGATAAAATTGTTTTAGCATTTTCATTAGCAACATTAGTTGGATGTTTAATTGCAGTTTTACCTATTATACTTAACTTATAATTATTATATTTTCATATTAAATAGGAGGAATAAGCATGGCAAAAGCCGCAAAGCGTAAAAGTACGGCATTTTTTAATAGCGGAAAACTTGATATTACCTTTCTTTCATTGGTGCTTATTCTTGTTACAATAGGTCTTGTTATGCTTTTTTCCGCAAGCTACGCTTATTCGTACGAATATTACGGTAATAGCTACAAATTTATAACCCAACAGGCATTAATTGCCGTTGCGGGTGTACTTTTTATGCTTTTCGTTTCAAAAATCAATTACCATATTATTCGCAAATTTTCATGGGCTGTATTCTTTATTACAATTGCAATGCTTGTGTTTTTGCTTATCGCTCCGCCTATGGTAAAGGGTATGGACGTAAAGCGTTGGTTGGTTATAGGTCCTATCAACTTCCAACCCTCTGAGGTTGCTAAATTTGCAATTATTTTGCTCTTTTCCTCACTTATAGCGGCTAATTATAAGCAAATGAAAAATTTCTCCTTTATAGCTGTTTTAGTTGCTATTTTAGGTGTTACTTGTGTTTTGGTAGTTCTTGAGCCACACCTTTCTGCTACAATACTTGTTTTTTGCCTTGGTATTGTTTTGCTTATTGTAGGTGGACTTCCTAAGAGATATATTTTCGGCGGTTTAGGTATTGGTGTTGGCGGTGTTGCCGCACTTATACTATCGGGTGCTATTAGTTACGGCTCTGACCGTATTAAATATTGGTTAGACCCATGGCTAGACCCAAGCGGTGAGGGTTTTCAAACAATTCAGTCGCTTTTGGCAATAGGCTCGGGCGGTATTTTAGGCAGAGGAATAGGAATGTCACGCCAAAAATATCTTTGGGTTCCCGAACCTCATAACGATTTTATATTTTCAATCATCTGCGAGGAATTAGGCCTTGTTGGCGCAGTTGTTATAATTTTACTGTTCTGTTTACTTGTATGGCGTGGCTTTACAATTGCTATGCGCTCACCCGATAAATTTGGCTCACTTTTGGCAATCGGCTTAACGTTTCAGGTAGGTCTTCAGACAATGCTCAATATTTGGGTTGTAACAAATACCATTCCAAATACAGGCATAAGTCTTCCGTTTTTTAGTTATGGCGGAACCTCGTTATTTATTTTATTGGCGGAAATGGGAGTTGTTCTTTCGGTTTCGCGAAGTGCAAATATCGAAAAGGTTTAGGTGAAAAAAATGAAAATTTTATTTGCAGGCGGCGGTACGGCAGGTCATATAAATCCCGCACTAGCTATTGCTGACTATATTAAAGAACGCCACCCCAATGCTCAAATAAGTTATATAGGTACTGCGGAAAAATTAGAAGCAAAGTTAGTACCGCAAAAGGGATATGATTTTCATACAATAAAGGTTGCGGGCTTTAGCCGCAGTCTTTCACTGAAGGGTATAGCGCATAATGTTTCTGCTGTAAAAATGGCAGTAACATCTTCTTTGGATTCTAAGAAAATAATTAAACAAATTAATCCCGATGTTGTTATTGGTACAGGTGGTTATGTAAGCGGTCCCGTGCTTCGCGCGGCACAGCAATTGGGCTATAAAACTGCAATACACGAACAAAATGCTTTTCCCGGTGTTACAACAAAAATGTTAGCACCTAAAGCGGATGCAGTAATGCTTGCAATGCCCGAAGCGCAGAAATATTTAAAAATCAATAAAGAACCGATTATAACAGGCAACCCTATTCGCAGTGAATTACTTAGAGTGAGTAGGGAAGAAGCACGAAAAAAATTAGGTCTTGATAACCGTCCGTTAATTCTTTCGTTTGGCGGCTCTTTAGGCGCTAAAAAGGTTAATGAATCGGTTGCAGATTTAATTAAATGGCATAACGATAGCAATAAGTTTTATCATATTCACGCTACAGGTAAGGTTGGGTATGATAATATGATAGAGTCTTTAAGCAATATAAAGCTTTCTGAAAACATAACAGTACGTGAATATATTGATGATATGGATATATGTATGGCGGCGGCTGATTTGGTTATCTGCCGTGCAGGTGCCATAACCTTGGGTGAAGTACAGGCTTGCGGTAAACCCGCAGTGCTTATTCCGTCACCTTATGTTGCGGAAAACCATCAGTATCATAATGCTATGACACTTAAAAAGGATGGCGCCGCAGAAATTATCGAAGAAAAGGATTTAACGGGTGAAAAGTTAATTGAAACTGTTGAATACTTAATTGAAAATAAACCTAAGCTTGAAGCAATGAGTAGTGCGGCACGTAAAAATTCAATAATTGATGCAAATGAGCGAATTTATAATGTAATAATGCGTTTATTTACCAATGCGTGACAAAAACTAAGCATTTGCATAGTATGAATTGTAAAAAGATTCTTACTTGTGCGAGGTGTCTTAATTGTCTGAAATTATTGTAAACGGCGGCAAAAAATTATCGGGACAGATTAATGTTCAAGGCGCTAAAAACAGCGTTTTACCAATACTTGCGGGAACTATTTTATGTGACGGCGAGTGTATTATTAAAAATTGCCCCAATCTTTCGGATGTTGAAACTTCACTAAAAATTTTGCGCCAATTAGGATGTAAATGTAAAAGGGAAGATGAGTTTCTTTCGGTAAATTCAAGCGATATAAATTCCTATAAAATACCCGACGATTTAATGCGCGAAATGCGTTCCTCGGTTGTGTTTTTAGGTGGAATTTTAGGAAGAATGCAAAAGGCGGTAATAAGCAGCCCCGGTGGTTGTGAATTAGGCCCCAGACCTATTGATTTACATTTATCCGCATTACAGAAAATGGGTGTTGAAATTGTTGAAGAACACGGCTTTTTGTATTGTGAGGCTAAGGACGGTCTAAAAGGTGCAGAAATTCATTTAAGCTTTCCAAGTGTTGGCGCTACCGAAAATATAATTTTAGCGGCGGCTACTGCACAGGGCGAAACTATAATACATAATGCGGCAAGAGAGCCTGAAATCAGCGATTTGGCAGACTTTCTTAATAGCGCAGGAGCTAGAATTTACGGTTCGGGCTCCGATACAATTTGTATTTACGGCGTTGAAAAGCTTAACGGTACGGTTCATACAATTATACCCGACCGTATTGTAGCGGTAACCTATATGGCTTGCGCGGCTATTACGGGAAGCGAAATTAAGCTTTGTAACATAATGCCATCGCATATGGTTTCAAGTCTTTCTCTTTTTAGAGAAAGTGGCTGTGAAATAGATGTAAGCGGAAAGTCACTTTTAATTCGTGCTCCAAAAAGATTAAAAAGAATACCTACTATAAGAAGTCTAGTTTATCCCGCATTTCCAACCGATGCAGGTCCGCTTTTAATTGCAATGCTAACCTTGGCAGAGGGGACTTCGGTATTTGTTGAAAACATATTCGAAAACCGTTTTCGTTATATTAGCGAATTAAACCGCCTTGGCAGTAAAATTAAGGTTGAAAACAAGGTTGCGGTTATTGAAGGTGTTAATAAGCTTTCTCCTGCTAATTGTAAATGTACCGATTTACGCGGCGGTGCGGCATTGGTTGTTGCGGCTTTAGGTGCTAACGGTCAAAGTGAAATAGATGAAATTTACCATATTTTAAGGGGATACGACGATATTGTAGCAACCCTTAATTCAATAAATGCAGATATCAAAATTAAGGAATGATTTTTTGAAAAATATCGATTATACCGATGAATTTTTAAAAAGAAGAAAAGAACGCCAGAAAAAAGCCAGAAAACGCCGACTTGTAGGGTGGTTTATTTTTATAATGATTTTACTGCTTTTGGTCGGCGTTATTTTATCGCTTACGGTTTTCTTTCCTATAAGTAAATTGACCTTTACGGGAAGTAAGGTTTATAGCCCTTCTCAAATTGCCGATGCTTCGGGAATAGATGTAGGTGATAATTTATTTACCGTGTCAAAGGAAAAAACATTAATAAATTTAAAAGAAAAGCTACCGTTTATAGAAACTGTTAAGCTTGAAAGAACTATGCCCGATACGCTTAAGGTTACGGTAACTGACGCAAAAAAATATGCTTGTTATGAGCTTGACGGAAAATATTACACCGTAAGCCAAAGCGGTTGGGTGTTGGAAAAAACAACCGAACCGAGTGAAAATATCTTTTTAGTAAAGGCTAAAGGGGTAAAATGCAAGGTCGGTACAGCTTTGGAATTTGAATCCGAGCTTACGGCTGAAAAGATTGATATTATTTCAAAATACTTAACAAATGAGGATATTAATATAGATTACATTAATGTAACAAATGATGTTAATCTTATTGTAGGTGTTGAAAATAGGTTTGAGGTAGAATTTGGTACCGATAATTTTCTGGAAGCCAAAGTAAAGCACCTTAAAACTATGATAAACAGTATGGATGAGAGCAAATCAGGTAAGATAAATTTAAGTATGTGGAATAACCAAAACAGACAGGCAACTTTTGTGCAAAATAACACAAAATAAAAAAATAACAAAATTGTAATAAAAAGTGTTGAAATTTATAAAAAGATGTGTTAATATCTATATGTGTCTTTAAAATGATATTATTATGTACATAAATACGGAGGAATTAAAATGCCATTTGAGTTTGCAGAAGAACAAGCTAATGTTGTTCAAATTAAAGTAGTAGGTGTCGGCGGAGGCGGAGGAAACGCAGTTAACCGCATGGTAGATGCCGGCGTACGCGGAGTAGAATTCGTTGCTGTTAATACAGATAAAGCAGCTTTACTTAAATCAAAAGCTAATGTTAAATTACAGATTGGTGATAAAACAACTGCAGGTATGGGCGCAGGCGGTAACCCCAATAACGGACATGCTGCTGCAGAAGAATCACGCGATGAAATCGCAGCTGCTATTAAAGATGCTGATATGATTTTCATCACCGCAGGTATGGGCGGCGGTACAGGTACCGGTGCTGCTCCTGTTGTTGCTTCTATTGCTAAGGAGCTTGGTATCCTTACTGTTGGTATCGTTACAAAGCCCTTCGCTTTCGAAGGTAAAAAGCGTATGACTCAGGCTGAAGCAGGTATCGCAGCACTTCGCGAACATGTTGATAGCTTGGTTGTTATTCCTAATGAACGTCTTAAGTTCGTTTCTCAGGAAAAAATTACATTCAAAAATGCGTTCGATATCGCTGATGATGTTCTTCGTCAGGGTGTTCAAAGCATTTCTGAACTTATTAATGTTACTGCACTTGTTAACCTTGACTTTGCTGACGTTAAGTCAATTATGTCTGATGCAGGCTATGCACATATGGGCGTTGGTATTGCAACAGGTCGCGATAAGGCTGAACAGGCTGCTCGTGCTGCTATTTCAAGCCCGCTTATCGAAACCTCTATGGACAATGCACGTGGCGTAATCATCAGTATTACAGGTTCTGTAGATATCGGTCTTGAAGAAGTTGAACTTGCATCTTCTATCATTTCTGATATGGCTCATCCTGATGCAACTATCATCTGGGGTGCTCAGCTTGATGAATCTATTGAAGATACAATCCGTGTAACAGTTGTAGCTACCGGTCTTGGCGACGATAAGAAGGACGACAAGGCAGATGTTCTTGACGCTCTTATGAGCAACAGCAAGGACGATGAAACCTATGACGATGTTATGAGCTTCTTCAATAACTAATATCAGTTAAATATTTAAACCTGTGATTAAGAATAGTAGCTATTCCAAAGCTTTTAGAGAGCAACCGTTTGGTGCAAGGTTGCAGCAAAGGTTTAGTGAATGGACTTATGAGGGCGACCGAAAGCGTTTTACGTGAGTAGTAGTCGACGGGGGTCCGTACCCGTTACCAAATCGGCTTACATATTAGTGTAAGAGTGAGAGGTCTTTTAGACAACTCGGGTGGTACCGCAGGATTATTATAGTCTTGTCCCGAATATACGGGGCAAGACTTTTTATTTTAAGAGGTACAGTTATGTTTTTGTTAACTAAACGATGGCGTAGTAGTTTTTAATGAATTCAGTTAAAAACTAATTATAAGAGGTAATATATTATGAATTTTAATAACGTTAATTTTGATACTTATTTTAAAAATTATCCTGATGATAAGGGCTATTTTGGTCCATACGGTGGTTGTTATATCGAGCCTAAATTAAAGGCGGCTATGGAAGAAATAACACAGGCTTATTTTTCAATTTGCCAATCCCGTAAATTTATTAACGAGCTTCGCCGTGTACGTAAAGAATTTCAGGGCAGACCCACACCAATTACTCACCTTGAAAGACTTAGTAATTCTTTAGGTAACGTTCAGCTTTACGCTAAGCGCGAGGATTTAAACCATACTGGCGCACATAAGTTGAATCACTGTATGGGTGAAGCATTACTTGCAAAGTATATGGGCAAAAAGAAGATTATCGCCGAAACGGGTGCAGGTCAACACGGTGTTGCTTTGGCTACCGCTGCGGCTTACTTTGGTCTTGAATGCGATATTTATATGGGAACTGTTGATATTAAGAAACAGGCTCCAAATGTTGCTAAAATGAAGATTTTAGGCGCTAATGTTGTTGAGGTGACTCACGGCCTTCAAACCTTAAAAGAGGCCGTAGACGCCGCTTTTGATGCATATAGCAAGGAATATAAGGATTCTATTTACTGCATCGGTTCGGTTTTAGGTCCGCATCCGTTTCCAATGATGGTTCGCGATTTCCAACAGGTTGTTGGTATTGAAGCAAGAGAACAGTTTGTTGAAATGACAGGTCATTTACCTGATATTATTACCGCTTGTGTTGGCGGCGGCTCAAATGCGGCAGGCTTTTTCTCGGGCTTCCTTAATGACCCCGTTGAAATTTACGGTGTTGAGCCACTTGGTAAGGGTAGTAATTTAGGTGACCATGCTGCAAGTCTTCAGTACGGTGAAGAGGGTATTATGCACGGCTTTAACAGTATTATGTTAAAGGACGAAAAAGGCGAGCCTGCGCCCGTTTACTCGGTTGCAAGCGGTCTTGACTATCCGTCCTCAGGTCCTGAACACGCTTTCTTACGTGATTTAGGCAGAGTAAAGTACGACGTTGCAAGTGACGATGAAGCGGTTGACGCTTTCTTCAAGCTTTCACGTATGGAAGGTATTATCCCTGCAATTGAAAGCAGCCACGCCGTTGCTCACGCAATACGCCTTGCTAAAGAAATGAAGCACGGTTCAATCCTTATTAACCTTTCAGGCAGAGGCGATAAGGATATGGATTATATCATTGAAAATTACGGTATTCGTTAAATTGCGAATTTTTTAAAAAAATACTTGACTTTATAAGCGGCTTTAAGTATAATATTAAAGTCGCTTAAGACTTTGCTGCTATGGCTCAGGAGGTAGAGCGCATCCTTGGTAAGGATGAGGTCACCAGTTCGACTCTGGTTAGCAGCTCCAGAAAAAAGGATTTCACTTTCGTGAAGTCCTTTTTTCAATGAAATTCGCCTACGGCGAGTGAAATAGCTTCGCTATGAAATACGCTAACGCGTATGAAATATTTGCTTCGCAAATGTTAAGAGGCGAATTTTATTTCACATTTTGCAAAAGCAAAATATTTCATAATCCGAAAGGATTATTTCATATGGCGAAGCCATATTTCATTCAACCTTGCGCCTCCACCGCTTTTGTGCTATAATACACCCAAGGCGGTGATGAGATAAAAAAAATACTTTTGGTTTTAACGATGATTGCTTTAATATTGGCTTGCTGTTCTTGTGGTCAAAAAAACACTTTTGTAGAAGGTAATCTTTTATATGATTTAGGTGCCGAATCTTTTGAGGATATACAAAAGATTGGCTTTTGGTATGAAGCATATCAAGGAGATTACGAAGAAAAAATTGAAATAACTCAAAAGGATGATATTGAGATTTTATTTGATTATATGTATTCTTCAGATTATCCTGATAATAAACTGCATGAATTGTTTCTGTTTCCAACCAATAGCATTTATGTAACTATTAGCGATGTTGAGTATCAGTTATGTTTAGGTAAAGACGGTGCGTTGACTGTTGTGCCAAGAAATGGCTTGAGTATAGGAATGCGTACATATAGTGCACAAGAGGGAAAAGGGTTTAATAGCGAAGTTTGGAAACAATTAATTGAAAAGTATAATTAATTATTTGAAAATCCTCGGTTTTTACCCAGTTCTTTTTCGTACACGAGATACAAAAATCCCGAATGCGAAAGCGTTCGTGATTTTCAGTTTTTTAACTTTTTCTAAAAATTTTATTTTAGTTTTTAAAAAGGAAAAAGGTATAATTATTATTAGCTAAAAAAGATAATAATTGTAATGGTTTGTAGTTTTGAATTGAATTTGATAGCACCTTATGATATAATACGCTTGATCGTTTCGGAATAACACCTTAAGGAGAAAATTTATGAATTTCAAAGTTGCAATTTTCGATTTTGACGGAACACTTGTCGATTCAATGCCGACTTATGTTTCATCGATGTTAAGAATTTTAGATGAAAACGGAATTTCATATAGTGACGATATTGTGAAAATAATTACCCCATTGGGACTTAACGGCACTGCGGATTACTTTTTAAATTTGGGTGTTCCGCTTACTAAAGAGCAGTTAATTAATGTTATGGGCAAATATATGCTTCACGAATATGTATACAATATCCCTGCTAAAGAAAACGTAATAGAAGTGCTTAAAAAATTAAAAGAACAAGGTGCCGGTCTTAATGTATTAACCGCAAGTCCCCATATTACGTTGGACGCTTGTTTAAAAAGACTTGGCATTTTCGATTTGTTTGATAACGTTTGGTCCTGTGACGATTTTTCCACCACCAAAGCCGACCCCGAAATTTATAAAATGGCGGCAGTAAGATTAGGAAAAAGGGTAGAGGAAGTTTTGTTTTTGGACGATAATTTGAACGCCGATTTAACAGCCAAAAAAGCGGGTATGTTAGTATGCGGAGTATATGACGATTCTTCAAAGGAATACATAGACGAAATAAAAAAAGCGACCGATTATTATATTTACGATTTTTCCGAATTGCTTAAAATATTTGAAGAGATAAAATAGTAAAAAACCGAAAGCGTTGGCTTTCGGTTTTTAAATTACTTGAAAAAAAGTGAAAAAAGTAGTATTATGTAAAAAGTTTGGTTTAAGGGGATATTATATAAATGGCAATACTTAAATTTGCAAAAAAATATACCGTGTTTTGCATTGCGGCTGCTGCGGCACTTATTACTTGTTTTTTTGTACCGCCCGATAAAGAGTATTTTGGATATTTTGATTTAAGAACTTTAGCTTGTCTTTTTTTAACACTTGCGGTGATTTGCGCTTTGCGAAACATTAAATTTTTCACAATAATTGCGCGTAAGCTTGTGCTTATTACGGGTAATCTTCGCAGTCTTTTCTTTATGCTTATAATCATTACGTTTATTGGTTCAATGATTATTGCTAATGATATGGCGCTTATAACCTTTTTGCCGCTTGGGTATTTTGCATTATCGGTTGCGGCTAAGGAAAAGTACATACCGTACTTATTTATTTTGCAAAATATTTCGGCTAATTTAGGCGGTATGCTAACGCCGTTTGGTAATCCACAGAATTTGTATTTATATTCTTTTTATAAAATTCCTACTTTGGAATTTTGTGAAATTATGCTACCGCCGTTTATTTTGGCGGTAATAATGCTGTCGCTTTGTTGCTTACTTGTTAAAAACGATAACCTTGTTATAAAGGACGATTTTTCCGAAAAGCTAAATATTAAACGAACAATTCTTTATATTATTCTTTTTCTTTTTTCAATACTTATAGTATTCAGAGTAATTCCTTTTTGGATAGGACTTATCGTTGTACCGATTGTGCTTTTAATAGTCGATAAAGAATCCCTTTATATGGTAGATTATGCGTTATTAGGCACCTTTGTATTATTTTTTATTTTCGCGGGTAATTTATCAAGAATAGATGCGGTCGATAATCTGATTTCTAATTTGTTAAATAAGGATACTTTATTGGTTTCAGTGCTTTCCTGTCAGGGAATAAGTAACGTACCTTCGGCTATTTTGCTTTCCCGTTTTACTACTAATTATAAAGAACTTTTAATCGGCGTAAATATAGGTGGTACGGGTACGCTTATCGCTTCACTGGCAAGTCTTATTACTTTTAGTGAGCATAGAATTTTATATCCGGGGCATACAAAATTATATTTTTGGCTTTTTACTTTAATTAATTTTGTGTTCTTAATAGTTATGACCATTGCCGCAAAATTTTTCTTTATATGATAAGAGGTTAGTTTATGCAGTTTTTTGCTAAAGAATTTAACGAGCTTACCAAACGTGAGCTTTACGAAATTTTAAAGGCGCGTTCTCAAATTTTTATTGTTGAAAATAATATGCATTGTCTTGATATGGACGGGGTAGATTATAATGCTTTACATTGCTTTCTTTTAGATGGCGAAAATGTAGTGGCATATTTAAGGGCGTATAAAACAGAAAATAATTCTGTTAAAATAGGTAGAGTTTTAAGTATAACCCACGGTATAGGCTTGGGCAAACTACTAATGGAAAAAAGTATTTTAGAAATTAAAAAGCATTTGGGTTGCGAAAAAATCGAATTACATTCTCAGCTTACCGCAAAAGGCTTTTATGAAAAATTAGGCTTTAAGACAACGTCTGATGAATATTTAGAAGAAAACGTTCTTCACGTTTCAATGGAAATGGAAATATAGTAAATTTAATCCTCCTTTATAATAGTATTGAAAAATATGTTAATACTATTTTAAAAGGAGGATTTTTATATGGTAGAACAAGATACAATTAAACTGCTTCGTGAGTGTGATGCAGGGGTAAAAATGGGTGTTTCTGCAATTGATGAAGTTATTGACTACGTTAAATCCGATGAGCTTAAAAACAATTTGTCTGACTGCCTTCACGAGCACAATAAATTGGATAAAGAAATACAACAACTTCTCGATAAATACCACGATGACGGTAAAGACCCAAATCCAATTGCTAAGGGTATGTCGTGGATGAAGACCAATATGAAGCTTGTTATGAATGAATCTGACAACACGATTGCCGATTTAATCACCGACGGATGCAATATGGGCGTTAAATCGCTTAATATGTATTTGAACAAATACGAAGCAGCAGACGAGGTTTCTAAAGATATTTGCAAAAGACTTATAAATTTAGAAGAAGAATTAGCAATTAAAATTAGAAAGTTTTTGTAAAAAAGCAGGGCCTTTGCCTTGCTTTTTGTTATATATTGTGATAAAATTTTTTAAAGTGACTTTTTGGAGTGAAATTATTATGAAAAATATATTAAAGTTAATTCCGGGCATTGTAATTTCGGTTGTTATTGCTTTGTTTGCGGTTTTTTTAGAAGGATTAATGCCTGTACATATAGTCGGCGCAGCAGTTATTGCAATGTTTATCGGTATGATTATAAATCACTTTTTAAAGGATACTAAAATATTTGCTTCGGGTATTAAGTTTACCTCTAAAAAAATACTTAAATTTGCAATTATTTTATTAGGCTTATCGCTTAATATTACTACTGTTTTAAATGTTGGCAAAATGTCTTTGGCGGTAATGGTATTCACACTGCTTACTTGCTTTGGCGGCGGTTATTTTATTGGAAAAGCGTTAGGTCTTAACTGGAAGCTTTCAAACCTTATTTCCGCAGGCACAGGTATTTGCGGTGGTTCGGCAATTGCCGCAATTGCTCCTACTATTGATGCGGAAGATAACGATATTGCTTACGCTATGAGCGCGACTTTTCTTTTCGATATGGCAATGATTGTACTTTTTCCGATTATGGGTAATGCATTGGGTATGACCGACCAGGCTTTCGGTATTTGGGCGGGAACCGCCGTTAATGATACATCTTCGGTTGTAGCTACGGGTTACGCATTTTCCGAAGGTGCAGGGGACTATGCTACAATGGTAAAACTAACCCGTACTCTTGCGATAATTCCAACTGTTATTACATTCGCTTTAATACAATTAAATATTAAGCGTAAGGAAATGAAGGTGGCGCAAGGTAGTACCGAAGACCTTAAAATGAATTTTAGTTTTAAAAAGGTTTTCCCTTGGTTTATTTTAGGCTTTTTAGCAATGGTTATTGTGGCAAGTGTGTTTAATATTCCTGATGTTGTGGTTTCTAATACAAAGAGTATCAGTAAATTTTTAATGGTTTGCGCTCTTGCGGCTATTGGACTTAACACTTCTTTTGCAAGTATGAAAAAAGCGGGTATACGACCCATGATACACGGTTTTATAATTTCTGCTTTAGTGGTAGTGGTTGCTTTGTTGGTTGAAATTTGTATGGGAATTGTTTAATATTGGAGGGTGTGTTATGATACATTCTTTTTTACTTATTGGTCAGTCAAATATGGCGGGACGCGGCTTTTTAAACGAGGCACCCGAAATTGATACAAGCCGTATTTTTACACTTAGAAACGGCCGTTGGCAACCAATGTTTAGACCAATTAATCCCGATAGAAGCTTTTCAGGTACAAACTTAGCAGAAAGCTTTGCCGAAGCTTACGCTAAGAAATATAATGTAGATGTAGGCCTTATCTGTTGTGCAGACGGTGGCACAAAATTAGAACAATGGGAAAAGGGAAGTATTCTTTTTGAAAATGCAGTTAATAATGCAAGGCTTGCAAAAAGAACTTCAGTAATAAAAGGTATTTTGTGGCACCAAGGGGAAAGTGATTGCCCTTCAGAATTGTATACAACTTATGCCGACCGCTTAAAAGTGTTTATAAGTGATTTAAGAGAAGCCACCGATTTATATGATATTCCTTTTATAGTTGGTGGTTTGGGTGATTTCTTAGCAAACTATGATGATAGTAAAATGAAATATAATGATACAATGAAGAATTACTTTTATATAAACGAAGCTTTGCAATCTGTTGCAGCAAATGATGAAACAGTAGGTTTCGTTTCAGCAAAAGGTCTTGGTGCTAACCCTGATAATTTGCACTTTAACGCTAAATCACTTTATGAATTTGGTCTTAGATATTTCGAAGAATTTGAAAAGTTTGATAAAAAAGATGAAACGGAAATGAATCTTGAAAACGATTCTAAAAGAAGCGAAATAGAAGCACTTTAATTACTTTTTTAATGAGAGAATTTTTATGAAAATTATGTCTTTTAACACACAGCATTGTATGAATTTTTATACACGAAAAATCGATTTTGACGTTATGGCAGATGCGATAAATAGTTGTAATGCAGACATTGTTGGTCTTAATGAAATGTTTGATGAAGGACCGAATGAAGAATATACTAATCAGGCGGAAGAGCTTTCAAAGCGTACAGGATTAAAATATCATTATTTTGCCGAGGCTATTAATGAGGACGGCAACCCTTACGGTAACGCTATTTTATCAAGATATCCTATAATAAGTGCAGAAGCTATTCATATTCCTGACCCTGACCCAAAAACAGGTAACAGATATTATGAAACACGCGGTATGCTTAAAGTAAAGCTTGAAAACGGCTATACGGTATTGGTTTCGCATTTTGGACTTAATACCGATGAGCAAGCAAGCGCAGTTAAAACAGCGATTGCAAACCTAGAGGAAGAAAAAACAATTTTAATGGGTGACTTTAATGCCGAACCTGATGATACGGTTTTAAATCCTTTAAGAGAGCGCTTAAATGATGCGGCCGCGCTTTTCGAAAAACAGTTACTCAGCTTTCCTTCGGATAAGCCCGATCGAAAAATAGATTATATCTTTACCACACCGGATATTAAAGTGATATCGGCTGATATTCCCGTGATTATAGCTTCAGATCACCGACCGCACACGGCAGAAATCGATTTTTAGGCAATTAAAAAACTAAAAGTTTAAAAAAATATAAAAAACTACTTGATTTTTTCAAACAGATGTGATATTATACTATGGCGGCCTGAAAAAAAGGCTGCACATGCGCTGATAGCTCAGCTGGATAGAGCGTCTGGCTACGGACCAGAAGGTCGGGAGTTCGAATCTTCTTCAGCGCGCCAAAATAAAGGCAGCACCATTTGGTGATGCCTTTGTTTTTTGTTTTGTATAAATATCGAACTCCCGCGGGGAGTTCGTCGAAGCAGCTGCAAACGTGCGTAACGTTTGCGGACTGCGAAGTCTCGAGCACGAATGCATTTTCGGTAACACCCGCAGTGTTCGAAAATGCAGAGAGCACAGAGTATCTTCTTCAGCGCGCTAAGGAAAAGTGCTTGAATCCTTTTATTTATTGGGTTTAGGCACTTTTTTGTTATTTGCTTCTTTTGGTAAAAAATTTTAATATTCCATTCATTTTAACTTATTTTCACTAATTTTCACTTTGCGTTTACTCCCATTGTACTCCCATTTTATTGATGGAGTAAAAAATAGAAGGTGTTTTTTATGGGAAAATCAAGTAAGTATAAAGATGGCAATGGTAAGTTAAATGATATTGAAAAAATCAATTTAAAACCCACTTCATATAAAACTAAAAAGGAAAGTTATAAATATCTATAGAATTAGGTGAGAAAATATGGATAAATTTAATTCATTAGAGTACAAGCGCTCTCGAAAGTTTTATAATATACAGTGCGCGGTTGAATACTTTGTTTCATTACTCGTTTTGGATGCTTTTTTAGCAAAGCTATTAACAAGTATCGGTATCAGTGATTCGCTGAATGGTATAATATCTTCATTTATATCCCTTGCGTTCGGCATTCAGATATTTTCACTTTTTATTGTGAAAATTAAAACAAGCCGAAAAAGGATAGTAATGATATTTGATGTTTTAAGTATGATATTTTTTATGTGCATGTTTTTAGTGCCATTTTTACCTGTAAGCAAGAATATTAAAACCGTTTTGGTTGTAATTTTTATACTTTTAGGTTACGGTTGTTATTATTTGATTTTTTCTATTTACTATAAGTGGGCGAACTCTTTTGTTGAACCTACTGAAAGAGCATCATTTTCGGCTAATAAAGAAATTATTTCTTTGTTCTCAGGTATGATTTTTACCGCAGTTGTAGGCTACATAATTGATAGATTTGAAGGTCTTGGCAATCTTAACGGTGGATTTTTATTTATAGCTGCTTCAATTTTAATACTTACAATTTGTAATATTATTTGTCTTTCATCAATCAAAAGGGACGACGAAAATGAACGCGCATCTGATGGAGAACACGTAAAAACAATACTTAAAAATTTGTTTAGTAATAAAAATTATTGTAATGTCATTATTTTAAATATACTTTGGAATATTGCTTGCTATTTTTCAATGGGCTTTATGGGTGTTTATAAGACTAATGATTTAATGATGTCGGTCTTTTTAATTCAGGTTATTAATATAGTCGGAAACTTTGCACGAATGATTTTTTCAAAGCCGATTGGAAGATATTCAGACAAAACATCATACGCTAAAGGCTTTAAATTAGGGTTATTTATAATGGTAACTGCCTTTTTTATAAATATTTTTACTGCAAAATCAACATGGTTTTTAATTATACCGTTTACAATTCTTTATAATGTAGGTATGGCAGGTGTCGGTGCTAACTCTTTTAATATGATTTATAGCTATGTTGACGAAAAGTACATTGCTCAGGCAATGGCTTTGAAAAACTGCATTAGCGGTATTTTCGGCTTTGCAGCGTCGCTTTTAAGCGGTAAAATAATGAGTGTTATTCAAGCAAATAACAATACGGTTTTTGGTTTTCAAATTTATGCTCAGCAGTTGTTTTGCGCGATATCGTTTATAATTTGTATTTTCGCAATTTTATATGTTAAAAAAGTAATTGAAAAACAAAAGGTAATTGTTCAGTAATAATAGATTTATTAAAAAGCAAATCTGAAAAGGATTTGCTTTTTTTATTGACAAAATTATAATTCTATTGTATCATTGTATTAATGAGATAATACAATGATACAAGGAGGCAATATGAATTTCGAATTTGATAACAATATTCCGATTTACATACAACTTGTCAAGCAGTTAAAAATTTATATAATTTCGGGCAAGCTTGAGGCGGGGGAAAGGCTACCATCTGTTAGAGATTTAGCGTTACAAACAAAAGTAAACCCTAACACTATGCAAAAAGCACTTGCAGAATTAGAGGATTTGGGCTTGGTTTATACCGAAAGAACAAACGGAAAATTTGTAACCGATGACCGCGAGCTTATTGAAAAGTTTAAAACCGCGTATGCAAAAGAAATTGCCGAAAATTATTTTTCTTGTATGCAAAGTATTGGCTTTAATAAATCGCAGGCAGTTGAATTTTTAGAACAATTTGGAGGGAATAAGTAATGTATTTATTAGAATGTATTAATTTAGAAAAAAGCTTTGGCAATAAAAAAATACTTAAAAATGTTAATTTAAAAATTAATGGCGGTAAAATTATAGGACTGCTCGGTAAAAACGGTACAGGTAAATCTACGCTTATAAAATTAATTAACGATTTACTTACGGCTGATAGCGGAAAAATTTTAATAAACGGTAAGGAAATCGGTGTAGAAAGTAAAAAGGCAATTTCTTATTTGCCCGAAAGGACTTACCTTGATAAAAGCATGACGGTAGAAAGCGTTGTAAAGTATTTTAGCGAATTTTATAGCGATTTTGACTGTGAAAAAGCAAAAAAATTACTTGCAGATTTAGGGCTTGATATAAAGCAAAAACTAAATAAAATGAGCAAGGGTATGCAAGAAAAGGTACAGTTGGTGCTTGTTATGTCGCGAAAGGCGGATTTATATGTATTAGATGAGCCTTTAGGCGGTGTAGACCCTGCAACAAGAGATTATATTCTAGATACAATTTTAACTAACTTTAACGAAGGTGCAAGTGTGATTATATCCACACACTTAATCGCCGATATTGAAAGAATACTTGATGAGGTTATTTTTATTAATGACGGTGAAATAATTTTAACTTCTAATACCGACGAATTAAGAACAAAAGAAAACGCATCGATTGACGAAATTTTCAGGAGGATGTTCAAATGCTAAAATATTTACTTAAATATGACTTAAAATACATCTTTAAGCTTATTGTAATCTTTTACAGTCTTGCTCTGTTTTTTGGTGCGTTAACAAGAGTGTTTTTAAGCGTAGAAAACTCGCTTGCAATTGAGATAATCGGCAGAATTTGCAGCGGTACGGCAATATCAATGATGTTCAGTATTTTAATTAATACTTTAATGCGACTTTGGGTAAGATTTAAGCAAAATCTTTACGGCGATGAATCTTATTTAACACACACCTTACCCGTTAAAAAACAAACCCTTTATTTGTCTAAAATTATTACTGCGGTAATTTCTGTGTTTATAAGCGTTATTGTAATTACTTTAACATTATTTATTGCTTACTATTCAAAAGAAAATTTTGAGTTTATAAAGAATTTAATTTTACCCTTTGCAGATATTTACGAAAGCAGTGTTTTAGGCATAATTTTAGCCTTTTTGGTTGTATTTTTCCTTGAATTTGCAAATATTTTACAAGCAGGCTTTACCGGTATAATTTTAGGGCATAAAATGAGCAGTTCTAAAACAGGATTTTCGGTTTTATATGGCTTTTTAGTTTATATCGCAACTCAGGTATTTGCAGTTGTTGCATTATTTGCTTGTGCATTATTTAACGATAATTTTATGAATTTGTTTGTAACCCAAAACGCAATTGATATACCTACAATTAAAACGGTAGTTTGGCTATCAATAGCGGTTTATTCAATTTCTTTAATAGTAGTTTATTTTATAAATCAATACCTTTTTAAAAAGGGTGTTAATGTGGATTAAATTTCAAAGAGTCGGTACAAAAAGTATCGGCTCTTTTCTTTACTTATATATTTTTTTGTGGTATAATAATTTTAAGAAAATGTGTTTTGGCAGGTGAGATAATAAAAACTTCGCTGAACAACTGTGTTCAGAGTTTCGTGAATTCTTCCCTGAGAATGAGGTTGAATATTTTGTGTTCTATAACAAAATCAGTACCCGAATTGGTATTTAATGCCGTTTTTAGCGGCTTTTAACACAAGATAACACATAATCACACCATACAAAGCAAATATTTTTGTGACCTAAATTCGTGTAATGGAATAGTGGTAATTGAAAAATTTAAAAACTGTGGTATAATGATAAAGAAGGAAGTGATTTTTATGAGCCAAAAAGAAATTAAAATAGCAATCAGTAATGCCGAAGCTTCGCTTAATATGGAAGGGCTTTCTGTTTCTGAACAAACAAAATCGCTTTGCAATAAACTCCTATCTCAAGAAATCACGATGGCAGAGTATTTAGACTTTGTTAAACAAAAAGCCGGGGTAACTTCATAATGGGATATAGTATTGAAACTAGCGGTGATAGTTGTTATCCCAATACAATTTGTCTTATAAACAAATTTGATATTAAGGATGATAAAAAGTTATCCGAAATCGAAGCGGAAATCACTTTTGCCAAAGCCGCTGTTTTGGAGAGCGAAGAAGTAAAACCACCCTTTGATTTTAACTTTTATAAAAGTATTCACCGATTTTTATTTGAAGATTTATACGATTGGGCTGGTGAACTACGTAAGGTTGATATTTCTAAAAAAGGAACGTCTTTTTGTTCAGTAAACGAACTTGAAAATTTGTGTAAAGCGTGTTTTAATCGTCTTGAAAAAACAAGTTATTTTAAAGGATATTCAAGAAAAAAGTTTGTGGAAGAAATTGTTGATTTTTACCAAACTACAAACTTTCTTCATCCGTTTAGAGAGGGTAATGGTAGAACACAAAGAATTTTCATTTCAAAGCTTATAAAATATAACGGATATGATTTTAACTTTTCAAATATCAACCCCGACTTGCTGATGATTGCAACAATAAAAGCAGCAAACGGCGTAACGGATGATTTGTATAATATTTTTAATCAAGAAATAAAGTGATTTAGTGACCTAAATTCGTGTAATGTGAATTTAGGTCTTTTTTGTTGCAATTTGCAAACTAATATGTTAAACTGATATTGCCAAACCAATTGAATATAAAATTAGGGGCAATCTTTTTATTTTTATAAGATTGTGTCTTTTCGCATACACTAGTGTTGTATGAATTTGATAAAAATGCAAATTCCGTCAATATTAGTGTGTGCTTATTGCCCTTTATATTGAATTGGTTTGGCGACTATCGGAGTTTGCGTTTTTTGTGCGGTCTACTTCGGTAGTCGCACTTTTTATTTTTGGGGGATTATAACTATGAAAAAGAAAAGATTATTGACTATCGCTACAATTCTAATGTTATTGTTTTCAAATATTATTTCGCTTAATGCGGCATGGATTTATACTGATTGGGAAACAAATCTTGATTTTGTTGTTGTAAATAGAAAAGCAAGAATAGTTGCTTATCGTGGTGATGATGGCATTTTAACTATACCGTCATCTCTTACCTATGGAGGTGGATATTCTGTATTTGGTATTGAGTCTGCGGCTTTTGATTATTGTGATAATATAACCAACCTCAAAGGTGGTTATTATAACATGATTATTATGAGTAGTGCTTTCAAAGGTAGCACAAGCTTGAAGAATGTTGATTTTAAGGTACAAGAAATAGAAAACTATGCGTTTTCTGATTGTTGTGCATTAGAAAACGTAAAGTTAAAATCAGTTAAAATAATCTCTACAAAAGCTTTTAATAATTGTGTTAAATTAAGTGAAATTACGCTTGATAAAACTATAACACAAATAGGTGAAAATGCGTTCTCGGGATGTAATTCTCTAATAGATGTATATTATAACGGAACATTAGAAGAAAAAAATGCTATCATTATTGGAGTTGGAAATGAATCACTTATAAATGCAAAATGGCATTTTGAAATTTGCGAGAATAATGGGCATACATATGACGGTGAATGTGATGCGGAATGTGAAGTTTGTGGAGAAAAAAAAAATATAACACATGAATGGAATGCGGGTGAAATCACTAAAAAGTCAACATGTAAAGAAAATGGAATTAAGACTTACTCCTGTAATAATTGTTCCGAAACAAAGGAAGAATTGATAGAAAAAAATAATAACCACACATTTGCTTCTTGGAATATAGCCAAAACGCCTTCTTGCACCGAAAACGGAATAGAAGCAAGAGCTTGTTCAATTTGTAAAAAGGAGGAAACAAGAGATATTTCTGCCACAGGTCATACATTGGGAAAGTGGGAAACTAAAAAGTATGCCACATGCGTTTCAAAAGGTGAGCAAGTAAAAAAATGTTCAAAATGTTCATATTCTGAAACTAGAGAGATTGCTGCTAATGGACACTTTTTAAATGGATGGCAAATTATTGAAAATGAAACTTGTACAAAAACTGGGCTACAATTGAGAAATTGCAATAATTGTACATATTTTGAAACAAAAATCATTAATGCAAAGGGACATAATTATTCAAAAGAATGGACAACAGATACAGCTGCAACCTGTGTAACAACTGGGATTAAATCATACCATTGTCTTTATTGTGATTCTAAAACAAGTTTAACTAATATTTCGCCAATAGGTCATACTTTTGGAGAATGGAAAATTATTAAGGAAGCCACCACAAAAACAACTGGTGAAGCACAAAGAAAATGTGTAAATACTGGATGTTCAGAAAAGGAATTAAAAACTATCGCAAAGCTTGCCGAAGATGGCCACACACATAAATTTGGTGCTTGGGAAACTAAAGAAAAAGCAACCTGCACAAATAATGGAGAAAATATTAGAAAGTGTACTATTTGTTCCGAAATTGAAACAGTAGTTATTTCATCAAAAGGTCATAGTTTTAATGAGTGGCAAATTGTAAAACAGGTAACCTGTGTTGAAAACGGTAAGATTACAAGGTTATGTAAAAATTGCAACAAGAATGAAAGTGAAGTCATATTAACGACAGGGCACAAATTTGGTGAAGCAGTTATCATTAAAGAGGCAACTGAAACTGAAATTGGTGTAAAAAAATATACCTGTACCATTTGTAATAAAACAAAAGAAGAAGAGATACCATTAATAAGTTCTAAACCTAAAGATGAAAACAATGATATAAAAACTAATGAAAATAATGTCACCAAAGAAAAAAATAATATTATTTGGATAATTCCTGCAATAGTGGTAATGATTTGCGTATTGAGCGTTATTATAGCAATTAATACCAAAAAGAAAATATAATTGTCATAAGCAGATGCAGAAAAATGCATCTGCTCTTTCTTTACTTATATATTTTTTTGTGGTATAATAATTTTAAGAAAATGTGTTTTGGCAGGTGAGAGGAATGGACAAGTTTGTTTTGCATAGTAATTACAAACCTACAGGCGACCAACCGCAAGCGATTGAACAGCTTGTAAACGGTATAAATAACGGCGATAGAGAACAGGTATTGCTTGGTGTTACGGGTAGTGGTAAGACCTTTACAATGGCTAATATTATTGAAAAAGTAAACCGTCCAACACTCGTTCTTGCTCACAACAAAACCCTCGCCGCACAACTTTGCAGTGAGTTCAAGGAATTCTTCCCCGAGAATGCGGTGGAATATTTTGTATCCTATTACGACTACTACCAACCCGAAGCATATATACCGGGAAGTGATACCTATATTGAAAAAGATTCTTCAATTAACGATGAAATTGATAAGCTTCGTCATAGCGCAACCTGTGCTTTGTCTGAAAGACGGGATGTTATAATTGTAGCTTCGGTTTCGTGCATTTACTCACTCGGTAACCCTATCGATTATAGAAATATGGTAATTTCCTTACGTACGGGTATGGAAAAGAACCGTGACGATTTAATTGCAAAGCTTGTTGATTTACAGTACGAAAGAAACGATATTAATTTTGTAAGAAACAAGTTCCGTGTTCGTGGCGATACAGTTGAAATTTTTCCCGCTTACAGTATGGAAAATGCTATACGTGTTGAATTTTTTGGCGATGAAATTGACCGCATTTGCGAAATTAACACAGTAACGGGCGAAGCAAAGGCATTACTTTCGCATATTGCCATTTATCCTGCATCACACTATATTGTACCCCAAGACAAAATGAGTGATGCTTTAGACGAAATTAAGCAAGAAATGGAAGACAGGGTAAGCTACTTTATTGAAAACGAGCAGTTGATTGAGGCACAACGAATTCGCCAAAGGACCGAATATGATATTGAAATGCTTCGTGAAATCGGTACTTGTAAGGGTATTGAAAACTATTCGCGAGTTTTATCTCGCAGACCGCCCGGAAGCGTGCCGTCAACCTTGCTTGATTATTTTCCCGATGATTTTTTGCTCTTTGTGGACGAGTCACACGTAACATTACCGCAAGTTCGCGGTATGTACGGCGGGGACAGGGCAAGAAAGGAAAATCTTGTGCAGTACGGTTTCCGTCTGCCGTCGGCTTTTGATAACCGTCCGCTTAACTTTGAGGAATTTTACAAGCATATTAATCAAGCGGTGTTTGTATCGGCTACACCAGGTGAATTTGAAAAAGATAAGGCTACCCAAATTGTAGAACAGGTTATCCGACCGACCGGACTTTTAGACCCGCTTATTTCAGTAAGGCCTACCGACGGTCAGATTGATGACCTTGTAGGTGAAATAAATACCCGAATTGCGAAAAAAGAGCGTGTTTTAATTACAACGCTAACTAAAAAAATGGCAGAGGATTTAACCGATTATCTTTCAAATCTCGATATTAAAGTACGTTATATGCATTATGATATTGATACAATTGAGCGTATGGAAATTATAAGAGATTTGCGACTTGGCGAATTTGACGTTTTGGTTGGTATTAACCTTTTGCGAGAAGGTCTTGATATCCCCGAAGTATCGCTTGTAGCAATACTTGATGCTGATAAGGAAGGCTTTTTGCGAAGTGAGACTTCACTTGTACAGACTATCGGCCGTGCCGCCCGAAATTCCGAGGGTACGGTTATTATGTATGCCGATTCTGTAACGCCCTCTATGGAGCGTGCAATTACCGAAACCGAAAGAAGACGTGCGATTCAGCAAAAGTATAACGATGAAAACGGCATAACGCCAAAAACCATTATTAAAAACGTTCACGAAGTACTCGAAATCGGTACTAAGGTTAAAGACAAACCTGTTTCAAAAATGTCTAAACTTGAACGTGAAGCAGAAATTAAACGCTTAACTAAAGAAATGCAAGCGGCGGCGAAGATACTTGAATTTGAATATGCCGCAACCTTGCGAGATAAAATTAACAAACTAAGGAAGGGCTAATAATATTGGCTAACGAAAAAATTATTATTAAAGGCGCTAATGAACACAACCTTAAAAATATTGACGTTGAAATCCCGAGAGACAAATTAATTGTTTTTACAGGACTTTCGGGAAGCGGTAAGTCTTCACTTGCATTTGACACTATCTATGCAGAGGGTCAAAGACGCTATGTAGAGTCGCTTTCTTCTTATGCGCGTCAATTCTTAGGTCAAATGGAAAAACCTAATGTAGAGGTAATTGAGGGGCTTTCTCCCGCAATTTCTATTGACCAGAAGACTACCTCTAAAAATCCGCGTTCAACAGTTGGTACGGTTACCGAAATTTACGATTATTTGCGTCTTTTGTATGCGCGTGTCGGTGTTCCGCACTGTCCAATTTGCGGTAAGGAAATAAGTCAACAAACAACCGACCAGATTGTTGACGTTGTTATGACGTTAGATGAAGGCAGTAAAATTCAAGTTTTATCCCCAATTGTAAAGGGAAGAAAAGGCGAATATAAAAAAGAACTTGAAAATATCCGTAAGCAAGGCTATGTAAGAGCAAGGATTGACGGTAATATTTACGATTTATCCGAGGAAATAAACCTTGATAAAAATAAAAAGCATATTATTGAGGTTGTTGTAGACCGTCTTGTAATTAAGTCTGATATTGTACCGCGTCTTACTGACAGTATTGAAACCGCAGTTGCGCTTTCGGGCGGACTTGTTGCGGTGGATGTAATTGGTGGGGAAGAAATGCAGTTTTCCCAAACCTACGCTTGTGATGAGCACGGAATAAGCATACCCGAACTTACGCCTACAATGTTTTCTTTTAACAGTCCTTTTGGCGCTTGTCCTACTTGTACAGGTCTTGGAATGTTTATGAAGGTAAACCCTAAACTCGTTGTTTATGATGAAGATAAATCCTTGCTTGACGGCGCTATTAAGGCTTCGGGTTGGGGTGTTAATTCGTGGCTTAATCCTGACGCTTCAACAATAGCCGAAATGTATTACAAAGGTATCGCAGATTATTATAATTTCGATATTAATTTACCCTTTAAGGATATTCCAAAAGAAGCCCAAAATGCTGTTTTATACGGTACAAACGGCGAAAAAATTAAATTGGTTCGTACAACCGACTTTGGTGGTGGAACATATTATTCGGATTTTGAGGGTGTTATAAATAACCTTGAAAGACGTTATAAAACTACTACAAGCGATTATGCACGAAACGAAATTGAAAGCTATATGACCGAATCGCCCTGTCCCGATTGTCACGGCAAACGCCTTAAACCCGAATATTTGGCGGTTACGGTTGGCGGTAAAAATATTATTGAATTTTGTGATATGTCGGTTAACGACGAGCTGGAATTTATAAATTCTTTGGAATTCTCTCAGCGTGACGGTTTGATTGCAAAACCGATTATAAAAGAAATCCGTGAAAGACTTTCTTTTTTACAAAGCGTTGGACTTGAATATCTTAATCTTTCGCGTTCTTCGGGTACGCTTTCGGGCGGTGAAAGTCAAAGAATCCGCCTTGCAACCCAAATAGGCTCTTCGCTTATGGGTGTGCTTTATATACTCGACGAGCCAAGCATCGGACTTCACCAAAGGGATAATGACCGCTTGATTTCTACCCTTAAAAGACTTCGTGATTTAGGAAATACGGTTATTGTTGTTGAGCATGATGAGGACACAATGCGCGCGGCAGACTATATTTTAGATATTGGTCCGGGTGCAGGTATTCACGGCGGTAAGGTTGTATTTTCGGGCGAGCTTGAAAAACTTGAAGAATGCACCGATTCTATTACTTCGGACTATTTGTACGGAAGAAAATTAATTCCCGTGCCCGAAAAACGCAGAAAGGGTAACGGCGCATTTTTAACCGTAAAGGGTGCTAGTGAAAATAACCTTAAAAATATTAACGTTAAAATTCCGCTTGGAACATTCGCTTGTGTTACAGGCGTTTCTGGTAGCGGTAAATCCTCGCTTGTTAACGATATTCTATATAAGGTTTTGGCAAATAAGCTTAACAATGCAAAGACTATCCCGGGTGAATATAAGACGGTTGAGGGAATAGAAAATCTTGATAAGGTAATTAATATCGACCAAGCGCCCATAGGCAGAACACCTCGTTCAAACCCTGCAACTTATACAGGTGTGTTTGGTGATATACGTGAGCTTTTTGCTTCTACTAAGGATGCTAAAATGCACGGTTACAGCGCAGGCAGATTTTCCTTTAACGTTAAAGGCGGACGTTGTGAAGCATGTCAGGGTGACGGTATTTTAAAGATTGAAATGCACTTTTTACCCGATATTTATGTACCTTGTGAGGTGTGCGGCGGCAGCCGTTATAACCGCGAAACCTTAAGTGTTAAATATAAAGGCAAAAGCATTTATGATGTTCTTGAGATGACGGTTGAAGAGGGAATGTACTTCTTTGAAAGCGTTCCGAAAATTTACCGTAAGCTTAAAACTCTTTATGATGTAGGACTTGGTTATATAAAAATCGGTCAACCCGCAACAACCCTTTCAGGCGGTGAGGCTCAACGTGTAAAACTTGCAACCGAGCTTTCAAAACGAAGTACGGGTAAGACCATTTATATTCTCGATGAGCCAACAACAGGTCTTCACACTGCCGATGTTCATAAGCTTATTGAAGTTTTGCAAAGATTTGTTGACGCAGGTAATACCGTGCTTGTAATTGAACACAATCTTGACGTTATTAAAACTGCCGATTATATTGTGGACTTAGGTCCCGAGGGTGGTGACAAGGGCGGTACAGTTGTTTGTAGCGGTACACCCGAAAAAATTGTTGAATGCAAAGACTCTTATACAGGTAAATTCCTTAAAAATATGCTTTAATTCACAGATTATTAACCATTAAATCTTATAATGTTGTAAAATGTTAAAGAGGTGAAATACTTGTTTGGATATGTTCGTATAGCAAAAAGTGAACTTAAAATTAAAGAATACGAAATGTATAAAGCGGTTTACTGTTCGCTTTGTAAAAGCCTTGGTAAACATTACGGAATACTTTCCCGATTTACTTTAAGCTATGATTTCACCTTTTTAGCACTTCTTAATATGTCACTTAAAGACGGTTGCACCCAAATTGAGCAAAAACGTTGCGCATTTAATCCGTTAAAAAAGTGCAATTATTGTAAGGCAGATGATGATTTAGAAATGCCGTCTGCTGCGGCAATGATAATGACGTATTATAAGCTGCTTGATAATATCGAAGACGAAAAAGGCTTTAAAAAATTAGGTTATTTATGCTTAAAACCAATTTTAAAAAGTGCAAATAAAAAAGCGTCTTTAAAATATCCGCAAATAGAAAAAATTGTATGCGATTATATTACCGAACAAGCAAAACTTGAAAAGGCGGACTGTAAGGAATTTGATGAAATTGCCCATCCGACCGCAAAAGCATTATCGGAAATTTTGAAGCTTTGCAGTGACGATAATTCGCAAAAGCGTATTTTAGAAAGAATCGGTTATTGTCTTGGAAGATACATTTATTTAATGGATGCTTTTTGTGATTTGAAAGACGATATTAAAACAGGTTCTTATAATGTTTTAAAAAATAAGCCTGAAACAGAAATAAAAGATTTTGCACAGTCGCAGATATATTTTAGTATTAACGAAGCAAGCAAGGCATTCGAATTGCTTGATATTAAAAAATATAAAAGTATTTTAGGGAATATAATTTATTTAGGTTTGGAAGAAACTTTTAAAAAGGAGTTAAAAAATGAAGAATCCTTATGAAATTTTAGGGGTTAGCAAAAACGCTACCGATGAAGAAATTAAAAAAGCGTATAGGGAGCTTGCCCGTAAATATCATCCCGATAATTACGGTGATAACCCATTGTCTGATTTAGCGGAAGAAAAAATGCAGGAAATTAATCAGGCGTATGATGCTATTATGAACACAAGAAAAGGCGGAAAAACTACCGATGATAATTATTCTGCCACAGAATCTGCTTTTCCTGAAATTCGCAATTTAATAAGACAATCCCGCCTTGAAGAAGCGCAGGAGCTTTTAGACGGTGTACCGCCTCATACAAGAAATGCCGAATGGTATTTCTTAAACGGTACCGTACTTTACCGCCGCGGTTGGTTTGACCAAGCCTATACAAGCTTTGCTACCGCTGCTCGTATGGACCCTACCAATGCCGAATACCGTAATGCGCTTAATAATGCTCAAAGACAGTCAAGAGTACAGTACAACAACCCTTACAGAAATTACGGTTCGGGTAATGAATGTAGCGGTTGTGACGTTTGTCAAGGTCTTATCTGTGCTGACTGTTGTTGCGAATGTTTAGGCGGCGAT
>JAZRMY010000080.1:0-28370 GCA_045647925.1 Acutalibacteraceae bacterium | reverse complement strand
ACCAAAAGGAGAACCCCTATGAAACAGTATGATAATGTGGTGATTTTTGATCATCCCCTGATCAACCACAAAATTGCAATTCTGCGTGACGAGAACACAAGCATGAAGGAATTCCGTGAGCTTGTGGAAGAGATCACCACGGTTATGACGTACGAAAGCCTCAAGGACGTTCCTACCGTTGCAACGGAAGTGAAAACGCCCCTTGAAACCTGCACACAGTACATCGTAGAGGACGATGCGATCGTTATCGTTCCCATCCTCCGCGCAGGACTCGGCATGGTAAACGGCGTTCACGTTCTTTTCCCCCTCGCAAAGGTCGGTCATATCGGTATGTGCCGCAACGAAGAAACGCTCCAGCCTGAAACCTACTACTGCAAATTGCCGCAGGGCATTGAAGATAAGTACGTTCTCGTCGTAGACCCCATGCTCGCTACGGGCGGAAGCGCTTGCGATGCTATTGATATGCTTAAAAAACGCGGTTGTAAAAACATTAAATTTATGGCGGTTATAGGCGCGCCCGAGGGTGTAAGTCGTCTTGCCGAAGCGCATCCCGATGTTCAGATTTATGTTTCTACGCTTGACAGATGCCTTAACGAAAAAGGATATATTCTTCCCGGTCTTGGCGATGCAGGCGACCGACTTTTCGGTACAAAATAATTAAATTAAAAGTTTATAAAAAATCCTTTAAGAATTTTCTTAAAGGATTTTTTATTTTGTATTTCTCGGACTAAAAACATATATTTTGCTTAAATGTAAAATTAAAAATATAAATTTGTTTCACAACTTAATAAAGTTTAATTTTAAGCGTTTACAAATTAGCGTCTTTTTTCTTGCTTTATTTATGGGATATAGTAATGCTTTGTGGTTTGCGCATTTATATCCAAAGGAGGAAAAATGATTAAAGCGAAAATATACGAAAAAAGGCTTATTATTGATAGTGGAACTATTTCGGACAGTGTAAAATTTGAAACGGTAAAATTTTCCTTTCCGCCGGAGTGGTGTGGCTATGAAAAAACAGCGGTTTTTACCGACAATAACGGTCATCAGTTTAATATCTTGTTAAGTGAAGATAATCCGTTTTGTGTTGCAGATGATGAATGCTATGTACCGAATGAGGTTTTAAAGAATTCCGAATTCTTTGTATCGGTATTCGGCATTAAGGACGATAGCGTTGCCACAACCACAAAGGAGCGTGTGCGTGTTACTGAAAGCGGCTACACCTTGGCAGATGAGCCTGATGAACCCACCCCCGACATTTACCAACAGATAATTAACCTTACAAGTGATGCTAAAAACATTGCATATTCGGTGCGACAGGATGCCGATAATGGTGTTTTTAAGGGAGAAAAAGGTGAGCAGGGGGAACAAGGTCCTAAAGGCGATAAGGGTGATAAGGGTGAAAAAGGTACGCCGGGTGAGGCTACCGCGGAATTCACTCAAATGGTGAATAAAACCCAGGAAAATGCTCAAAAAACCGAACAAGCCTACAATGATTTTCTTAGTCAGTTGGGTGTGGATATTGCAACACTTGTTGGCGGAAAAGTGCCTATGAGCCAAATTCCCGCAACCGCAACCCAAGAAATTTATACCGTTACAAGTGAGGCGCAGTTAACTTCACTTACTGCTCAACGAGGCGATTTAGCCGAGCTTATTGAAGAAATAGGCGGCGAAAGAACAATTACTAAAACCTGGCAATGCTTAGGCGATAGCACCAAGAGAAGTAGCTGGGTTGTATGGGGCACCTCTTATGCTGTGTCTGCGGGAAATGCCACAACGGCTACCAATGCCCAAAATGCCAACACCATAAATAACCATCGACTTATAGAGATTTCGGCAGAGGAATTCGAAACGGCGGTTAAAGATGAGAATACCTATTATCTCGTTTATTAAGGCGGTGGGTAAATGGCAATTTATGTAGCACAAAACAATGCAGTTTTACTTAAAAACGACCGAAGCGTAGCAGAGCTTTATAAGGGTAATAAAAGGTTGTTTGGATATAACGGCTCGGGTAAAGGTAAGATTATTACGGTAGAAAACGTTCATCCGATAAAGCATAATTTGAAACTTAAGCTGCATAGTGATATACTTACCGATTTTTCGGATGTAACACTAACCCAATGCGGTAAAAATATAATGCCCAAGGTTGCTTGGGGGAACCTTACAAATAATGGAATTAACTATAAAAGAAATGTTGACGGCACGCTGACGATAAATGGACAGAGCAATGGTACTGCAACAACACTAACGCTCAACAATAATATCAATACAGATTTTTCGTTTTTAAAGCCAAATACAGATTATGTTCTATCTCTTGAGGGAATTGATGTTCATTTGTGTTTGGAAACAAAAAACGGTTCGGGAATTTCTGCATATTATTCGTATGGCACTGCAAATTTCGGCGAAGACGAAATGCCGCAGCGAATATTTTTTCAAATAAGAAACGGTGATACAAGAGTATTCAAAGATGTTGTTGTAAAGCCGCAAATTGAGGTTGGAAAAGTAGCGACAGAATTTGAAACACCGATACAACAAGTGATACCTGTAACTGAAGACGGAACGGTAGTTGGAATTACAAGTATTTCTCCTAAAATCACGTTGTTTACGAATGACAATAGCGTTGAAATTGATTGCAAATATGTGAAAAATTAATAGCAAAAAATCGGCGGAGATTCGCAAAAGCGGGTCTCCGTTATACTTTTTTCGTTGACAAGAGTATGCTGATATGATAAAATCAATTATATATGTATATGTATATATAAATATTAAATATTTATATATTTCTTATTAAATATTTATTGTGGTGGATGTGTTAAAATGAGTGATAGGTTATTTCTTTCAACAGCAACTATGCATGAAGAAGAAATGCAATTTATAAAAGAAGCCTTCGAAAAGAATTGGATAGCTCCATTAGGCTTTAACTGTGATAATTTCGAAACAGAAATGTCACAGTATTTAAGTGGCGAAAAAAAATTATTTTATAATTGTTTATCACTCAATTCGGGCACATCGGCTCTTCACCTTGCAATAAAGCTTGCAGGCGTTAAAAGGGGCGATGTGGTTTTATGTTCGGATATGACCTTTGCCGCTACGGTAAATCCTATTTCCTATGAGGGAGGCATACAGGTTTACATAGATTCTGAAAGAGATACCTGGAATATGGACCCGATTGCGCTTGAAAAGGCTTTCCAAAAATACCCAGACGCCAAGGTTGTAATGCTAGCTCATCTTTACGGCACTCCTGCTAAGATGGATGAGATTATTGAAATATGCAAAAAGCATAATGCAGTGCTTATTGAGGATGCCGCCGAGGCGCTTTCGGCTACATACAATGGCAGACAGTGCGGTACCTTTGGCAAGTACAGCGTTTTAAGCTTTAACGGTAATAAGATAATTACCACCTCGGGTGGCGGAATGCTTATAACCGAACAAAAGGCGGATAGGGATAAAGCATTTTTCTGGGCTACACAATCGCGCGAGCCGTTCCCTTGGTACGAGCATAAGGAAATCGGCTACAACTACCGTATGAGCAATGTTGTTGCAGGTATAGGCCGCGGTCAGCTTTTGCACCTTGAAGAGCATAAAGCACGCAAAAAGGAAATTTATGAAAGATATAAGCAAGGCTTTAAGGATTTACCGCTTACAATGAACCCGTATCTTACTGACAGTGACCCTAATTTCTGGCTTTCATGTATATTGCTTGATAAGGGCGTTAAGGTTACCCCAACCGAAATAATGGAAAAGCTGAATCAAGAAAATATTGAAAGTCGTCCGCTTTGGAAGCCAATGCATATGCAACCGGTGTTTAAAGACAATGATTTTATCACTGCAGACGGCGAAGCAGTAAATGAGGATTTATTTAGCCGTGGTCTTTGCTTGCCGAGTGATATTAAAATGACCGCTAAGCAACAGGACGAAGTCATAAAAATTATAAAAAGTTTGTTTTAAGGGGTTACATAAATGTACGCGAAATATATAAAGCGACCAATGGATTTTTGCCTTTCCTTGTGCGCGATTTTGGTGCTCTCACCGTTTTTATTAATTTTTACCGTGATAGGCGCATTTGCTATGAAGGGCAACCCGTTTTTTATGCAGGAAAGACCGGGTAAGGATGAAAAAATATTTAAGCTTATAAAATTCAGAACAATGACCTGTGAAACTGATGAAAACGGAAATCTGTTACCGGATGCCCAACGTTTAAACCGTTACGGTAAATTTTTACGCTCTACCTCCATTGACGAATTACCCGAGCTTATTAACATTTTAAAGGGTGATATGTCAATAGTAGGCCCAAGACCGCTTTTGCCGGAATATCTGCCATATTACACAGAGGAAGAAAGGCATCGCCATGATGTACGTCCGGGACTTACTGGCTTGGCACAGGTGAACGGAAGAAATGCTATTGAATGGGATAACAAACTGTCTTTAGATGTAAATTATGTTTCAAATATAACGTTTTTGGGGGATATAAAAATAATTTTTAACACAGTAGTTAAAGTTTTAAAGCGTTCTGATATTCGAGTTGGAAAAGATTTTAAAGCAGGGAAATTTATTGATCAAAGAAAAGAACGTATGTTAAGTTCTGGTGTTGAGGTTGAAGAATATGCTATTACAAAAAAGTAATATTTTGATACGCTTATTTTGTGAAGAAGATATAGAAAACAAAGTAAAATGGATAAATGATGTAGAAAACAATCAGTTCTTGCATTATGATATTCCTTTAAGCCATGAGAAAACATTACAGTGGTATAGAGAAAAAAATAACAGTAATAGACTGGATTGCGTTATAGAATATGATGGCATACCGGTTGGACTTATTGGTCTTTTAGGAATCGATAGTGTTAATAAAAAAGCGGAGTTTTATATCAGTATGGGTGATATCCGATTTAAACGAAAGGGGATATCTACGGTTGCTACAGGATTGATATTAAAATATGCTTTCAATGAACTGTTATTGAATAAAGTGTATTTGAATGTCGACTCTGAGAATATTGCTGCTTGCAGATTGTATGAAAAAGTTGGCTTTTTTTGTGAGGGCGAATTTAAAGATGATATGTTTTTTAAAGGAAGATTTATAGATAGAAAAAGATATGCTATACTGAGGGAATCTTCTTTTATTGAGGTGTAATATGAGTTGTAACATTTTAATTTTAAGCGCGGGAACGAGAAATAAAGTAGTGCAGTATTTTAAAAAAGCAGTCGGACAGGACGGATTAGTCATTGCTACTGATTGCAGTGATATTGCACCCGCAGTTTACGAGGCGGATAAGTTTTATCAAGTCCCAAGAATGATCGAAGATGGTTATATTGATGTTATTCTTGATATATGCAAAAAAGAAAAAATAAACGGCGTTTTATCGCTTATAGACCCGGAACTTTCCCTTTTGGCTCAAAATACTGAAAAATTTGCTGAAATTGGCACTACTGTTATAGGTTCAAGTTACAAACTTTGCGAAATGACGCTTAATAAATGGGATATGTTTAATTGGTTAAAACAACACGGGTACAACTGTGCAAAATCTTATATAGAGAAAAAAGAATTTTTTGATGATGTTGAAAAAGGGCTTGCAAAATATCCTGTTTTTATAAAACCAATATGCGGTAGCGCAAGTATAGCAATTTCTAAAGTTTATGATAAAGAAACGATAGAATTATTATTTAAGAATAACGATGACTTGATGATTCAAGAATTTCTTGACGGACAGGAAATAGGCGCAGATTCTTATATTGATATGATAAGCGGGGAAGCAGTTTCAATATTTACAAAGAAAAAACTTGTTATGCGTGCGGGCGAAACTGATAAGGCAGTAAGCTTTAAGGATCCAAAACTTTTTAAATTGATAGAAAAGTTTATTTCCGAATGTGGATTTAAAGGACAGATAGATATTGATATTTTCGACGTGAACGGAGAGTATTATATATCTGAAGTGAATCCACGTTTCGGCGGTGGATATCCACATGCTTATGAGTGTGGATGTGACCATATGCAGCTTATAAAAAATAATCTCGAAGGTAAAGAAAATGAGAAAAATATCGGTAATTATGAAGACGGTATTTATATGATGAAATATAATGAGATTATGATTAAAAGAGGAACTAATGAGTAAAAAAATTTTGATAATAGCTAATGCTGACGGCGGTCTTTATCATTTTAGAAAAGAATTACTCGAGGCATTTATTAAAAAAAGTTATAAGGTTTATTGCGCACTGCCTTTCGGTGAAAAAACCGACCTTATAAAAGATTTGGGTTGTCTTTGTATTGATACAAAGGTGTCACGAAGGGGTACAAATCCTGTTGAGGATATAAAGTTATTTTTCGCATATTTAAGAGTATTAAAAAATTTTAAACCCGATGTAGTGTTTACATACACAATAAAACCAAATGTTTACGGCGGTATGGCGTGTCAGGTAATGAAGGTTCCTTATATTGCTAATATTACAGGGCTTGGAACGGCAGTGCAAAACGGCGGATTTATGCAAAAACTAACTCTTACTCTTTATAAAATTGGCTTAAGAAAAGCAAAAACGGTTTTCTTCCAAAATAGTGAAAATCAAGAATTTATGACAAGCCGAGGTATAGTAAAAGCCACAAATGATATATTGCCGGGCTCGGGTGTAAATCTGAAACAGCATTGCTTCGAGGAATATCCTGAAAGCGATGAGCAAGTAGTTTTACTTACCATAGGCAGAATAATGAGGGATAAGGGCGTAAACGAGATTTTAGGGGCGGCAAAAATAATAAAAGCAGAGTATCCAAATGTTATTTTCCGTTTTATAGGTTCGTATGATGAAGACTATGAACAAAAGGTTTCGCAGGCGGTAAACGACGGTACGGTTGAATATATAGAAAGTCAACCGCAGGTACATAGCTTTATTAAAGAAAGTCACGCAACGCTACACGCTTCCTATCACGAGGGTATGTCCAACGTGCTTTTGGAAACGGCTTCAAGCGGAAGACCTATTATTGCTACCGATGTTCCCGGTTGCAGAGAAACTTATGATGACGGTGTTTCGGGCATCGCTTTTAAACCTAAGGATGTAGATGATTTAGTAAGAGCAATAAAGCAATTTTTAAGTCTTACTAATGAGCAAAAGGCGCAAATGGGTAAAGCCGGCAGACAAAAAATGGAAAAAGAATTTAATCGAAATATTATCGTGAGCAAGTATATTAGCTTAATTGAAAAAATATGAACGGTAGGTAAATACAAATGGGTTTATATGAAAAGATTGTAAAAAGAGAAGAAAAAATTTCGCTTGTCGGTCTTGGCTATGTGGGTATGCCTATAGCAGTTGCCTTTGCTAAAAAGGTGGATGTAATAGGCTTTGACCTTAACGCTAAGAAAATTGAACTTTACAAGTCGGGTATTGACCCCACAAACGAGGTTGGCAATGATGTAATTGCAAATACAACGGTTGAGTTTACTGCTGATGAAACCCGCCTTAAAGAAGCTAAATTCCACATAGTTGCAGTTCCTACTCCCGTAAATGATGACCACACACCTGATTTAACACCAGTTGAGGGTGCGAGCCGAATAGTTGGCAGAAATCTTACAAAGGGTAGTATTGTGGTTTACGAATCTACAGTATATCCCGGTGTTACCGAAGATGTATGTGTTCCTATTTTGGAAAAAGAATCGGGCCTTAAATGCGGTGTTGATTTCAAGGTTGGCTATAGCCCCGAGCGTATTAACCCCGGTGATAAGGTGCACAGACTTGAAACTATAGTTAAAATAGTTTCGGGTATGGATGATGAAACACTTGATATCGTGGCTAAAGTTTACGAGCTTGTTGTTGAAGCGGGTGTTCACAGAGCGGCAAATATCAAGGTTGCTGAGGCTGCAAAGGTTATTGAAAACAGTCAACGTGATATTAATATTGCCTTTATGAATGAGCTTTCTATCATTTTCAATAAAATGGGTATTGATACAAAATCCGTTTTAGAGGCGGCAGGTACTAAATGGAACTTCCTTAAGTTCTATCCCGGTCTTGTAGGCGGTCACTGTATCGGTGTTGACCCGTATTATCTTACCTATAAGGCAGAGCAGTTAGGTTACCATTCACAGATAATTTTATCGGGCAGAAGAATTAACGACGATATGGGCAAATACGTTGCCGAAAGTATTGTTAAAAATCTTATTAAAGCGGACGTTGCAATTAAAAATGCAAAGGTTGCAATTTTAGGCTTTACTTTCAAGGAAAACTGTCCTGATACCCGCAATACAAAAATAATTGATATTTATAACGAGCTTAGAGAATACGGTATTACTGCAACGGTTGCCGACCCTGCGGCTGATGCGGATGAAGCAAAGCACCTTTACGGTATGGAATTTGTAGATATGAATACTATTAAGGATTGTGATGCCGTAATTCTTGCGGTAGCTCACGAGCAATTCAAGACTTTAACACAAGCCGATTTTAATAGGATGTTTAAGTCGGGCGATAATTCTAAAAAAGTTCTTGCCGATATCAAGGGTCTTCTTGATAGAAAAGAATATGAAGCTTTAGGTTATAACTATTGGAGATTGTAATTTATGGGTTATAAGGATTTAAAATTCCCTGAAAATTCGTTGTTTTTAGTTACCGGTGGCGCGGGTTTTATAGGCTCTAACCTTTGCGAAGCCATACTTAATATGGGCTATAAGGTGCGCTGTCTTGATGACCTTTCAACAGGTAAGCAAAAGAATGTGGATATGTTTTTTGGGAATCCCAACTACGAGTTTATAAAGGGTGATATTAAGGATTTTGACACTTGTATGAAGGCGTGTGAGGGTGTGGATTATGTTCTCAACCAAGCCGCCTGGGGCAGTGTTCCGCGTTCTATTGAAATGCCGATTTTTTACTGCAAAAATAATATAGAGGGCACCCTTAATATGATGGAGGCAGCCCGTCAAAACGGTGTTAAGAAATTCGTTTATGCTTCAAGCTCGTCGGTTTACGGGGACGAGCCTAATCTACCTAAAACCGAAGGTAGAGAGGGTAATCTTTTGTCACCCTATGCCCTTACAAAGCGCTGTGACGAAGAATGGGGCAAGCTTTACACAAAACTTTACGGACTTGATACCTACGGAATGCGATATTTCAATGTTTTTGGCAGAAGACAAGATCCCGACGGTGCATACGCTGCAGTTATTCCGAAATTTTTAAAGCAGCTTTTAAACGGCGAAACACCCACAATTAACGGTGACGGTAAGCAGTCACGAGATTTTACTTACATTGATAATGTAATAGAGGCAAACCTAAAAGCGTGTTTAGCTTCAAGTGATGCTGCAGGTCAGGCGTTTAACATAGCTTATGGCGGCAGAGAATATCTTATTGATATTTATTACGGTCTTACAAAAGCGTTGAATTTGGATATTGAACCCAATTTTGGCCCCGACCGCAAGGGTGATATTAAGCACTCTAATGCAGATATTAGTAAAGCTAAAAAATTGTTGGGTTACGACCCCGATTATAGCTTCCAAGACGGTATAAAGTTAGCAATTCAGTGGTATAAGGAGAATTTGTAATGCCTGAATATAAAGGCACGGTGCTATATGTAGGCGGTTTCGAATTGCCTGACAGAAATCCCGCCGCACATAGAGTTTTAAATAATGCAAAGATTTTTAAGGAATTGGGCTACAAGGTCGTTTTTTGTGGAATAGATAAGGAAATCGACTGTATACCGGAAAGCGCAGAGCTGATTTCGGGCTTTGAAAGCTATCCTATTCCTTATCCAAAGTCGGCAATGCAATGGATAAAGCAAATGCTTAGCGTTTCTTATTATGATAGGCTTATTTCTAAGTATGATGATATTAAATTTATAGTTGGCTACAATCTACACGCCATTCCTTTGGCAAGGCTTTTAAAAATTGCAAAAAAGAAAGGGTTAAAGGTTGTTGCAGACTGTACCGAATGGTATGAAAATAAATTTTCGTTAAATCCAATAAAGCTTGTAAAATGTGTGGATACTTTTCTTTGTATGCGCCATTTTCAAAAGAAATGTGACGGTATGATTGCTATAAGCAGCTTTTTGGCGGATTATTATAAAAAGCATATTAAAAATACGATTGTACTGCCTCCGCTTGTGGATTTAGAGGACGAAAAATATATAAACAACAAAAATGAAAACGAAACACCAATTCTTGTTTATTCGGGTAGTCCAAGCGCTTCAAAGGAAGCACTCGGAGATGTTGTAAAAGTTTTGAATAAGCTTGATGATTTGGCTTTTAAGCTAAAGGTAGTAGGTGTTACAAGGGAAGGCTTTAAGGAAATTTATAACGTAGAGCCTGATGACGAAAAAATCGAGTTTTTAGGCAGAGTATCACACAAGGAAGCGCTTGAGGCGGTTAAGAGCGGTGATTATTCTTTGATAATCCGTCCAATATCCCGTGTAACAATGGCGGGCTTCCCAACAAAGTTTGCAGAAGCGATATCTTGCGGTACCGCAGTTATTGCTAACGATATAAGTGACCTTGCTGAATATTTAAAAAATAACAAAAACGGATATTTAATTAAACTTAAAAATATAGAGCAAGAATTAATGGAAATTTTATCAAAAAAAGAAATTCCGCTTGTGGAAAAAGAAATTTTCGATTACCATAACTACATTTTAAAAATAAAGGAATTTCTATGTGATATAGGTATAATGGTTAATGGGAGTCGAAGTTGATAAGCTTCGATAAACTACAAGCATTATTTTGAATTAAGGTGAAAAAATGGTAAAAGCTTTAAAGGATTATGAAAAAAAGGAACAAGGCGCATTAATAGACCTATTTTGTTTTGTTATGTTGCTTAGTAATCATATTTTTTTCGCAAACGCGATAGGACGAGTAATACTTGGCAGCTCCGCAATTGATACATTATTGGTATATGGCGTTTTAGCGTGGTTTATATATAAGGCAATGCCGGCGCTTTTCAGAACAATAGATGTTCGCGCTATAATTGTTATATTGTTGCTTTTGATTTATGTTGGCTTATCGGTACTGCTTAATGCGAAGTTAAATCAAGAAATATATACTGTCGCCATACGTGATACTGCGATTGCCATAACGGTTGGAGTATATTTGGCGGTAAAAATCAACGATATGAATATGCTGCTAAAAAAACTGGAAAAAATTAGTATTTTTGTTGCAATAGAAATGATTGTTTCATTTGTGCTTTACCATTTTGTATTAGAGGTTGAATGGGGCACAGGTGCGATGGGTCTTTCGTATTTAACGCTTATACCAACTGTTATAAACTTTTATTTTGTACTTAAAAATTTTAAAATTAAACGCGTAATACTTTTAGTATTTCTTTTCTTGATAATAATCTTGCAAGGTTCCCGTGGTCCGCTGGTAGCAGCTTTGGTTTTCCCATTCCTTTACTTAATAGTAAACGGCTTTAAGAACGGAAAAAAAACACTTTATTTGTGGACAATACTTGGTTTGGCTGCATATTTAATAGTGAAATATTTACCCGATTTGTTGCTATGGCTTTCTGACATTTCGAGTGAGTACGGCTTCTTCTCAAAAACGGTAAGCCTTAGTCTCTCGGGTGATGTTTTTGACCCTAACGGTCGTGACAGTATAGCATATGAAGCATGGGAGATCGTTTTAAATAATCCTATAGGCGTAGGTTATTTTGGTGAAAGACCTTTGCTTGATATTTATTGCCATAACATATTCTTGGAATTTATGGTAGACTTTGGTCTTGTTATAGGTGGAATAGCAAGTATTGTTTTTGTTGGTCTTATGATTAAGAAATCAATACGGTCAAGTACTGCCGAAAGAAATGTTTTGCTAATATTATTTTGCGCGTTTGTTATAAAACTCTTGTTTAGTGGTTCTTTCTGGACTGAAATTATGTTCTTTGTGTTTGCTACGTTTTTGTTAAAAAAGAATTATAATACTAATGCGACTGCGGCTATTACAGACGAAGAAGACGAGGAAAATCTTGATGAAACGGATTTTAATAGTTAATTCCAATTCAATAAATATTAATAATGCGACGGGTATTACATTGCAAAGTATATTTGGCGGAATTGAGTCAGAAAAGCTTATGGAGCTTTATTGGAATAAAAATTCGAACTCAAACCCCAAAATCAAACTTAATTCAAAGCTTTTAAAATATCGATTTTTTACAATCGGAAGAATTTTATCTAACGATAAAAGCAAAAAAATAAGCACAAATATAAAGGTAACCACCGAAAACACCTCACGAAGCAGTAATGGAATAAAAAAGGCATTGAAACATTTGCGGCAGTTTGTTTCTTTACAGGTTGACCTTTCAGCAGTGAAAATAACAAAAAAAGACATACAAGAAATCATTCGCTTCAAGCCTGAGGTTATATATACTTTAGGTGGCGGCGTAGCTTCGCTTAAGGTTTCGTACGCCCTTTCCAAAAAATTGAATATACCCGTAGTTATTCATTTTATGGATAATTGGCGCCACCATATTCAGTGGGAGAATAACCCGTTATTAAAGGGCTATAAACGAAAGCTCGATAAGTATTGCAAACTTTGCTATTCGCGCAGTAATAGGTGTATTGCAATAAGTCCTAAAATGGCGCAGGTTTATACCGAAGAAACGGGTATAAAGCATTCTTATATTATGAATTCGGTAAGGGTTTCGGATTATATTTGCGCGCCTTCCAAAAATAAAGAACAAACGAATTTTGTTTATGCGGGTGGTTTGCATTTAGGAAGAAACAAAGCGCTTTTTGATATTGCTAATATAATAGACGAGCTTTCAAAATCAAAGAATATAAATGCAAAACTTCTTATTTATACTTCAAAGGAAAATGCCGATTTATATTCCAAGGAGTTTGTACATTTTGAAAACACAAGTTTTTTGCCTTCGGTAGCGCATGAAGAAATTAAAACGGTTTATGAGAATGCTGACGTTTTAGTACATATCGAAAGTGACGCGCTTGTAGGTAACGGCTTCTTTAAATATTCAATTTCTACTAAAATCCCCGAATATTTGGCAACGGGCAAGCAAATGCTGTTTTACGGTCCGTCTGATATATACTTGTATAGCTTTTTAAAGGAAAACGATTTGGCGGTTGTTTCGGATAATAAGGAAGACCTTTTTGAAAAAATATTATCTTTGACCGATAAAAACAAAATCGGTGTTTGTGAAAATGCGATTAAATACGCGCAAGAAAATTTTGATGTAGTCGCAGCGGTCAGGAATTTTGCGGCGGCTATGGACGAGGCATGATAAGGAATGAAAATAGTACATATTTGTCTTGGCAACTTTTATGTTGAAGGTATGGGTTACCAAGAAAATATTATACCTAAAATGCACGCCAAGGAAGGCCATAATGTTTATGTACTAACCTCTGATTTTGCATTTAACGGTAAGGGCGAGGCTATAAAAAAAGAGACTCGGGAATATACTAATGAGTTCGGCGTTAAGGTTAAGGTGCTAAACAGGAGCAAGGGCTTTTTAGGTCGTTACGGAAAGTTTGAAGGCTTGTTCGATGAATTGCAAAAATTTGAGCCGGATATTGTATTTGTTCACTGCGGTAATTTTATAAGTCTAAATGATGTTATAAAGTACTGCAAAAAAACGGGCTGCGAAATGTTTATTGACCAGCATAGTGACTATTATAATTGTCCGGTGGATACTATAAAAAAGAAAATAGGCTTTAAATATGTTTTTGGCCATTTTATGCGAAAGGCTATACCCTACACAACAAAGTTTTGGGGCGTTACTCCTTGGAGATGCGAATATTTAAGAGATGTTTTTAAAATTCCGCAGAATAAGATTGATTTGCTTGTTATGGGTGGCGATGACGATAAAATTCATTTGGAAAAAATGCCTGAATCAAGAAATGATATAAGAAAAGAATTGGGCCTTTTGGATGATGATTTTGTAATTGTAACAGGCGGTAAAATAGACCGTGCAAAAAATATTCACCTTCTTATGCAGGCGGTAGCCGAGCTTGAAGGAAAGGTTAAATTGATTGTGTTTGGTTCGCCTAATGCCGAAATGCAGGATGAAATAACAGAGCTTTCAAGAAATGAGAATATTCGTTTCTTGGATTGGATACCGTCAGATAAGGTTTATGATTATTTCTTAGCCTCGGATTTATGCGTTTTTCCGGGAACACATTCAGTTCTTTGGGAACAAGCATGTGCCTGCGGAATACCTTGTGTTTTTAAGGATTGGCACGGTATGCACCATATAGATATTGGTGGAAATTGCAAATTTTTAACTAAAGACGGAAAAGAAGAAATAAAGAAGATTATTCTTGAAATTGTGGATAACAAAAAAATATATTCAGCTATGCGCGAAACCGCAATGGGAGAAAAGCGAAGACAGTTTTTTTATACTGCAATTGCCAAAAAGGCGATAGGAATTAAAGATGAAAATTAAAATAAGCATAGGAGGTGGATTATATGCAAAAGCGTAAGGTGTTAACAATAAATTTAGGAAATTTCGGCAGTACAGGTACAATTTCCAAAAACATAATGAGCAAGGCGAGAGAAGATGGTTTTAAAACGTTTTTTGCGTATCCTAACACCTTGCTTAACAAGCCTAAAGAAGAAAATGATATTATTATCTGCTCAAAAATATCCAATAAAATTAACAAGGCATTGGCGTATATCACGGGAAGAATAGGCTGTTTTTCATGGCTTCATACCAAATTGTTTTTAAATAAGCTTTTAAAAATTTCTCCTGATATTATCCATCTGCATAATATACATAATAGCTATATAAATCACGGTATGCTTTTTAGATTTATTAAAAAGCATAATATACCTGTTGTATGGACCTTGCATGATTGTTGGGCATTTACAGGTCAGTGTTCACATTTTACTATTGCAAAATGTGATAAGTGGCAGAATGGCTGTTATGATTGTCCGCAAATAAACCGATATCCCAGCACCCGTGTAGACAAAACCGAAAAAATGTATAAATTAAAGAAAAAGTGGTTTTGCGGCGTTGAAAATATGACAATAGTTACACCTTCGCAATGGTTAGCAAACCTTGTTAAGCAGTCATTTTTAAAGGATTATCCCGTTAAGGTTATAAATAATGGAATAGATTTAAATATTTTCAAACCTACTTCAAGCAATTTTCGAGAGAAATATAACTGTGAAGATAAATTTATAATTTTGGGTGTCGCTTTCGGTTGGGGAGAAAGAAAAGGATTAGACGTTTTTGTTAAGCTTTCTCAGATGCTTGACGATAAATTTAAAATAGTGCTTGTGGGGACAGATGATGCAATTGATAAACAGTTGCCCGATAATATAATTTCTATTCATCGAACCCAAAATCAAAAAGAGCTTGCCGAACTATATACTGCGGCAGACTTATTTGTTAATCCTACACGGGAGGAAAATTATCCTACTGTTAATATGGAAGCCATTGCTTGCGGAACACCGGTGCTTACTTTTAATACAGGTGGCAGTGGGGAAATACCTGACAAAAACAGTGGATTTGTAATTGAAGAAAAGGATGCAGGTTCAATATATAAGGAAATATTGAGGATTTACGAGAGCTGCGAGTATACCAAAGAATCTTGCTTTGAAAGAGCGAAAACTTTTGATTCAAATCAAAAGTTTAAAGAATACATTGAGTTATATAATAATGTGAACATGTAGGAAGTTATGTATGAAAGTTTTGCATTTAGCGTTACAAGCACCTTATAACGAAGGTTGGGGGTACCAAGAAAATTTGTTAACTAAATATCAGGTTAAATTGGGGAATGAAGTAGTCCTTGTTACTACTTGTAATAAGAATTCGGGGGATTCAAGGATAACGGTATGTGAACCGGAAGATTATATTTCGTCCGATGGTTTTAGGGTAATTCGTCTTGATTATGAACATTTTTATCCTCAAAAAATTGCTAATCTTTTGCAATATTTTAAAATCTATAAATTGCTGAAAGAAATTCGCCCTGATTTTATTATGGTGCACGGTCTTAGCAATATTTCGGTTATACAAATTCAGAAGTATTTAAAAAATGACAATCCTAATTGTGTTGTTATAGCTGATAATCATATGGATTACAACAATGCTAAAGGGTATGTAAACAAAAATATATCTATGAAAATACGAATGCTGTTTGTAAATGCCGTAAATAAAAAAATGAATAAAATTTATAGGAAGGTTTACGGTGTGACGCCGATAAGATGTGAGTTTGCCAATGAGATTTTCGGCACACCAAAAGAAAAACTTGATGTACTTCCTGCAGGCGCTGATGATGAATATATAGATTTTGAAAACAAAGAAAAAATTAGTAAAACTGTTAGAAATGAAAACGAAATTTCTGATGATGATTTTTTGATAATTACAGGCGGAAAAATAGACAAAAAGAAGAATATTGATATATTGATGGATGCAATTTCTAAAATTAATAATGAAAAAATCAAATTATTGGTATTTGGAAAATGTGATGACCAAATAAAAGAAAAAATTGAAGCTTTAGCAAAACATCATAATATAAGATATGTAGGTTGGGTTGATTCTAAAGAAACATACAAGTATTTTTTGGCGTCGGATTTGGTTTTTTTCCCCGGTCAACATTCGGTTATGTGGGAGCAAGCGTGCGCTTGCGGTACCCCCTGCGTATTCACGGATGTTTATGGGGTTCATCATGTTGATATTGGTGGAAACTGTCTGTTTTTAAAAGAAGTGACGGTTGATAAAATTATTGATTTATTGGAAAATTTATTAAATAATCCTCAAGAATATAACGAGATGCTAAAGGTGGCAAAATCAGAAAAAAGGAAGACATTTTTGTATAGCGAACTTGCAAAAAAATCTTTGGAAACAGTAGAAAGTTGAGTATAGTGATTTTATGAATATATTAAAAAATAGAACGCTGAAAAACGCAGGTTGGCTTATCGGCGGAAGAATTGCAAGAATGCTTGTCAGTTTAATTGTAAGTGTTTTAACAGCGCGGTATTTAGGCCCTGCTAACCAAGGTCTTATAGGTTATGCGGGGGCGTATGGGTCTTTCTTTCTGGCGTTTTGTACTTTGGGGATAAATTCTATATTAGTTAAGGAATTTATTGAAAATCCCGAAGAGGAAGGAACCGTTATCGGTTCGACATTGCTTTTAAGAGGAATTTCCAGTATACTTTCTGCGTTGGTTATCATTTGCATTGTTCTGTTTGTAGACGCAGGTGAAAGTATAACTATTGTGGTTGTTGTACTTTATAGTATAGGCATTGTATTTAATATTTTTGATACGTTTATTTATTGGTTTCAAGCGCATTTGAATTCAAAGGTTTCCGCTATTTCGGGTTTAATTGCATATTGTATTACGGCGGCTTATAGAGTTGTTTTAATGGTTACAGGCAAGGATGTACGCTTTTTCGCTTTTGCTACTGCGGTTGATTATATATGCCTTGCATTACTATTATTTTTAGCATATAAGAAGTATGGTGGAAAACCTTTAAAGTTTTCTTGGCGCTACGGAAAAAAGCTTTTAAGTAAGAGTCATCATTTTATTATTTCTGGGTTAATGGTTTCTATATATGGGCAAACAGACAAAATAATGTTAAAGCAGATGATTAATGAAACTGAAATAGGCTACTATACAACTGCAGTAACAGTATGCGGTTTATGGACATTTGTTTTAACAGCAATTATTGATTCAATATATCCCTCAATTATGGAAGCGAACGGGAAAGATGAAGATTTATTTAAACTAAGAAATAGGCAGTTGTATGCAATCGTTTTCTATATTTCGACCTTTGTATCAATAATGTTTGTCATCTTTGCACCGTTGGTAATACATATTTTATATGGAAAAGATTTCTACGGCGCAATAAATCCCTTGCGTATAATTACGTGGTATACGGCATTTTCATATCTGGGTGTGGCGCGTAATGCGTGGCTTGTTTGCAAAGATAGTCAGAAATATTTGAAATTTATTTATACGATTGCGGCAGTTTTAAATGTATTTTTAAATCTTATATTTATACCTTTGTGGGGCGCTTGCGGTGCTGCAGTGGCCTCATTAATCGCAGAAATATTAACTTCAATGGTGTTACCGCTACTTGTCAAGCCTCTGCGTGAAAATACTTTTTTAATGTTAGAGGCTATTTTGCTAAGAAAAATCAAATAATTTTAAAGTGTTGGAGGAATCGAATTGACCGGTAAGATAAAACATACTATTAAAAAAATTATTTATAAGATACCTTCATCTGCAATTCTTGTGTTTCATCATATTACCGCCACTCCTTTTCAATGTAAAAGTGGATGCTTGATTTCTTTTGAAAATTTCAAGTCTTTTATAGAAAAATATGATAATTATGGCGAATTGATTTCTGTTATAAAAAAACCTTCAAAAAAGAAAATAGCAATTACATTTGACGATGGGTTGCAGGATGTATACGATATAGCATATCCGTATTTAAAAAAAAGGGAAATTCCTTTTACGGTCCTAATTGTTACGGATTTTTTGGATACAGAGGGCTATATTACTACTTCACAATTAAAAGAAATGGCAAATGATGATTTAGTTACGATAGGCTCTCATGGCGTTTCTCATAAAACTTTAACTGAACTTTCACTTGAACAACAAAAAGAGGAAATAGACAATTCGAAGATGATTTTAGAAAATATTTTAGGGATAAAAATTAATATATTTTCTTTTTCACATGGTGTTTACGATAAAAAAACATTAAAATTACTGAAGAATTATTCGTATGGATTATCTGCAAGTGCAAAGCCACTTAATTTAGTTACAGGTTTGAAGAAGAAAAAACTTCCAAGATATAATGTTGAGTCTGATACATATAAGACTGTTGAAAAGGAATTATTAAAATTATTTAATAAATAAAATTTAAAATATTATTTGTAAAATATTAATTTCGGAGGATTAAAAATGAGCTTATTTAAGAATAAAACATTACTTATAACAGGCGGTACGGGTTCTTTTGGTAACGCCGTGCTTAACAGATTTCTTAATACCGATATCGGTGAGATTCGCATTTTTTCGCGTGATGAAAAAAAGCAGGATGATATGCGCCACGAATTTCAGGCAAAAATGCCCGAAGTAGCCGAAAAAATCAAGTTTTATATCGGCGATGTAAGAGATTTGCAGTCGGTTAAAAATGCTATGCACGGGGTGGATTATATCTTCCACGCCGCCGCATTAAAGCAGGTGCCATCCTGCGAATTTTTCCCTATTGAAGCGGTTAAAACCAATGTTTTAGGTACTGAAAATGTACTAAATGCCGCAATTGAAGCGGGGGTTGAAAATATTGTTTGTCTTTCAACCGATAAGGCGGCTTACCCTGTAAACGCAATGGGAACAAGTAAGGCTATGATGGAAAAGGTTATTGTTGCAAAATCAAGAACCGTTTCCCCCGAAAAAACAAAAATCTGCTGTACCCGTTACGGCAATGTTATGTGCTCAAGAGGGTCGGTAATTCCGCTATGGATAGAGCAAATTAAAGCAGGTAAGGATATTACTATTACAGAGCCTTCGATGACAAGATTTATAATGAGTCTTGACGAGGCGGTAGACCTTGTACTGTTTGCTTTCGAAAACGGTCAGTCGGGCGATATTTTAGTTCAAAAGGCACCCGCTTGTACAATTGAGGTTTTGGCAAAGGCAGTGACCGAGTTATTTAATCCTAATGCACAAATTAAGGTTATCGGTATTCGCCACGGCGAAAAAATGTATGAAACACTTCTTACAAATGAAGAATGTGCAAATGCTACTGATATGGGTGAATTTTACCGTGTGCCTTGTGATAACCGCGGTCTTAATTATGATAAATATTTCAAGGATGGCGATAAAAACCGCAATCCTTTAACCGAATTCAATTCCAATAACACCGATTTGCTTAACGTAGAACAGGTTAAGGAAAAGCTTTTATCGCTTGAGTATATTCGTGACGAGCTTAAAGCCTTAAGTGAGGCAAAATAATGTATAAATCTTTTGCTTTAGGGGTAGTTTCCCTTGTTAGAAGCGCAATTACGGGCGAGAAGGCGGTTGTGCCCGATGGCTTCGATTTTGAAAAGCTTTTTGATTTAGCGAGGAAGCACCGCGTTATAACTCTTATTTATTATGGCATAACCAATTCGGAAATCACCTTACCGACAGAGCTTAATCAAAAGTTTTTTGTTGCAGTTTGCAACTATATTGCGCTTGGTAAAAAACAAAAATTCGAGCTTTTTAAATTGCTTGATGAATTCGAAGAAAACGAAATAGACCATATGCTTTTAAAGGGTCTTGGTATTTGCTCACTTTATCCTAAGGATGATATGCGTCCTATGGGCGATGCGGATGTGCTTATTCATTTTGAGCAGTACGAAAAAATCACACCTATTCTTGAAAAGCACGGTATGACCTTTGTTAAGGAAAATCTTAACGAGCTTAGCTGGGATAAGTATCCGCTTTACCTTGAATTGCACAGGTATTTGGTTTCGCCGCAGCATAAGGATTATTTTAAAATTTTCGGCAACGGTTGGAAATATGCAAGGCTCCAAGAAGGCTTTTCTCATAGATACGGTATGATTGACGAGGACTTTTATGTTTTCCTTTTCGCGCATATGACAAAGCATTACAGAAGCTCGGGCGTTGGCATTAAGCATATAACAGATGTTTGGGTTTATCTGAATGCTAAACCAAAGCTTAATATGGAATATGTTAATGCTCAGCTTAAAAAGCTTAGGCTTGAGCAGTTCCATAAAAATGTTTTAAAAACGGTTAACGCTTGGTTTGAGGGCGGAGAATTTGATGAGGTTTCATATCTTATTACTGAAAGAATTTTAAAAAGCGGCGCTTTCGGTACTACCGAAGCCTTGAAAAAAGCAAATGCAGTAAAAGAAATTCAAAATACCGGCACCAAAAATTTGCGGCTTAGAAGAATAGTTAATACAATATTCTTACCGTATAAAAATATGTGTGTTATTTTCCCTGTTTTGAAAAAAGCGCCTGCGCTGCTTCCAATTATGTGGGTATGGCGCGGTGTTAATTCGGTTTTCTTTAAAAAAGGTACTATTGCAGGTAATTTTAACGCCATAAAGGAACTTTCACCGGAGCTGGTTTCGGCTTATGAAGAAGAATTAAATAAAGTAGGTTTAGATTTTAAATTTGAGGAGTAGATTATGAAAATACTCGTAACCGGCGCTCACGGCTTTGTGGGCAAAAACCTTTGTGCAGCGCTTTACAATATTGCTGACGGTAAGGACAAAACAAGAGGTATTGATAGCGATATTACTGTTTTTGAATATGATATTGATACCGATAAGGAATTACTCGAAACATTTTGTAAGGAATGTGATTTTGTTTTTCATTTGGCAGGGGTAAACAGACCCCAAAATACCGAAGAATTTATGCAGGGTAATTTTGGGTTTACTTCGGTTTTGCTTGAAACACTAAAGAAGTATAATAATACCTGTCCTATTATGATTTCGTCATCTATTCAAGCGACGCTTGATAATCCGTACGGGGTTTCAAAAAAGGCAGGGGAGGATTTAATCTTCTCTTATTCGAAAGAAACAGGCGCTAGGGTTTTGGTTTACAGGTTACCTAATGTTTTTGGTAAATGGTGCAGACCTAACTACAATAGCGCGGTTGCCACCTTTTGCAATAACATTGCTAACGACTTGCCTATTCAGGTAAATGACCGTAGCGTTAATATGACCTTGGTTTATATTGATGATGTTGTGGACGAGCTTATAAACGCGCTTAAGGGCGAGGAAAACAGGGAAGACGAATATTGTAAGGTTCCTATAGAGCATAAAATCACTTTGGGCGAGATTGTGGATTTGATTTATTCCTTCAAAAATCAACCGAATGATTTGATTATGCGAGAAATACCCTTAAATAGCTTTGCAAAGAAACTTTATTCCACATATCTTTCATATTTGCCAAAAGAAAAAGTGGCGTTTCCCCTTAAAATGAATGTGGATAACCGTGGTAGCTTTACCGAACTTATAAAAAGTGAAAAATGCGGTCAGGTTTCGGTTAATATTTCTAAACCCGGCATTACTAAGGGTCAACACTGGCACAATACAAAGTGGGAATTCTTTATCGTAGTAAGCGGTAAGGGACTTATTCAGCAAAGAAAAATCGGTACCGATGAAGTACTTGAATTTTACGTAAGCGGGGATAAAATCGAGGCGGTGCATATGCTTCCGGGCTATACCCACAATATAATAAATTTAAGCGATACAGAGGATTTAGTTACTGTTATGTGGGCAAACGAAAGCTTTGACCCCAATAAACCTGATACTTTTTTTGAGGAAGTGTAAAAATGGGAATTAAAACAGATTACAGCAATATAAAATTTAAAGAAAACGGAAAATTGAAGCTTCTTATAATTGTTGGTACAAGACCTGAAATTATAAGACTTGGCGCGGTTATAAATAAGTGCAGAAATTATTTTGATACTGTACTCGCACACACAGGTCAGAACTATGACTATAACCTTAACGGTGTATTTTTTAAGGATTTAAAGCTTGAGGAACCCGAAGTTTATATGGACGCTGTGGGTGACGATTTGGGCGCAACAGTAGGTAACATTATTAATTGTTCTTACAAGTTGATGAACCAAATTAAGCCTGACGCGTTACTTATTTTGGGGGACACTAACTCTTGTCTTTCGGCAATTGCCGCAAAAAGACTTCATATTCCTATTTTCCATATGGAAGCGGGTAACCGTTGTAAAGATGAATGTCTGCCCGAAGAAACCAACAGAAGAATAGTTGATATTATTTCGGACGTTAACTTGGCTTACAGCGAGCACGCAAGAAAATATTTGCACGAATGTGGTCTTCCAAAGGAACGTGTTTATGTAACGGGCTCACCTATGGCAGAGGTTTTGCGTAATAATTTAAGTGATATTGAAGCTTCCGATATTCATAAAAGATTAGGACTTGAAAAGGGTAAGTACATTCTTCTTTCTGCTCACAGAGAGGAAAATATTGACACCGAAAAGAACTTTATATCTTTATTTACTGCTATTAATAAAATGGCGGAAAAGTATGATATGCCTATTCTTTATTCTTGCCACCCAAGAAGTAAAAAGCGTTTACAGGAAAGCGGATTTGTGCTTGATAGCAGAGTTATTCAACACGAGCCACTCGGCTTTCACGACTATAACTGCTTGCAGATGAACGCATTTGCAGTAGTAAGCGATAGCGGAACCTTGCCCGAAGAAAGCAGCTTCTTTACAAGCATCGGCAAACCTTTCCCTGCAGTTTGTATCCGCACCTCAACCGAGCGTCCCGAAGCGCTTGATAAGGCTTGCTTTGTACTTGCAGGTATAGATGAAAAAAGTCTTTTACAGGCAACCGATACCGCAATAATGGCTAACGAAAACGGCGATTACGGTATACCCGTGCCCGATTATGTAGAAGAAAATGTTTCTACTAAGGTTGTAAAAATTATTCAAAGCTATACAGGCGTTGTAAACAAAATGGTTTGGAGAAAATTTTAAATTTTAAAAGGCTCTTAATTGAGCCTTTTTATTTTTGCTTGACAAACTTGTCTATTGATGATAGACTGAAAGTACAGTCTACTGGCAATAGACAAAACGGAGGTGCAAAAGTGGAAGAAATTAAGTTAGGGTTAGTTGAAGCTCATTTTGCCGATATTGTTTGGAAGAGAGAGCCGATTTCTACAAAAGAATTGGTTGCAGTTTGTGGGGCGGAATTAAATTGGAAACGTACAACAACCTATACTGTACTTAAAAAGCTTTGCGAAAAAGGTATTTTTAAAACCAAAGACAGTATAGTTACTTCGCTTATTTCAAAGGATGAATTTTCTGCAATACAAAGCGAAAATTTTGTAAAGCAGACCTTTGAAGGTTCACTTCCTGCGTTTATTGCGGCGTTTGCTTCACGTAAAAAGCCTACCCAAGAGGAATTAGAGGAAATAAAGCGTATGATAGATACTTTAAAGGAGGGTTAATAATGGAAAGCATTTTCTTAAAAGTATTAAATTTAAGTTTTAATGCGAGTTGGATTGTTTTAGCGGTTGTTGTTTTGAGACTATTGCTTAAAAAAGCGCCTAAGTGGATAAACTGCTTGCTTTGGGGAATTGTTGCATTAAGACTGGCGTTACCGTTTTCTATTGAAAGTGTTTTTAGTCTTTTGCCAACTGGCGAGTCTATACCGCAAAACATTGCTTTGATGAAGGAACCCGCAATTGACAGCGGAGTCGGTATAGTGAATAATGCTGTAAATCCGATTATTGCTCATTCATTTACACCTAATCCTATGTATAGTGCAAATCCGCTTCAGATTTTACTACCTATTGCCGCTTTAGTATGGATTGTGGGGATTTTAGCCTTATTGATATATGGCGCGGTTTCTTATATTCGCTTAAAAATACGGGTGGCACCTTCAATTTTATATAAGGATAACATTTATTATTGCGATAATATTTCTACCCCATTTATTTTCGGTATTATAAAGCCAAAAATCTACTTACCCTCGGGAATAGATGAAAATTATATAGACTACATTATATCTCACGAAAAAGCGCATCTTAAAAGGCTAGACCATATTACAAAGCCGTTAGGATTTTTGTTACTTGCATGTTATTGGTTTAACCCGTTTATATGGCTTTCATATATTCTTTTTTGTAGGGATATAGAAGTCGCTTGCGACCAAAGGGTTATAAGAGATATGGATAACGGGAATAAGAAAAATTATTTAGAGGCTCTGCTTTCTTGCAGTATTAATAAAAGAAGAGTTTTATCCTGCCCGTTGGCTTTTGGTGAAGTAGGTGTTAAGAGCAGAGTCAAGTCTGTTATCAACTATAAAAAACCTGCGTTTTGGATTGTAATTGTTGCGGTTATTGCTTGTATTGCGGTAGCGATAGGTTTTTTGACAGAGCCTAAAACAAACAATAATTTCGATGAAAACAGTGGTTCGGATTTAGAGGGACTATCGACGGATGTCACAAATCAAAACCCGTATTTTAATGCAACGGTGCTTGAAGTATATGAAAATTCGGTGCTTGTAGAGCCGTATGAAAACGAGGAAATACGAAAAAGCAGTGATAAAATAAGTGTTAGCACAAGTGTAATTTCAACAAATCCCGTACCAAAACTTAAAAAGGGTATGGAAATCCGTGTTGTTTATAACGGCGTGGTTATGGAAACTTACCCCGCAAGTCTTGGCGGTGTTTTTGCAATATACGAGCTTGATAAAAACGGGGAAGTGATTTTCCTATCGGGCGACGAGGTTAAATACATTTTTGACCCTGTGGAAATTTCGTATTCTAACGGAATGTATTCCTATAATGCGGATGTAGAGGGGCTTCCTACCTATGAAATAATTAACGATTTTGAGCTTTATGAAATGCATTTTAACGGACCGCATAATCTTTACGGCAAAATGACCGAAATAAAGCTTACAAAGGAAAAGTTTGATTTAAGATTCTATACAGATATGTGGGATAAGGCAGAGGCTATACGCCAAAATAACAAAACCGCTTGGGAAATTTACAGCACCCTTAAAGTAGGCGATACACCGTTACTGTATCTTTTATTGAAACAAAAGGATGGCACGTTTTATTTGGCGCAAGGGTATTACAATATAGGAAGTGATAAGCCTACCACAAGTGATGATTCACAAATTCGCTTTGTTTACAGGCTTAAAGAGGTTGATTCGGTACTTCAAGCAAATCCGAAATGGTAAAAAATTTAAAAACAAACTAAAATTAAAAAAAACAACAATGTTATACAATTTTTTGTAATGTTGTTGTTTTTTGTGTTTTTGTATGGTAAAATGAACCAAATACTTGATTTATTATTAAGGAGAGTTATTATGCAAAAAATTTGGATAGACGCCGCTGAATTTAAAAATTACGGCGAGTGGGTGCTTGAAACTCAATTTGTCAGGGAAATGGGTCAACCGTATCTTGTGGCAAATCATACACCGGGTGTTCCGGTTCAAAACGCTACCACTGAATTTACAGTTGAAAAAAGTGGCTATTACAGATTTTTTGTACGTACTAAAAACTGGAAATACCCTGAAGCACCGGGTAGATTCACCTTAAAGGTTAACGATACCGAGCTTAAAAATATTTGCGGTAAAATGCCTGCGCTTTATTGGTATTGGGAAATTGCAGATGATATTTACCTGGAAAAGGGAACCCATAACCTTGAAGTGTGCGATAAAACAGGTTGGCTTTCCCGTTTTGCAAGCATAATCATTACCGATGATATGGACTTCACACCCTCGCCCGAGCTTCCCGTTATGTTAAAGCAAAGGGCCCAAATTAAGAATATTGATACTAAAGTAACCGATATGGGCGAATGGGATTATGTTGTTGTAGGCGCAGGCCCCGGTGGTGTAGGCGCTGCAATAAGTGCCGCAAGAAACGGCCTTAGAGTTGCCCTTATTGGCGATAGACCTCATCCGGGTGGAAATGCTTCGGAAGAAAGCGGCGTCGGTTTTGACGGCGGCGCGATGTATCATTTGGGCTATCACGAAACGGGTATTTCAGATGAAGTAAAACGCACCCGCGAAAATTATAAGGTTTCTTGGCAAAAAGCAATTGAAATGTTACTTGCTGCCGAGCCGAATATTACACTTTTTGAAAATGAAATGTGTGTTGCGGTCGAATGTGAAGACGATATTATAAAATCTATTGAATGTGTAAACACGATTACTCTTAAAAAGACCTGCTTTAGAAGTAAGCTTTTTGCTGAATGTACAGGTGACGGTTGGCTTGGCTATTATGCAGGTGCCAAATATCGCTTAGGCCGTGAAGCTAAGCGCGAATTTGAAGAGGAATTTGCTCCCGAAACACCTGACACCCTTACTATGAGCGGCTGTCTTAGTGATACAAGACCTGATGCGAAAAGATTTTTAAGCTTTCATTTAAAGGAAATGGACCACGCTGTTGAATTCCACGCACCCGATTGGGCAGTAAAGCTGCCCGTGGAATTATATCGCAAGCCCGAGCTTATGCATATGACAGAGTGGTGGATGGAAAATTCCAACGATTTTGAAGACCTTTATGATAGCGAGTTTGCACGAGATGAGTTTATCCGATTAGTAGTCGGATATTACGATTGGCTTAAAAACGACTATGTTGATAAGAAAAAATTCGCAAACAGACATATGCAATATTTGGGACTTCGCTTATCAAAGCGTGAAAATCGCAGACTTGTTGGTGATTATATACTTAACCAAAATGATTTTGACGGTAAGACCGAATTTTCGGACGCTATAAGCTATTCAGGCTGGAAGATTGACGTTCATCATCCAAAGGGCATTTATTCAGGTGAAGAAGGTCCTTTCCTCGTTGACCAGATTGTACCTATAACCCCAATTCCTTACCGTTGTCTTTATTCTTGCAATATTAAAAATCTTTTTGTGGCTTCAAGATGTTCTTCCTTCTCTCACGTTGGTTTAGGTTCACCCCGAGTTGAGAGTACGGTTAATACCTTAGGTCAGGCGGTTGGCGCTGCGGCTTACTTGTGTAAAAAGTACGATTGCTTACCGCGTGATATTTACGAAAGCCATATTAAAGAATTACAACAGCTTTTATTAAAGCAAGACCAAACTATATTCGGCTTTAAAAATGAGGACGAAAACGACCTGGCATTAACCGCCGTAGTTAAGGCAGATTCTGAAGATAAGGAAGCAGGCGGATTTGCGCAAAATGTTATAAACGGCGTACATAGAGCGCACCCCGAAGAATGTAACGCTTGGATTTCGGATATTAAGGATGGCTTACCGCAAAGTATTACACTTACCCTTAAAAAACCTGAGGATATTGGCGAAATACATATAACTGCGGATACCGACCAGGCTTATCCCCGTTCTTCTACAAGGGCATTTGTTGATTTCGATTTTACTGCAACCCATTTAACCGCCGAGTGTTTTGACGGTGAAAAGTGGATTAAGGTATTTGAAATTAAGGATAATTACCGTAGAAAAATAATAGCAAGGTTTAACGCTGTTAAAACCGAAAAGGTGCGCATTACAGTATACGCTACTACCGGCGCCACCTGCGCTAAGCTTAATGAAATAAGAATTTATCGCGCATAATTAAAACTAACGGACTGTGAATTTCACAGTCCGTTTTTATATAAGAAAGCATTTGCGAAAACAAGTATTTTCAAAAGTAGTCGGAGCGCCGCGGTCGACGATTGCGCCGCGCTCCAAGCGTGAGCAGAGTCGGGCACCGCAAGAGTAAACGAACCGCAGGTTCGAATCCGGAAATATATTTAAATAAAAAAAGCACTTGTAAAAAAATACAAGTGCTTAAAAAATGGTCGAGGCGACAGGATTCGAACCTGCGGCCTCCGCGTCCCGAACGCGGCGCTCTACCAAACTGAGCCACGCCTCGACATATATTAAATTTTAATAGTTAGTTTTGTTGCTTAATCTATTCCGCGCCGCTACGCTGCTTACTCTTGCGGTGCCCGACGATTCGAAACTGCCGTTTCTCACTTGTCGACCGCTAC
>JAZRMY010000079.1:0-2407 GCA_045647925.1 Acutalibacteraceae bacterium | reverse complement strand
AACAATACCCTGAATAGCTTCCATTCTTTCGCCGCACTGCCATTCGAGATAATCGTAGAACTCGACATTGAAGTGGGAGTTTGAAAGCTCCTGAATACCGATACCGATACCGAAAATGAAATAGAACAGATAGAAGAATATGCTGTTCCAGCCTTCAAAGAATCTGATGCCCATTTTTGCTTCGACAAAGCAAATGGCGAAAAGCACACCGGCTGAAACAGGCGAATAGATACCGCAGAATTTGAGAAGTTTTGTCGGCTCGTGTTTTTTTGAAAGTTTAGTGGCAATAACGTTGCCTACAACGGTACCCACAGCGGTTGGAAGAGTAAGCAGAAGGTTTTTTGAAGAACCTACTGTTATTGCTGCAAGATAAGTTGACATTCTTCCGAGCCAAGCAAAAGCGTTTACCCACTGCATACAGTGGTAAGCACGGTAGTTTTTGTATTTGAAAAGAGAGAATACTGCTCTTGAAATCTTGACCTTTTCTTTTTTCGGAAGTTCAATTCTTTCCTTACAGAAAAGACCGCACATAAGGTTACCGAACATAGTTACACTTGCGGCAACAATGGCAAGGGTCATATACATCTTGTTTTTGTCGTCGCTGAAAAGTCCGTAAACAAAAGTAGCAATATATGCTCCGCCGTAACCGATATAATATGACAGCTGCCACATAGTTGCAACCAGTTTCTTTTCTTTTGGATTCGGAGATATAACCTGAACAACAAACTGACCGTAATTATTGAAGGTGTTGAATACTGTCTGACAGCAGGCTATACCGTAACGGAAAAGAGTCATCTGCTGAACGCTCCAGCCTTCGGGTACATAGAAATAGAAAACTGTGAGCAGGAATACAGGCAAAAGACAAATTATGTACCATTGACGGTATCTGCCCCAACGGCTTTTCCATTTCTGAACGATTATACCGCCAAGAGCACCGATACCGATACCTAAAACGGTTGTTAAAGTTGACTGTACTGCAAGAATGGAAGCAATTTCGTCAGAGCTTACTCCGACAGGTCCGAAATAAAGCTCGTGAAGAAATGCTGCGGCAAGGGTACCTGTAAGAGTTGTACCGAACTGACCGCCGATTCTCGCCAGCATAATACATACATATTCAAATGTTGTGATGTACTTGCCTTCGCCGTGAGAGAGTGCACCTTGCGGAATCTCTGTGGGCGAAACTGTTTTTTTCTTAAACATTGTATCATCTCCTAGATACTATTTTGTTTAAGTTTAACATTTTTTACTATGATTTTCAAGGGATTTAGTAAAATAACACAACAAAAAACCACAGATTGAAAATTTTAGCATCAGTGTGATATAATAACCTCTGTAAAAAGCATTTATGATGTTACAGAATATTTTATCAAAAACCACAAATGCAACGAACTCGGATAAACATGAAGCTTCAAAGCAGTAACAAATTTCTTGAATCTGCATTTGAATGGGCAGTAAATAAAACCAAGGCTTTTATTGTAACCGGTACTAAAAATGGTGATATTAACAAGGGCGAAGGTAACAAATGGTACGGTCCTGACGGCAGAACAATCAAATCTCCCACAGAACCGTGGGCTCAGCCGCAGGACTATAAGCCTGCATTCTGGGCAGGTTACTTTGACCGCACAGCCTTCTATATCCGTGATTTTGCCCATCAGGCATCAGGCGCATACTATGTAGGTCTCGAAGAAGAAATTTTTAATATGTATTATACTTTCGTAAGTGGTGCAAGTGAAAAAACAGGATGGTTTGCACCCTGGGCATTCAATTTTGACGGCAGTGTTTACTATATGGATACACCTAATTACAAAAGGTTTGTCCGTGAGATAACGGCACAGTTTGAACTTTGCGAAAAAGCATACAGTCTTTATCTTCTTACAGGCAACAAAAGGTATGCCGAGGACAGTGTAATATTTAACTTCATTGAAAAGTCATTAACGGTTTTCATTGATAATCTTGACGGTACGGTGTTCAAAGAAAAAAACGGCATTCCTGAAGGCAAGGGTAATATATTTGAAATATCTTCCACTTATAATGAAAGAGGCTTCAAGGCAGCTGAAGCAGGTGACTGCATTGCAGCAATGTATCAGGCAATTCTATCTTATGCGAATATTCTTAAAATCAGAGGCAACACCCAAGAATCAGAAATTCAATTTAAACGGGCTGAGGAATTGAGAGAGTATTTCAATAAGGAATGGAGTGTTGTCAAAGGTACCGATATGGTCGCCTACGCCATTGACGACAAGAGTAAAAAACATTACAAATGGAAGAAAATGGGTAAAGAAATTCATGGTGGCGAAACGCTTAAATTCATCCCCTTTAAAAAGCTTGCTTATGAGGGTGAAAGAAATGATAAGCTTCTTGACTACATTCAGGAGTGTGAGCTTAACCCAAAAACAAGAGAGGATAA
>JAZRMY010000078.1:0-1053 GCA_045647925.1 Acutalibacteraceae bacterium | reverse complement strand
GATGATTATATCACACTAAAACCAAAAATGCCACAAAAAATACCGCCAAGGAATATCTTGATTCCTCAGCGGTGTTTACGTTTATCTTACTACGGAAGAATGACTGTAGATATAAAACTCCTCCTGACTCGGCATCCACTTTTTTTCCTTTTCGGGGAAGGTGGCATCAAAGGCTTCAACTGCGGCAGTGTCTTCACAGCAATCGGCAGCGGTACTCGGGATATACATCCACTTTCTGCCGTCAAGAGCTCCGGGGTGAAGTTCACAGACAAGAAGAGCCGTCGGGAAGTTGCCGTCAACAACAAAGCTGACATTTTTCCTTTTACAGCTTACAAAACCTCGGCCGACATAATTACCCGGATTGCCGAAATTGATATTCACATCATAGCCCATTTTGCGGGCAACTTCAAATGAATGCTCAATCAGAAGCTTACCGAGCTTCTGTCTCTGATACTCCGGTGCGACACAAAGAGGTCCGAAGGAAAGAATCTCTTTCCTTTTTCCGTTTTCGTCCTCAAGCCAGGCCTTCGTGTACATAATGTTACCTATAATTTTGCCGTCTTTTTCAAGAACAAAGGCAAGCTCAGGAATAAAGTCGGGATGATTTCTCATCTGATTGACATAATAATGCTCATCGGCACCTGGCTTATACACATTCCAGAACGCCTCTCGGGTGAGTTCTTCTACTGCTCTGTAGTCATTTTCTGTTTCTAAACGTATCGTCAAATTGTTCATTTTTAAATCCTTTCATAAATCGTGACGCTCAAAATACGAGAGGATTGCGAGAATATATTTGCAAACCTCCCGTTTACATTACACTCTCCGTTTTTCTGATTGTCTTTCTCAAAAAGCAATCTCCTTTAATAAAAATTTTTATAATCAAGCCCGAAGGCAGGATTTACAAACTGATTATAGCATAGTTGGGAGAAAGTTGCAACGGGAAGGGATGAAAATACCCCTGACTTTCAATGGTCAGGGGTCGGTATTATTTTGTGCTTAATTAACCTTTATAAATAAAAGATATGTAACAAAGAGTATAACCATACTCATTTT